>JBGAWP010000014.1:0-64728 GCA_044227505.1 Chitinophagales bacterium | reverse complement strand
GGTTATATCGCCACCGACATACTGGCGCGTTACAAAAGAATGTGTGGTTTCAATGTGCTGCACCCCATGGGCTACGATTCTTTCGGGCTTCCAGCGGAACAGTATGCCATTCAAACGGGTATCCATCCCGCTGTATCAACGGAACAAAACATTGTCCGCTATCGCGAGCAATTAGAAAACCTCGGCTTTTCGTTCGACTGGAGCCGGGAAGTGCGCACCAGCGATCCGAAATTTTATAAATGGACGCAGTGGATTTTCATGCAATTATTTAAATGCTGGTATAATCCATTTAATGATAAGGCAGAATATCTTGAATCTTTAATAACCATTTTAAATACGGAAGGAAGCAAAAAATTATTTGATCTTGATAAATGTGAACAATTAATTTCTGCAGAGCAATGGAATAAATATTCGGAGGAAGAACAGCAACGATTTTTAATGCAATTTCGATTGGCGTATTTAGATCATGCGGAAGTTTGGTGGTGCGAAATATTGGGAACTGTTTTGGCGAATGATGAAGTAAAAGACGGAGTGAGTGAACGTGGCGGACATCCGGTTGAAAAAATTAAAATGCGCCAATGGTTTTTGCGCATCACCAATTTTGCGGAAAGATTATTGGAAGGTTTGGATCGTGTTGATTTCAGCGACAGTATGAAAGAAATGCAGCGCAACTGGATTGGAAAAAGTGAAGGTGCATTAATTAATTTTAGAATAAATCATGACTTAGAGCAGTCCCCCCTCCAGGGGGGCGCGGGGGGTGCTATCCAGATATTTACTACTCGTCCAGATACAATTTTCGGTGCGACTTTTATGGTGTTGGCGCCGGAACATGAATTGGTTTCTAAAATTACAACATCTGATAAAAGAATTGAAGTTGAAGAATACATTAAATATGTAAAAAGCAGAAGTGAACGCGACAGAATAAGTGAAGTAAAAAAGGTAACTGGACAATTTACGGGAGCGTATGCAATTAATCCTTTTACTCCAAAAAATATACCAATTTATATAGCGGAATATGTGTTGGCAGGATATGGAACCGGCGCTATCATGGCGGTTCCGAGTAACGATGAGAGAGACAGAGCATTTGCAATTAAATTTGGAATTGATATAATAGATGTTGTTGATCAATCGCAATATCCAAATGCGGAAAGGGAAGATAAGATCGGTAAAATGATAAATTCTGATCTGTTAAATGGGCTTGATGTTAAGGATGCAATAAAAACTATTTTAATACAAATTGAAAATAAAGGAATTGGAAAACGCAAAATTAATTTCCGTATGCGTGATGCGGGATATTCACGTCAGCGATATTGGGGTGAACCATTTCCTGTTTATTATAAAAATGAAATTCCGTATTTATTATCGGAAAAGGATCTGCCGGTAATACTTCCTGAAGTGGAAACATATAAGCCGAGTGGAGCAGGAAAATCTCCTTTATCATCTCTAAAAGATTGGGTGAATTTACCGGATAATACAACCCGTGAAACAGATACCATGCCGGGTTATGCAGGGTCGAGCTGGTATTTTTATAGGTACATGGATGTGGATAATGAAAATGCGTTTGCATCGAAAGAGAAATTAAATTATTGGAAGGATGTTGACTTTTATATAGGTGGAACTGAACATGCGGTTGGACATTTATTATATTCACGAATGTGGAATAAGTTTTTATTTGACATTGGATTGGTGCCGATGGATGAACCATATAAAAAATTAGTGAATCAAGGGATGATTCAGGGATTTTCAAAAATTGTGTATCGTGTGAGTGGAACTAATTTATTTGTGACAAAATCGGAGAAAGAAAATTATGAGGTAACTGAATTACGTGTTGATACGAAATTGGTTGATGGTGATGTTCTAGATATTGAGGCCTTTAAAAAATGGAGAAGTGATTTTGCAAATGCTGAATTTATTCTGGAGGGAGGTAAATTTTATTGTGGGACCGAATTGGAGAAAATGTCCAAATCAAAACACAATGTTGTAAACCCCGATGAAGTGATAGACGAATATGGTGCCGATTGTTTTCGCGTTTACGAAATGTTTTTAGGCCCATTGGACGCAGGTAAACCCTGGGATACCAAAGGTATAACAGGTGTTTACGGTTTCTTGCGAAAATTATGGCGATTATTTATTGACGAGAATGGCAATGTAAAAGTTACTGATGAAAAAGCTACTTGTGAAGAATTAAAAATATTGCATAAAACAATTAAAAAGGCGGGTGAGGATATAGAAAGATTGGGATTTAATACCGCAGTGAGCGCCTTTATGATCTGTGTGAACGAATTAGGAACATTAAAGTGTTATAAAAAAGAAGTGTTGGAGAAGGTGTTGGTATTGGTTGCTCCATTTGCTCCATTTATTGCGGAAGAATTATGGGAAAAAATAGGAAACAAGGGAAGTATTCACGCAGCAAGCTGGCCGGTATTTGAAGAAAAATATCTGGTAGAGAATTCCTTTAATTATCCCGTTTCCATAAACGGAAAAGCGCGAGCGAATGTTGAATTACCTTTGGATATGCCAACGGAAGAAATAGAAAGAACTGTTTTAGCGTTAGAATCTGTAATTAAATGGACGGAAGGTAAAACGCCTAAAAAAGTGATCATCGTGAAGGGGAAGATCGTGAATGTTGTTGTATGAAAATTCAATAGCCACTAAGGCACTAAGACACGAAGGTATCACAAAGAATACTTAGTGAATTCTTCGTGTCTTAGTGCCTTCGTGGCAAAAAAAGTATGCATGTAATAATTATTGTTACAATTTAAATTAAAGTTTACTTAAAGAATTTATACACTCATGAAAAAAAATTTAATACTCATTCCGTTTCTTTTTTATTTTTTATTTGCAAATACACAAACCGTATCTGAAAATATTAAATCGCAAGCAGAAAAAATGGTAACTGCTTTTAAAGATGAGAACTATAATAGTTTATTGGATTATACCTATCCTAAAATTCTCGAGATAGCAGGTGGAAAAGAAGTTCTGGAATCGATGGTTAAACAGATGATGGACGATATGAAAGCCGATGGTGTATTTGTTGATTCAGCAACGGTTGGTGAACCGGGTGCTGTATTTGAAGCCGGAACCGAATTACATTCTACCATCACACAAACAGTGTATATGAAATATACCGGTGGCAGAATGATTAGTGAAAGCACTTTGCTTGCTGTTTCCATGGATGCAGGATCGAACTGGTATTTTTTGGATATCAAACAATTAACTCCTGCAATGAAAACTCAATTTTTTCCAGAATTTAATCCCGAACTAATAATACCGGAACCAAAACCATTAATTACGATTAATGATGAAAATTAAATTATTATGCCCGAAAAAATAAAATTAGTAGAATGTCCACGCGATGCAATGCAGGGTATTCATGAATTTATCTCTACTGAAAAAAAGGTGGCATATATCAATCAATTATTAAAGGTTGGATTTGATACCATTGATTTCGGAAGTTTTGTCTCACCAAAGGCAATACCGCAAATGGCAGATACTGCGGAGGTATTAAAACAATTGGATCTTTCCGGAACGAAATCAAAATTACTCGCAATTATCGGAAATGTTCGCGGTGCTGAGGATGCAGTTCAATTTGAAAGAATACATTATCTGGGATTTCCGTTTTCTATTTCCGAAACATTTCAGCAGCGCAATATCAATTCTTCTATCACGGAAAGTGTTGATCGCGTAAAAGAAATAAAACAATTGTGTGATGATAACGGCAAACAATTGATGATCTATATTTCCATGGGCTTCGGGAATCCATACGGAGATCCCTGGAGTGCAGAGGTTGCCGCAGAATGGGTGGAGAAAATGGTGCAGATGAATATTAAGTATATTTCACTGGCGGATACCATTGGTATTGCAAATCCGGAATCCATTGAATATTTATTTTCCTATTTAATTCCGAAATTTCCGGCAGTGGAATTCGGTGCACATTTGCATACAACACCCGATGCCTGGTTGGAAAAAATTGATGCAGCTTATAAAAGTGGTTGCAGAAGATTTGATGGTGCAATAAAAGGTTTTGGTGGTTGTCCGATGGCTGCAGATGATCTTACCGGCAACATGGCGACAGAAAATATAATTCAATATTTTCGTCACGAGGATATTGAATTAAATATAAATAAAAAAGAATTCCGGGAAAGTGTGAGGAAGGCTTTGGTGACGTTTCTGGTTTAGGGGGACATAGGATATTGGACACGGGACACGGGACACAGGACTGACATAGGACATTGGAAATGGACATAGGAAATGGGATTTGGGTATATTTTCACGCAGGGTTAATAAAAAGGATTAAATAGTGGAATAAAAATTTCACGCAGAGGACGCAGGGGACGCAGAGGTGCAGAGGGCGCAGAGGTAGGGTGGGTTTAGTGTCAGGAGTCATTGGTCAGGAGACAAGTGGATGAAAATAGGACACCGTTGCAGTAATAATGGTTGAAAATTATCTCTTTTGTAGAGACGCAATGCATTGCGTCTCTACAAAGGAGATAATTTTCAATCTAAACGTTAATTTCAATTCGGAGGATACTCACTACTCAGCACTCACCACTCGCCAACGGACAATAATCATGAGTAAGTCAAGGCTCTGGCTTACGAACTCATTACTCATTACTCATAACTCATAACTCATTAATTTACATTAATAAAGGCAAATTAAGGTTAATTGCTAGTTTACTGAAATAAAAACCTGTTATTTAGCATTTTCTAAATGACCGATCTATGAAAAAAATAGTAATTTTTCTCTTTGTAATGTTTTCTGCAATTGTTGTATTTACCCAAAATGAATATGCAGAGCAAATAGATAATTTTTTTAAAAAGGCGGAGGCAAATAATTTTTCCGGTAATGTATTAGTTGCGCATGAAGGGAAAATTATTTTAAAGGAGGGTTACGGGTGGAAGGATAGAGAAACGGAAATGTCAGAAGATGGAAATTCGGTTTTTGATATTGGGTCTATTACCAAACAATTTACAGGTGCAGCAATATTGAAATTGGAAATGATGGGAAAGTTAAACACGGGTGATCTGCTGAGTAAATATTTTCCGGAACTACCGGTTGACAAAAAAACGATCACTTTACATCATTTACTTACACATTCGGCAGGGTTTACCGGAGCAATTGGTGACGATTTTGAACAAATCAGCGCAGAAGATTTTATGGATCTTGCATTTTCTGAGGATCTAATTTTTACTCCCGGTGAAATGTATGAATATTCAAATGTTGGATTTTCAATATTGGGAATTTTAATCGAAAAATTATCAGGTAAAACATACGAACAATTTTTGCACGATGAAATTTTTGTTCCTGCCGGTATGTTACATACTGGATATATAATTCCACAATATGATCCTAACACTCTAAGTGTAGGTTATACTTCAGAGGGGGAAAGATGGGGCACCATGTCGGAGCGATTTAATGGAATTAGCCCGGGTTGGCATTTAAAAGCGAACGGTGGTATTTTGAGCACTCTTGATGATATGTATAAATGGACCTTGGCATTGGAAGGAGAGAAAATTTTAAATAATGCGGCAAAAGTAAAATATTTTACTCCGCATATTAAAGAATATCCTGATGGAGATACCTATTATGGTTATGGATGGGTGATAATGGATTCGCCGGATGGTAAAATGATATGGCATAACGGCGGAAATGGAATTTCTTTGAGCACGTTCATAGGATTTAATCAGCAAACAAAAACCTGTGTAATTGTGAATGTAAATATTGGAGGAAAAATATCTGATGATTATGCACTAAAAACATATGATATATTAAGGGGAATTAATGAAGTGCCCGATCCTGCTTTAATAAAAAATTATACAGGTAATTATGTATTGGATGACAAATCAAAAATATCTGTTCAATTTGATGAATTCGACAGATTATTAGTTAATTTTTCTACTTCTGGAGGATTTGATGTTTTACTAAAGGATGGAACAGAAATAAAAGAAACAGAGGATGGTTATAATTCCAGAACGATGGCAATGCTCAACGGGTTATTTTCCGGTAATTATCACCTTATTGCAGATGCATGGCATACAAGTGCTGATGAATTTGCCAATGGTCCCGGCCAAATGTGGAAAGAAACAGCGATGGAAAACGGCGGTTTTTTAAATGTAGAAATTTTAGGAAGTGCAGCACGTTCGCAAATGAATGCTTATTTAACCTTAGCAAGAATCAATTTCAAAGAAAACAGTATTTACATGATGTATATTTGGCGCGGAGACAATTTAGCCGACGCCAGGGAATTAGATCATCCCGATAAGATGTTCGATTGGGAAAGTACTAATATCTTTTTTGCATCCAATAACAATAAAAAGGTCGTACTTGAGGATGGAAATTTGAAGATAGTTTCGGAGATGGGGGTTACGATCGCGAAAAAAATTGACAATTGATAATTGACAATTGTCCCACGCCGTGGCAAGGTGTTTCTCACCTGCCACTGGTTCCGGAGTGCAATTCTTTTGGTAAATTAAGGTAACATTGCGGAGATTGCTTCGAAATTACTGCGTAATTTCTCGCAATGACTTTCACGTCAAAATGTTTAACGAAACCTAAAAGTAATAGGTCCAATTCCCTTCCGGTGCATCAATCCCTGTCCTACATCCCCTTCCCATGTCCTATGTCCAGTCCCGTGTCCTGCATCCTGTGTCCCGTGTCACAGACTTTACCTGAAATTAACTTTATATTTACACAAAAAATATATAGCATGCGTCAAGTACTCGTTCTCCTCTTAGCACTTTTATGCACTCAGGTCAATGGTCAGGTAGTTATTAATGAATATTCTGCATCCAATTGGAAACAATTTGCAGACAACCACAGTGATTTTGAAGATTGGTTCGAACTTTATAATAATAGTGGATTGGATGTTGATCTGAGCGGATATCATTTGAGTGATGACGATGATGAATTAAATAAATGGACAATTCCGGCCGGAGTTGTAATTCCTGCAAATGGGTTTATATTATTTTGGTGTTCCGGTAGGGATCTTGTGGAAGGCGGTATTTACCATGTTAATTTCAGACTTACACAAACTAAAAATAATCCCGATCAAATTATTTTATCGGATGCCGCATTAAATATTCTGGATTCACTTACCATGAATTTTACATTAACGCATCACGCAAGAGCCCGAAGTGTTGATGGTGCCTTTGATTGGAAAATTTGTACCAACCCAACTCCGGGTGCCACAAATAATGCTGCACTTATGTTTTCAGATTATACCGACAGACCTGAAATGAGTTTAGCGGGCGGATTTTATAATACTCCTGTTTATGTCAGTATTTCAACATTGGAACCAGGTGGAGAAATGCATTATACTTTGGATGGAACAGAACCAAAATTGAGCGATCCATTATATACCGATTCTATATTAATAGAAAACACAACGGTTTTAAAAGCGAGAACTTTTACGGCTGATCCTGATATTCTTCCGGGCAAGATTCAATTTAATACGTATTTTATTAATGTGAGTCATACCTTGAGTGTTGTATCAATAGCAGCAGATACTTTATTGGAATTAGCAAACGGAGATCAGGATCTGGAACCTATTGGATCAATTGAAATATTCGGGACTGATCTCGATAGTAAAACAAGATCGTACGGAGAATTAAATTCGCACGGACAAGACAGTTGGGCAAATGATCAGCGCAGTATCGATTGGGTGAGCAGGGATGAATTCGGATATAGCAATGCATTAAAAGAAAAGTTTTTTGATGTGTCGGAAAGAGATGAATTTCAGCGAATGATATTCCGCGCAGCGGGTGACGATAATTATCCTGCGGCTCACCATTGGGAGAACGAAGGAAGTGCACATATGCGCGATGATTATATTCAGATGCTGGCAAAAAATGATGATCTGTTATTGGATGTGAGAACATCTGCAAGATGTATCGTTTATTTAAATGGAGAATATTGGGGAGTATATTCTTTCCGCGAAAAAACAGATGATCATGATTTTACAGAATTTTATTACAATCAGGGTAAATACGATCTGCAATATCAAATGACCTGGGGAAATACCTGGAGCGAATATGGTGGTGATGCAACAGAAGATGCATGGGACGATCTGCGCGACCTTGCCGATGATAATGATCTTACGATTGATAGCAATTATGAAAAAGTAACTGATCTTTTAGATATTTATAGTCTTGTGGATTATATGTGCGTGAATACTTCCTCCGTTTGTAAAGATTGGTTGATCTATAATACAGCAGTTTGGCGCGGATTTAATCCGGAAGGAACACATCAAAAATGGGGTTATACTTTATGGGATCTTGACGCAACATTTGGATTTTATATTAATTATTCCGGTGTGCCAACGGTTGGTCCCGAAGCATTGCCATGTGATGTTGATGAATATGATCCGGATTGGTTTCCACCAAGTTATTTTGATGGAGAAGGTCATGTGCGTCTCATGAATAAATTGCGCACAAATCCTGAATTCGAACAATTTTATTTATCGAGATATACGGATTTGTACAACACAACTTTCAGTTGTGAAAACATGTTGTATTCATTGGATAGTATGATGGCCGTGATAGAACCTGAAATGGCAATGCATGCTGAAAGATGGTACGGAACATATGAGGAATGGCATGAAAATTTTATGGAATTGCGAGGATGGATAGAAGAAAGATGTGAATTATTATATCCCGGAATGAGTGAATGTTACGAACTCACCGGACCATTTGATATCACATTTAAAGTTGATCCTCCTGAAGCAGGATATATAAAAATAAATACTTTAACACATCACGACCTTCCCTGGAACGGAACGTATTTCGGTGGCATGGAAAATAAATTAATTGCATATTCCAACGATATAGGCGCTTATGTTTTCGATCATTGGGAAGCAAATCACGCAACATTTTCTCCGGGTTGGGATTCTACAATGACAACGCTTACACAATCAGATACCATCACTGCATTTTTCAGAGTGCCTACTAATATCGAAGATATTCAAACAATTCCACTTTCTGTTTATCCAACAATATTTACAAATGGAATTATTTTAAATTTCGAATTAGCAGAAAATGCTCCGGTATCATTTAATCTTTTTAATAATCTCGGACAAAAAGTTGCAACAAAAATTGTTTCCAATAATACAAATCCGGGACAACATTTTATTGCATGGGATCTCACGGATCTGAATTTATCTTCGGGTGTTTATTTAGTGGAGTTTGTTGCGGGGGATTATAGGAAGAGCACGAAAATAGTGAAGTAGGAAATAGGATGTGGGACACGGGACACGAGACACGGGACTGACGTAGGACATTGGAAAAGGAAATAGGACCTTAGTGTGAATCAGGTTTCCGGTATTAGGAAAACAAAGGGTAGGGAATTATGAATTATTCTCCCTGAAGTTTCGCCACAGAGTTACCGAAGGAACTCTGTGGGAGGGCGGATTTTCATGATTTTCGACATGGTATTTATTTAATTTTTATATTTATCTTCTAATATTTTGCAACTTATGAATATCAAAGATGAATTAAATAAAATCATGGCAGAATGGGATCCCATAGGTATGCAATTGGCTGGACCTGAGTGGCCTGAAAATGAATATTTGATACATCTAGAACGGCTAATAAATTTTTACAATGAAAATATATCTGTAGAGAATTGTATATTAAAATATTTCCCAGCATCCTCCGATGAAGGGAAAGAAGCATTTAATATTGCTTTAATTAAATTAAATAATTTGTTGGATAATTACTATCGATGATGGGCAGGGTGTTAAACTATCATAAGGATCGAATATAATTTGATATTTAATTTAATTTCCTATACCAAAGAGTCACATAAGAGCACTATGCTAATAACAGGAAATTAAAATATAATTCCAACTAAAACTTCTTCGCGCAACTTTGCGTCCTTCGCGACTTCGCGGCCTAAAAGATCTTCAATAGGAAATTAAAATTTTATTCCAATCAAGATCTAAATTAGTCTAGTGTAATTTTAAAATTTTTCCTCCGAATCCACAGAGATTCCTTCGGTAACTCTGTGGTGAAGATCTCAGAAAAGTATATCGTCATCCTAAGTCCTATTTCCTACTTCCTATTTCCAACTTCTAGTGCCCCCTATTCAATAAGCAGCACCTTATCCTTCGGATACTTCACATTATACTGTAACAATAATTTCTTTTCCTCCTTGGCATTGAGATTCAGTTCCCAGGTAATTATTTGTGTTTCCTCTTCAATTTTTCCACCGCTGAAATCCATTTTTTCCACTACCATATCATTTTCCGTTGTGATCGGAAACTGATCCTGAATTACAATTTTGATCGGTTGTTGTTTGTTATTTTTAATGACGATCTCGTAGGCAATAATTTCTTTTTTATTTGCACCAATAAATTGCCGTTGCGTAAATTCTTTTAATTTATTGCGTTGAATTATTACGCCCTTATCTCTTCCCAATGAAATACTCAAAGTGTCTTTTGCATAGGCAATATCCAGAATTGTTTTACCGAGATAGGCTCCTTCAAAAAATAAATTCGCTTCACCGGTCAATAAATTAAGTTCCTGCCAGTCGGTTATTTTTGCGGTGAGGAAAGCATCTCTGTCAATTTTAGGAACTGCAAAATATTCGAATTCTGCTTTCACTTCCACAGCTTGTATGTCAATCGTATAAACCTTTCCATCATTTAAAATGGTATAAGGTTCTGTTATATCGTAAGTGAAAGTTGTTGGTTTGTATTCAAAGTTAGTTTCGAGGGCGATGGTTTTAAGTTCAATCTTTTGTGAGTTTGATAAACTCTTAGTATCTCCACTAAAACCATAATTATTTACAACATTACTTCTGACTGCTACTTCCTGAAGCACATTTGTACTTTCAACCATCATAACATTTATCTGATTAGAGGAAATTGGTAATTCGATACTATTGTAACCTATGTAATTAAATACCAGATAATTTGAACCCTCCGGTAATTGCAAACTATAATTTCCATCAGCATCAGTTACAGTTCCTGCGGTTGTTCCTTTTACAAGTATTGTGGCAAACGGAAGAGGTTCTCCTTGTTGATCTGTTATTTTACCGCGCACACTTGTAATTCCGGTGTTCGTGTAATTTTGTTTTTTTCCTTGAACGTAACCCGGATTACCATAATACAATCTCCATGGATATAAAAAGGGTGCAACACCACTTTCATTTGGATTTCCATTACTTAATGTTACTTTAACATCCTTCCAATCTTCACCACTGTTTTGATAAACATTTGCCTTATAATATATTTCCACCGGATCATTAATATTATCTACCCGCAGATCATAATTCGCAAACCATCCGGCATTGAGCACATAATAACTGATCTCAAAATTGCCGGAGGTTGCGGCTTTGGAAGATACAATAACATGAATTTCGGCAGTGGGTTTTTCTTTTTTTGCAAACAAAGTATTTAATTGTTGCGCAATTTTTTGAGACTCGTCGTTGAGCTCTTTTATTTTTTTATTCAGTTCGTTTTGTTTAAGATATATTTCAGTTAAACGCGTGCGTTGGAAGTCAGCAGCAGCTTTTAAATTTTCCGTATTCACACCAACATTACTTCCACCAATACTTTGGTTTTTTTCCATCAGCAATTGTTCCTGTTTATATACACTTAATATCGAATTATTATATGTGATTTGTTCAGTCAACTCGTCCTTTCTTTTTTCCAGTTGTTGTATTTCCTCAGAAACTGCCTGCACTTTGAGGTAGTTCATTTGGTGCCCAACCGACAAGATCGTAAATTGACCTTCTCCTTTTACCTGTATACTTTGTTTGTCGATAAATGGGGAGATATCGGTGAACACAAGTTCTGTTTTGCCGTTTTCTATGTTTGTTTTGGCAGTTCTGGTAATTTGTGCACCGTTTGTGAACACAATTACTTTTTCAATTTTAGAAGTGATGTTTTGTTTGGTTTGAGTAAATAGCTGTGCTGTAAACAGCATAATTAATCCGAAAATGAGGAAACGCATAGTAATTTTTTGGGTAAAATAACAACAAATTTTTGAAGAATATATAAATAATTATATTTCATAACAAACATGTCAATTTTATGACGGAATTAGAATTTGATGTAAGGACAATCAATAAATAACAACCTTTTGACGGGACGAGTTTATGCGATCATTTACTTCCACAAAATAAACACCGGAAGCTAAATTGGAAATGTCAATGAATGATATACCTGTAACTCCATCAATATTCGCATTATTAAGAATATTTTGTCCCTGAACATTAAATATATTTAAGGTAAGTGGTGCTGAATTATTAAACCCAGTCACTGTAATATTTAATGTATTATTTGTAGGATTCGGGAAAACCAGAATTGTAAGATTTTCTATTACCGCAGGTGAGGTGAGCGGTATTGTTTCATAATAATAATGTCTGGTAAATTTATTACTTAATGAGTCTCCATAATATGCACCCTGAAATTCAACAACCGCAATATTACCATTTGGTGTGTATTTATAAATATATTTTTGGATGTAGTCTTGTTCGTATATTGGGTAAAAGGTTCTGGTATCAGATAAAATACGATTAAATTTATCATAAGTATATTTTATATTAACGGCATAGTGATTTGAATTTCCACTACAATTGTATTCAATTAAATTTCGATAAGTATCATAAATGAAAAATTCCTTGTATCCTTCAGGCCATGGATAGGGTAGTGAATGTTTGATTATGGAATCCGTTTTCCCATCATCACCTGAATAATATTCAATGACAATAGGAGCTTGTTCAAAGATACCATTTATACTTGTAAGAACGCTCTCAGAGTACTGAAAATCCAAATTCGATATTGCAGTCCAGAGGGAATCAGTGAGTTGCGATTCGCATTTAAAGTTTATTAATTTATCATCATTATACGTAAAGGTTTTATGTAGGCTATCAGAATTAATATTTAAAAGGTAAGAAACATTATATGAATTATACTTTTGTAAGTGCAATTGCTCATCATAAAAATAGTAATCAGAAATGTAGGTTTGTTTTGGTCCTGGATATTGATATACTTTTTTTGAATTCATTAATACATTATTTGAATAACTGTATTCATAATATAAGTTACTTGTGTCAAATAGGTTAGAATCGAAATTATAATCCAACTGCCGTCTTTTTGAAATTTTATTTTCCGTATTATAATCATAAATTATTATAGTAGTATCATTATTTTCACAATTTATCTCATTACATTCTATTGTAATAGTTCTCACTTTCTTGTCGTTTGACCAAAGGTTTATTTTTTTATAATCAAAACTATTACTATCGAAATTTCCGGTATAATTAATTGCAGTATCAAATTGTAGCATTTCATTTGGATATTGAATATATATTGGATTTTCCCATAAAACAAATTTGTCTTCTATATATTCATAAATAGGTTTTGCAATAAATGCTTCAATAGAATCAAAAGATTTTTTAAGATAGGTTTTATAAGGATCAATCACTATATTATTATGGTTGTTGTAAAAATAAATTGTGGAGTCACTTAGCAGCAGCCCTTTATTATCATCCCATCTATAGTAACTTTCACCAATTAGTCGTTCCCTTTCGTTTACTATTTGGGAATTTACTGAGTAAATATTAGAAATGATAAGAATAAAAATAGATAATTTGATCTTATTCATGGGGTAATTTTTTACTACAAATTTACCTTAAATACCTTTACATTTAGAACTTTCGCTTTGGCATTTAATACTTGTTTAAAAACCTTATATTTTGCAAAAAATGCAAAAAAATGCCCTTTGGCATGAAAAAAAGTATAAAAAATTTGGAAAACATGTAAAAACTTGCATAATTTGCATGCCACTTCTAAATCCTGAACATGCAATTAGACGAACTTGATTACAAAGTATTGGAGCTATTGATAAAAGACGGCCGCAAGAGTTTTACAGAAATTGCAGAGGAACTCAACGTTTCTGTTGGAACCATTCGCAATAGGTTCAATTTTTTTGTGGAGGAAAATCTTTTAACAATAATAGGTCGGGTTAATCCTCAAAAAATTGGGTTTCATACTTACGCGCAAATATTGATCAAAGTGCGGCCGGTGGATAAGGTTTCGGAAGTGGCTGAAATTATTGCCGTACTTCCTGAGGTTAGTTTTCTTGCAATGACAACCGGAGCATACGACCTCGAGGTGAATGTGATGTGTCGCGATAATGACCATCTCGTTCAATTAATGACCAACCAGATCACTAAAATGGAAGGTGTTTATGAAAGCTCGACCAATATTTATTTCAAAGTATATAAATATGCTCAACCAGATCTGTATCTTTTAAAAACAAAAGAAGATATGTTGATAAATGGTAAGGATGCTCCATAATATATTTTGTTGCCCGATAATATTAAAAACCCATTCATATGATTAAACAATTACACAAATTACTGCTTGTATTCCTGTTGCAATGTGTGGTTTTAACCATGTTTGCACAAACTACAATTACCGGAGTTGTACGCGATTCCACCACAAATGAAACACTCGTGGGAGCGAATATTCGTTTACAGAGTGATCCTACTGTAGGTGCAGGCACAGATATTGACGGAGCTTTTGTTTTATCATCACCGGTTACTTCGGGAACATTAATTATTTCTTTTGTAGGATATAGATCAAAGGAAATAAATTTTTCCGGTTCAGGTAATTATACTATTTTATTGCGATCAGAAAGTGCATTGGATGAAGTTATTGTTGTAGGATATGGTTCACAAAAGAAAAGCGATATTACAGGTTCTATTTCTTCCACTAAAAATGAAGAATTTGCCGATCAACCTATTTCGAATATTGCGGGAAGTATACAGGGTAAAGTTTCGGGTATCGATATTCGAAATGCCTCCGGAACACCCGGTGCAGGCTTATTGGTGAGTGTACGCGGACAAAATAATCCGTTATATGTTGTGGATGGAATTCCGATGATAAGCGAAAGTAATTCTTCTATATCCACCTCATTTGATCTGCAGGGAAATTCAGTTGGCAACGGACAAAATATTAGTTCTATTTCAGATATAAATCCGGATGATATTGAATCCATTGAAATATTAAAGGATGCTTCCGCTGCTTCCATTTATGGTGCTCGTGCAGCAAATGGAGTTATTCTCATCACGACAAAAAGAGGTAAGGCAGGTAAAACAAATTTCAGCCTTAATTATTATACAGGTATTCAGCAAGTAAGCAGACCAATTGATTTTTTAAGTTCAGAAGAATTTGTTGCTCTTATAAATGAAGCGAGGCTAAATGATCTAAATGCATATAATGCCGACCCGACAATTTTCGGTGAGGATTATGACCCTGCATTATCAACAAACGAATTGCCCGATACATGGAACACAGGAGTTAATACGAACTGGATGGATGAAATATTTCAGAATGCTCCAATAAACGATGTGGAATTTTCTGCATCGGGGGGAAATGATAAAACAACATTTTTTATCAGCAATTCTTATTTCGACCAGCAAGGTATTGTAATAGAATCATATTATAAAAGATATTCCAGCAGATTAAATCTCGACCATAAAATAAATGATAAATTTTCTATGGGCGAAAATTTATCGCTTACGTTTTCCAACAACAGAAGGAGTTTAAATGATAATGTTTATACCGGAACGGTTACGAATGCAATTGGCGCTTCTCCATTAATGCCTGTGTATGATGAGGATGGAAATTATGCCAATTTTGAAGATTATCAGGCGAGTTGGTTAAGTGATAATCCTGTTCTTTCAACTATTGAAATTGTGCCCGGAACAAAAAGTTTCCGCACGCTCGGAAGTATTTTCGGCGAATACAAAATAACGGAACAATTAAAATTCCGCAGTACCTGGAGCATTGATTATACTAATTTAAGTGATGATATTTTTTTTAGTCCCATAACCACAGATGCAGAAACTGTTGGTGGAAAGGCTACCAATAGCAATTTTACACAAACCGTTTGGTTGGGGGAAAATATTTTGAGTTACGACAAACCATTAAATAATAAAAGCGCAATAAATACGATTGCGGGATTTACTTTGCAAGAATCGAACAGCGATTATTTAAGTATCAGTGGTCAGGGATTTCCGATAGGTACTGATCTTCAGGATGTTTCCAGCGCGGCATTAATTACTGGTGGTGAAAGTTTTTCGAGCAGATGGGCGCTTGTTTCCTTTTTAGGAAGAGTTAATTATAACATACAAAGCAAATATTTATTTTCATTAAGCGCAAGAGCTGACGGATCTTCCCGTTTTTCTCCTGAAAATCAATTCGGATTTTTTCCGGCAGGTTCTGCAGGATGGCATTTGAGCGATGAATCTTTTTGGCCAAGTGCTTTATTTATTTCCGACCTGAAATTAAGGGCGAGTTATGGAATTACAGGTGATCAGGAAATTGGAAATTATCAATATATTTCTTTTTGGTCGCCGGTTGGTTATAACGGTCAATCAGGAGTTGGTCCCCGCAATTTAGCAGATGAAAATCTAAAATGGCAAACCAATAAAATGCTCAATATCGGAGTTGATTACGAATTATGGAATGGCAGAGTAAATGGTTCGCTTGAATATTACAAAGGAAATAAAACAGATCTGTTAAGTGAAGATGTAATTCCCGGCACTACAGGATTTGGAAGTATCACAAGAAATTATGGAAATATTGAAAACAGTGGAGTGGAATTATCTGCAAATACCTATCTGATCGACAGAAAAGATTTTGATTGGTCTTTTTCATTTAACATAAGTTATTTGCACAACGAAATTATTGACCTGAGTACAGATAGTATTTTAATTAGTGCATATAATGATCTTACCTCTACACATATATTGGCAGAAGGTCAGCCTGTTGGGTCTTTCTGGGGTGTTCCTTACGAAGGTGTTGATCCTGAAACCGGGGATCCTATTTATACAGATACTAATGGCGATGGAATAATTGATGATGATGATGCTGTGATCATTGGAAAGGCAACTCCTGATTTTTATGGAGGATTTAGCACGAATGTAAAATATAAAAAGTTTGATCTTGGTGTTGCCGCAACATTTACTATTGGTAATGATGTATATAATTTAATCCGATCAACATATCAGACCGGTGGATGGAGTGATTATGGTTGGGATGAGGATTATTTTTTATATCAGGTATATGCAAATAATTCGCACGTTATCGATGATCGTTGGCAACAACCGGGTGATGTTACGGATATTCCGCGCGCTTCCTTATTTAATTATAATTATTATTCCAACTCTTCCCAAAGTATAGAAGATGGTTCACATTTACGCATTCGTGAAGTGAGTTTAGGATATACAATTAAACCTGCAAATACAAATTATTATCAAAGTTTGCGGGTATATATTCAGGTTCAAAATGCATACATCTTTACAAAATATACAGGCTTTGATCCTGAAGTAAGTTCAACAGGTGGAGGAGCACCACAAACAGCAGGCGTGGATTATGCAGCTTATCCGCAAGCAAGAACTTATATGCTGGGATTTAACTTTAAATTTTAATTCAGATCAAAAAAAAGAATTATGAAAAAGCTAAATAAAATTTATACTCCGGGGGTTATTTTTATTCTCCTTTTATTTACTTCCTGTGAAAAATTTCTCACAGAAACATCTACAAATGATGTTGCAAATGGCGACATGTTCACTGATCTTGCCAGTTTGGAAAGTGCAAGAATAGGTTTATACAATACTTTGCAAAACCAATATTATTACGGCGGATATTACCAATTATTGTGCGATGCCTATAGCGATAATGGTGCAACCGGTGGATATGACAATGCAGATCTGGATGAATTCGGATTGAAGGCGTTAACTGCTTCCAATATTTATGTGGAAAATTGTTGGATCGCAATTTATAATACGATTTACACCGCAAATCAGATCATAACAAATATTGATGGTATTGATGATCCGCTATTATCGGAAGAATTAAGGAATGATATAAAAGGAGAAGCATTGACCATACGCGCACTTGCACATTTTGATCTTTTGCGTATGTGGGGAGAACATTGGGATCTGGCATCATCATTGGGAATTCCTGTTGTTACTTCCATATTATCAATAGATGACGCAGCAATTCCGAGAAATACTGTTGCAGAAACATATGATGCGATCTTAACCGACCTATTAAACGCGGAATCCATACTGAGTAATGATGACTTGCGTTTGGAAGAACCAACATTTAAAGGAACGCAGTTTATCTCCAAAACTGCTTGTCAGGCGCTGCTTGCAAGAACATATCAGCATAAAGGAGATTATATAAATGCTGCAATATATGGTGATCTCGTATTCGACTCGGGGCTTTTTGGACCGTTAACAGGCGATGAATTTTTAAATGTATATGTATCTCCAACAAGCGGTGAATCCATTTTTGAATTACAATTTAATGTGCAGGATAAAAGTCAATTTAATGCACTTACTTATGCAAGGCCGGATGCTTTGAGAAGTGAAGTAAATTTTCTTGTTTCAGAGGATCTCAAATTATTTTTTGAAACACGACCGGATGATATCAGAGCTGAACTTGTTGATTATTTTGGTAATGATGTAAGTATTGAACCTGATGGAAGAACACAAAAATATCGCGGGGAAATATTTCAAAACAACTCCGCTTTTATTCTGCGTTTCGGTGAGATGACCCTAATTAATGCAGAAGCTAACGGATTTGGTGGTAGTGGAATTGATTGGCTCAATTCATTGCGCTCTTTCAGGTCTTTGCCCCCGTTAGATATTGCATCCGAAGCGGAATTTCTTCAGGCACTGATGGATGAGCGACGCAGTGAATTAAATATGGAAGGAAACCGATATTTTGATCTTGCACATTTCGGCAAAGTGAATGAAATTTTAGGGGATGATGTGTTGCCTTGTTTCCCGATTCCCGACAGAGAAGTGGGAGCGAGTGGAGGTGTATTAGTTCAATATCCGGGTTATTGATTTAAATATGAAAAAATTCACATCCATAAATCCCTTCGACCAAACAGTAATTGCTGAATATGCGGTATTTGATGATAATAAAATAGATTCCGTTTTGTCAGCTTCCGAAAAAGCTTTTTCTGATTGGAAAAATACATCCATAGATTTTCGCGCCGACCTTTTAAATAAAGCTGCAAAAGTATTGCGGGAAAACAGAGAAAAATATGCAATGACCATATCATTGGAGATGGGAAAAATATTAAATGAGAGTCGTGCTGAGGTGGAAAAATGTGCATGGAATTGCACCTATTATGCAACGCATGCAGAAAATATGATCGAAAAGGAGGTCATTAAAAGTGATGCATATAAAAGTTATGTTGTTTTTGAGCCTATCGGATGTGTTTTTGCAATTATGCCATGGAATTTTCCTTTCTGGCAGGTATTTCGTTTTGCAGCACCGGCATTGATGGCAGGTAATACCATCATATTAAAACATGCACGAAATGTTTGTGGATGTTCTCTTGCAATTGAAAGTGTTTTTCGAGAAGCAGGGTTTCCTGATCATGTTTTTCAATCTGTAATTGTAGATTCGAATGCAACAGAAAAAATTATTTCGCATGATATTATTCAAGGTGTCACTTTAACAGGCAGTGAAATTGCCGGCAGTTCTGTTGCCTCCATTGCAGGAAAACATATAAAAAAAACAGTGTTGGAGCTAGGTGGAACTGATCCATTAATTGTTTTAAAAGATGCGAATATAAAAAACGCAGCAAAAATTGCGCTGCAATCGCGGTTTCAAAATGCTGGTCAAAGTTGTATCGCCTCTAAACGATTTATAGTGGAAAGTGAATGCAAGGTTGACTTTATTAATGCCTTACTCGAAGGGGTAAATAAATTAAAACAGGGCAATCAATTACTGGAAGAATCAACAACAGGACCAATGGCAAAAATTGAACAGGCCGAACAACTAGAGGAACAAGAGTTGCAATCAGTAAAGCAAGGTGCTATAATAGCTGTGGGAGGAAAAAGGTCAGGCGCAAATTATCATCCTACTATTTTAGAAAATATTCAACCCGGAATGCAAGCATTTGATGAGGAATTATTTGGACCGATAGCAAGTATAATAGAAGCACGGGATGAAATGCACGCAGTTGCCCTTGCAAATAATAGCAGATATGGATTGGGTGCAACTTTGTTTACTGAAGATCTGGAAAAAGCGCAAGTATTGGCAAGGAAAATAAATGCAGGAGGAGTTTTTATTAATGCAATGGTAAAATCAGATCCGAGACTTCCTTTCGGAGGAATAAAAAAATCAGGATATGGAAGGGAGCTATCGCATTATGGAATGAAGGAGTTTATGAATATTAAGACTGTGTATTTAAATGAGTGATGAATAATGAGTAATGAGTTGCATCCACCTTACCGGTGCGTAACTCGTAGGGAATAACTAATAACAATCAAAAAATAGTAATCAGATCGTAACCCGGAAAGCCAGTCAACAGTTGGCAGTGGCAGTTTGCAGTAGGTATCATTGGAAAATTAATTTAATATTGGATGCTTTGGGTTAACTGAAAACATCAGTCGGAGGAATTGGTTTGTAGAAATTGCAAAGTAATTTATTTTGCAGAAACTTTGAAAAAATGTAAAAGAAACGTCTTTCCCTTTGGGGAAGATAAGAGATGGGGCCCGAGGTTGAGGGAATAAAAAATAATAATCAAAAAATAAAAATTTTTAATCGGAACACAACTCTGAAACTTTTACAAACCATATAAACCACAAAAAATAATAAATAACAATCAAAAAATAAAAAATATCAATCGGAACACAACCCTGAAACTTTTGCAAACCATGTAAACTTTAGTTAACTCAGAACTCAGAACTCAGAACTCAGAACCCAGAACCCAGAACTCAGAACCCAGAACAATGAAAGAAATAACTAAAACAGAATTATTACACGAACGAAGAAAAAAACTTGTTCCAAATGCATTGGGAATATTTAATCCATCGAGTGTGGTTTCTGCGAGTGGAGCAATTATTACTGATGCTGATGATAGAAAATTGATTGATTTTGGAGGTGGAATAGGAGTTATCAATGCAGGCCATTGTCCGCCACCTGTTGTGAAAGCAATTCAGGAACAGGCAGAAAAATTTCTTCATACTTGTTTTAACGTAACTATCTATGAACAATATTTAGATGCCGCTGAAAAATTAATTTCATTAATTCCGCATGGGGAGCATACAAAAGTAATGTTTACAAACAGTGGAGCAGAGGCAGTGGAAAATGCTATTAAAATAGCAAGGCAGGCAACAAAACGTCAAGCAATTATTTGTTATTCACAGGCATTTCACGGAAGAACATTATTGGCATCAACTTTAACAAGTAAGGTTGGTTACAAAACCGGATTCGGACCCTATGCACCTGAAATTTATAGAATTGATTTTCCAACCTTTTCTTATTATAAAGGATATGCAACTGAGGATGAAGTGAGTATGGTACATATTCATAAATTGCATGATTTTTTTAATACAAATGTTCCTGCAAAAGATGTTGCTGCTATAATTGTGGAGCTAGTTCAGGGCGAAGGTGGATTTCACGTGTTGCCCAAAAAATATTTACAGGAGTTAAGAAAAATTTGCGATGAAAATGGAATACTTTTAATTCTGGATGAAGTGCAGAGCGGATTCGGACGAACAGGAAAATGGGCGGCATTTCATCACTATGATGTTATTCCTGATCTGAGTACCTGGGCAAAAAGTATGGGCAGCGGAATGCCTATTGGAGCTGTGATGGGAAAAGCAGAGGTAATGGATAATATTAATCCCGGTACAATAGGAGGTACTTTTTCAGGAAATGCAATGTGTTGTGTAGCAGTTACAGCAACACTTAATTATATGGAGGAAATCAATATCAATGATAAGGGTTTGAGAATTGGGAATAAAATTTTGGAAGCATTTACTGCCTTCAAAGAAAAATTTCCAAATCATATTTCTGAAGTGCGTGGATTAGGTGCCATGATGGCATTTGAATTAAGTATTGATGGTGATATCACAAGACCCAATGCCGACCTTTGCAAAAAACTTGTTGAGCGTTGTTATGAAAAGGGGTTAATCGTACTGAGTGCCGGAGTTTATGGTAATGTGATCCGCAATCTTGCACCTCTTGTTATTGAAGAGGAAGATCTCATGAAAGGACTGTTAATAATAGAAGAAAGTTTAATGGAATTAACGCAAAAATAATTTGGTAATAGGCATCGTTGAAGGGAAATTAAATTTACAAGCATGAGAAAACAATTTATTAATGGGAATTGGGTAGACGCAAAAAATGCAGGCTTGTGGAATGTGATGAATCCTGCAACCGAAGGATTAATTTGTTCTGTTCCCTTTGGAGATGATGCAGATTGTAAATTGGCAATTAATGCTGCGCAAAATGCATTTAAAACCTGGAGTGTAATTTCACCCTGGACACGCGCAGAAATTTTAAAAAATACGGCGAACATTATCCGAAAAAATTTATCTGAATTTGCACGCGATATGGTTATGGAAAGTGGAAAACCCATAGCTGAAGCAAAAGGAGAATTAAATGTTGCCGCAAATTTATTTGAATGGTTTGCCGAAGAAGGTAAACGCAGTTACGGAAAAGTAATTCCATCATCACGAACTGATAAACGTATGCAGGTAATTTATCAGCCAATGGGAGTAATAGGTGTTGTTACAGCCTGGAATTTTCCCGCTTATAATCCTGCAAGAGCCTGGGCTGCAGCTTTGGCTGCAGGTTGCACCGTTGTTGCGAAAGTAAGCGAATATACTCCGCTCACAGGAATGAATTTGGTAGCAGCATTGGCAGAGGCCGGTATTCCTGCAGGTGTGATCAATTTAGTAAATGGTGATGCAACCAAGATCGGTAATGAGTTACTCCAAAATGTTATAGTTAAAAAAATAAGTTTCACAGGCAGTTCAAGAGTTGGAAAAATTTTAATGGATGGCGCATCAAAAACAAATAAAAAATTGGCACTGGAGTTGGGAGGAAATGCGCCTGTTATTATTATGCATGATGTCGATGTGGAACAAGTAGCAAAAACATCCGTTTCAACAAAGTTTCGCAATTGCGGACAAGTATGCATTTCACCACAAAGATTTTATGTGCATGAAAAAATATATGAGCAATTTATAGAAGCAGTTGTAAAACATACCGAAATATTAAAAATGGGAAATGGGTTGGATGCCGAAACCAGACTTGGCCCTCTCATTAATAAAACCCAGCAACAGAATGTGTTACATATTATTGAACAGGCCAAAAACGAAAACAATATAATCTTAACAGGTGGTGATACCCTGGAAAAAGGAAATTTTATTACACCGGTTGTTATCAATGTTACCAATAAAAATTCAGCATTTATTAATAATGAGATTTTTGGACCTGTTTTACCGGTGATTAAATTTTCAACAAAGGAAGAGGTGATCGAAAATGCAAATAATACCCCTTATGGTTTAGCTGCATATATCTGGACCAATAATATAAATGATGCAATTTATTTATCTGAAAAACTGGAATTCGGCATGGTTGGAATAAATGAATGGGCACCACAAGCAACCGAGGCGCCATTTGGAGGCTGGAAACAAAGCGGATTAGGGCATGAAAGCGGAAGTGAAGGTTTGTATGAATATTTAGAAAAAAAACTAATTAGTACAGGAAATTTATAAATTGGAATTTAAATTTTAAAGTTTGAGTCTAGTAAACTCATATCTCATTACTCATAACTCATTGTCTGATCGCTCATGGAAGAATTTTATTTCGGCTGGTTATCCTTGATTCCACCACTGGTGGTAATTCTTGTTTCTATATTTTTGCGATCGTCGTTCGAGGGATTATTAATTGGCTGTCTTGTCGGATTTGTTATGCTGGAGGGTTGGGCGTTTTTTGATGGATTTATTTCTACACTTTATGCCGTAATGACAGATGAAGATACCGTTTGGGTAATTGTTGTTTGCGGTTTATATGGTTCTATAATGGCATTGATGATTCGCAGCGGAGGTGCAAAAAAATTTGGTGAGCGAATGTTGGAGCGTATACACACCAAACGACAAGCACTAATGGGAACTTGGTTTTTGGGAATTTTTGTTTTTATTGACGACTATTTAAGTGCCTTAACAACCGGTATTACAATGAGAAATGTAACCGATAAATTTAAAATACCAAGAGAATATCTTGCCTACATTGTAAATACTTTATCTCCGCCGCTTTGTGTAATTGTTCCTATTTCCACCTGGACCTTATTTATTGGTGTGCAATTGGAAGAATCGGGATTTGCAGCTGCCGGTGAGGGATTAAAAACATATTTTTCTGTGATTCCATTTGTTGCTTATGGATGGGTTTCCGTTTTAATGGTGCCGTTATTTATTTACGGTGTAATTCCAATGTTCGGCAAAATGAAAAAAGCAATTCACCGGGCTGAAACCACATCTGAAATTATACCGGAGGGAACAAAATTGTCAAGTGTTCATTTTGAAATATTTCCAAAACTCGTAAATCCGAAAGCGCGATATTTTTTAATACCCATGATAGTTGTATTAGTTGCTACAATGGCTTTTCAGGATTTTTCTCAGCCCGGAATTGAAATTGACGCGTTAAAAGGTGTTTTAATTGGAGTTGCATTTACGTTTCTTTATTTTTTAATACGAAAATTATCAACGGTGCAGGAATTAACGGAGACAATTTTTTCAGGATTTAATTCCATGTTATTTGCCCTTGCCCTTGTTGTGATTTCGCTTATGTTAAAGGAGGTTGGCGATAAAATGGGGTTGACACAATATGTTATCAATTCCGTTTCACCCTACGTAAGCAAATCATTTTTGCCTGTTATTATTTTTATTTCCTTATCGGCTATATCATTTACCACCGGATCAAGCTGGGGATTATATGTGGTTGCAATTCCAATTGTGATCCCTCTTGCACAATCCATTGATTCCAATGTGATGTTAAATATCGGTGCTATAATTAGCGCAGGTGTGTTTGGAGCTAATGCCTGCTTGTATTCTGACGCAACAATTTTAACCTCACAAAGTTGTGAGACAAATAATATGCAACACGGATTAACACAATTACCATTGGCATTATTGGCCTTCTGTGTCAGCTGTATCGTGTACCTGATACTAGGATTTACTTTTTGAAAATTTTAATTAATTAACAATTAAATTTTTATACAATTGATCAAAACTGATTTAATATACAAGAATATTTTATTTACAAATACTAAACCGGAACATGTTTCAGCTTTGGAAGAATTACAATATATTGTATTTCCAAACCTTGCAGAGGATGAAATATTACATGCAGAACATTATCTAAAACATCTGGAAATTTTTCCTGAAGGACAACTGGTTGCACTCGATAAAAATAAAGTTGTGGGTGGAACAACTACCATGCGTTATAACTTTAATATCGATAACCCTGTTCATCATACTTTTAATGAAACTGTGGCCGGTGGGTGGTTAACCAACCACGATGCAAACGGAGAATGGTTGTACGGCATCGACGTAAGTGTTCATCCCGATTACCGCGGTCGTGGAATTGCCAAAGAATTTTACAGAATAAGGAGTGCAATAGCAAAGGAACTTGGTTGTAAAGGTCAACTAACTGTTGGTATGCTCAATGGGTATATTAATTATAAAGAAGAAATGAGCATTGATGAATATTATTTAAAAGTAAAAAATCACGAAATTTTTGATCCAACGGTGTCCGTACAAGAAAAAATAGGATTTGAAATAAAAGGATTGATGAAAGATTACCTGAATGATCCTACTTGTGGAAATGCGGGAGCGGTGATAGTGATGTACCGATGAAAAAAAATGTACCAATGTACCGATGAAAAAAAAATGTACCAATGAACAGCCAAAAAAAAATTGACAATTGACAATTGACAATTGACAATAAAACAGCCAAAAAAAATTGATAATTAGCAATAAAACAACCAAAAAAACTAAGCATTGTAAAATATAGTCATAAATCAAACTTTAAATTTTATCGAAATGTAGCGGCCGTCGAATGAGCGGCTGTTCATCGGTACATTGGTACATTATTACATTGGTACATTAACTTTACATTATGAGCACAATTAAACTTACAACCTCCATTCCCGGTCCTAAATCGTTGGAAATTATCGAAAGGCGAAAAAATGCATTACCTGATGGATTGGCAAAATCAACCGATTTAGCTATTGCTTCAGCCGAAGGAGGAGTGGTAACTGATGTGGATGGAAATACATTGCTTGATTTTGCAGGCGGTATTGGAATGATGAATATTGGACACAGCAATAAAGATGTTGTTGATGCCATGAAGGAGCAATTAAATAAATACACCCATATTTGTTCATTAGTTGCAACTCCGGAGCCTTACGTTGAATTGGCCGAATTATTAAATAGTTTAACTCCCGGTAATTTCCCCAAAAAAACATTGTTGGCAAACAGTGGGAGTGAAGCTGTTGAAAATGCTGTAAATATTGCCAGATATTATACCAAAAGAACTGCTGTAATTTGTTTTGAAGGAGGATATCACGGGCGCACTTTACTTACTTTGAGTTTAACAAGTAAATACGCTTTATTTAAAAAAGGATTTGGTCCATTTGTAAATGATGTAGTGCGTTTACCGGCACCAAATATTTACCGAAAACCGGCTCAATTATCGGAAGAAGAATATATTCAATTTTGTATCCAGCAATTTGAGGTGGCCATGATATCTCAAATTGATCCTGAAAGTGTGGCGGCAATAATTATTGAACCTGTATTAGGGGAGGGAGGATTTATTCCTATGCCTAAATTATTCCTACAGAAATTAAGAGAGATCGCAACAAAACATAATATAGTTTTAATTTTTGATGAAATTCAATGCGGCGCTTCAAGAACAGGTAAATTATTTGCATGCGAACACACTGAGGTTATTCCTGATATTATTTGTTCTGCAAAATCAATTGGTGCAGGTATGCCGATCAGTGCAATTACCGGTAAAGCGGAGATATTGGATGTTGTTCATTTGGGTGGAATTGGCGGCACTTATGGTGGTAATCCCGTTGCTTGCGTTGCAGCAATACAGGCACTTAAGATATTATCATCTTCAGCGTTTTTATCTCGCGTAAATAGAGTGGGAGAACTGATTGAAAATGAGTTGAAAAACTGGAAAATAAAATATTCTTGTATTGGTGATGTGCGCGGGCTCGGTGCAATGCGTCTGGTAGAGTTTGTAAAAGATAGAAATACTAAGGAGCCTGATGTTGAGATTGCAATGGAAATTATTAAGGATGCAATAGCACATGGAATAATTTTAATTCGTGCAGGCCTATTCAGTAATTGTATACGATTACTTCCACCTATTGTAATGACCGACGAACAATTATTGGAAGGATTACATGTCTTGGAAATGGCAGTACAACGTGCCCAGGCCAAACGAGGTTGAATTTAGTAAATAAGTGTTATATAATTTTTCGTTTAATGGTTGATAAAATTTTCTATAATGGCAAAGTTTTTACACAGGATAAAAATAATCCCCGATGTACTGCATTTGCCATTTCAAATGGAAAATTTGTTGGTGTGGGCAATGATATTAATATTCTAAAACTAAAATCCCCCCAAACCCATGTGGTTGACCTGCAAAATAAAACGGTATTTCCCGGGTTTAACGATGCACATATTCATGTTTGGAAAGTAGGTAATTTATTAACCTCACTTTTAGACCTGCGCGGTGTAAAAAGCCTGGAAGAAATGCAACAAAAATTATTTGAATATGCAAATAAAAATCCACAACTGGAATGGATTCTTGCCAGAGGATTTAATGAAGCAAATTTTCCGGATAAAAAAATACCCAATAAGTTCGATCTCGATAAAATACTTACCGACAGACCGGTTTGTGTTACAAGAACCTGTGCTCATCAAATAATTGTTAATTCAAAGGCGCTTTCAGTTTGTAATATTTCTGCAACCACCGAAATTCCTAAAGGAGGGGAGCTCAAACTTTTACCTGATGGTTCGCCGGCAGGGCATTTCACCGAAACTGCTATTGGATTGATCTTAAGTAAAATTCCTAAATACACTAAAACGCAATTGCGTGAAATGATACTTGCCGCACAAGAAAAATTTATCCGATTAGGAATTACGTCTGCTACTGATCCGGCAGTAGAAAAAGATCTGATTGAAGTGTATAAAGAAATGGATAGGAATGGCGAATTAAAGATCCGATTAAATATATTTCCAATAAGAGTTCCTGATGGAGTAAATAAGGTGTATCCCCTACCGGAAAAATATCATTCTGAACATTTAAATATTGATACAGTTAAATTTTTTGCTGATGGCGGGTTGAGCGGAAGAACAGCAGCAATGAAAAATCCCTACAAAAATTCCGATGAATTTGGTGTATTGAGAATTGAAAAAGAAATATTTAAAAAACTAGCAAAGGAATCTCAAGATGCAGGATTCAGAATTGCGGTGCATGCAATTGGTGATGCTGCCATCGAAATGGTTATTGATGTTTTTGAAGAAATTGCTCCCTTTAATAAAGATAAAATCAATCACAGAATTGAGCATCTTGGATTTCCCTCACAATATGATTTAAAAAGAATGTTCGATTTGAAAATTAGTGCTGTAATGCAACCGGTTTTTATCTATGAACTCGGAAAAAATTTCACTCAGAATCTCTCTTCAAATTACTTGGACAATGTGTATCCCGTTAATTCGGTAATGCAATCTGGTGTAAATGTTGCGTTTTCTACCGACGCTCCGGTAGTCGTTAATTTTGACCCGTTATTTAATATTCATTCCGCTGAAACAAGATTAGATGACAGAGGAAATATCATATCTAAAGATCAACAAATTTCCTTTGAGCAAGGGGTGTATGCTTATACCATGGGTTCTGCAATTGCCTCTGGTTTTTCTGATCATTATGGTTCGATCAGCACCAATAAATCTGCAGATTTCATTATCCTCCTAAATGAACACAATGTTGAATCTACCTTTATTGAGGGTGAAAAATTAATTTAAGATGTGAAATTATAGGTGCAAACAACTAATTTTAACACCTGATTTAATAAAATTTAAAAAAAACAGTATAATTGTATCCTAATTTAGAACTATGAAAAAAAATTACATCAAATTATTTATGGGAAAACCTGCGCTGCTAATAGCTTTGGCGCTTACTTCCTTTGCCACTCAGGCACAATCTTATATTCAGTCAACATGCGATTTTGCTCCCATGTCGACAGAGGGAACGTTTTTATGCTTAGGAGATGACGAGGTTAGTGCTGCTATTCCACTCGGATTTACCTTTGAATTATATGAAGTTCCTTTTACGGAATGTTATATAAGTTCAAATGGATACCTTTCTTTTACTGCCGGCCTTGGTTCCGGTTGCTGCACAGGAGCTATACTCCCAAGTGGCACATATCCATATTCTGTATTTTTTGGTCAGGAAGATCTTGATCCAAATTCTTGTACCGACGGCGATATTACCTACTATACCACAGGCGCTCCGGGCAGTCAGATCTTTGTTTTAAGTTATACTGATGTTCCACACTATCCTGGTCCTGAAGGAACTTTTCCTGTAACAGTTCAGGTGCAATTATATGAAGGCACTCAAGAAGTAAGAATTGTTACAACCAGTTATAACGGCGATGGTGGTTTGTCAACGATGGGTTTAAATAAGGATATTTCTGAAGCTGACGTAGTTGCAGGCAGAAATAGTGCTGATTGGTCTGCTTTTGATGAATGTATTTCATTCTTACCTGATGGATTACCGGATGAAGGTTGTACAGATCCTGATGCGATCAACTATGATCCAGGAGCTGAAATTGAAGATGGTTCTTGTTTTTTTGGTTATTTATATTCCACTTGTGATTACGTTACCATGCCAAGTGAAGGAACCGCAGTTTGTTTAGGCGATGATGCTGTTTCTGCTGCTATTCCGATGGGATTTGACTTTCCATTTTATGGCGTAACACACTCTGATATTTATATCGGATCAAACGGGTATGTTTCCTTTAGTGCAGGGTTAGGAACTGCATGTTGTACCGGTCAGGTTCTACCCGCCGGTTTATTTCCTAATTCAATATTCTTAGGTCAGGAAGATCTTGATCCTAACTCTTGCGTTGACGGTGATATTACCTATTATACTTCTGGTTTGGCTGGAAGTCAGATATTTGTTGTAACCTATGCCAACGTTCCACATTATCCCGGACCGGAAGGTACCTTCCCTGTTACAGTTCAATTACAATTGTATGAGGCAACAGGTGAAATTAAAATTGTTGTTACCGAATGGAACAGCGATGGTGGAGCTGCCACAATGGGATTAAATTATGATGGTATAACTGCGAATCCTGTTTCAGGAAGAAACTCTGAAGTTTGGGATGCATTTGAAGAATGTCATTCCTGGATACCAAGTGTTGGACCTATCCCGGTATGCGATATTCCAACAGGTTTATATGCAGATGGAATTTCTACCGATGATGCAGTTTTACATTGGGATGCAATGGAAGGTGCAGATCAGTATCGTGTGACTCTGCAAAATACTGCAACAGGCCTTATTAAAACAAAGGGATATGAAACAAATTATGTAGAGATCATTGATAAATTAACACCATTAACTACATATGCATTCCGTGTTAAAACCGTATGTTATGATATTCTTGGTGAAATAACTGCACCTTCAGAATGGTATTATTTTACCACACTAGGTCGTATTGGAACAACAGAGGCTGCAATTACAATGTATCCTAATCCGAATGCAGGTCAGTTTACATTACAAATAAGCGATTATAGTGATAACGCATTTGAATTGTATGTGTTTGATGCTATGGGTAAAATTGTTTATAATAAATCGATTCAAATTGACAATGCAAATTATTCAGAGCAGATCAATCTGGAAAATGTTGCATCTGGAATTTATCAGGTTAAATTGCTTAACAAGGATGCTCAGATAACTTATCCTGTAGTTATTCAGAAATAATAATAGTAAAAATTTATCGACAGGCTGTCCAACCGGATAGCCTGTTTTTTTTTGTGATAATTGCCATAAACATCCATTAAAAAAAGTTCCAAGAGGTGTTTTCGGATATTATTATTGATAGTGAATAAAGAATTTTAACTTTTTCAGGTTGCAATATTGTGAAAAAGTGAAATATTTATTAGTTTAATTGCAGATTTTAGTGGAAAATTGTTTGGAAAATCGATGCCGGGAATTTATATTTGTTTAAATTTTACTACATATCCTTACCAAAGAAAAGGCGACAAAAATTATATTTTACCGAAATGTTCGAAAATGGGTATCGGGTAAAAAAGAAATGTTAGATACTGATGTGTTGAGATTATATTAATGGTGATTTTATAAGCGCAATTATTATATTAATTAACCTATAAAAATAAATCAATGCAAAAAACTGAAATTAATATTTCAGGGAACAATTTCGGAAGAACAATGTTTCGAGTTCCTGTCGTTATCACAATTGTTTTTTTTCTTTCATTTTTATTCACAATCCAAAATTGTTTTGGTCAATCTTCTTCCTCATCAAAGGAGTCAGTGCAAATAAATACTATGTATGTTATTTCAACTTTCACACTCCCGGATGGTATGTGGGGATACCTTATTAAAGCGGATGGCATAAATGTTTTTATCAGTCACAACAGAAGTACAGGTGAAATTAATGCACCTGATTATGCTACTGAAGAGGAAGCATTAATTGCCGGTGAAATAAAAGTAAATGAATTTAAAAAAAATACAATCCAAACAAATTCATCAACAAATAAACACTACTGACAATGAAAAAATTACTTACCAATTTATTCAGGCCATTGCATTTAATGGCTTCGTGCTCAGTAATATTCCTGTTGGGAATATTACCTGCAAAATTAAATGCACAATTATACTCCTACGATTTTAATGCAGATGCAATGGGTTGGACAACCGAAATTTATGGACCAACATGCCTTGGCTTAGAAACATTTGCTTCAAACTGGAACCTTAGTCCAATGGGAATGGCTGGTACTCAGTGTTATGGAAATCCGAGTATTGGTGATCTGGGAGCAGAAAATTCCTACATTATTTCTCCGGTATTATCCTTGCCCGGATCATTTACCCTTTCATTTGATTCTTATTCAAATAATGAAAGCGGATATCCTTGCAGTTATGATGTTGAATTTGTGGAATATTCAACAGATGGCGGTGCAACATGGAATTCGCCTTTTGTGGAATACCAGGCAAATTTGCATGATTATGGAATTGCTACCTGGAATAGTATTTCCTATGATATTTTTATTACACCAACAGATAATGGAAGAATTCGTTTTCGATATGATACAGGAGATGGATGCTGCGGACCCGGCGGAACTACAGGTTGGTATCTCGATAATATAAATATTATTGAAGGTGCTGCAAATGATGTTGGAATTGTTGACATAACAAATCCTGTTTCAGGACTTGATCTTGCATTCGAGGATGTAATAGTTACAATTCATAATTATGGTTCCGAACCAGCATCTGAATTTAATGTGTATTATCAGGTTGATGGTGGTATAGTTACAGGTGGAGCATTCCTCGGTACTATTGAACCATATGGAACTGCTTCTTACACAATGCCGGAAGGTTGGGATTTCAGCTCAGATGGATGTTATGAAATTGTTGCATGGACTGAAATGGAAATTGATGAAGATCTTACTAATGATATGTATTCTGAAAATGTATGTAATCTAGGACCAATTACAGGCACTGGTGCTATTTATTTATATACAAATACAACCGGTGGTGAGCCTTGGTTTACAATTAATAACTCCACTGCTATGACCGCCGTTTTCGGCACTGAAGGAATTGGTTGGACCCGTGATTATTATGAAACCATAGATCCGTTACTGACTTTCTCCCCTGAAAATTGTTTTATTTTCATGGAAGGCAGTGATGGTGGAGCATTGGAGTTAGAAGCATTTCTCGATGCTAATATGGCAACAATTGAAGGATGGGTTGCTTCGGGAGGCAAATTATTAATTAACTCTGCACCAAATGAAGGAGATGGAATGAGTTTTGGTTTTGATGGAACAACGCTGGTTTATGATGGCGGTGCTTCTTCAGTTACTGCAGGTGATCCCGGTCATCCAATTTTTAGTGGGCCATTCACACCAGCCGGAACCGATTATACAGGAACAGGATTTAGTCATGCACAAGTAACTGGTACGGGCTTATCAAGCGTTATTATTGAAACCGGTACTACCGATATTACCTTAGGTGAAAAAGCCTGGGGAGCAGGTGTTGTAATGTTTGGTGGAATGACCACCGACAACTGGCATGATCCTGACCCGAATGCAGCTAATTTACGCGCAAATATTTTTGCCTATTTAAGTTGTCTTGATGTTGCAATCTGTGAAATTCCAGGAGGATTATTTGCCGACGGTATAACAACAAATGACGCGGTGTTACATTGGGATGCCGTAGATGGTGCTGATCAATATCGCGTTACCTTGCAAAATGTTGCAACTGGTTTGATCAAAACCAAAGGTTATTATACCAACATGGTAGAGATCACAGACAAACTCACTCCATTAACCGAATATGGTTTCAGAGTTAAAACTGTTTGTTATGATGATCTTGGGGTAATCTCTGCTCCATCACCATGGTATTACTTTACTACCTTAGGACGTCTTGGAGATGGTGAAAATGCTTCGGTTACATTATATCCAAATCCAAGTTCAGGAATATTTAATTTAAATGTAAGTGGTTATGCAGATAATCAATTTGAATTAAATGTTTCTAATTCCATGGGTCAGATCATATATACCAAAACAATTAAAATTGATAATGCGGATCATAATGAGCAAATTAATTTAATAAATGTTGCTCCGGGTATGTATCATATCAATTTAATAAATAACGATCTCAATTTAAATTATTCTGTAGTTATTACGGAATGATCTTAATATAGACCAAATTGAAATGGCTGTTCTGTTATGAGCAGCCATTTCAATTAATAAACTAAGCGGAAATCTATCCAACTATTCTAAAATAAATCGATTGATCTTTTTTCCATTATCTCTTGTAGATACCATATTTTTTAATACCTTTAATCCTCATTTTTAACTAATTAAAACATATATTTTAACTAAAAAACGCATTTATGAAGATTTTTAACTTATCTAAACGAATTGCAGTAGCATCCATGAGTTTGCTTTTGGGATCTGCGACTGTATTCGGTCAATACTGCACCCCAACCTATACCACAGGTACGGTTGAAGGAGATTATTGCAGTTATGTAGGATTAGGGACCATTGACAACCCTACCGATGGTGCGCCTGCTCCATTTTATAGCGATTACACTTTTATGTCAACTGATGTGGCAATGGGTTCCTCGTATACAATTACCGTTGGAGCAGGTTCCTTTTCATCAAACAATGATTTTGGTATTTGGATCGATTACAATCAGGATGATGATTTTTATGATGTTGGCGAATTGGTTGGAACAGTGTTGGATCTTACAGCTTTTGCAACAGGTACTGCAACCTTCAGTATTCCAGTTTCTGCAACCGGTGGTGTAACAAGAATGCGCGTTCGCGAAATATACGCAATGCCTGCTACTCCTGACCCTTGTGCTAATTACAGCTTTGGAGAAACAGAAGATTATAGCGTTAATATTATTGGAGGCGCTCTGAACGATGTTGGTATAGTTGATATAACTAATCCTGTTTCCGGAGTTGATCTTGGGTTTGAAGATGTAATTGTTACTATTTACAATTATGGTTCAGAACCTGCTTCTGAATTCAATGTGTATTATCAGGTTGATGGTGGATTAGTTACCGGTGGCGCATTCCTCGGTGAGATAGCTCCTTATAGCACTGCTTCCTATACAATGCCGGAAGGCTGGGATTTCAGTTTAGACGGTTGTTACGATATTGTTGCATGGACTGAAATGGAAATTGATGAAAATATGGACAATGATAGTTACACTGAAACTGTTTGTAATCTTGGTCCTATAACCGGAACTGGTGCAATGTATATTTATTCAAGTCTGCCAGGTTCTGAACCTTGGGGAACAACCACAAATACTACAGCAATGAATACAGTTTTTGGCGCTGAAGGTATTGGTTGGACCCGCGATTATTTTGAAACGGTTGATCCACTGCTTGCTTTTTCTCCTGACAATTGTTTTATTTTCCTTGAAGGAAGTGATCAGCATGCAATTGAATTAGAAAATTTCCTTACTGCAAATATGGGAACAATTGAAAGTTGGGTTACTTCAGGTGGTAAACTATTATTAAATTCTGCACCGAATGAAGGTGACGGTATGAGTTTTGGTTTTGATGGAACATCTTTAATTTATGATGGTGGCGCTGGTTTAGTTACAGCAGCTGATGCATCTCACCCAATTTTTAACGGACCAATTCTTCCTGTTGGTACAGATTTTACAGGTTCTAACTTTAGTCATGCAAGAATTTCCGGAACTGGAATAACAAGCGTGATCATCGAAACTGGTTCAACTGATATCACTTTAGGTGAAAAAGTTTGGGGAGATGGTTTAGTAATGTTTGGTGGAATGACCACAAATAATTTCCATACTCCGCTAACAGAAGCTGCTAACTTGAGAGCAAATATTTTAGCTTATTTAAGTTGTATAACTTTTGCAGTTTGCGAAATTCCTGGTGGCTTATATGCTGATGGTATTACTACCAATGATGCAGTATTACATTGGGATGCAGTGGATGGCGCTGATCAGTATCGCGTAACACTCCAAAATGTTGCGACAGGTTTGATCAAAACCAAAGGTTATTATACAAACATGGTAGAGATCACTGATAAATTAACTCCATTAACTGAATATGGTTTCAGAGTTAAAACTGTTTGTTATGATGATCTTGGAGTTATTTCTGCTCCTTCACCTTGGTATTATTTTATGACACTTGGTCGTATTGGAGATGAAAATGCTTCCATTATGTTGTATCCAAATCCAAGCAATGGAGTATTTAATTTAAATGTTAACGGTTATGCTGATAACCAATTTGAATTAAATGTTTCTAACTCAATGGGTCAGATCGTATATACTAAATCTATCACAATAGATAATGCTGATTATAATGAGCAGATCAATTTAATGAATGTTGCTCCCGGTATATATCAGATCAGTTTGAAAAATAATGATCTTAATATGAATTATTCAGTTGTAATTACCGAATAAATAATTCAAAACAAATAAAATAAAAAAGGCTGTTCTATTTAGAACAGCCTTTTTTTATATATTATTTATTCTATAATTATCAGAATATTATGAATCAGAATAATTAAAAAATAAGTAAATACATTTAATAACGTTTTTTCGAATAATATTCCTAAAAACACCTATCCATAGATACATTAAAATAGTGATTCTTATCACCTCCTGCAAAAAAGATCTTAAATAAATGGAATTGGGAAAAAATAATGGTATTATTGTCGCCTAAAACTTTAATCATGAAACTAATAATTACACAAACAATCACGATTACCCGCAAGATCACCTTGTTTATTGCAATGGCGACCTTCGGTTTAATTGCCCGTGGTCAGTATTATGTACAATCTGACTGTGATTTTTCTCCAATGGCAACCGCCGGAACAGCAATTTGTTTGGGCGATGATGAGATGAGTGGTGCATTTCCAATTGGATTTACATTTCCTTTTTACGGAGCCCTGTTTTCTGATTTTTATGTGAGTTCGAATGGATACATGACCTTTACCGGTGGCCTTGGAAACGCATGTTGCACAGGTGCAATTTTACCAACTGATCTTTATCCAAATTCCATTTTCTTCGGTCAAGAGGATTGGGATCCGAATTTCTGTGTTGATGGTGATATCACCTATTATACAACCGGAGCTCCGGGAAGTCAGATTTTCGTTTTGTCTTTTACAGATGTTCCGCATTATCCGGGCCCTGAAGGAGTATTTCCTTGTACTGTACAAATACAATTATATGAAGGCACCGGCGAAATTCGCATTGTTACCACCCAAATGAATTCCGATGGCGGATTTCATACTATGGGCTTAAATCAGAATGGACTTGCAGCTGATATCGTTCCAGGCAGAAACAGCACAAGCTGGTCGGCTTATGAAGAATGTATCTCCTTCACAATTTTTGAACCCGCTGCAGCCGATGCAGGTGTAATTAACGTTACTAACCCTGTTTCAGGCGTTGATCTTGGAATGGAATCTGTTACTGTTACAATTCAAAATTTTGGTTTTGAAGCAATTTCCGAATTTCCGGTAAGCTATAATGTGGATGGTGGTGCTGTTGTTACTGAAACATATGCAGGCACGATAGCTGCGTTTTCAACCGGTTCTTATACATTTAGTACAATGCATGATTTTAGCGCAGATGGATGTTATGATATCGTTTCATGGACAAGCCTTGCCGGTGATGGTGATGAAGCTAATGATAGTTATTCAGAAACCGTATGTAACCTTGGCCCTATAACCGGAACTGGTTCCATGTATATTCACTCTAATAGTACTGGTGGTGAACCTTGGTTTACAACAACTAACACTACAGCAATGAATACAATTTTTGGCCCTGAAGGAATTGGTTGGACCCGTGATTATTTTGAGACCGTTGATCCTCTGCTCGCTTTTTCTCCTGATAATTGTTTTGTTTTCCTTGAAGGAAGTGATTCTCATGCAAATGAATTGGAAACTTTCCTTACTGCTAATATGGCAACTATTGAAGGTTGGGTTTCCTCAGGTGGAAAATTATTGCTGAACTCTGCTCCTAACGAAGGTGATGGTATGAGTTTCGGTTTTGACGGAACAAGTTTGATTTATGATGGAGGTGCAGGTCTTGTGACTGCAGCTGATGCTTCTCATCCAATATTTAACGGACCAATTCTTCCTGTTGGAACTGATTTTACAGGTTCTAACTTTAGTCATGCTCGCATATCCGGAACAGGAATAACAAGTGTGATCATCGAAACTGGTTCTACTGATATCACTTTAGGTGAAAAAGCTTGGGGAGATGGTTTAGTAATGTTTGGTGGAATGACCACAAATAACTTCCATACTCCACTAACGGAAGCTGCTAACTTAAGAGCTAATATTTTAGCTTATTTAAGCTGTTTAACATTTGCAGTTTGCGAAATTCCAGGTGGCCTATATGCAGATGGTATTACTACCAATGATGCAGTATTACATTGGGATGCAGTGGATGGCGCTGATCAATACCGCGTTACATTGCAAAATGTTGCTACAGGTTTGATCAAAACCAAAGGTTATTACACCAACATGGTGGAGATCACCGACAAATTAACTCCATTAACCGAATATGGTTTCAGAGTTAAAACTGTTTGTTATGATGATCTAGGTGTTATTTCTGCACCTTCACCTTGGTATTATTTTATGACACTTGGTCGTATTGGTGATGCTGAAGCTTCTGTTACAATGTATCCAAATCCGTCTAACGGCGAATTTGTAATTAACGTGAATGGATTGGAGTCAAACACTTTCGAATTAAATGTATATGATGCAATTGGAAACGTAGTTTACAGCAAAACCATATCCATTTCAGGCGATAATTACAGCGAGACCATTTCATTAATGAATGCAAGCGCGGGAATTTATCAAGTGAGTTTGGTTAATGCCAATGCTAAAATGAGTTATCCGTTGGTTATTCAGAAATAAATTTTTCAAATTTTTATTAAAAAAGTGCCCTGTTTATTTGCAGGACACTTTTTTTTGTATATTAGTACCATCTTTTCACACAAAAAATTAGAAACTATGAAAAATTTGCACATTGCCAAACTAGGGATTCTGGGATTGGCTTTTTTCGTTTTTACTGCTTTCTCTGCTTCCGGGCAGTCGGCAACCATTACCTCCGATCAGTCGGTGGTTGTTACCGGTGATTACACCGTTACAACATTTACTGTTGAGGGAGGTTGGGGTTATCTTATTAAAAACAACGGCGTGAATGTATTTATCAGTCACGATCGCGGTTTAGGCATTGTTAATGCCCCTGATTACAATACTCAGGAAGAAGCCATGCTTGCCGGCGAATTAAAGATCAATGAATTAAAAGGATTACCGTCTTCCGGAAATTCAGAAACTACGAAAAACGACACAAAATGAGAACAATGAACACACTAATCAGAAAGCCGTTAAATATATTGACCGCTTTCGTGGTGATCGCCATTTTAGGAATGACACCAAACAAATTAAATGCACAACTGTATTCTTACGACTTCAATGCAGGAGCCATGGGATGGACATCTGCTATTACTGGTAATACTTGTCTTGGACTAACGACCGTTGGTAATAACTGGGGACTAAATCCTTGGGGTGCAGGTGGAACTCAGAGTTACGGAAATCCCAATATTGGTAGTTTAGGAGCTGAAAACTCATACATAATGTCACCGGTTCTTTCATTACCAGCTTCGTTTTCAGTAACATTTGATTCCTATTCAAATAATGAAAGTGGTTATCCTTGTTCATATGATGTTGAATTTGTAGAATATTCAACAGATGGTGGGGCTACCTGGAGTTCAATGATAGTTGCATTTGATCCTTTATTACATAATTATGGTATGGCTGTTTGGAGTACTCTAACTTATTCGGCAACCATTACCCCAACTGCCAACGGTATGATCCGTTTCCGTTATGATACCGGCGACGGTTGCTGCGGTCCAACAGGTACTACTGGATGGTATGTTGATAACGTAGTTATCAATGAAGCCGGCGGCGGTGGTGGAACAGGTGGTGCATATTACATCTATTCCAATACTACAGGTGGTGAGCCATGGTTTACAACCAACAATACTGCTGCCATGAATACTGCATTTGGTACAGAAGGAGTTGATTGGATCAGAGCATTCTATGAAACTGTTGACGTTGGAGCTGCTTTCGGTCCTGATAATTGTTTTGTATTCCTTGAAGGAAGTGATGGTCATGCCAATGAACTTGAAACATTCCTGGGAGCAAATATGGCAACTATTGAAACATGGGTTTCCAACGGTGGAAAATTATTACTCAATGCTGCACCAAACGAAGGTGATGGTATGAGTTTTGGTTTTGGCGGAACAACTTTAGTGTATGACGGCGGTGCTAGCACTGTATCTGGTGTTGATCCCGGTCATCCGATATTTAACGGACCAAATTTACCTTGCGGAACTGAGTTTACAGGTACCGGTTTTAGTCATGCTAGAATTACCGGAACAGGTTTAACTTCTGTGATCATCGAAACTGGTTCTTCAGATATTACTTTAGCAGAAAAAGCTTGGGGTTCAGGAAATGTTATGTTTGGTGGTATGACAACCGACAACTGGCACAATCCAGATCCGAATGCTGCTAATCTTCGCGCTAATATTTTTGTTTATTTGAGCTGTCTTGAAGGAGAATGCCCTGCACCAACCGATCTTATGGCAGATGGTATTACTGGAACTACAGCTGATCTTTCTTGGGCTGCTTCTGATAACTCAGGCGGATATCATCTTTCTGTTTATACATTAGACGAAGTGCTTGTATTAAAGAAAAAGGTATTGGGTGGTGCTACAAGTTGGACCGTAACCGGATTAACTCCAGGCACTGATTATGGATTCCATGTTCGTTCAATTTGTACCGGTCTTGGAACAAAATCTCCTATATCTTACCACTACTATTTTTCAACTCCTGCTCGTTTAGGTGATGAAAATACAAGTGTAAGTTTATATCCGAATCCAAGTAATGGTCAATTTACTTTATCATTAAATGGTTATGAAAACAATAATGTTGAAATGAATATTTATAATTCAACAGGACAAATTGTTTATGCATCTTCCATTAATGTAACAAGTGCTGATCATACTGAAATAATAAACCTTGGAACTATTGCTCCGGGTATGTATCAGGTTAGTGTAACCGGTAATTCAAATACAACAAATTACTCTATTGTAATTTCAGAATAATTAATATTTGAGTTAAATTATTAAAGGCTGCTTCCATTCGGAAGCAGCCTTTTTATTTATTTTTATTTATTAAAATAAGTAATTAAAATATTTATGCTATTTGATTTTGCGAGTAATAAAATTATAAATAAATTAAACCGCAGATCATATAAATATTATATAATAATATATTTGAATATATATTTGTTTTTTAGGATTTTACATTGTAGACTTGTTGTCTAAATTTCTAATATGAGAAAACTATTCACAAAAATTTTGTCGGTCAAATCGACAGCCTTGATCGCTTTGGCGATCTTTTCCTCCACACTACAAGCACAATCTTATGTTCAGTCAACATGCGATTTTTCGCCGATGGCTACAGCAGGTACAGCTATATGTTTAGGAGATGATGCAGTTAGCGCTGCAATTCCACTTGGGTTCAGTTTCAGTTTTTATGACGTTCCCTATACGAATTGTTATGTGAGTTCTAACGGCTATTTATCCTTTAACTCAGGACTCGGCAATGCATGTTGCACGGGAGCTGTTCTTCCTTCAGGAACATATCCGAATTCCATTTTTTTCGGACAGGAAGATCTTGATCCAAACTCTTGTATAGATGGTGACATCACTTATTATACAACAGGTGCAGCGGGTAGCATGGTATTCGTTTTAAGTTTTGTTGCAGTTCCACATTATCCTGGCCCGGAAGGAACTTTCCCGGTTACAGTGCAGGTGCAATTGCATGAAGGTACAAATGAAGTTAAGATCGTAACTACTGAATATAACGGTGATGGCGGTCTTTCCACAATGGGTTTAAATCAAAATGCAACTAATGCAGACATCGTTGCCGGCAGAAATAGTGCTGCCTGGTCAGCGTTCAGCGAATGTATTTCTTTTATGCCTATGGCAATTGAAACTGAAGGTTGTACAGATCCTGCTGCAGTAAACTACGATCCTGCAGCTGATATTGATGACGGATCATGTTTTTATGGTTATGATTACACAACTTGTGATTATGCACCAATGGCAACAGAAGGAACAGCAGTATGTTTGGCCGATGATGCCGTAAGCGCAGCAATTCCAATGGGATTTGATTTTCCATTTTATGGAGAAAATCATTCTTCTGCTTATATCGGGTCAAATGGTTTTGTAACTTTTAATTCCGGTTTAAGTTCTGCCTGTTGCACTGGTCAATTGTTACCAAATGGATTATTCCCAAATACAATTTTTATTGGTCAGGAAGATCTTGATCCGAATTCTTGTGTTGATGGTGATATTACCTATTATACCACAGGTGCTCCGGGAAGTCAGATATTTGTTGTAAGTTTTGTAAACGTTCCTCATTATCCTGGTCCTGAAGGTACTTTCCCTGTTACAGTACAGCTTCAATTATTTGAAGCAACCGGGGAAATAAAAATTGTAGTTACTGAATGGAATGGTGATGGCGGTGCTGCTACAATGGGATTAAATTATGACGGAGCTCTTGCTAATCCGGTTACAGGACGAAATTCAGAAGTGTGGAGTGCATTCTCTGAGTGTCATTCCTGGATGCCAAGCGGAATTGAAGACTGTCCTAGTCCAACCGGTTTAACTGCTGATGCAATTACCGGAACAACTGCTAATTTAAGTTGGGATGCTTCTTTAAATTCAGAAGGGTATCATCTTTCTGTTTATACCACTGCCGGTGCTTTGGTTTTGAAGAAAAAAGTATTGGGTGGTGCTACAAGTTGGATGGTTACCGGTTTAACTCCTGGTACTGATTATGCATTCCATGTGCGTTCAGTATGTGTTGGTCTTGGTGAAAATTCAGATATATCAGATCATTATTATTTCTCTACTCCTGCTCGTTTAGGTGAAGAAGAAACCAGCGTTAATTTATTTCCAAATCCGAACACAGGTCAATTTACCTTAGCATTAAATGGATATGAAAATGGTAATGTTGAATTAAATATCTCCAATTCAACAGGACAAATTGTATATACATCTTCTATTAATGTTACAGGAGCTAATTATACTGAAATGATAGATCTTGGTGCTATTGCGCCGGGTATGTATCAGGTAAGTTTGGCAGGTAATGCAAATGTTGTTAATTACAGTGTAGTTATTACTGAATAATAAATAAATTCAAATTAAAAAAGGTTGCTTCTATTCGTAAGCAACCTTTTTTTATTATGGGACCTGTATAAATTTATGAATTTGTATTGAAATTTCCCAAGCGGGATTTTGTTTTACATATTCAATTATGATTGGCATTACTTCATCGCGTTTACTCCATTCAGGCTGCAAATATAATTTGCAATTTTTGTCTACCATTTTCCGGTTTTCTTCGGCCCAGAGCAGATCACTTTTATTATAAACCACAACTTTTAATTCGTTTGCTTTTATTGCAACTTCCTGCAATGGACCTTTAAATTTTTTTGGTGAAAAACATATCCAATCCAATTCGCCCGATAACGGATAGGCTCCGGAAGTTTCTAAATTGATCTGATATTTATTATCGTGAAGCGCCGATGTTAATTCTGTAAGATCGTACATCAAAGGCTCACCACCTGTGATCACAATTATTTCAGCGGGATATTTTTTAATGTCTTCCAGGATGGATGTTACACTTTTTAATGGATGTTTTTCTGCATCCCAACTATCCTTAACATCACACCAAACACAACCAACATCACATCCTCCCAAACGAATAAAATATGCGGCTCTTCCCTGATGAAATCCTTCACCTTGGATAGTGTAAAATTGTTCCATTACGGGAAGATGGTTCATTTGTTAGTTTATTAATTTGTTCCGCCGCGGCGGATTAATTTATTTTACCACTTTGATTTTTATATGCTTTCATGGTATTCATCAATAAAGATATTACTGTCATCAAACCAACACCTCCGGGAACAGGAGAAATAGCACTGCATTTTGGAGCAACCTCGTCAAATTTTACATCACCTTTAATTAAATATCCTTTTGCATTATCCGCATCTACACGTGAAATACCAACATCAATTACGATAACACCTTCTTTTACCATGTCGGCAGTTACAAATTCAGGTTTGCCAATTGCAGCAATTAAAATATCAGCTTGCAAACATATTTTTTTAAGATCTTTTGATCTGCTGTGACAAAGTGTAACGGTGCAATTTCCGGGATCACTATTGCGCGATAATAAAATACTTAATGGTGTTCCAACAATATTACTTCTGCCTATTATCACACAATGTTTTCCCGAAGTTTCAACATGGTACCGCTCAAGCAGAGTCACAATGCCTGCCGGTGTTGCTGATACAAATGCAGGCAATCCTAATTGCATTCTTCCTAAATTGACAGGATGAAAACCATCAGCATCCTTTCGGGGGTCAATTGCTTCAATAATATTTGTTTCGTTAATATGTTTCGGGAGTGGGAGTTGGATAATAAATCCATTAATATTATCATCATCATTCAATTCGCGCACTACTTTTAAAAGTTCCTTTTCACTTATCGATTCCGGCAGATGTTTAAAGGTAGATAACATCCCGACAGCATTGCACAATCTTATCTTACTTTGAACATACGTTGTACTTGCTCCATCATTTCCCACTAAAACGGCTGCTAAATGCGGAATTTTTTTTCCTGCAGTTTTAAGCAAATCAATTTCAGTCTTTATTTCCAACTGAATTTCCTGCGATATTTTTTTTCCGTCAAGTATTAATGGCATAAAAAGTTTTTGTTCAGGAGTCATTAGTCATTAGTCAGGAGTAAAAACTTCCGGCTCACGTGTATCAATCTCACCACTCACTATTCACTACTCACCCAAGAGTAAATGGTCAATGGTGAGTGGTGAGTATGTTCCCAACTGGATCCAAACTCCCAACTCAGAACCTTCCTGACGCTGACGCTGTCGGCAGGCAGGCCCAGAGCTCAATCCTCATTCAACTTTAAAACTGCTAAAAACGCTTCCTGGGGAACCTCTACTGTTCCTATTTGGCGCATGCGTTTTTTTCCTTTCTTTTGTTTTTCTAATAATTTTCTTTTTCTGGAAATGTCGCCGCCATAACATTTTGCGGTTACATCTTTTCGCATTGCACTAATTGTTTCTCTTGCGATAATTTTAGCGCCAATTGCCGCCTGAATTGCAATTACGAATTGTTGTTTAGGTAACAGCTCTTTTAATTTCGCACATAATCTGCTACCGAATTCATATGCTTTATCGCGGTGAATCAAAGCAGAAAATGCATCTACATTTTCACCGTTCAATTTTATATCCAGTTTAATGAGATCGCCTTCCCGATAATCAATTAATTCATAATCGAAACTCGCATAACCGCGTGAAATGGATTTTAATTTATCATAGAAATCAAAAACAATTTCCGTTAGTGGCATCTCCCAAATTAATTCAACACGTGTTGTTGTGAGATAGATCTGGTTTAATAAAATACCTCTTTTATCCATACACAATTTCATAATGGTCCCGATATAATCTGGAGCAGTAATTACCTGTGCTCTGATATAGGGTTCTTCAATATGATCGATATATGCAGGATCCGGCAAGTCTGTTGGATTGTGCACTATTATTTTTTTCCCTCCGGTGGTAAAACAATCGAAGGAAACGTTTGGAACCGTAATGATCACATTCTGATCAAATTCACGTTCCAGTCTTTCCGTAATAATTTCGAGATGTAATAATCCTAAAAATCCGCAGCGGAATCCAAATCCCAATGCAACAGAACTTTCCGGTTCAAAAATGAGGGAGGCATCATTTAATTGTAATTTTTCAATAGCATCGCGCAAACCTTCATAATCGTCGTTGTCTATCGGGTACACTCCGGCAAATACCATTGGTTTCACATCTTTAAATCCCTCCACAATATTGCTGCAGGGATTATTTTTGTGTGTAATGGTATCACCAACTTTAATTTCCTTTGCCTCCTTAATTCCTGTAATAATATATCCAACATCACCGGCTTTAACTGATTCTCTTGGTTCATATAATAATCGAAGAATACCTACTTCATTTGCCTCGTAATCATTTTCTGTATTTACGAATTTCACCCTGTCGCCTTTTTTTAAGGTGCCCTGAAAAACCCGATAATAAGCAACTACTCCTCTGTAAGAGTTAAAAACGGAATCAAATATTAAAGCCTGCAATGGAGCTGTTTCACTGCCTTTCGGTGCCGGAACCCTATTGATAATAGCATCCAGGATCTTATCGATTCCCAATCCCGTTTTGCCACTTGCTTCTAAAATACTTTCCCGGCTACATCCGATCAGGTCAACCACCTGATCTTTCACCTCCTCTATCATGGCTCCATCCATATCAATTTTATTGATAATAGGGATGATCTCAAGATTGTGTTCAATAGCGAGATAAAGGTTGGAAATGGTTTGTGCCTGAATGCCCTGGGTAGCATCAACAAGTAACAAGGCACCTTCGCATGCGGCTATGCTTCTGGAAACTTCATAACTGAAATCAACATGACCGGGGGTATCAATAAGATTAAGCACATATTTCTTTCCCTCATAAAGAAAATCCATTTGTATGGCGTGACTTTTAATGGTGATTCCTCGTTCACGCTCAATATCCATGTCATCCAATACCTGCGCCTTTGAATCTCTTTCAGAAACAGTATGCGTAACCTCTAAAAGCCTGTCCGCCAATGTGCTTTTCCCGTGATCAATGTGTGCTATTATGCAAAAATTCCGTATATTATCCATCTTTCCTGACTTACCTTTTTCAATCAGCTGCAAAGGTAATTAAAAGAGAGGCGTTCGTATAACCCTGCGATTATTAGATCCCTATTAAGTGAATATTTACACTTAAAGTAACGAAAGGTGTTTAAAAGGAGCCACGAAAATAAATTTTAGTTTCTATATTTGCGACCGATAAGGGCTTAAAAGTTTACTTAAATATATCTGTCATGACGCATAATTACCAATCTGCCTCCATACTGAAAAGATTCATTGCTTACTTGATAGATTCACTTTTAATCGCTGCTGTAGTGTCTGCTTTTTTGTTTGTCCGTATGGGAAAAACGGATGCAGAAGCTTTTATTGATGAAGGAAAACCCGGCCTGGCCGACAAGTATCCTTTTGTTGCAACCGCCGAGGCCATACTTTTGGATCCACAACGCACAGTTTATATTGAAAGTTTTTTGAAAAATTATACCATTGATGCCCTTATAGGACTATTTTTGTTACCCATGCTGTATTTTGTTTTTTTTGAAGGCGTTTGGGGCGGTACCATAGGCAAATTATTATTTGGTATACGCGTTCGTCGCAAAGATGGCGGTAAGATAAATTTTGGAATTTCGTTTATACGTTTTTTAGGAAAAATAGTTTCAACTTTGCCATTTCTTTTAGGGTTTGTTTTGGCACTTTTTGATAAAAAACATCAGGCTCTGCACGACAAGATAGCCAACACATTAGTTTTGAATAAAGGAACCGGAATTTAAAGGTTCCCTGGCTTACTAAATATTCTCCTCGCAATATTGTCCATTGTTTTTTCAATGGGTAATTAAATCTATATTATAAAATGTTCTTATAGGGCTATATTTTATTTTTTAAGATATTTAATAATTTAAACACACACACTTTGACTATTACGTATCCTTATGCAAAGATCTCAAGGAGGTTTCTTGCACTCATTGTCGATTCTTTTCTATTGGCAATTGTAATCGGCTCATTCTTATTTATAAGCATGGGTAAAAGTCCCCCGTCATTTAATGAATCGGGTGATGAAGGAAGGCCAAGCCTGATGGATAATTATCAGTTTTTTGCCTATTTTGAACCAATTGTACTGGATAATCACAGAAATATCTATTTGAAAAATTTTGTGAATCATTTTCGGTTACATGCTATTGTGGGTTTTTTATTAATTCCAATGCTGTATTTTGTATTTTTTGAAGGATTATTCGGCGGTAGTATTGGTAAGCTTATAGCAGGAATAAGAGTGTTGAAAAAAGATGGAAGCAAAGTTAATATTGCTGCCGCATTTATACGGTTCGTAGGAAAGGTATTTTCCACCTTTATTTTAATGTTGGGATATTTATTTGCTTTGTTTGATAAAAATCATCAGGCATTACATGATAAGATCGCAAACACAGTTGTTATAAAAAAAGACGCAGCATTAAATTGATAATTAAACCTAAAATTTCAAACGACCTGTCTTAATTATAAGGAAGGTCGTTTGATTTGTAATTAATTAGGTGGTTAATTTGACCTGTAGCCGCGTATTGATCATCCCCCGGTTTTTTAAATTGTCAATTGTCAATTGTCAATTATTTTTCTCACCATTTCAATCTCACCTGCAATTTAAAGTCACTTCTGGTAGATCCCGGAAAAGTATTATCTCCACTTCCAATTTCATCCATTCCAGAATACCAGGTATTACTAACTCTAGCCCAAATGTCCATCCATTTAGTAGGAGAGTAGGTTACCAATAAATATGTTCTTGTTCCATGTCCTGCTAAACCAATAATGGAATATGCATATAACACTTCTGTTTCGTAAGTGTAAATTCTGGTATTATAACTGTCGGTATTAAAAATGGCAAATCGTGTTGCAAAACCAAAAGGGCTGCTCATCGGATGATAATTAAAATCCTGGAAAGCGAGATAACCTTTTTCCGGCAGACCTAATTGTTCGTCGTAAAAACTCACTTCAATTCTCGATTTTAAGGTAAGTGCTTTACTTACGTCATAATCGGCATGCCAGCGAATTGTTGCTTTTTCTAATTCTGTAATTTCATTTAATACAACATCATCTTCAATCAGATCAGACGAAACATTTCTGTCGCTGATTTCTCTTTTAAACCTTAAATATGTTTCAAATGATCTTGAAGGTTGCCATGAAACCTGGGTTAATATATCTGTTCCATAGGAAGGAGCATCTGTCCGAAATTCGAGCCATTGATGTTTGTATACATCCACATATCCACTGAATTTCCAACCTCGAATGGGTTTAATTTCTGTGCCGAAATAAGTGCCTCTTTCATTTTGCGGAGTTGGTCCATCTGAGAAAGTTTCTGCATAAAGTGTTTGATATTCGGGAGAAAAATAGCGATGCACTATTGCAATATCTATTTTTGGATCAAGCGGCATTATCAAACCAGTTAACGCAGCACCTTTTAAATTGTCGCTAACAGCCGCCTCTCCAAATAATAAAATATTCCGCCACAAAAAATTATAATGTACACTGCTGTTTATTAGATCAGTTCCCGTAAAATCATAAACATTATAAAGATCAGGTGTTTTGATCAACGGTGTGGAAAGATGAAAATACACGGCAGAAATGCCTAAATTAAATTGACCTTTGTAATAGGTAACATCAAATCCTGTAACAGTTTCCTGAATTGCATTTTTATTTTCCAATTCATTATCTGTTCTATGTAATCCGCTGTCGTCAATATTGGATACTTGCAAAACTTCCTCATCTGTTGTATCAATTAAAGAAACATTTGCATCTAAATTTTTATAGGATGCAAAAGCAGTTACGTATACATTTTTAAATGCATATGTTGCACCGGCGCCTCGCATGAATCTGTTTTCATTGGTGGAAGTATAAGCATCAAGCACTGGACCAGCTCTTCTTACGGCAACAGGGTATACACTTTTTCCGAAACCAAATCCACTCCACATAATTAATCCCTGACCCATACGCAATTCGTAATCTCCTAAAGCAAGTGCTTTTAATCTTCCTGTACCCTTTTTAAAAAAATGTGCAGAATAATAATCAAATCCCTGCGGTTGTGAGGGACCGAAAATTGCTTCCCCCGCATCTTTTTCTGCAGTGATGCCGTAACTTAATTTATTGTTGTAATTGTAGCGCAATCGTGTATAGATGCGATAATTATTTCCATAATAGGAGGTGGCACCTAAACTATCCTCCACATATCCATCCTGTAGTTCGATATATCGTCCCACGCGAAAAAAATATTGATAATCACCCAAATATAATTGTCTTATAAATGGTTCCGAAGGTTTATTGTTGCCACTAAAGGATATAAATGGTTTTAAATAATTAATATCCTCTGTGGAGAATGAAGCAATTGTTTGCAATTCGTAAATATTTACGATCTCGCCATAAGCTTCAATGTGTCGTAACAGATCGCGAATTTGCAACTCGGTAAATAAAGTGGTGTTGCGCAATTCTGTTCCTGTTGCTTTATTAATATTGATAGGATTTTTTAACAGCGCATTCAGATTTTCCTGATAGGTATCGATAGAAATATCGGTATTGTCAATCTTTTCAGCAGCATCCTCCAAAATATCTCCTTCTAATAACCTGCCTTCTCCATTATTTTCCTGCGCTGATAAAATGGCATAATTAAATTGAAGTAAAAGGAACAATAAAATGGTAAGAACACGCATATCCTTAAAAATTTCCCAAATACCGGAACCTATTGTTTTACATTTGATATCATGGTTTTTTTGTTGCATGGATCAAAATTTATAACTCAGTCCGAGGCCCGGTGTAAGTCCGAGTTGTTGATGAATTTGTGCGCTGAGGTCCAGTTTTAACTCCTTGATCTTAACACCCACACCTGTGGTGAACATAGAGGGATTTGAAATATATCCTCCTCTCAAATACAATTGTTCAACAATATGATATTCCATGCCACCTTTTGCCCTGAGGTCATCATTAATGGTTTGTTCACCTTCAAGACAGATCAATAATTTTTCTGAAGGTTGATAAGCAATACCAACATTAATAATGGAAGGCAATTCCTCCTCATAAGTTAACCCGGTTTTTGCGCGTATCGGATTAAATGTTTTTGCTCCTATCGTGAGACTTTTAACCGGTTTATATAAGATTCCAATATCGAATGTGAATGCTGTTCCGCTGCCAACTTCAATTGTTTTTGTCCCAACATAATCTAATTGCAAACCGATGGAGACATTTTCTGCCAATTTTCTTCCGTAACCGATTCCAATTTGAGTTTGATTAAAAGTATTGTCGCCAAAATAATTTATACTGGCACCAAACACACCCTGATCTTTAAAGGGTAAAGCAAATACACCGTGATGCGCTGCAATTCCACCCTCTACCAGGAAATAGTTTTGGGTACTAATGCCTGCGGTGATATCTTCAACGAAAGCCAATGCCGAAGGATTGTTTTGTGCACTATAAACATCCTGTAAAGTTACCGAAGCGTTTCCCATTGCATTTGTCCTGCTTCCAGCATCACTATAGCCGGTTTGAGCGGCTGCAGTCAACGGTATCAAGCATAACATTCCGAACAGAAATTGTATGTGGTTCATAAGGGTAAAGATAGTTTAAATTGAATACCTGTTTATATTCTCTGTATTAACAAATATACATATTTTTGGGCGATTCGGAATAGCTTCGGCAGTGTCTTCACAAGGAAATTGGAAACATGTGCAATGGAATATATTTTAATGGATAGTGGTAATCTCTGATGGTAGTAAAATAGTGAGATGCATCTGACTCGAATTTTTGAATTGGTCGTAAAACAGCAGGTGGGAAATGTCTCAATTAAATTTCCAAAAAAAACTATTAACTTTATTAAATCTAATTTACCAAAATGAAAAAATTAGCATTTACTCTACTTTTGATAAAAGCATTTAATATTAATGCCCAAACAGATACTGTAAATATCAGTTATATTTCCGAATATTATTTTGATCACCCCTTTCTGCCGTATTCAGCATATACTTCGGTATTTAATAAGAATGATGCACCCTATATTTATTCTGCATGTCGCGAATTGGGTATTGTAACTTTTGATATCAGTGATATTAATGCTCCTGTACCGGTTGATACTATCTCCACCGCTTCTTTAAATGGATTATTGCCAACAAATCTAAAACAAACAGGAAATTATCTGTATTGTTCTCTGGGAGGTTATGATGGATTTTTTCCGCAAAAACCCGGATTGGCTATTTTAGATTTAAGTAATCCTGCAAATCCAGAGATCACCGATATCTGGGATACTATTATTTTTGATGAAGGAGCTGCCATTGCTATTTCAGATGGGGAATTTGCTTATTTGGGAGCAATGGATGATGGAGTGATTTTATTAGATGTAAATAATAAAAATAATATCAAATTTATTTCTTCCATTTTGCCTGATCCGGATTTTCCGGAAGTTGCAGGATTATTTTCCACTCCAAATGCAAGGGGGTTAGCTTTATATGGAACTGATAAACTGATGGTTGCAAATGATGCCGGTGGATTGCGCATGATAGATATAAGTGACAAAGAAAATCCGGTGGAAATTGGTAAATATGTAAATACGGGAATTGAGGATATTGCACAATCTGCTTATAATAATATTGTTATTGTTGATCACTATGCATATATACCGGTTGACATGTGTGGATTGGATGTTGTTGATATTGCTGATGAAGATATGGAAACAATTTATTGGTTTAATCCATGGGATTGTGATAGCAGTAATTGGATAGGCAGACCCGGTCATACAAACGAAATTGAAGTTGTGGGCGATAGTTTATTATTTGTTTCCGGTGGCGATTCAGAGTTATTGATATTTGATATTACAAACAGGGAGAATCCGGTTTTGGTTGGAGAGTATATTAATGAATTTGACAGCATAGTAGCATGGGGTGTGGATGTGCATGATAATTATGTATCATTGGCCTTAGTAAATAATGAAGTTGTGCAGATACCCTATTATTCCAATATTGGCGGGATAACTATTTTGGAATGGGATGCAATTCCCTATGTTACAATTTTCGAAACCGACTATAATTTATCCGACATAGAGATCTCTCCAAATCCTGCTGATCAACTTATTCAGATTCAAAACAATATTGGATGGGATAGATGTGAAATTATTGATCTTAACGGTCGATTAATTTACAGTACTGAATTTAATAACACCATTGGTATCGGTGGTTTTGAAAATGGATTTTATATCATCCGGTTTTTTGATGCAGAATCACAACCAATTGGGATCGGTAAATTTATAGTTCAACATTAAGAGCTCCACAACTGTTACAGCAGTGTCTTCACCTCTAGACTGCCGCAGCAGTGACTTCACAAGGAAATAATAACAGTTTGATATATCTTATATAATGATTTGGACTTACTATCAATGTTTGAAAAATGGTGAGACGCTGCTGTACCATGTGAAGACACTGCATTTGCATTTTAGTGATGGTGATACGCTGCTGTAACATAGATCGGCGGCGTATCACGGCTAGTTTATTTTAATTGTGTGAAGACACTGCCTTTGCAGCCACGAAAAAAAAATCCCGCCATACGGCGGGACCCACATCAAAATGAATAAAGCGATCACTATTTAATTAAGGTAATCTGCTTTACCGTTACTGCGCTATGAGAAATAAATCTTAACAGATATTCTCCGGAATTCAAGTCGGAAATATTAATTTGATTTGAAGTTCCGTTTAAAATATCAGAAGTTAATTTTTGACCTAATGTATTATACACCTCCACATTCAGATCTTCATATAATTGAGAAGTTTCAATATGAATAACACCTGTAGTTAAAGTTGGAAATATATTAATGTTCAATACCTGTTCCGGATCAACTATTGCTGTTTGGGTTACCTCAATTGTTTTGCAACTTTGATCATCGCCGTATTTGTTTTCCGCATTTAAGCACACCAAAAAACTTCCGGTTGTTGTATAAATATGCAGAGGTTCGAATTGTGTACTGGTTGATCCATCGCCAAAATCCCAACTATAAGTATCTGCATCCACACTCAGGTTATTAAATGTGAAAACATTTGCGGCATTGGTATAATCATATTCAGCCGTTGGATCGTAGGGTTCAAATCTGCTGTAATCAAAGGCGCGATATAATATATCATTGTCGATTGTTATTGCATCCGGCGAAGTGGTTTCTGTTGAAGTTCCGGGGTCCTGATCTTGTTGCCATAAAACATGTACTTTATTACTTATGGTACTCCAATAAACAGTAGGACTTACATTTTCGTAATTCTGTTCTGCAACATAGGTTAAATTAATGGGTGGCGACCAACTTAATCCACCATCGGTAGAATAAAATCCAAAAAGATCTCTGAAAGATTGTGCTTCTGCAACTGTTGGATCATCAAAATAATCGGTAAATTCTACAGGATGGGTATAAACAACATAAATATATCCTGTGAGTGGATCAACGGCAGCTGAAGCCTGTGATGTAAATCCGCAACCATAATTTGGAAGGTCTGCACCTATACCTAAAAACGGGTCGCCATCTTCATCCCAATCCACTAAAGTAAAATCGAGATATTGTAAGCTATCGGCACCAAAAGATTCATTCCAATACCATAAACCTACCACACCTGGAAAATAACTCCAACCATCATCGTCGGGAGTAACATCTAAAATACGCGTTGCGCCGGTCCATACATGCATCATTCCGCTATTATCAATTGCAAGTGCAATATTTCCATCTTGTGAAGTAATTGTATCAGCAACTCCATCTGCATCAATATCTGAAATGGTATTTCCATTAAAATTTGGTAAAGGCCATTCCATTAATCTTGTTCTTGTCCACGAACCTATGTCACCGTTGGAATTAGATTTCCATACAGCAAGGTCATTGATATTTTCTCCGGCGGCAATATATACATTATCACCAATTGCACGGATAGTATAACATTCGGCACCCATTATACTATATCCGTTTGCAGTATCAATTCCCGGTAAACGAAAATGTGTAATATCCCAGGTTGCACCACCATCGGATGATCTGTAGTATAACATATAATCATTTTCATTTGCGGCATCATCATTTGCTGCCAATAGATGAATATAATTTGAACCTTCGGCACATGCAGCACGAGGCCAGGTTCCATGTAATAATAACGAGTTAGCATCTTCGGTCCAATTTGTTGAACCCGTAGCATCATTTTTAAAAATCACTAAATTATTTAATCCATCGTGTGCAAAATACATTTCATGATCACCAACATTTATCATTGCAGGAAATCCTGTTCTGTAATCCTCTAACCTGGTGTCCGGAATTGAACCCCAATTTGCGCCATCATAACTATTAAAAAAAGTTCCTCTGTCAAGGCGCGCTTCAGCAGTGCTTGTTGAACCTGTCCATGCAGCAGAAACAGTATTATCCGGATAAACCAATAATCTATTTGGAGCGGAAGCATTGGTTACGAGATCGTAAGAGGAATATCCTACATAATCACCTGCAACTCTTGAGTCACTGCCAGATTTATAAAAGCTTTGATTTTCAAAAGGAATTCCAACCTGGTCTTTAGCGTATTGCATATAACTTTTATCAGATACAGCAATCGTATTTTTTTTTAATGCTGTTTGTTTTTCAGCAGTAGCGTTTTGTGCCCTGACACTATTTACGGTGAAAAAGGCAAGGATGATGTAAACAATTTTTTTCATAGCCATAGTTTATTTTTTTAAACAATGGCGGAAAAGTATTTCTTCTTTTTACATTTAAAAGCGGAATAATGTCATTTAAGATTTCCTTTGTGTTAATTAACAAAAAACCCCCGCAATGCGAGGGTTTTTTGTTAATTATTTTAAGTTAATATTATTTACCAACTGTAATCTGACGAGAAGTAAATGCACCATCTTGTGCAGATACTTTAACGATATAATTACCGGAAGCTAAAGTAGTAACATCAAAATTTACTGAACCTGTAAATGCAGAGGTAGAAATTACTTTCTCTCCTAATGCATTATACATTTCAGCATATAGGGTTCCGAAGTTTCCGTTAACCTCAACTGTTACATTTGTTGTAGCAGGTGTTGGAAATACAGAAAGTGCTTGGTTTAATGCGTAATTAATTACTGCAATTCCTGCGTCTACTGTGATCACTTTACAAGTATTGTCATCATCATATTTATTAGACGCAACTAAACATACGTTGTAATCACCGGAAACAGCATATACGTGAGATGGATTTTTAGATGTGGAAGTTCCGCCATCACCAAAATCCCAAGCATAAGTATCAGCATCAACTGAAAGGTTTGTAAAGCTCAATAAACCGCCATCAGGAGTATAATCATACTCAGCAGTTGGTGGATAAGGATTGAAACGAGCTTCATCAAAACAACGGTATTGCATATCATTCATACCGTATGCATCTGCAGCAACTTGTCCAACGTCAAGTGAAGTACCTGGCTCCTGATCTTGCATCCAGATTGTATGAACACAACCATCAACTACTCTGTCGTAGCAATATGGATATACGCTTTCGTATTGTTCGTGAGCTGTATAGGTCATATTTGTTGGTGCTGACCAAGAAAGGCCACCATCATCAGAATAAGTTCCAAAAATATCGCGGAAAGACTGTGCTTCTTCAACAGTAGGATCATCGAAATAATCAGTATTTTCAATAGGATGTGTATACATCAGATAAATACGGCCTGTTGCTTCGTCAATTGAGGCATTCGGCATAGAAGTAAAGGTAACTCCATCATACATACCTAGATCGGCGCCAATTCCTAAGAAGAAATCACCATCCTCATCCCAGTCAATTAAAAGACCATCAATATACATAGGTGAACCTGCAGCCATGGTAGAATTCCAGTACCATAAGCCTGAAAGACTTGGGAAATAGCTCCATCCTTCAGCTACATCATCATCATATAACCAATAGTAACCTGACCAAATATGAAGAATACCGGCGTCATCAAGGATCATTTCATGGAAACCATCTGTAGTTTCAATAGTATCAGCAATACCATCGGCATTTACATCTGAGGTTTGATCAAGATCACCTTGATAATTACATAAACCTGTTTCGATAATTGTTTGAGATGTCCATGTTCCAGGATCTCCGTTGGAGGTTGATGTTAATAATACAAGATTAGTCCATGAAGAACCGTAAAGAATGTAAACGGTATTACCATCAACTGCAATTTGGTAACAGTCAGCAGATAATGATCCAAAACAAGTACCAGCATCTAAAGGTAAAGTACTGTTTAACACAGTATAAGTAGCGCCACCATCATCAGATCTTGAAAAATTGATTGCAGTTGGTGTAGCTGCATTAGGGCTTACCAGATAGATATCATCAGTTCCGGCAGGAACATAAGCACGAGGCCAAAGACCTGCATGCTGACCTGATACCGGAAGACTTGTCCAATCGGTATTACCAATTGCAGAGTTAGCGTTCATATTGATCAAAACACCGTCGTGAGAGATAACAACCTCATGGTCCATCACAGTATAGATACTTCCAAAACCGGAACGAGGTGTTTCCACTCTTACGGTTGGAGCAGCTCCCCATGTTGCGCCATCATAATGATTGAAGAAAGTTCCTCTGTCGGCCCAAGCTCCATCTGCTACAGTTGATCCTGTAAAAATGACAGAAATTGATCCATCATCATATGCTCTAACGCGATCCATTGCAGCAGAGTTGGTTTGAAGGTCGTACCCTGTTGCACCAACGTTTGTTCCAGTACGTGAACCGGACTTTGCATAAAAAGTTTCACCGTTAATTGGTGTGCCTGTCGCTTCATCCTTCATAACCGGATGATAAGGTACTGCTGTAGCAGTTTTGAACTTCTCCATAAGAGCCGCCTTGTCATGGGTTTTAGTCTGAATTGCAGACTGTGCAAACAAGCTCACGGATAGTAAACCAGTTGCAAATAAAAGTATTAATTTTCTCATAGCTTAAAAAATTTCGTTATTAAACAGTTTTTGTAAAGGTATAAAGTTATTGTTAATTTATGTAAATTGGTTTAAAAATCGGTTAAAATTTAACTATTCGGAAAAAATGACAAAATTCATACATAATTTGAGGTTTTGAGGGGTAAAAGAAGCCCTGATCACTGAACTTGAACCAGTGAGGGTATTTAGATCGTGTGATATGAGTTGCTTATAACTGAGATACTTTAGGTTTACTTTAATCCAATTCGCATCAAAATTGAAAATTAATACAATTCCAACCTTGTTGGGTTAGTTTCGTTACTCAGATAAATTTGTTCACCGCTAGAAGATACAATTTGGTAAGAACCCTGTTTTTAATTGAAAGGCATGTTCCAATCTCAAAGTATATATAAAACAGAAATAATACTATTTTATTAAAATGGGGATAAAATTTTTGGTTTGTTGAATAGGGGGTAAAATACTAAGCTGAAGTGATGTTGGAATTAGGGGAATAAAAAAAGGAGACCAAAACTGATCTCCTTAATTTTTTTAAGCCACTAAATTTACATAGCTCCACCATTTCCGTTTGCCGGAGGTGTTGCAGTTGTTTTAGCTTTTTTAGCGCCAGCTTTCTTTGTTGCTTTTTTCTTAGCAGGAGCTTTACTTTTTTTCGTTGCTTTTTTACCAGCTTTCTTAGCAGCTTTTTTTGCTGCAGGACGACCGCGTTTACCAGCTTTTTTTGCAGCAGCTTTTTTAGGAGCTTTTTTTGCAGCAGCTTTTTTAGCAACTTTTTTAGGAGCAGCTTTTTTAGCAGTAGCTTTTTTTGCAGTCTTCTTAACTGTTTTTTTAGCTACTTTTTTTGCAGCAGCTTTTTTGCCGGCAGGACGTCCACGTTTGCCAGCTGATTTTTTTGTTGATTTTGCCATTGGAAAAATATTTGGTTATTGCAAAATTATACATAAATTTATATTATCAAAAAAAAAATAAAAAATAATTGTTGATTTTCACATGTTTTGCACATTATAGTATACAAACCAATATCTAAATTATCCTTTTAAACGGTTTTATGTGATTTACGTAGTGTTTTATACATCCATTTTATCTATTTCCAACTTCCTCAATATACTTTTTCGATTTACCATTGTGTATAAATATTTTAAATTCTGCGGCACAAAATTGTATTTATGCTTCAATGTGATGGTTAAAATGATATTTGTCACCTACGCCACTCAAACTAATTCCAACTTCTTTTTAGGTTCGCAACCAAATTTGTAGACGAAGAAAATTACAATTCACACCTTATTCACAACCTAATTCTTCCCTTTAATAAACTATATTTTCAATTTCTCTGGTATAGGCAATATAGTCGGTCGACATCAAATCAGTTAATCCGAAACTTCGCAACATGGTAATAATTTGTCCTCTGTGATAAGTTGAATGATTCATGCAATGTAAAATGATCTGCCAGTGTTTTGTTTGATTGTCGTCGCCCTTTAAAGTTTTATAAAAACAAGTGGTCTCAAAATAGGTGTCGCTGCGTGTTTGAATAAATCGTTGGAAGTCGATGGATTGTTGAATGAAATAAAGATCGTATCCGGCAAAAGCGTCATCGTATTCTTTACTTGGCCAGGTATTGAGAGATATGCCCTGCAAGCGGTTTAGCCATATCACCTGTGCATCCCATATATGATAAATTGTTTTCCTGATACTAGGAAAACTGCTAGCAAGTGGTTTGTCAATGATATCTTCTGTTGATGATTGGATCATTTCAACAATACGTTTGTTTGCCCAAACATTATATTCGCTAAGAGAAGTTAATAAAGCTTTCATTCTGATAATTATAAATTGGGAACTAATGTAAGAAAACAATATGACAGATGCTAAAGATCAGGGTTTAAAACTTTTTCCGATTCAGCGAATTATTCTCAAAGCGGAAAGTGCTGTCCCTTCATTTCACAGAATTAAAGATTGAGCATCCGATAATACGGTCGTAGTCGCGATCATACATATGTTGGTAAATAAACAATTGGTAATCGTTCTCCGATTCGAAATGATTTCCCTCTGTGTATATAAGTTCTCCCGTACTGGATTCTGCCCCTTTGTATATATAAAGATAATTGTAGTAACCTTGTTTCAGGTACAGAGAAGCAGTGTATTGTTGAAGATCATAATCGTAGACCATTTTGTTTTGATCATTCATTTGGTTATTGCTTAATTCGCCGAATACATATAATTCGCCGGAGGTGATTACATAGGGATACTTTAATACGAAGTTCACCATTGCATAATCACCCTCAGTATTTACATCATTGGTGAGATCGGCCTGTAGAACAAATTGTCCATTGATGTCTGTCTCGTAAAAATATTTTTGATAAAGCCGGCTTTCATCCACGTTTATATAGACCTGGTATGTTCCATTTTCTTTCGTGATCTTTCTTACCATATCTGATTGAAAGTTCAGGGTTTTGGTATCGAAATGCCTGTATTCTTTTCCTGCCGGGAAAACCATATCATCCTTATCGTAGGTTAACAGGTCGTTCGTTATCATGCGTGGTTTACTATCATAGACAGCATTATCATATCTGCCATTTTGCAAAAGAGTAACGCGTATTTCATCCAGAGCATGGGAAACATCGAGGTTTCGAATATCAACAGTAAAATTTATTTCCTGAAAGGTATTTCTGTATTCAATCAAATTGGGGCGGTAAACCTTTGCATTTATAGAGGCTAATTCTTCCCAAACAAAAAATCGTTTTACGATCACCGGATTCTCCTTATTATCTTCTTCCCATACTTTAATTACATAATTACCACTCACTTTAAAATCTATATAATCGTTCGGAAAATTCAGGGAATAATGTGTGTATGGTTGTATCGTTCCAAATGAAAAGGAATAGTTTTCAATAGAATTTTCTTCATACCCATCCAGATAATCGAAGGTGGTGAGATTGGAAGCCTCCCAATTCTGGTCGCAATGTTGGAAGGTATAATAGTAATTGCGAACACCTCCTCGCAGATCATCAAAACTAAAAACGAGCTCGTCCTCTGAGTCAAGCAGTAGAATAGGATATGCCAATTGCAAATCACTTCGGTTCAGTTGCACTGTTTTCAAATTTACATTGTTCACCTGTTCCTCTAAAACAGAATGAACAGTTATGCCTGCATCTACTGAGTCAATTTGAAGTGTATCGGGTTGTGGCTGGGCCAATAAAACACACCTATATATATATAGTGTACAAAAAAGCAGAAGCTTTTTAGATTTGGATGGTTGGAGCTTTTGTTTAATTGAATTCATATCACGCTGCAATTTACCAATTAAGATGCCAATTTAATTACTGACATTTGTAAAAAAATGAAAGATATGGATATCTCTGTTGATGCAAAAAAGATCGCTTTTGAAAGACTGCTCACTATAATGGATGAATTGCGCGCACAATGTCCCTGGGATAAAAAACAAACCATACACACTTTGAGAAACCTTACCATTGAAGAAACTTACGAATTGGCTGACGCTATTTCTGATTCTAACTGGAAGGATATTAAAGAAGAGTTAGGGGATATACTCCTGCATATCATTTTCTATTCCAAAATAGGAGAGGAGCAAAATGAATTTTCAATAGCAGATGTTTTAAATGCCCAATGTGAAAAACTTATTCACCGACACCCTCATATTTATGGAGATATATCAGTAAAGGATGAAGAAGAGGTTAAAAAGAATTGGGAACAGTTAAAATTGAAGGAGGGGAAAAAATCTGTATTACAAGGTGTGCCACAAAGTTTGCCCGCAATGATAAAAGCGTATCGCATTCAGGATAAAGCAGCTCAGGTAAAATTCGAATGGGAACATACTTCTCAGGTATGGGATAAAGTGGAAGAGGAATTAAATGAATTTAAAGAAGTTGCCCTTGATCCAACTCCTGATAAAACAAAATTGGAGGAAGAATTTGGCGATCTGTTATTTTCGCTTGTAAACCTATCGAGATTTATTCATGTGGATCCGGAGAGTGCATTGGAAAAAACCAATAAGAAATTTATTAAACGGTTTCAATATATTGAACTCAAAGCTTCTGAACAAAACCGCTCACTCCATGATATGACGCTTGGTGAGATGGATGCACTTTGGAATGAAGCGAAGGGAATTGATAATTGACAATTGATAATTGACAACGCCTCGACCTCACAGGTTTTGGAAACCTGTGCAGGTCTGAGGAAGGAGGATATTTTCCAGCCACAGGTTCCGGAGCGAAATTCACCATTTGGAAATTTATATATTTTTGGGCATTACACCTTTCGGAAAATTAAGGTAACATTGGGAGATTGCTTCGAAATTACTGCGTAATTTCTCGCAAAGACTTTCACGTCAAAATGTTTAACTAAACATTAAAGTGGCAATCGGAAATTAAATTAATATTTTAAGTCAAGGTGTCCTATGTCCTAAGTCCTACGTCCTATGTCCTAAGTCCTACGTCCTATGTCCTAAGTCCTACGTCCTACGTCTTCTCATACCCCAAGCATTTAATTAATTCATGATCAATTGTAAGATCAATAATTTTCATATCCTCGGAAGTTATCTTTTTCAAATGATCTTTATTTAAGAATTCATCCTTTTTAGTACCGGTAAACCGTTTTGAAGCGTACACTTTTTTTGTTGACTTCAATTTAATTAGTGGTGATAGGTTAAGTGATTTGCCGATTTTATTCAATACCTCAAGAGGTTCAGTGAGCAGATCGGAGTAACGAACAAAAATGATTTTTGGTGATTCTTTGGAGAAGTGCATCCACTTGCCATAGAATAAATTGTATTCCTCAATATAATGATATTCCGGATTTGGCCAGTTATTTTTTTTACTCCAGTTCCTATAACTTACAAACCAGCTGTAAGGATCTTTTGAAACAATAATATACAGATCGGGTATTTTATTTTTTGGCAACTCTTGTTCAAATAGTTGGAAAGTTGGATGGACGCCCGAATTGACAAATTGTGGTTCAGGTATAACATTTTTATTGTCATATAAACGGTAATGTTTATGTGTGATCTCATTTCTTTTTTCACCATTCAGGAAGATACATCCCGGAAAATTTAGTTTGATGAGAGTTTCCATAAAATTGGTTCCACTGCGCTGCAACCCGTAAAGTAGTATCTTTTTTTCAGGATCCGGTTTTCCGAATAACTTGTTGCGCAGGTTTAACATGTTGCGAAGATAAGGTCATATTCACTATAAAAATAAAAACGACCCTTCCGGGGAAGAGCCGTTTCTATATTTAATTATTACCTTTTAAAACCATTTAGTGATCTTAAAGAAATAAGTACTGCCGATCTTCGGAGCACCTACAAAATATTGTTGTTCGTGATTATACAAATTGGTTATAAGTAAGGAAAATTGTGTATCCTTGATATAATCAGGACTATAATTTAGTGTCAGATCAAGGTCGTGAATTTGTTCAACGGTTCCAACATAAGCACCTGAGTTTGCAGGGTAGGATTCCTGCCAGCGGAAATTTAATCCAACATTGAGATCAAGTTTTTTAATATCGTAAAATCCGCGAACAGCTAATTTATTTTTTGGTGCATTTAATCCAACATAACCTAATTGAGCACCTTCCAGCGGAACGGAATCTTTATCCACCCAAGAGTAAGAAAATTGCATGGTAAGATCATCGCTTGCATACCAGGTTACACCAAGATCAGCACCAAAAACAAAAATGTCTCCGAGGTTAACATAAGTAACATATTTTGCACCATCGGGATATTGAGTAGGCGATATAGTTCCAACTGGTAAGCCTGCACCTGCTTCCAAAACGAGGTTAATAAATTCATCGGCTCCCGTGCCATTTCCGTTGCCACCATAAGCTGGATCATTATCTAAAGTGGAAGTAACAAGTGATGCAAGAAATTCATTTGATCCGGTTGTATCATTATAGTTTTCCATAATAATAGGAGTAACATACGCGGCAAGTTCTGCACCATCAATAAATACATTCGGTGTGATATCCGTTAAAGGGCTCACATAGTCTTGGATCAAATTATAATATACATCCACGGTTGCAAAAACCTTATCGTTAAATAAAGATCCTTTCCAACCAACTTCAATAGTGTTGGATGCAGAGTTCATTATCGCACTGTAATCGGTTATATTTTTGGGGTCTATCACATCGAAAGAAGATGTGGTAAGGTTTAAGGCTGCAACAGTATTTGCTGCAACTGTAATATCATCAGGCAACCAACCAACCAATGCAACACCTAATCCCGGAATGGTAGCATTAAAAGCAGTTTCCAATAATCCTCTGGTGGCATCCCAAATAACATTATTTATTTCGAGGCTGTTATCCAGAGAGAAATATTGATCAGAACCATATCCCAAATATTCAGCAAAAGGAGAAGTATATTGTGGCATTCCCATATCATCATACGAATAGGTAAATCCATCTCTGTTTCCTATTGCATATAAAGGCATAGCAGGTTCATAATCGGATCCTAATATTGTTTGAAATAATCCGGAATATCCGGTAAGATCACTTAATTGTAATATATCAAGGTTCAAATTATTGGAGCTCGGTGCAGAAAATGATCTGTTGTAGGTTAATCTAAATGTGTTTTTTTGATTTGCTTTATACACAACGGCAGCTCGTGGTGCAAAAAATGGTTGGTCAACAAAATTGTGATAATCGTATCTTAAAGCTGCGATCAAACTGAATTTACTGTTCACTTTATAATCACCCTGTGTATATGCGCCAATTTCGGTGATATTGTCATCCTCTTCATTTTTTCCATTTATTGTATTTTCAGTATCGGGCCTCGTAAAAATTCCGTCAACACCATATATAAGGTTTAACTTTTTATTCATCAGTTCATTTGCATGTTGCACCTGTGCCACATATTGTTTGGAATGATCAATGATGAGATCTCCTGTTCGAAATAAATAGGTATCGCCGGCATCACTTCCATTTATAAAAGCCTGTGCAAACCAATCCTTATTTGTATACCGCAACTGAGCGTAATAATATTTCCAGTTAACCGCCTGTCCCGCACCAATACCGGTTAATTCAATGCCATCATTTTCTGTTAACCCTCCTGTAAAAATTATTTCCGAAGCATTTTTAAATCTGTAATCAAAACGCAGATCTACACCTATTTTTTCAATATGTGTATCACGAATATTCGGAATGGTATCACCTACAGGAATTCTTCCCTCAGAGGTTTGATATCCCTGTTGAATATAATTTGGTTCAAATGGATCGTCGTACAACCAATCGTTTCCGTTCAGGTAGGTGAAGGCGATCTTATATCCAAATTTATCTTTAATTTTTCCGGAATGACGGAAGGAAGCTGTATAAAACAATCTGTCACCTATCGCTTCATTATCAAATAATGGGGTATAACTATAATTAGTATCTGCTGCAAGGTCGTCAGAAAACAGTGGATTCGAGATCAGGATGGTAT
>JBGAWP010000143.1:666-1031 GCA_044227505.1 Chitinophagales bacterium | reverse complement strand
ATTATACTTTGTGTGCTTTTTGTTGTCAAAAATCGGACTGACTGGAAAAGGATAATTATTCCTATTGTAATTATAGGCTTGACTTTTCCAATAGTTGACCTATACGGTACATTACACACTTCCCTTTCAGACAAAGCATTTGTTCGTATTATCAATGACACTGACCGAAAAATCATTAGAATTTGGTCGGACAATTTCGAGCTGACATACTATGACAATAAAAGTAATGATTTTGTAATATCATTTTACCCAGTTTACACTTACGACTGGACAGAAGAAAATTCATTTGGATATGATTATAGTATCCATACAGTCCACATTGACCTAAAACAAAAAGGTGACTCCGTCGTAACATACAATTTGCC
>JBGAWP010000143.1:0-656 GCA_044227505.1 Chitinophagales bacterium | reverse complement strand
ATTGTGAGACAATTAAACTGACTGAAATTATCAATGGAAAATAAACAACGAACCGCTAACAAGCACATTTGCGCCAGGGGGGCGACGACCACCTCCAAATAATATTCGATAACCTAAAACTTTGTATTTTTATTAATGATTTTCGATTGCCTGACCCGCCGTCGCAAATCTGCCGCACGTTAACGGTATGCCTATGACGACAACCTACAACGAAATATTTAAGCAACTTTTGACAGAATACAATCTGCCAGACGACTTTTCATTTACGGTAGACTTGCCGACAGAAGTTCAGGAAATTCTTACCGCCAAAATATTAATAACTGACCTTGGTGTTACTTTACAGTCATTTGACAGACTTTACAAAGCAACGCAGGACTTGGAAGATCAATCCATAATTGAAGACAGCGAAAACCATTTTCATGTTGACTGGCATGTAGAACTGGCCGACAACAAAAAAGCCTTTATGCTCGGTGTAAAAACTTTGACTTTACTTGCAGACAAATTTCAAAAAGAAGGAATTAAAGGCATTAGGTTTTGCTATTCATTTCAGACACCTGAACTCGGGCGACTTTGGGCTAAACAAAACAATTTTGACGAAGATGAACATTTTATTAGCGACAGACTAAGTTTTTATACATTGCGTGACGGTGAAAATA
>JBGAWP010000142.1:665-1114 GCA_044227505.1 Chitinophagales bacterium | reverse complement strand
ATTTTGATAGGAGTAATTTTTAAGTAAAATGCGAAATTTATTATTCATTTTAATTTTATTGTTGCAAAACTTTTTTTTGTTTTCACAGCCATCAATTGAATGGCAAAAATGTTTGGGAGGAACTGGATATGATGAGCCATCATTCCTAAACCCTGCGAAGGATATGTTTCAACAAACAGCTGACCACGGATATATAATTGCGGGAACATCAAATTCTATTGATGGAGATGTAACGGGTTTTCATGGAGGAAGTGGTCCTGATTATTGGGTTATCAAAACAGATAGTTTGGGAAATATAGAATGGCAAAAATGTTTAGGTGGCACTTCCAGTGAATGGGCTACAGCAATTCAACAAACAAATGATGGAGGCTATATTGTGGCAGGTATTACAGGGTCTAATAATGGAGATGTTTCTGGCAATCATGGCTATTCAGATTATTGGTTGATAA
>JBGAWP010000142.1:0-655 GCA_044227505.1 Chitinophagales bacterium | reverse complement strand
GCAAACTTTGGAGGGTGGCTATATTGTAGCAGGGAGAAGCAATTCTGGAAACGGAGATGTTACAGGACTTCATGTTGCAAGTTGGTATTATAGCGATTACTGGATTGTAAAATTGGACACATCAGGAAATATCCAATGGCAAAAATGTTTAGGTGGCTATCTTGATGAAGAAGCGCATTCAATTGCATTAAGTAATGATAGCGGTTTTGTAATTGCAGGAGAGGCTCGTTCCTACGATGGCGATGTTACAGGGAATCATGATACCACCGGAAATACATATGATTACTGGGTTGTGAAACTTAACTCATCAGGGAACATTTTATGGCAGAAATGTTATGGAGGTTCAGAGAATGATATACCATCTTCTATTAGTAACACATCCGATGGTGGTTTTATAATTGCAGGTCAAACATCCTCAAATGATGGTGATGTTATAGGCTACAATGCTCAATTTGAGGAAGGTTGGATTATTAAGATTGACAGCATCGGGAATCTGCAATGGCAAAAGTGTCTGGGAGGACAAGCATCTACGGCTGTACAAACATCAGATGGAGGATTTCTAATTGCGGGAAATGTAGCCCCCAATGACAGTGACCAGACTTTGTATCCAAATATTGAATATTTCTGGTTGGTTAAACTTGATAGTGCCCACAAT
>JBGAWP010000141.1:0-1159 GCA_044227505.1 Chitinophagales bacterium | reverse complement strand
CCGTTTCTGCTCCTGTTGAAACATTAGTGCGTTTATTGATCGGATTAAAAAGAGTAACCATTAATTATTCACAGAATTACGGAACCACCTTACCTGGTTTTATGCAAACTTCGCAGGTAATGGGATTAAATACTGCCACCACAGCGCCAGGATGGGATTTTATTTTCGGATATCAACCTTCTTATAAATGGTTGGACAGTATTGCAAATAAAGGTTGGATAAGTTCAGCTCCTTCTCTAAATTATTTATTCATGCAGACGTACAGCGAAAATCTGGATATGCGTGCCAACCTCGAACCAATAAAAGATTTCAGATTAGACCTGAATTTAAATAAGACCTATTCAAAAAACCACTCCGAATATTTTAAAAATACTTTATCAGTTGATGATCCAATGTATGAGCATTTAAATGGTGTTGATGCAGGAAGTTTTACAATTAGTTACAGTATTATGGGAACGGTATTTGAAAAACTTTCCTCACAGGAAGTTTCTGCAACCTTTAAACAATTTGAAGCGAACAGAGAAATAATTTCACAGCGTTGGCAAAACGAATTAAATACTGTGTATTCCAACGAAATATTTTTTAATCCTTTGGATAGCACATTTAATCCGAATTATGCTGAGGGATATGGACCCTATTCACAAGATGTATTAATTCCTGCATTCCTTGCAGCATACACCGGAAAGAGTGCGTCTGACATTTCGTTAAATGCCTTCGATCAAATTCCGAAACCAAATTATAGGATCACTTATAACGGCTTGAGTAAATTACCTGGATTCAAAAAATTATTCAGTGCATTTACAGTAACCAGTGCATATACTTCAACCCTGGCTTTAAACAGTTTTGTAACGGATCTGGATTTCGACGGAAATTATTATGCTTATGCTCACGTAGTGGATACACTCACAGGAAACTTTGTTGCATTATATGATATCCCGAATGTATTAATTAATGAATCATTATCACCACTCATCGGAATTGATGCAACTTGGGTAAATGGCATCACTTCAAAATTTGATTTTAAAAAATCGAGAACACTTACCATGAGTTTTATCGATTATCAATTGACTCAAATTCACTCTACCGAATTCACAATTGGTATGGGTTATAAAATGACAGGATTTACATTCCCGTTCAAATGGAGAGGAAAACGTCCTAA
>JBGAWP010000140.1:412-1234 GCA_044227505.1 Chitinophagales bacterium | reverse complement strand
GGTTAAAAGAAACAACTCCCTGCACTCTCACGGTGTCTCCATTATAATTGGAAAGGTCATCTTCCACAGCCAGAGCTGCATCATCTCTGAATTGCAGATCATAAATATCTACTAATGGATATTGGGCCGAAACAGTAAAAAAGGTCATTACAGTAGCCACTAATATTGTTAAATTTTTCATCAAAATCGTTTTGTGCAAAGGTAAATAAACGTTCTGCTTTGAAAGAGGTTTTGGGCTTAAATTAACGTTATCATTTTGTTCTGAGTTCTGAGTTCTGGGTTCTGGGTTCTGAGTTCAGTACGGAGGAAAGTCTAGGTATCATAAAAATCAGATTATGACGCATACTAGGTTACAGCGTTGATTGGTTGAAGGAATTGAAGGTGTTCAATACCAAGGAAAATCACTCGGGAGTGAATTGTTAGATGTTCTTAATTCCTTGTTCTTTACCTGCCTGCCGCTGACGCTGACGGCAGGCAGGTTCGATATTTTTTGGGTTCTGGGTTGAAATTTGATCCTTTTGTAGAGACGCAATGCATTGCGTCTCTACAAAAGGATCAAATTTCAACTGCGGAGATTTTGACGTCCTCCGGGTTCTACGTATTTTACAATGATCAATTAATTTACTGTGGAGGAAGATCACGATGCGGTAAACCTCATTACTCATTACTCATCCAATGGCTGAAAGTTTCAATACGAAGGAAAATCACGATGCGGACAAACTCACCACTCACCATTCACCATTCACCATTCACCATTCACCATTCACCAAAAAAGGGATGAAGACCTAAATTCTTCATCCCTTTTTCAAATTTTTTAAATAT
>JBGAWP010000140.1:0-402 GCA_044227505.1 Chitinophagales bacterium | reverse complement strand
CCTTAGAAACTATAGATCAAACCAGTTTGAAATGATGGAAAAATATCCATTTCAGCAATATTGGTAGATGTAGCTAATGCTCTGAAATTGATCGCCAGTGGGAAATCTTTGCCACTTACTTTCTGGAAATCATATCCAATTCCTAAACCAGCTTCCGGCATAAAACCGCTGTGCGCTTCTGTGCTTAAAACACCTTTACTTACTGCATCCGGATTTGAGCTCTCTTCTTTGCTCAACATTTGTGCATATCCAGCAGCACCAAACATTTCAAAAGTTACTCCTCCGCGGAAGGTTACTTTATAATCTATTTCCAGGTTGCCATAAACACTGGAAGAATTTGCTTCATTTTGGAACATTCCAAGATTTGGAACGAACAATAATTTTCTATCGCTGATTCTTGAA
>JBGAWP010000013.1:0-70230 GCA_044227505.1 Chitinophagales bacterium | reverse complement strand
AAATGTTTTACCCCAACTTAGCAACAAATTTAATTAATATTTACCCTTACTTTGTGACAAAATTTAAGAAAATTTACCCCTAATTTGTGGCAAACCATGTAAAAATCAGGCTCAAATGTCCCATTTAAGGTATTTTCATTATAAATTTAAATTCCAATTTTTACAATGCCCGAACCCATCCTCCTCCGCTCTCAAACCAGCATTGTATATGTGCTTACCATTGTTATATATTTTTTCTTTGGATGGATATTATATTCTATTTTGATGAGCAGCAACGATCCACTTGCAAACATTTTGGCGGTGGGTTTAGCATGTTTTTGGCTAACCTATTCCATACATGTTATTCTATCGTTGAAAATTGTATTGTTTTATGAAAGTTATATGACAATTACGGAATTAGTAACGCGCAGAAAGACCACCATACAATATTACGAACTCAGTACATTTCATTATGTTCCGAAAACTGTAAAGAGTACAGGGCGAATCACCACAAAAAGTGAAAACGATAAAATAAAATTAACTACAACCAACGGTTCTGAGATAATTTTCAGAGAAATGCAGTTTGATAATTTTTCTTCAATGCGTGTGATGCTGCAAAAGATCATTCGCGGTGAATGAATTGAATAAATTTTTTTTCAACAATAAATTTTCTTTTCGGATGTAAATGATAGTTACCACTGCGCCTGTACAATATGCGCTGGTTTTTTTAAATCTGTTATCGTTATTTGTTAATTCAGCATTCAGGTTTAAATGTCAAATTGGAGTGGAGCGGTAAGCTTCGTGTTTATCAGTTCTTGGTCTTTTGACTCGCAGAATAGGTCTTCCAACCTATGTAACAAAATCAATTATAAATAAGTAACCTCTAAACGCACCTGGAATTGATAGATTATATTTTAAATATTTTCTTAAAACCACTCAGCAGTTGCTATTTGAATTAAAAGTAAAAAAATGAGTATTATCAATAAAACAATATAGTTAAAAGTATATTAATTGTGACATGGAATTACATGCAAACCAAATATGTTTTTGTTCGGCAACAAGTATTAATAGACAGTTTTTAAAAGATGATAATTTGAATTTGTGACAGTATAAAATTCATCATTTATAGTGAATGTACAATCCAAAAAGTAGTCCTAATATTGTATAACATATATTTCTGAATATATAAATCATTTATTAAACATTAATTTTATTTTATGAAAACTCAAAAAAACAATCCGAATTTCATTTCCAGCGAAACTGCTTTTTTGCACGCTTCTGCAGCAACGGCAAGAAATATTTCCGCAGGAATTACACACTTACAATCGTGGCGTAAAGCCAAATTAAAGAAAACCGCCCTTGAAATTTATGACATCAACGGCACCATATTATTTTATGATTTTGATGTTTTGCAGGGCAAAGATGTGATCGGAACAATACGAACCGCTGCAAATAAGGTTGTGAGCAATCCAGTAATTTCGTTTCGTTTCGGGGCTAAAAAATGGAACCATGCAGTTGCATTCAAAAAAATTACAACCATCATAAAAAAACAATATCCGAAATACAAGATCACGGATGCTCTTCTTGTTTGTTACAGTTATCCAAAAATTGGTTGGCTTGTAAATATTCAGGTAAGTGAAAAAGAAATTAAGAGACTTATCTATGACGTAGCTGATTATTCATTAATTCCTGAAAAACAAAACACTGATAATATTGAGGGATCTTATGCCTGGTCATTTTTGGATTCCATTTCATCTAAGGAAAAAACAAGTCGACTGAAAAGGTTTACTAAATTTGAAAAGGGAGTAAAAACTTCCGGAAAAGAAGGTGATCTGCTTGCATCAGTGAGCAAATTATCCTTTGAAAAGATTCTGTTGGACTATAAATTTAAATTCAAAATTAAAATTGAAAAACAATTGCAATTTTGTACTCATTATTCTCATACCGAATCAGCATCGCACCATTGTTTCGTTTTGCATGCACAGCAAGTAAATGATTATTGTGCAGTTGCCACATGTCAAATGATCTTGTGTTTTCACAGGTATTATTTCTCACAAGATGAAATTGCACCTGCATGTGGCTACAGCACTGGTGGATGCCCTGCTGATTCCAGCGCAGGATATGAAACAATGAGCAATAATCATATTCTCGCAACTTTTGACTCATCACCAACATGGGAAAAAGCGAGAGATCAGATAAATTTGATACATCCTCTGAAATCCGGAATAAGCGGACATGCCAGGGCATGTGCAGGATATTCTAATGTATGGGAAATTTTTAGCGCTATTCAAGATAAAAAACTTTACATTTATGACCCATGGCCTTGGAACAGCGATCTGAAAGCGGGCGGTGATATATACTGGGAGGACTGGGATTCAATAACACATACAAACTTTATTTATACAGAATTAGATTACTAATAAATGATGGCCGACAACTTCGAAATAAAAAAAATAATCAAATCACAAAAAGAGGAATTGTTGTCCGGAAATTTTGCTGGCATTAAAGATGCAGAAGTAAGTGAACCGATACCGATGTTAAATGAAAAAAAAATGCAGGAGTATTGGTTCACTGCTTTTCTAATTCAAAATAAAATTCGTGGATTTGCAATTACTGATAATAGCGGAAATATACTGATACATGGTTTATTGGCTCCAAATGTAACAGAAATACAAAAACAAGCCGACAAAAATTATCTTTCCGAACCACCTAAGAGAGAATTAAGAAAAATTCGTAAATTTTATCCGGGATACCGCGTAGTTTCTCAAACCTTTTCCTTTGATACCGTACCACAGAAATGGGCATGGCGGTTAATCATGGAAAATAAAGAAGCGAATTCGATTACAATATTTATTTCACCATACAATTGGTATGAAAAAAAATCTTCTGATCCAAATATTGAAGGATAAATATTATTTTTTTAGATCTTCGATCAATATAACAAATAGTACCAAATAATTTAAGCGCTGCTGCTAAACAAACTATTCCAACATTACTATGCAAGTTGTTTCGGAACTTTTATTTCCCAGTTGCAGGAAATATAAACCGGCATCAGCTATTTCAACTTGCATAAGTACAGTATTATTTTGTGTGGATAGGAATACATGTTTTTCTTCGATAAGACAGCCAATAATATCGTAAAGTCGAAGTGTCAAATCGCCGGTATAACCGGTAATTGTAACATTGAATTGTCCGACGGCCGGATTGGGAAAAATCGTAATATCTGCAGGTACAATATCATCAATTCCTAATGATTCACAATCCACAAAAACAACATCCGACAAAACTGAACAACCGTCTTCGCTTGTGATCAATACACTGTAGTTTCCACTTTCCACAACATTTAACAAATGACTGGTTTCTTCAGAAATGATTTCGCCATTCAAATACCATGTATAAGTTGCATCATTTAAAATATAAGTGGTTAATTGACAATCGTCAACTATTATGACCGGAGTTTCCGGTGATGATGCAATTTCGATTCTTAGATGAACACAGAATGTTGTGAAACATGCACCGTCTGCCTGAACGTAATAAGTTGTACTAACATCAGGTGAAACAACTAAATTATCATCGGTGCTTATGGGGGTTGATTCGCATTCATCCTCATACCAGATCCAATTTGCCATTGACCCTAATGATCCATTATCAATAGTAAGTGTAACCGCACCTTCATCACATAAAATTGTATCCGTGGCTATTATGCCATCCGGCACAATGGATTCGATGCATTCTGAATAAGCACAAATAGAAAAATCACCGAAGGCATCATTGTTCACTTCCCACAAACGCAGAAATATTGTTGTACCTGCAGGAGCAAGTACAATGGCAAAACCAGGCATTAAATCGGAGTACGAACTTCCATCAGCAATGCAACCGGAAGGATAGTTATTGAGGTCGGTACAAGATCCATAATAGATTTGCATACCCATATCATTTACGGTTGGGCCATTGTCAGTTTCAATTATTACAAATTCTCCAGCGGGAACCGTTAATTGAAACCAAACATCACCCTCACTATCACCATCGCAGGTAACAATCTCTTCGTCGGAATTTGTGGCTTCCACATTGGTACCTTCCACAAACAAACATGTTTCATTTACCACAAGAATTGTTGCATCGCAGGGCCAGTCGTTAACCGGGGGAACAATTTTAGAATTTATGAGAGAAAAATTTTCAGGCATCGCTTTTAAAGTAGTGTTTTGCGATTTCACAATTCCTGCAAAAAATAAAAGTATACACAAGACAGATATATGACAGTTGAGATGCTTCATTTAATAATTATTCCTTCAAAGGTAAGAATTTTGGAAATTGTTTATCTATAACCATATCAGCGACTTAAAAAATTGAATTTCGTTGCAGAATTATAACTTCGTGTTATGAAAATTAGAGAGGCCAGGGCTGAAGACATCCCTCGAATTCAAATAATCCGCCATTCTGTAAAAGAAAATATATTATCCGATCCAAATTTGGTTACGGATGCAGATTGTGAAGAATATATTACAAAAAGAGGCAAAGGTTGGGTTTGTGAGATGGATAATTTAGTGGTAGGATTTGCTATTGCAGATATTCAGGAAAATAACATCTGGGCACTATTTATTTTACCCGAATTTGAAAAAATGGGTATTGGGAAAAAATTACATGATACTATGCTGAAGTGGTATTTTTCTCAAACTGGTAAAACTGTTTGGCTAAGTACATCGCCAAACACCAGAGCGGAAACATTTTATCGAAAAGCAGGCTGGAAGGAAGTTGGAAATTATGGTAAGGGGGAAATTAAATTTGAAATGTCGTTCATAAATTGGATTGATAATTCCAAGAATTAATAAGTTTTACTGTAAATTTGGGGGATATACTTTTATCAAATCTAATCCACCATAGTAATTCACATGAATTAAATATAAATGTATGAGCTTAACTAAAACCTTTTTTCTGGTTATTGTTCCATCAATTTTTATTGCAGGAAATTCTCCTGATGTTCAAACAGATACTTTAATATCAACTGCTGATCTGCCGACAGCTACAGAACAGTTTATTACTGAATTTGAATTTGTGAAAAACAAATCACTGGGTTTGACAGTTACCAACCCTAAAAATAATAATATTGGTTATGAACCTGCTTTAAACGGATTCACAATAATTAATGATGTTTATTGGAAACCAATAAATGGAAAAAAAATGGTTTTATGCGGCACATTGGAGGAGTATTTTGTTCATGATGAATCAGGAGACGAATACGATTGGAACCTTCGTATTATACCGGATCCCGACTTTGAATTTATTATCAATGAAGTGCGAAAAGTTGTAAGTTTTGAGGATGAAATAAAATGGAAATTATGCAATGGAAATAACGATGCGGTAAGTTGTTTATATGCTGAAGTCACTCCTGACCAAACATTATACGAAAATGTTTGGTTTCCTAACAGATATGTCAATCCGAATTTTTATTCCGGTGTTCCGAACCAACCCTATTATATCCAACCACCTGCATTGATGCTTAACCAACAAATTGGTGTGTATGGTGCGTGGGTAAGAGATAGCGATCATGGTTGGTGGCCCGAAATACATCCACTCGAAGCCATTTGGTGGAAATCTGTTATTCCAAATATGGAAACTTTTTATGTTTTTTGCATACAGGATGATTCAAACCGATTTGATACAAATGGCGATTTTGAAAGAAATGATAATACTCCGGATACCTGGATACCATGGGTGAAACCTCCTCTTACCAATGAAATAAAAATTCCTTTTGAATATGACCGGAAATACTCAGACCATCTAAAAATAATTATTACAGAATTAAAAGATCATAATGTAGTTACCGGAACCGATGAAACACTAAAAGATAGTGATGATGGCCAATTCCATATTTTAAAAATAAAATCTGTTGCTCCCAATAGAGACTCATTTGGAGCAAATGAACCTGATAATATTTTAGTGGAAGTAGAGGAAAGATTTCCGGATGGAACTCATCTTGCAGTAAATTTTACAGAAATATGTAAAAGGCCTAATGGAAATATCATAGGGTATATAACTTTAACCACTTCTTATGGAAAAATTGGAGATGATAAGGAAGGGTATCATCTGTTGCAAGTTACTGCATTGAAACCAACACAATTAATCCGTGTACAGGAATTCGAAGTCACCCCACAAATTAGAAATAATTAAAGATCTATTTTTGGGGGTTTTTGCTAGCGGTAAAAAAACAACTAATAACAACAACAAAATTTGCACTTCCATTTTTTCATACTTGTCTAATATTTTATACTTTTAGATCATAATTGCCTCTATTCAAACCAAATTCTTTATGAAAATTTTTTGCATATTAAATGCTTTTTAACTCCTTAGGATTCGCGCTATTTCTGCCTATAGTATTCATACTGTATTGGTTTGTTGCAAACAGGAATCTTAAATTTCAGAATGTTTTGCTTTTGGCATCCAGTTATTTTTTTTATGCATGCTGGGATTGGAGATTTCTTTTTCTGCTTTTGTTTTCAACCTTATTAGATTTTCTCTCGGGCATAAAAATTGAGCAGGCGAAGAATAAAAATCAAAAGAAATTTTGGTTTTACTTAAGTATAATTATTAATCTTGGATTTCTTGGATTTTTTAAATATTTCAATTTTTTCGCAGAATCATTTGGAGAGCTGCTTTCGCAATTCGGATTGCAAGTTAATCCCTGGACTTTAAAAGTGATATTGCCTGTTGGAATTTCATTTTATACTTTTCACGGATTGTCGTATGTGATCGATCTGTATAAAGGGAGAATAAAAGCCGAGCGCAGTTTTTTAATTTATGGTGTATTTGTAAGTTTCTTCCCCCTTTTAGTTGCAGGACCTATTGAAAGGGCAACCCACCTTTTACCGCAAATACAGAAAAAAAGAATTTTTGAACATGAAAAAGCTGTTGACGGTTTGCGACAAATTTTATGGGGTTTATTTAAAAAAATTGTGATAGCTGACCAATGTGCCATTTATGCAAATGCTGCTTTCAATAATGCAGAAATGCATTCCGGGAGCACACTTCTAATAGGTGCTGTATTTTTTGCTTTTCAAATTTATTGTGATTTTTCAGGATATTCGGATATTGCAATCGGCACCGCAAAACTTTTTGGAATTGATCTGTTGAGGAATTTTGCATTCCCTTATTTTTCCAGGGATATTGCGGAATTTTGGCGAAGATGGCATATCTCTCTTTCAACATGGTTCCGGGACTATTTATACATTCCCCTGGGAGGAAGCAAAGGTAACACCTTAACCAAGGTAAGAAACACCTTCATCATTTTTATCATCAGCGGTTTCTGGCACGGCGCGAACTGGACATTTATTGTTTGGGGCGCACTTAATGCTATTTATTTTATTCCATTATTACTGTTAAATAAAAACAGAAATAATCTGGATATTATTGCTACAGGAAAATATTTGCCGGGTATTAAAGATCTTTTTAAAATGCTTTTAACATTTATGTTGGTGGTTTTAGCCTGGATATTTTTCAGAGCCGATGATCTTGGCCATGCATTTCATTACCTATCCACTATTTTTTCAGGATCCTTGTTTAATACTCCACTTATTATCCCAACAACCATAAAGATATTCCTTCCATGTTTCTTGTTGATCGAATGGCTGGGAAGAGAGCATCAATTTGCAATTTCAAACATGAGACACATTAAATCCGGATTAATAAGATGGAGCGTTTATTTAATAATATTAGCAGTTATATATATTTATTCAGGTAACAGTCAGGAATTTATTTATTTTCAATTTTAAATAATATGAAAAAATTTCTTATACAAAGTATCGGGTTTTTAATCATAGTTTTTGCAATACTAACCATTCTGAATTTTCGGTTCAAACAAACGATTACGCCATACGATTATTACGGATTTCAATATAATGAGATTTTTGAACAGGAATATAAGGCAAATACCATCATTATCGGAACTTCCCACGCAACACACGGAATTCAACCTGCCTTGTTAAATGATACAGAAACAACCGTATATAATTTCGCCTGTGACGGATCAAACCCTGAATTTTATCAAAATTGGTATCAAACTATATTCAGACCTAATTATCCGAAACCGGATAAAATAATTTTTGCAGTGGAATGGTTCTTTTTTGATACAGATGAGCTTTGGAGAACATTTGAGCATGATGCACTCTATTTTCCAAGTAATATTTATTTTGAAAGTTTATTTACTAATCCTGATCTCAACAAAACAATGCTAATCACAAATAGATACCCTGTTCTAAAAAACCGCCGGGAACCTCACAGGCTGCTCAAATACGATCCTTATCCTTATTTAACTTCAGAATACAACGCGGGGTTCATACCTGTGCAAGAAATTGGTAGAAATATTGAAGAACTTAAAATAGCAAATTTTAAAATAGAAAAAGACCAACAAAAGATCTTTGAAAACTTAATTAATACTTTTATTCAGGAGGGCATAGAACTTGTTTTTGTAAATCCACCTGCTTATAATTTTACGGGAATTCAATATGAAAACTCCATATTACAAAAATATTACGACTCCATTTGCATGGCCAACCACATTCCCTTTCTCCAATATAATACGGTAAAACGTTCATTCATTAACAGCGACAAAAAGTATTTTAATGATGGCGGGCATATGAACTATATGGGAAGTACTGAGTTTTCAAAAATGTTGAAAAATGATCTTAAAACATTAAATTAATTTGATTTGAATAGGCTTTATAAATAATTAAAAATCTCTATCCACAAATTCTATATTCCATTAATTACATTTCTGTTCCGTGATCTTGAGCTTATTTACATCTAAACCTTTTTCCTTAGCTCTAACTAAAATATCCTGATATACCTTTTCATTTAATTGAGGTGTCCGCGATAAGATCCACAAATATTTTCTATTCGGATGACTCACTACAGCATAACTATAATCATCAGCAAGATCAATTATCCAATATTTGCCTTTAAAAGGCCAGAAAAATTGCACTTTTAATTTTGCATTTCCTGAATTTTTATCAACAAAGGCCTTGCCCTTTATATACGATAGTGTTCCATTTACACTATCCTTATTACATCTGTTTTCAACAATAATATATCCCTTATCGGTGGGAGTATATTCGGCGGTAGTGCAATGGCATCCCTTTTGAAAACGCTGTGGGAAAGAAGCTATTTCGTACCATTTTCCTGCGTATTTTGCAAGATCCACATTTGGAACTGTTTGCATTGTTTGTGCTGACATATTTGTATATGCTAAAATTGAAAATAAAGTGATTAAAAAACCCTTTACCTTCAACATTCGTATAAATGTTAAATTATTCATTAAACTATAAACAATATTACGAGGATAAAGTTTAAAAGTTTCTTTTGAATTGAAAGTTGAGAATGGAGAGTTGAGAATTAGCACTGACTTACAAATAGAAATCTTAATTCCAAACCGACGAAAATCGCAAAAATTGTCAATTATCAATTGTCAATTAAACAAAAAGTCTTTGATACACCTCCTCCATCTTCCCCGCACTCCTCACCTCAATATTATATTTTTTAATATTTAGCGATTTCATATTGTGTTTGGAGATATAAATGATTTCAAAACCTAATTTTTCGGCTTCCATGATACGTTGTTCAATTCTGCTTACACCACGCAGTTCTCCGCTTAATCCTATTTCTGCAGCAAAACAAATATTCATCGGCATATAGGTATCCTCTATCGATGATAATAATGCACATGCAATACTCAGATCAATTGCAGGATCTTCCACTCTTAATCCTCCCGCAATATTTAAAAACACATCTTTATTTCCGAAGGCAAATCCTCCCCTTTTTTCTAAAACTGCAAGTAACATACTCATCCTGCGCAGATCAAATCCTGTTGCTGTTCTTTGCGGATTTCCATATACTGCCGGACTCACCAAAGCCTGTACTTCAATTAACATGGGTCGCATGCCTTCCATGGTCGCTGCAATAGCAACACCACTTAATGGTTCATCCTTTTCGGTAATTAATAATTCACTTGGATTATTTACTTGTTTTAATCCATCTCCTTCCATTTTATAAATTCCAATTTCACTGGTGGAACCAAATCGATTTTTAATCGTGCGTAAAATTCTGTGTGTATAATTTCTATCTCCCTCAAATTGCAAAACAGAATCCACCATGTGCTCCAATATTTTTGGTCCTGCAATATATCCTTCCTTATTGATATGCCCGATAATAAAAACAGGAACATTACTTTCTTTTGCATAACGTTGTAATTGACCTGCACATTCTTTTATTTGTGCAATACTACCTGCAGTTGCATCCACAAAATCAGAAATTAAAGTTTGAATGGAATCAATTATTACTAAACCCGGTTCCAGATTTTTTATTTGGGTAAATAATTTGCCGATGGAAACTTCGGTGGAAATAAATAATTCCGGATTTTTTCCTTTTAATCGCTCAGCACGCATTTTAATTTGTTGTTCACTTTCTTCACCACTCACATATAACACTTTTATTTTGCGAAGCTCTAAAGCGAGTTGCAGCAATAATGTAGATTTTCCTATTCCCGGTTCTCCTCCAACCAAAACCAAACTTCCGGGCACTATTCCGCCACCGAGTGTTATGTTTAATTCCAGGTCAATAGTAACTATTCTCTGCACATCACCTGCAGCAATTTCATCCAGCAAAATGGGTTTATTCCCTCTTTTATCGGGTTTCTCCTCCTTCCAGATCTCTTTCGGCTCTGAACGTTCCACTACTTCCTCTACAAAAGTGTTCCATTGGTTGCAACTGGGGCATTTCCCTTGCCATTTTGGCGATTCGAACCCGCATTGCTGACAAAAAAAGGCTGTTTTTGATTTAGCTGCCATACTTTATTTATTGTTTTTAAGAGCTTTTTGCACAAATTATAACATGTATCTTTGCCCATTCTGTGATGAACAGGGCAAATTAAATCATTTTTTTCGTGGATAGGACAGAAGAATTTAAACAAAGCATCCTTAACGGCTATAATTTTCAGGGAACATCAATAGTTCTCGGGACTGCTATTTACGAGCATCTACCCATTCCGGAAACTTTGGTAAAAGTGCCATTGCGCATGATGAACAGGCATGGTCTTGTTGCTGGAGCCACAGGAACCGGTAAAACGAAGACGCTTCAGGGAATTGTTGAGCAACTTAGTGATAATGGAGTTGCTGTACTTATAATGGATATAAAAGGAGATGTGAGCGGAATAGCAATGGAAGGAACTCCAAATCCAAAAATTGACGAGCGCATGCAGAAGATCGGCAAAGATTGGAAGGCAAAGGGATATCCGGTTGAGTTAATGAGCATCAGCAATGAAACTGGTGTTCGTTTACGCGCAACAATTTCTGAATTCGGTCCTGTATTATTTTCTAAAATTTTAGAATTAAACGATATTCAGGTAGGAGTAGTTTCTCTCGTATTTAAATATTGTGATGATAAGAAATTGCCTCTTTTAGATCTGAAAGATTTCAGGAAAACCCTTAATTATCTCACCAATGAAGGTAAAAAAGAGATAGAATCAGAATATGGAACAATAAGCACCTCAAGCGCAGGAACAATTTTGCGTAAGGTGATCGAGATCGAAGAACAAGGTGCAGATCTTTTTTTCGGAGAAAAAAGTTTTGAGGTGGATGATCTTTGCAGAATAAATGATAGAGGACAAGCATACATCAATATTTTGCGTCTTACGGATATTCAGAGCAAACCGAAATTATTTTCCACTTTTATGTTGTGTCTGCTTGCTGAAGTATATAATACTTTTCCGGAAATTGGAGATAAGGAAGATCCTAAATTGGTAATTATAATTGACGAAGCACATCTGATCTTTAATGAGGCCAGCAAAAATTTGCTGGAGCAAATTCAAACCATAATTAAATTAATAAGATCCAAAGGAGTTGGAATATTTTTCTGCACCCAATTGCCAACAGATATTCCCGCAGAAGTATTATCACAACTCGGATTAAAAATTCAGCATGCATTGCGGGCCTTCACTGCAAACGACAGAAAAGCGATTAAACTTACTGCTGAAAATTATCCGTTAACCGAGTTTTATAAAACCGAAGAATTACTCACGAACCTCGGAATTGGAGAGGCATTAATTACAGCCCTGAACGAGAAAGGTTCTCCTGCCCCTTTGGCGCACACTTTATTAGTAGCGCCGCAATCGCGTATGGATATACTGTCACCCGAGGAAATGCACTCCATAATCGGAAGTTCTAGTTTAGTTAAAAAATATAATGAATCAATAGATCGGGAAAGTGCTCATGAATTGTTGAGCAAAAAATTAGCGGAGAGTGAAAAACTTGCCGAAAAAGAAAAACAGCTGAAAGAAGAGGAGAAAAAAATTAAACAGGAGGAGCGAGAACGAAAAGTGAAGGAAAAGAAGCAACCCCCACTCATAGATAAAACAACCCAACATCAGATCACCAGAACTGTGATAAACGTATTGGAGCGTGGAATACTCGGTTTATTAAAGAGACGTTAATAACAAGGTTTAAAATATTCAATAAAAAGAAATTATTTTGCAAAACAAAAAATAAAACTATGAAACAACTTTCGATCATACTTATAGCTGCTGCTTTTTATCTTTCATCCTGTGTGCCGGCAATAAAATTCCAGGACGCTGTTGCCGCACGCGATAAATGTTATCAGGATACAGCAGTATTGCACAGTCAGTTGCGCGCTAAATCTGCTGAAAATGCTGAACTTACCAAAATGGTAAAAAACTATGAAGCACAGATCAAATTCATGCAAAAAGATTCCATTGATGTGCATTCGCGTTACGACAATATGGTGAAAGCGAACGAACAATTACGTCAGATCGAAGACCAATTGAATAACCGTATAAATCAGTTATTGGCACTTTCTTCTTCCGAAAATCAGGAATTGCGCGAAGACCTCCAACAAAAAAGTGATGAATTGATCGCAAAAGAAAAGGAATTGAACAACAAAGAAAAAACCTTATCCGACCAACAAAAAAGCATAGAACAATTAACTACTGATCTGGATGCAAGATCTAAAAGGGTAAAAGAGTTGGAAGATATTTTAAATAAACAGGAACAAACTGTTACGGATCTGAAAAACACTATCGATAAAGCATTGGCGGGATTTAGTTCCAGCGATCTTACCGTGGAACGCAAAAACGGTAAAGTATATGTTTCCCTTAGCGAAAAATTATTATTTGCATCAGGAAGTACTGTTGTTGACCCGAAGGGAAAAGATGCTCTTAAAAAATTAGCAGATGTGCTAAAAGCAAATGGCGATATTTCTATCGAAATTGAAGGACATACCGACAATGTTCCGATGAAGAGTGCAAATTTTCCGAAGGACAACTGGGACCTGAGTGTATTGCGTGCAACAAGCATTGTTAAAATACTCACAACGGAAAATGGTCTTGATGCAAAGAGGGTAATTGCAGAAGGTCGCGGAGAATTTTTTCCGGTTGCTGATAATTCAACAACGGAGGGAAAAGCAAAAAATCGCCGCACAGAAATTATTTTGAGCCCGAATCTGGATGCCTTGTATAATCTGATCAACAGTAAATAATTTATTCTATATTAATTTAACGCTCATCTCCGATATTTGAATGGCCGCTATTAAAGTTAAGAAAGACGAGATGTCGTTTATGGAACACCTGGAGGATCTCCGGTGGCATATAGTTCGTATAGTTGTTGTGATCGTGCTGTTATCAATTGGTTTCTTAATTTATCCGGAATTTATTTTTGATAAAATTATTCTTGCGCCAAAAAATCCTGATTTTATCACGTACAGAATATTTTGTGATCTGGGTGACAGATTTAATATTGATGGATTGTGTTACACTACATTGGATTATAAATTATTTTACCTGAACTTATCGTCACCCTTCTTTTTATATATAAAAATTGCTTTTATGGGAGGGGTGATATTCGCTTTCCCTTATATTTTATGGGAAATATGGCGATTCGTAAAACCTGCTTTATTAAGTCATGAAAAAATGAATTTAGGCGGTGCAGTATTTATTGCAACACTATTATTTTATATCGGTGCGTTTTTTGGATATTTTTTATTGGCACCCTTTTCTATCAACTTTCTTGCAACGTTTACCTTGAGCGATCAAATAGAAAATCAATTTACTTTCGATTCCTATCTGGGAATATTAACAGGAATGATACTTTGGACCGGATTAATTTTCGAAATTCCGATGATAGCCTATTTTCTTGCGAAATTGGGATTACTCGGAAGAGAATTTTTGGCGAATAACCGAAAATATGCCTTCATCATTTCTCTTGTGCTTGCAGCAATCATTACCCCGTCGGGTGATGCATTCAGTTTGTTTTTAGTTGCCACTCCACTTTGGGTATTATACGAAGTGAGTATAGTAGTAGTAATGATAGTGGAAAGAAAAAGGAAAAAAGCACTCGATAACGCTTAATTATTTTTCCCCGTATTATTTTAGAGGATATTCGTTAATGTGTATTAAGCATATTCATTTTTTTCGATTCTTCTGTTAACTTTGTTGTATGCAACCAAATATCATCGCAATAGGCTGCGACCATGCAGGATTTCCGTATAAGGAAGCTGTTATCAATTATTTAAATGCACAGGGTTATCGCGTTGTCGATTTCGGAACGCATTCGCTCGATTCTGTTGATTATCCTGATTTTGTTCATCCGCTGGCAAAAAGTATTGAAGCAGGAGAATCAGATATGGGCATCGTTATTTGCGGAAGCGGGAATGGGGTGTGCATCACGGCAAATAAACATGCAAAGATCAGAGCTGCTATGGTTTGGCGAGCAGATGTTTCTGCACTGGCAAGACAACATAATAACGCTAATGTAATTTGTATCCCTGCGAGATTTATTTCGCTTGAGGAAGCAATTCAATTCATTGCTGTTTTTCTCACCACTGAATTTGAAGGCGGAAGACATCAAAAAAGGGTGGATAAAATTTCTGATCTGTGATAACTCAATTTATGAAAAGTATTTCTGTATTATTTATCTCTTACATTTTTTATATAACAAACATTTCTGCTCAAACAGAGGATCTTGGAATTAAATATGCAAATACCATTACTTCCTCAGAGTTGCGCGAACACCTTACCGTTTTAGCCGGCGACTATTTTGAAGGAAGAGAAACAGGCACAAAAGGATTAGTAATGGCCGCAGAATATATTTCCGGTCAATTACAAAAATCAGGCATACCACCGCTCAAAAAAATTGGAGGATACTTTCAGGATTATCCTTTGATGGAATATGGCTGGGAAACATCAACTATCGCCGATAAAAATAATTTATTCGGATTAATGAATGATTTTTATGGTTATGTCACTTCAAATAATTCTTTGTCGTTTACTGCAAATGAAATTGTTTTTTTAGGATATGGTATTGACGATTCGCTTTACAGTGATTATAAAGATTTTAATGTAAAGGATAAAATAATTTTAGTTGCCTACGGCGAACCTTTTTATAATGGCAAGTCGTTGATAACAGGATCAGATACTCTTTCCTCCTGGACAAAAGACTGGAGAAAAAAAGTGAATGCTGCAACAAAACACGGAGCAAAATGTATTTTAATGATAGATCCCAATTTTGCAGAAGTTGTTGCCGATCCTCAATGGCGAAATTTTCTGGAGGGGAGTCTACTGAAATTGAAATCAGAATATAAACAGGCTGACTATGTAAATAATCTTTTTATTTCGCAGGTAATGGCAGAAAAATTATTGGGGAAGAAAAAGAAATTTTTACAAAAATCCATAGATAAAATAAATGTTAGCGGTCAAACTGAAAGGTTTAGTTATAATACAACTCTGGTAATAAATCTTGTTAAAGGGGAACGGGTGGTTTTTGCTGATAATGTTATCGGATATATTGAAGGAACCGATCTCAAGGAAGATGTATTGGTGATTTCTGCACACTACGACCATTTAGGAAAACAAGGTGATATTATTTATAATGGCGCAGATGATGACGGCTCAGGAACAGTGGGTATAATGGAAATTGCAGAAGCAATGATGATGGCAAAAATAAACGATGAAGGTCCGCGCAGAAGTATTTTATTCGTTGCATTTTCCGGAGAGGAAAAAGGATTGTTGGGTTCGAAGGCCTATGCAGAAAATCCGGTATTTCCGATGGAGAATACCGTGGCAAACCTAAATATTGATATGATTGGACGCGTAGATGAAAAACATAAAAATGATTCCAATTATATATATATAATAGGATCCGATTTTTTGAGCACTGCTTTACACAGCATTAATGAAGCGGTTGCAAAAACATATACAAATCTTACTTTAGATTACACATATAACAATACTGAAGACCCAAATCGTTTTTATTACAGGAGCGACCATTACAACTTTGCAAAAAATAATGTCCCTGTAATTTTTTATTTTAATGGCACACATGCCGACTACCATAAACCAACCGACGATATCGAAAAGATCAATTTCGAATTATTGGCAGAAAGAACAAAATTAGTATTCTACACATTATGGATTTTGGCCAATCAGGATGTAAGAATAAAAGTGGATGTAGTACAGGAATAAAAAAAATCGTATTTTAAAGCCCTTAAATCAACACAATGATAAGGAGCACGATATCCCTGTTTCTGCTATTTTTTACATTTAATTTATTTGGGCAAACAGCTTATACTGTTGAAACCATTCCAAATCCAAAGACCGGTTACGGAGGACTTGTCAGCAATCCTGATCACGTATTAAGTGAAAGTGCCGTATCCTCCATTAATCAATTATTGCTGGCATTGGAAGATTCCACAACTGCACAGGTTGCTGTTGTAGTGGTAAATTCTATTGGCGATCAGGTTCCGGGTGATTTCAGAACTCAATTATTCAGATATTGGGGAATAGGGCAAAAGGAAAATAATAACGGTCTGTTGATATTACTTGTAATGGATCAGCGAAGGATGGAATTTGAAGTTGGTTATGGATTGGAAGGTATTCTCACCGATGCCGTTTGTAAACGAATTCAGGAAGTATATATGGTGCCTTTGGCAAAGGAAGGTCGGTTCGACGATTGTGTAATAGCTGGTGTAAATGAAGTAATTAAAATATTGCAGGATCCTATCTATCGCGAAGATGTTTTAGCGGAGAGTTTAAATGAATATGGATATAAACCTTGGTGGCGTGAAGACTCCAGTATTATTGGCCTTATAATATTCGGCCTGGGATATATGTTAACTGCAATCGGAACCTTTGCGAACAGAAAAAAGAATTTAAAAACTGCACCTGCCTACGTAAAAAACAATACTAATGAAGCTTACATGAAAACCAAATTCGTGGCAATGAATTTAGGAATTCCGGCAGCGTTTTTAACCTGGCAGGAACTTATGGGCTCAGTGAGAATATTTGAAGCGGGTTTATTTATTTATGGATTCATTATGGTGCTTTTAGTAGAAAAACGATTCCGTATAAATAAATATATCTTCAAAGAAACTGCGAATAAATTACCACAGGAAACTTATAACCTGCTTGCAAAATCGCACAGTAAGGGATGGCTGGCGAGTACTATCCTTTTTCCTTTGCCTTTTATTTTTTATAGTTTGTTCAACCGTAAAAGAATGAATGAACTGCGCAACACCCCACCATTAAGCGCTGATGGCACGGCTAATCTCAATAAATTAAATGAAATTGCAGATGATAGTTTTTTAAAGGCCTTTCAGTTAACCGAAGAAAAATTAAGATCAGTTGATTATGATGTCTGGAAACACCCGATTACGAATGAAATAAAAATTTTCCGTTACGAAAATTATTTCAGTAAATACAGCGCTTGTCCGAAATGTACAGCGAAGGCCTATCTCATGACAAAAAATGAGACCCTTATTTCTCCAACCTACGATTCAACCGGAACCGGGCAAAAAACATACAAATGTTCTTCGTGTAATTACACCACTGTGAGCACCTACACAATAGCTAGGCGAACTCGCTCAAGTTCATCCGGAAGCGGAAGTTCAGGAGGTGGTGGAGGTGGAAGTTTTGGCGGAGGCAGTTCCGGCGGCGGAGGCGGTGGAAGCAGTTGGTGATTTTTTTAATACTCCAATTACATTAAAATAATTATATGCATTCTAAAAAACGCCGAAGTGCGAAAACGAATTTATTATCTACCCTCCAAAAAGCATTGTACCTTGCCTCAAAAAGTGTAAATAATAATATCCCTGTTTCAGAAATAAAAGAAATTAATAATCAAAATATAACACGAAGAAAATTTATTGAAACTACAGGAAAAGCAGCCCTTTTAACTACTATTGGAACCACTGCATTTCTGCAGGCTTGTAGCACAAACAATAAACCGGAAATTGTAATTGTTGGTGCGGGAATTGCCGGATTAAATGCAGCACACACCTTAAAAAAAGCCGGGTTCCTCCCCAAAATTTACGAAGCATCCCCAAGAACCGGTGGAAGAATATATACTGCAGTTGACATGCTGGCTCCGGGATTGACCACAGAATTAGGGGGTGAGTTTATCGATTCTACACACGATGATATTTTTGCTTTAATTAAACAATTTGATCTTCCTTTAATCGACACATTTGTTGAATCAGAAAAAAATTTGAAGCATGCCTGTTATTATTTCGATGGTCAAATAATAAAAGATGCGGAAATTTTGGAATTATTTTTTCCTTTTACCACTCAGATCCAGGCCGATATTAATTCGTTAAGTGATATTATTTCTTATAAAACATATAATGAGAACGATCTCCGCTTAGATCAGCTTTCTATCGCTGACTATTTAACAGGCATAGGCATTTCCGGATTATTATATAAATTATTGGATGTTGCCTATACCACAGAATATGGCCTTGATATTAATGAACAATCTGCCATCAATTTTTTATTATTAATGGATCCCGGAATGAAAGAGGAATTTAATTATTCTGGATATAGCGACGAACGATATAAAATTTCCGGAGGCAATCAATTAATTACCGATAATTTAACCCGGACATTGCAATATCAATTAAATATGGGTTATACTTTGGAAGCAATTCATTCTAAAAAAGAGGGAGATAAAATAGTATTGGATTTTATGAAGGCCGGTGGAGCTACTGAAAGTATTTCTGCAGATTTTGTAATTATAACAGTGCCATTTACAATACTAAAGGATATCAAAATAGATTATCCTTTAACTCCTCAAAAAATAAAGGCCATTAATGAAATGGGTTATGGAAAAAACGCCAAATTCTTTTTGGGATTTGAAAAAAGAATTTGGCGCGAACAAGGTTTTACAGGTTTTGCATTTGGTGATGAGAGTATTCAATGTGGTTGGGATAATAGTCAGTTACAAAAATCGGAAAGAGCAGGTTATACCATTTTTACCGGTGGAAAGGAAAGTGATAACCTTTTAACCGGAACAGATAAAGAACACGCCGATCGTTTTTTAAAGGGAATAAATCAATTCTTCCCTGGCTCCAACACACTTTATAACAATACCTCCGCAAAATTTCACTGGCCCACCTACAATTATTCCAAAGCCAGTTACACCTGTTTCAAACCCGGCCAATACACCACCATTGAAGGTGCCCAATCGGAACCGAACGGCAACATCTATTTTGCCGGCGAACACTGTAGCTTCGATTTTCAAGGATTTATGAACGGCGCTGCAATGACGGGAAGAATTGCGGCGGAGTCGATTTTGAAAAAGTTAGCGTAGTTCCGGGTTCTGGGTTCTGGGTTCTGAGTTCTGGGTTCTGAGTTCTGGGTTCTGGGTTCTGAGTTCTGGGTTCGGTTACTCACCACTGACCACTCACCACTCTCCAAATTGTCATTAACCATTAGTCAGGTGTATAAACATCCGGCTATCGAGATCCTACTCATTGCTCATTACTCATTGTTTGATTTTAAATTAAAATTTCAATTCGAAGCAATACGCTCCAATGTTACAAATTGCCCACTGCCCACTGTTTACTGTTGACTGCCACCGCCACTTCCACTAATAACTCCACTTACTATCGTATTTTTACACCCACAAAATAAGCCCCAACCCAACCCGTGGCATTATTCTTGTTTTTGAGCAAAAAAATATAATTATGAAAGCCGTTACTACTTTTTCGATCATTTTATCCCTTTTTCTTACATCTTGTACTGTTAATCTGAGTCCTTATACTTCCTCCACGCAGGCAAAAACGAATTTTAATGAAGATCAATTAAAGAAAGTTCAGTTTTATCTGGAAGGAACTGTAACGCTTTACAGAGAGCTGGGAACTTCTGAAACAGAAATTGCTTCAGGTGAAATTCAGATCGTGGATGGAAAAAAAGTGGAGCAGATCGTAATTGCATCGGGAACACCAGGAGTAGTTGTTAAGGCAGAAAGCAAAGACGTTTTTCTAATCAGTTTTGATACGGATGGAAGTTATTTGCGTTTTGGTGCCAACAGCGATTATGCAGGTCGTTATACCATGATGGCAAAAAGCTGGGAAGGCAGAACTGGAATTATTGAATATGCTGGCAAAGAATATAAATCTACATCAGAAAGTATTTATGCATATCTCAGCGTGAATATGAAAAAAATTGATAATACTTCGGTTGAGAGTAAAACGGCGGGTGGAAGAACGATTGAGTAGTGAATGGAGAATGGTGAGTGGTGAGTACTTGCATAATATTTTATCCTTCGATTGGAACTTTTAGTAAATGAGTTATGAGTAATGAGTTATGAGTTACGAAAACGTTCGCATTAAAGATTTTTGCCCTGAATAAAATGTTTATGATAAACCGTAATCTTTCTTATAAGTTTTAGCAAACTCATAACTCATTACTCATTATTCATCCGATCACTCAAACTTCACCTCCGGATAAAACGCATACCACGCAAACCAATAAGCAGTAAATCCATTTAACACATTAAGTTGCTCTCCTTTTTTTGCACCATCAACACAATTTCCAAAAGCATCATAAATATTTCCGGATTCGTCTTTAAATACGCCGGGTAGTTTATTATTTATTGGAGAATATTTTTTATTTTCTTTATTTTCAAAAGCATTCATAAAATTATCGCGTTCGCTTCCTACTACGATAATATTTTTATTAAATACTGTATCATTTAAAATTCTAACTCCACCTTTAAAATTATTAAAGCGGTAACATTTTGCTTTTTTACCTTCTATAATTCCGAATAATCTTTCTTTTTGAAATAAGGTATCACTTTCGTATTGTACTTCAAAATAAATATTATCATTTTCGCGATATGCATCGTATGGATATTCTAAATAATTGCGCGACATTCCGGTTTCGGTGGAGAGTACTTTGCTTTCAGGATATAATTTTTTCCAGGTTTCCCATGTAGTTTCTATCACAGGAAATGTTTCTGCCTTTTTATCCATTAATTCACCGTTCACACACAATTGTTGCATCTGACACCAGGCAGAACGTGTTGTTCTGTCGTAGGGGATTATATTGCTGTTGAACAACATTCCCGAAACACCAAAATCGGTGAGTTTACCATTTATTTCCCGGTTCCATGCCATGCCGGAGCCTGTGAGAGGACAATAATTAATTGCGATCTTTTTTCCTTCCAATTCATCATTCACGATCTCGTGCCAGTTTAATATTGCATGAGGATAACACTTTAATTCATTGCCAATCTTTAATCCGATTACAAGATCTTCCTCCGATAAAAAATCAACAGCATTCACCTCAATAAATTTCGGATCATCAATTGACCGGATACAATCCAGTCGCTCACAACCCGATTCCACCAATTCGAGATCAATGCGCCAGGTGTCGTACACTTTTTTTTCTTCAATTGCGCTGTTTTCTTCTGTTTTTGCATTTTTTTCGCTTTTACAGGAATTAAAAAATAAAAACAGCGGTATTGTAACAAATAATAAAATCGGATTCAGGTATGAGGCGCTTTTTCGTTGCATATTTGTGCCGTAAAATTAAGATCAAAAATAATATGAACTACAATACCAGCGAGATAGATCATCTGATAAGAAACAGAAGATCCATAAAACCCGAAAAATATACCGGAGTCAGAGTATCAGATGACATCATCAAAAAAATGCTCGAAAATGCAAGTTGGGCACCAAATCACGGCAAAACCGAACCCTGGAAATTTGTGGTATTCACAAATAACGGTTTACAGGAATTTGCAGAATTTCAGGCAACAACTTACAAAAACATCACCCCTCAAGATCAGTTTATTGAAGCAAAATACCAGAAATTTTTATCGGTCCCGCTTTTGTGCTCACATATTATAATGATAGTGCTAACTCGTCAGGAAAGCGGTAAAATACCCCTGAATGAAGAAATTTGCGCTGTTGCATGCGCCGTTCAAAATATGTTGCTCACTGCTACTGCAAACAATATTGGTGCATATTGGAGCACAGGAGGGATGACCTACAAGGATGCAATGCGTTCGTTTTTACAATTGGGGGGTAATGATCTCTGTCTTGGAATGGTATATGTAGGAAATTACAACGAGGAAGAAATGCCGGCAACCAGAATTCCTGTAGAAAATAAAACGGTTTGGGTAGGATGAAATAATATCTCCCCATGGAAAATGAAAAGATATTCTTTATCGTTTTTCACAATTGAAAGGTTGAGACCGGTAGCTATAACCGATTAATTCTTTACTTTTACACCCATTATTGATATTTGTGCTGATAAAATGAAATACATGAAAAAAATCATACTGCCTTTATTTTTGTTATTAACTATAAATTCCCTTTTAGGGCAAACGGATACCACTGTTGTTGCCCCTGCTACTGAGTTAGAGGATGATGATCCATCCAGAGACCGTATCATCATGAATGTGCATTGGGACGGTTGGTTAGGCGCTCCTGACTCCTTTAATGTGAAAGGATTGTCGAGCGGAGTAGGTTTTCATTTCTTTTACGATATCCCATTAGGTAGCGACAATGTGAGTTTTGCAGTGGGAGCAGGATTCAGCTGGTCAAATTATTTTAACAATTCCCGTTTTGATTATGATACCGCCGGAAAAACTTATCCTATTAAGTTTGACGATACTATAACCTGGAAAAGAAATAAATTCGTGATCAATTATTTTGAGGTTCCTTTGGAATTCAGGTTCAGAACCGATGAAAAGAACGGCAATCGATTTAAAGCTGCGATAGGATTTAAAGCAGGTTACGTGTTAACAAATCACACCAAATATGTTGGCGACGATTGGGTTACTCCAAGTGAGGATGAAATAAAATACAAACAATACCGCGTAAAAAATCTATCTAATTTACAATACGGTCCAACCCTCCGACTTGGATACTCAAAGGTGAATATTGAAGCATATTACGGTTTGGCACCAATATTTTCTGATGGGAAAGGTCCTGCGGGAAATCCGCTAACAGTGGGCATTTCGTTTAATCCCTTCTGATAAAAATACTATTTGTGTATAAATCCTCCCCTTAAACAGCGGGAGGATTTTATTTTTATAACATATTTACCTTTCTTGAAAGAACTCGATCTATTAAGTGCTCCTGAATTTGTCAACGGAATTTTAGCCGCCGATAAGGTAATTATTGCCAGAGCAATTACTTTATTGGAAAGCAGTTCGGAAAATCAGAGAAATAAAGCACTTGAAATTCTGGAACTCTGTTTGCCACATTCCGGAAATTCCATACGAATTGGAATAACCGGGTCGCCGGGAGTTGGAAAAAGTACTTTTATTGAGGCTTTAGGGAATCAATTTTTGCAGGAAAATAAAAAACTGGCAGTGTTGGCAATTGATCCTTCCAGCAAAAAAAGTAAAGGCAGCATTTTAGGCGATAAAACCCGGATGCAGGAATTGTCGAAAAGTAAAAACGTTTTTATTCGTCCTACTGCCGCAGGTTCAACAACAGGAGGAGTAGCCTCCACAACCAGAGAATGTATGATAATTTTGGAAGCTGCAGGTTATGAAATTATCATTGTTGAGACCGTTGGAGTTGGACAAAGTGAAACAGCAGTATATGATATTACCGATATTTTTATCCTTCTTTTACTTGCCGGAGCCGGAGATGAATTGCAGGGAATTAAAAGAGGTATCATGGAAATGGCTGATATTATTCTCATCAATAAAAGCGATGGCGATAATATGGAAAAAGCAAAAATTGCAAGGGCTGATGTTGAGCGTGCAATTCATTTATACCAACCCAAAGATTCGGGTTGGCAAACTACTACAGAGATATGTTCTGCCGTTTCCGGATTAAATCTTGAAACAATTAAAAATTTGATCCATTCCTATATTAATACCGTCACTCAAAACGGATATTTTAAAACACGAAGGAAAGATCAATTTAAACAATGGTTTAATGAAGATCTGAATAATAAATTGCTGCAACATTTTCACCAAAACCCAAAATATCTCCAATTACTTCGCGAACAGGAAATAAAGATTGAAAATGGTGAAATACTCCCTCCAATGGCAGTTCAAAGTTTAATGCAGAATTTTTTCAGCTAAGGTTTGAAGAATTTTTTCTGTTTCTCAATTACGTATTTATAAAATTATTTACACCCTATAAACCTAAGCGGCTTTGCGCCTTTGCGTGAAAAAAAAATAAATTGCACGCAAAGCCGCAAGGACGCAAAGAAACAGCCAATTTAATATTAATCATTATTTTATCGCATCCTTCCCTTTGAGCTCCGCTTCGTCACTCATGTTTAAGGCAAACCCTACAGAGTGACGAAAATCACCATTTGGTTTGATATAGGTCAGTACTTGAGCTTTTAAATCTCCGCACTTTTACATCATACAAACAACAAAAAACTATGAACTTCAATCCAAATTTAAAATTCGACGAAATAATTGTCAGATACGGCATTATGATAGTATTGGGAATTATTGGTGGTATGTTGCACAATTATTGGTTCGTAATACCGGTGATGGCGATATTTTTAACTGCCATTTTAGGATGGTGCCCCGTTAAAGCCTATTTCACCTCCAAAAGAGAAAAAACCTCTTCAAAAGATAATACGTTTTTGCAACACAAAGCGGCGCATTAATAAAAAATTATTGATGACCGTTATGGTTGTCTTTTCTTTGAGTATGCCTGAATAAATAATCCGCCATCCGGCGGATTATTTTTTTGTACAATTTTGCCTTACTTTACCTCCAATATGGATATTTCATACATACTCAATATTTTGGGGGAGGATAGAGAACAGTATTCCAATGCTGTGGCCCCACCCATTTTCCAGACCAGTAATTTTGCCTTTAAAACCGTTGCCGATTTCCGGCTTGCAACAAAAAATGAACTTCAAAGTCATTTATATACCCGTGGCAATAATCCCACCACAGAAATAGTCCGCAAAAAAATTGCTGCATTGGAAGGCACTGATGATTGTCTGTTATTTTCAAGCGGAGTGGCCGCAATTTCTGCAACAATTTTTCATTGTGTAAAAGCAGGAGACCATATTATTTGTGTAGAAAGTCCTTATAGCTGGACGGAATATTTACTAAAAACCATATTACCCGGCTACGGAATTACAACAACTTTTGTTGATGGAAAAAGAACGGATGATATCAGCAATGCAATTCAACCCAATACAAAATTAATTTTTCTGGAAAGTCCGAACACCTTTTGGTTCGACCTGCAAGATCTTAAATCCATTTGTGATATAGCCAGATCAAAAAATATAATTACTGCAATTGATAATAGTTATTGCACACCTTTATATCAGCAACCACATTTATTGGGCGTGGATATTATTTGTCACACCGCAACAAAATATTTATCCGGACACAGCGATGTTCTGGCAGGTGTAGTTTGTGCAAATCAGGAACATATAAACAGCATTTTCAAAAATGAATATATGACCTACGGTGCAGTGCTTTCTCCAAACGATGCATGGCTATTTTTAAGAGGATTAAGAACATTGCCACTGCGTTTAGAAAAAAGTGTTTCCAATGCGGAAAAATTAATCGCTTGGATGGAAAAACATCCCAAGGTTGAAAAGATCATTTATCCATTTCACAATTCCCATCCTCAATTAGCACTCGCAAAAAAACAAATGAAACGCGGCGGAGGTTTATTCGCTGTATTATTAAAAACCCAGGACAAACAAAAAATAGAATCCTTTTGTGATAATTTAAAACGCTTTTTACTTGCCGTAAGCTGGGGCGGATATGAATCACTTGTTTTTCCTGCATGCATAAAAGAAGGTGGAACGTATCCGGTTAATTTTGTCAGATTTTATACAGGGTTGGAAGAGGTTGAAGTTTTGATCGAAGATATTGAACAGGCGTTGGATAAAGTTTAAGTGTTGGCAGGGTTCAAGGAGTTGAAGGAGTTTAGTTCGGAGGAATATTTTAAGGGCGAGTTTCCGATTGACTTTTTTATTTTTTGATTGTTATTTATTATTCATCACAGTTAAATTCGGAGCGATATCTTCAGGGTTTACTCCAATTATTTTTCTTTATTATTCCTTATTTAATTCGGAGCAATATCTCCTGGGTAGACTATCCGATTAATGCCTGCCTGGCGACTGCTGGCAGACAGGTTCTATATTCCTTGTTCTTTACCTGCCTGCCGCTGAAGCTGTCGGCAGGCAGGTTCGATATTATTGATATGGATTTAAATACGGAGCGACTGAGGCTTTCGCTCTTAGCGAAGGTCTCAGTAAGCGGTATCCCGAAAAAAACGGAGCGACCTTGGCTCTTGCTATCAAGGATGTATTTTTGGCCTGAACTTTATTGAGACCTTCGCTGCGAGCGAAAGCCTCAATATTCTCCAGTGAGGATCTCGCTCCCAGCAAGGGTCCCAGTAATGATATCACGAAAAAAAACGCAGCGAATAACACTCTCGCTTCGGGGAAGGTTTTTTGGGGGTTTTACCTGAGACCTTCGCTAAGAGCGAAAGCCTCAATATTCTCCAGTGAGGTTAACACACCGAGCGAAGTTTCACTCTTGGTAAAATAATCTGCTACTGCACTCTGCCACTGCCAACTACCAACCGCTTTCTATCCTCTTTTTTCAAATACTGCATTGCAATTCTATTTTCCGGTTTTGTATCGAAGGTGTATAAAACAATAAGAAATATCCATTCCAATGGTTTCATCATTAAATAAATAATGTCTGCTATAATTTTAATATGAAAGACTGAATAGTAACGATTTACAAATACACCAACTTTGTTATAATTACCTCTTAAAAATTTATGTTTTGACGGAAATTTCTCCTTAATCAAATCTTCAAATGCATTAGAAATTAAAAGTTGTCGGTTACAAATTATTTTTCTTCCATTTCGTTCACCAAATCTAAACGGCTTTACCACTTGTTTATGACCCTTAGCTCCAACGGTGCAAAGAAAATGGCCATCGCATTCCACATTTTCACATAAATAATCCAGTTGTGAAAACCCGTGTTTGTATGTGTCCGTAAATGCCCTGATAAATGAATCCGGTTTTTGGCCGAAAAGCGTAAGCAACATGGCAATAAAAGTCAATATAGGTAAACAGAGTATAAGTAAAATGGGGAATTTAATAAATGGATTCAGGTTTAATATTTTCCATGCGATTTTTTCCGGTATATTTTTATACTCCGCTTGAAACACTGTATTAAAGTCAACAAATCGTTTTTGATTCTTTAATAATTGAAAAACAAAAAGTATACAAATAGGAAGGTTCCCAAACAACCAGAGGTATTGATCAATGTGAATAGAAATGAAAATATTTAGTATAAAACCAATCAATAAAATTGAATTTATAAAAACTTCCACAATCGGACTTGTTGTATTTTCTCTTTGACTGGAATAAAAATATACGCAAATACAAATTAAAATCAGAAGAATAACTGATAATCGATGATCCGGAGAAAAAGTTGCTGAATCACCACAACAATCATTTGCAACCGGATCTAATGTTAAAATATACAACATAGGCATTCCAATAATCACTATCAATTCCAAAGCAATCATAAAAATTGGATGATACAATCGTTTTGAGGTGATCAAAAATCTTAAAAAGTCAATCAAAACCAGGAAAGACGGAAGTCCAAATAAAATAAAAATCAGAGCTGCCATGTGTGATCTATTAAAAACAAATTATATCCCCGATCAATTTTCCCGATTAACCCTTATCCCAAAAGAAAACATCTTCAAATACACAATGGTCAAAAACGCAGCAAACAAAATTGCAACGGAAAACATTTGCATTACATTATAGGTATTGGAAATAATGTCAACAAATTCTTTATATAAATTACCCGGTTGTGTTACAATTTCCCAACTGTTCCAGCGCGCATATCTTCCGAAATAAATTCCTATCCCACCTACAAAAAAAGTGGAAAACAGAATAAAGATATTTACCACAGGATTTTTTCTTAAAGCAAATCGGGTATGTATCTTTTTTAAAGAATAAAAACAAAGTAACAAACCACACCATGCAAAAGAAAGCAACATAATCAGATCGTACCACATGGGCATGGATGGAAATTCTGATAAATGATAAATATCAGTGATCATATAAGCTGCATTGGGGAAAAAAATCAACCATAAAAAAAATAGTATCATCTTACCTATAATATTTTTCTTTTTCGGGATTTTAACAAGGTAGTGTGCAAATAGGTATGGCAACCATGCGAGTATTAAGTTTATCCCCATGAACCTGTATTCAAAGGTTCCAGTATAAACCATGCGCACAATAAGAACGGCAAAACAGAATAGGGAAAGCAAAGGAAGATATAATTTCTCTTCGCTTAAGATCACTTTTTGAGAAAGATGCACAACTTTCATATTTAAAATATTTTTGGAATAAAAATAATAGCCCCAATAATTATTGCAATTATCACACAAAAAAATACCGCCCCGGCCGCAATATCTTTAACATCGCGAATACCGGCATGTTTTTCCGGCTGAACAATATCACTCAGTTTTTCGATACCGGTGTTTAATGCTTCAGAACCTATTACCAATGCAAATGCGACGCATAGTGAGATCCATTCACTATCGGATACCTCAAAATAAAATCCCGCAAAAACAACTAAAAGCATAATCCCGAGATGCAACTTTGCATGTCGCTCCTTTGCGAAAAAAATGATCAATCCCCGAATTGCGTCCCTGAAACTTTTTATTTCTTTCTTTATCATTTTCTCCCTTTTATTTTATTGGATAAAGTATCTGTATTTTTCTTCGCTTCTTTAAAAGTATAATATCCCATTATTCCCAGGTGATTGGATGAAGTTTGTTCGAGTGTATTAAATTTTTCACAAAATAATTGCTGCGAATGGAAAATATAATCAATGGGTATTTGAACCGGCGATTGTGCAGGATATGTGGCAGAAAGATCTTTTCGGCTGTCTTTTAAATTTGTTTCCTTTAATAAGGTTTCTATCTGATTACTCCAGGGAGCGGAATTCATATCACCCATTAATATGAGCGGACCATTTATTTTATTTGCATACTCTGTTATAAATTTAAATTGTTTGATCTGCTTTTGAAAACCCTTTTCATTTGTTGGTGTGCTGGTAGTTGCGGAAATAAAACTAAATTCTTTTCCATTAATGGAGATCCTTCCTACCAACATTGGAAATTCATGTGCAATAATTACTTGTCCGCTGTCTATAGGAAATTTTGAATACAGTGCGAGTCCAAATCCTTTAATACTAAGATCACTCAAACAATAGGGATATTTTGTACGCATTAAAGTATCAATTACCTGCAGCGAATTTTCTTTTAATTCCTGCATGGAAACAATGTCGGCATTTGAATTTAATGCGGCTTCGGCAACGGAGGTTATGCGTTTGTTATTTTCTTTCACATTAAAATGCAAAACAGAAAAATCGGATTCCGAAACTTGATTGTTTTCAATATTTTCTTCCAGCGGAGTTTTTTCTGCTGTTTTAAAATAGGGCCATATTCCGGGTGCCAAAATGAGCAACGCAATTACACCCGACGTAACCAAAAAATTATTTCCCCTTATAAAAAATATTGTGATAAATATTACTAAAAAAACCGCATACGGGATTCGAAGAGAATCAAGTGCCGCGATAAACCAGGCTGGTTCGGTCACTAATATTATGCTGGCAATTATAAGTATCCCTCCTAACACCAGTCGCCAGGTATATCGGTCGATAAAACGCCGCAATAAGGCAAAAAAGGCAGTTATTTTTTCGGAGAGACCCATAATTTACAAAGGTATATAAAAGAACTTTGAATTACAAAGTAATGCTAACAAATATCAGATTCTTTTCCGGAGAAGCTCTTCCAGAGCATTGAGATGACTTTCAAAGGCCTTTTTTCCTGCATTGGTCACTTTATAGGTGGTTTTGGGCTTTTTACCTACAAATTCCTTTTTTACTTCCAGAAAAGCCGTTTTTTCCAATGCGGAAATATGACTGGCCAGATTACCATCAGTAAGATCAAGCAAAGTTTTGAGTGAATTGAACTCCACCCAATCGTTCACAACCAGAATACTCATTATACCAAGTCGTATCCTGTTCTCAAACTCTTTATTTAAATTGGCTATTATCTCTTTCATCTTTCATAGCGGAAATACATCACCGCTCCATAAACTATATGTAAAATACCAAAGCCCAACGACCAGAAAATGAGTGAATATCCAGGTATTGCCATGGCGATCAAGCCTAAAATTATTTCGGTGATGCCAAGGTATCTTATCTCAAACAAGGTGAATTTGCTTGCATTCAACAGAGCCAACCCATAAAAAACCAGAGTTGCCGGTGCTATCAATAAATATAAATTGTAGTAGAAGAGAAAAAGACAAAAAACACCTCCTGCCGCAAGCGGGATGATAAGATTTACAAAAGTGAGTTCTGCAGCCTTATTCCAGACCGGTAAATTTTGAATCCTGGCCTTACGCATGGCAAAATAAGTGGCGCTTGCAATAGCCAGAACCAATACAATACCTGCGTCTAATAACAAAAACAAAAGGTCTTTGAGCTCTATGGTGGTGATATTATTCATGGTATACATCGATGTTTCCAGATTGTTCTGAATATACCACCATGCTAACACAGCTCCGGCAAGCGCAATTATACCTGCACTTACACCCGATAAACCACTAAGAGAAATAAATCGCGACGATTTTTCCATCATCGACCTTATTTCTTTCAGGTCATCAATATAGTTTTCGTTTTGATTTTCAGCCATAATAAAGCGCTTTGATATACAAAGTTAATCCATTGTTGCTAAAATCTATAATTGTATTTAATGCTGATCAAGGGTGCTATAATAATTTTTAAAGCCGGATTTTTGCATCATATTTTCTCAACCGATTGAATATCAGGGCGTTTCCAAATAAATTTTTTAGTTTAAATTTGAGCCTCCATAAAAACTACTGAAAATGTATTTAAAATCCTCAACCAGAACCTGTGCTGTTGCATTTCTGCTCTTTTTTTGCAGCCGAATAAGTATTGCACAGTTACAATGCGAAAACGACACCTCCTATTTAAAATCTTTAATTGATCTTCAGTTCGGCACCTATTTAGGATATCAGGGTGGATTATATCCCGACGGATATAATACTATGCCCTATCCCCATTTTGCGGCCGGAATGAATATCAGCCGACAGGTACTACCACTCGATACTTTAGGAAATCTGGATCTGTTGGATGGAAAAGCCGGGTTTATTTGCCTTGGTGCTTCTACTGCAGGCAATGCCTTTAATCACTTTAAATCAGTTGCCGAAGCCGACCCAACAGTTAACCCATGTTTGCGATTTGTAAATGCAGCATTAGGTGCTAAAGGAATTGAGATCATGAACGACACAATTGTCAATGACTGGTATTGGGACGATAACGTAATGGTGGATATCGAAGATGCAAATATTTCGCGATATCAGGTACAGGTTATTTGGATCATGGTAACATCGCGTATTGATACGGTTTTAATCTGGCCCTTACAACCTAGAACCGTTGCAGATAGATTTGAAGAATTGATGCCTATTTTACTTGCTAAATTTCCAAATCTTAAACAGGTATATGCGAGCGGTTTTGGATATGGCGGATATGCAGATCCAACAAAGGAATTTTATGATATGATCGTGGAACCCTCCTCCTATTGGAATAATTGGAGCATCAAATTTCTGGTGGAACGGCAAATAGAAGGAGACCCTGATCTTAAATACACGACCCCTGATCGCAAATCACCGTGGATAGGCTGGGGGCCGCATATCTGGGCGGATGGTATAAGAAAGAATGTGGTGGATGGATTGTATTGGTATTGCGCCGTAGACTACAAACCGGATGGTGGTGGTTACCATCTTTCCAATGAAGGAAAAGACAAAGCAGGGGAATTGATCTATGATTTCTTTAAAAACTCAACAGTTGCAGCCGATTGGTTTCGATATAATAGCAGATGGATAGCCTGTGACCCCGATTTCAGAACATCAGCATCAGATCTTCTATCAGACCCTGAGATTAAGGTGTTTCCAAGTCCAAATAACGGTGAAGGGTATTTAGAGATAAATGAAATTACACCCGGCGAACTTCATATTCAGATCCTAAATGCGTTAGGACAAGTAGTATATCAAAAATCCACCGTGGTTTCTGAAAATTATTATTTAGAGGAATTGCAGCTCAAAGGGCTTCAACCAGGCTTATATAATATTATGATAAACTCCACTGCCAAGGCAAGTTCATTCGCATTTATTATTCAATAAAAATGAAATACCTTACAAAAAAACATTTAGTTAGGAGATTTTTTTTGAATTACATACCTTTGATTACTTATTAACTAATAAACATAAAAACCATGAGAAAATTATTCTCCATTATTTTACTTTTAATTTGCATCACCGGCTTCGACAAATTAGTGGCTCAGGTGAACTGCGATAACGATTCTTTAGGTCTTATTCCCATACAAGATCTTGGCACCGACTTTTATTTAGGAACCTATCAGGGTGGAATGTACCCAGGCGGCGTGAATACACCACCGACTGGACATTTGAAAAAAGGACTAAGTATTGTAAAAAAACTAAAACCCCTTGATACTTTAGGTCTGGTAAATTATGAAACCGGCAAAATTATATGTGCTGGTTTTGGTGCATCCACGGTTGGAGGACCTTTTAACCACATGATACAATTGACAAATGACGACCATACCTTAAACAGATGTATGCAGATGGTTAATACCGCAAATGGTTCAGATGGTTTAGAAGAATTATTTGTAGATAATGTTGATTACTGGGAATATATACGCATTTACAAACTTGCAATTAAAGGTCTAACTCCAAATCAGGTGCAAGTCGCCTGGCTGATGCATAGTTCCAGAATTGACTCCAACTCTGCCGATACTGGTCCGTATATTGATTCACTCGTTAAAAGATTTAAAATTGCCTTGCAGTCCATGCAAATAATTTACCCAAATCTTAAGGTTGTATTTCTCAGTGGATTCCCTTTCGGTGGATATGCAGATTCTATGAAAGTTTTATATCATGTTATTGCTGAACCGGCAAGTTATAATCACAATTTTGCAGTTAAGCAGGTAATTAAAGACCAAATATCGGGTGATCCTGCTCTACGTTATATGGAGCCTGGTAAGGTAGCGCCATATTTAGCATGGGGACCACCCCTTTGGGCAGATGGCAATATTCCAAATGAATATTCAGGATTATCCTGGGAGTGCAGCGAATTTACGCCTGATGGAGGAGGATACCATATGACTAGTGCCGGAAAAGATAAAGTTGGCCAAATTTTAATTGATTTTTTCAAAACAGATACGCTTACTGAAGGCTGGTATAATGATGGACCAAAATGGATTACATGTGGTACCGGCAGAAATGCAGATGGAAGTATTATTATTCCTAAAGATGTAATTATTGATAAAGATGCGGTTACCATTTATCCCAATCCTTCTTCCGGTGAATTTTACGTTGATTTTGAGCAAGTACTTACTTCAGGAATTAATATTAAAGTTTTAAATAATATCGGGGAGGTAGTTTATTTTGATAATTATCATTCTGCTACTCCATATTCCGGTTATCGATTTAACCTCAATGGTAAACCTAATGGTATATATTATTTTGAAGTTGTGATAAACGATCAAATATTTACACAACCTGTTATTTTGAATAAATAAAATGAATAAAACAGGACAAAAGCCTGTATCAAAATACAATCAGTTAAAAAGGATAAGTGTTATCGCATTTATCCTTTTTAATTTTACAGTTTCTGCTCAAATAAACTGTGAAAACGATACTACTTTGCTCGAACCTATGGTTGATCTGCAAAGCGATTTTTATTTGGGATATCAGGGAGGTTTATACCCGGGAGGATTTAATGAAATGCCCGCGGCACATGCTGATTCCGGAATCGCTATTGCGCAATCGTTGATCCCGATAAATTTTGATGGAGAAGAAGATACTGTTTATGGAAAAACGGTTATGCTCGGATTAGGTTCTGTATCTGCCGGCAAATCATTTAATAAATTTATTGCGCAATATAATGATGCAGGATATTTTGATTCCTGTGTGCGCATTGTAAATGGATGTTTGGACGAATTTGGTTTAGAGCAGATGATTGATGCGGATGCAAGTGATACCTATTGGAAAGATGTAAATGATTTTTTACAAGCCGCCGATTTGAAAAAAAAACAGGTGCGTGTTGTTTGGGTAATGACAACTTCTTTTGAAGACAGTGTTACCACTATGTCGAGTTATGTTGATACACTGACAAAAAAATATATTGATCTGATAAGAGAATTAAAAACGCAGTTCATCAATCTCAAATTAATTTATATTTCCGGTTTACAATTTGGTGGATATACTGATACTTTAGCTGAGCACAATAATGCATTCCTTGAACCAGCTCCATATTACAACGATTTTGCAATTAAAGCTGCAATTACTGCACAATTAAACGGAGATACACTATTAAATTATTCAGGTGAAGAAGCAGATGCTGCCTGGGTTGCATGGGGACCAAACTTTTGGGCCGACGGAAGAAATCTGAGAGATTATGATGAGCTGAGATGGATATGTCCGGGCGACTACGATGTAAGCGATAATGGAATGGTTTTATCCGGAACAGGAAATCAAAAGATAGCAGACAGATTATTTGAATTTTTTACAACGGATCCAACAACTACTCCCTGGATATTTGGTTTGCCTTATGATTGTTTTACCGAAATTGAAGAAGAAGACACCGTAATTATTGAAATACCACATGATGAAGTTGTTTATATCACACAAAATCCGGTTAAGGGGGTAATAAAATTTATAATCAATCTCGAAACAAATGAAAAAGCTTCGGTATTTGTGTTTAATGCACTCGGACAACAAGTTGTGGAAGGAACCTTATCTAAAATTGATCCTGAAAAAGTTTTTGATATTAAACTAACCGATCACCCAAGTGGGGTGTATATTCTTTCTGTGTTTGTTGAAGGAAAGGTGTATAATTTGCCGTTTTATTTGAGCCCGTGAGATGAGTGATGAGTTTTAATATGAGCAGGATTTTACTCACTACTCACCACTCATTATTCACTTGGTGAGTGGTGAATGGTGAGTGGTGAGATTGATTCTCGATAGCCGAATGTATTTACTCCTGACTAATGACTCTTGACAAATGTGAGTAGTGAATAGTGAGTAAGTGAGTTTGATTTTCGTGAGCCGGATGCTTTTACTCCTGACTAATGACTCCTGACAAATGGTGAGTGGTGAGTGGTGAGTGGTGAGTGGTGAGTTTGATTCTCGTGAGCCGGATGTATTTACTCCTGACTATTGAAGCTTGACAATTGGTGAGTGGTGAGATTGATTCTTGATAGCCGGATGTATTTACTCCTGACTATTGACTCTTGACAATTGTGTGGCGTTAATCCGGTCTACTTTGGATTTATAAACGATCCTTCTATTATTGGCATTTCGTAAATGTTAAATGGGACGCACTCATTACTCCCGTCCGACCGGGTCATCCGGGCGGGCATTACTCATTACTCATTTAAAAGAATCCCATCCCTGCGCTTTCAGCTTAAACAAATTATCATTCTTCGTTTTAATAAAAGTTCCATTTTGTTTTGGGACAATTTTTCCAATGATGGAGATATTATTATTTTGAGCAATTTTTTCGGCGTCATTTGGATTTATGGTAAATAATAATTCATAATCCTCTCCCCCATTTAATGCACAAATTGTTGGATCGAGATTAAATTTTGATGCTTGTTCTATCGACTCATCCGACATTGGAATCTGATTTTCATAAATAATTGCGCCGCAATCGCTTTTATCGCAGATATGCAATATTTCAGAGGATAAACCATCCGATACATCTATCATCGCAGTTGGCAGGATATCATTATCTTTAAAAAATTGAATAATATCTTTTCGCGCTTCGGGTTTTAAAAATTTTCCGATAAGGTGTTTTTTATTTTCCAGGTCGGGTTGGATATTCGGATTTTCGAGATATATTTTTTTTTCTCTTTCCAACATTTGTAATCCTAAATACGCAGCACCGAGATCGCCACTTACGCAAATAAGATCTTCTTCTTTTGCACCACTTCTATATACAATTTCTCCCTCATTGGCATCACCAATTGCCGTAACGGAAATAATTAATCCTTTAATACTCGTTGTTGTATCTCCACCAACAAGATCAACTCCATAATATTCGCAGGCGTGAAAAATTCCTTCGTATAATTCTTCCAACGCCTCCACAGAAAATCTGTTGGAAATTGCAAGTGATACTGTAACCTGATTTGGTGTTGCGTTCATTGCATAAATATCACTCACATTTACTGCTATACATTTATATCCGAGATGTAAAAGTGGTGTGTACATCATATCAAAATGTACTCCTTCCACCAACATATCGGTAGTAACCACGGTTAATTTTCCTGCATTGTCGATTATTGCCGCATCATCGCCAATTCCTTTAACCGTTGAAATATTATTTATTTCAAAATTTTTGGTCAGTTGGTCAATCAGCTTAAATTCTCCCAGGGAGGATATTTCGGTTCTGTCGTTTTGTTCGTCCATAATAAAAAGGTCTGTTTCTATCGATTTAAACTGTAAAATTGCATAAAGATTTAACAAAATGTTATACTTCGTATTATCTTAGTGTTTTGAGGCCGGTTTGGCACCACAGCTCAAGCAAACGACGAAGTATGAAACCAGACATGAAGATTAATGCCCCGTTAGAAACATTTTATAAATGGGAAAAGTTACAACCTGAAAAATTATACCTTCGGCAGCCCATTGATGGCGTATGGCACAACTACACCTGGGCTCAATGCGGCGATCAGATACGGCGGATGGCAGCATACTTAAAATCGCTGAATTTTGAACCGGGAACCCGCATTGCTATACTTTCCAAAAATTGCGTCCACTGGATGCTAAGCGACTATGCGATATGGATGGCCGGATATGTTTCCGTGCCGATGTATCCCAATATGTCGCCCGGAACCGTTAAACAGATCCTTTTGCACAGTGAAAGCAAATTGTTGTTTGTAGGAAAATTAGACGACTGGGCTTATTTAAAGCCCGGTGTCCCTGAAAATTTACCCTGTATTGCCTATCCCTTTTATGGTATTACAGAATTCAAAAATTGGGATGATATTATTGCTTCACAAGAACCAATTTCAAACAACCCTACATTTCCAATAGAAAACCTATGTTCTATTATGTACACGAGCGGAACCACCGGAGTTCCAAAAGGGGTAATGCATTCGTTTTACAATTTTGCCTTTGCCGCTGAAAATGCATTTCCAACTTTGGGTGTAGATAATACCGCTTCTTTCTTTTCCTATTTGCCGATGTGTCATATTGCAGAGCGATTATTAATTGAGATCGGCAGTTTATATACAGGAGGGCAAGTATCTTTTGCTGAAAGTCTGGAAACCTTTCCTAAAAATTTACAGGAAACATCTCCTACCCTGTTTTTAGCAGTTCCCAGGATATGGTCAAAATTTCAGGAGAAAATTCTGGAAAAAATGCCACAGAAAAAACTGGACCTCTATCTGAAAATTCCTGTATTAAAAAATATTGTAAAAAAGAAAATAAAAGCCGCTCTTGGTCTTTCAAAAGCAGAACAGTGTTTTTCCGGAGCTGCACCTATTCCTGTTGATCTTATTAATTGGTTCTGGAAATTAGATATAAAAATTCAGCAGGCATATGCAATGACGGAAGATTGTTGTTACAGTCACACGAATTTGAAAGATAAAAACAGAATAGGAAGCGTTGGATTGCGATTTCCCTATGTTGATATTAAACTTAGTGAGCAAGGTGAAATATTAATTAAACATGCAGGTTTAATGTTGGGTTATTATAAGGAAGAAGTTTTGTCGAAAGAAGCATTTACTGAAGACGGATATTTTAAAACAGGGGATAAGGGTTCAATAGACAGTGATGGATTTTTAACAATAACAGGAAGAGTAAAAGAATTATTTAAAACAAGCAAGGGCAAATATGTGGCTCCAATGCCAATTGAAATGAAATTTTCTTCAAATACTGATATTGGCCAGGCTCTTGTTGTTGGATATGCTTTACCCCAGCCAATTGTGTTGGTAACACTTTCTGAGCTTGGAAAAAAGAAAACGAAGGAGGAAGTGGAAAAAAGTTTATTGGATTCTAAAAATGAAATAAACAATACCTTAGATTCATTTGAAAAAATTGAAAAGGTAGTGGTAATTCAAAATGAATGGACCATTTTAAACGACTTGTTAACTCCTTCCATGAAAATTAAACGCAATGAAGTTGAAAAATTATTTCAAACAGAATATGAAAAATGGTTTGATGTAAAACCTGATGTGATCTGGCAATAATATTACCGATATTAAAATACAAAAGTTTAAATTCACCTTTAAATTTATATGTATGCAATTTTTTTACAAACTATTTCTACAGGAAAAACAACCAACCACTTTTAAAGAAATTATTTATTGGTGGGGCGAACGCCGTCTGGCATTTAATATTATGATCGGAGTTTCAGGACTAACGAGCATTCTTATTTGTTGGATAGCCGGTTTTGAAATGGATATAATTAAACTGTGTATCATTGCTTTTACCTATGGTATCGCAGCCAATATAATTTATACAAGCAGCTGGATAGCAGAGTACCTGCTTCGCAAGGCAAATAATTTTGATACTCAGATAAAATATATAGGCCCTGTATTTTTTGCTATGGGATTGGCCATCGCTATACTTTTTACATTTTTTGGAGGATTATTGGTAGGATACCTCGGCTTTTTTGGATACAGCGGTGTGGAATGACACTCTAAAATGTCAGCTACATTTCAGCATGTGCAATAGCTGCAATACTCACCTTAACCCCCTCGATATTCGTGAGTGAAACAGCGCAAGATTCTAATGTTGATCCTGTTGTAATTACATCATCAACAATTAAAATATGTTTGTTGCGAATAAGTTCGATATCACCGGGTTCGAAAATTGACTTTACATTTTCCCATCGTTCCAATCGCGATTTTTTAGTTTGTGTATCGGTATAAATATTTCGCTGCAAAATGTTTGCATTAAATGGAATTGCCAACACCTCACTCAACCCTTCACCAATAACTGCACTTTGATTGTAGCCGCGTTTTTTTTCTTTTTCCTTATGAAGAGGCACGGCTGTAATAAAATCAATATCGGGAAATAAATGAAATTGTTTTATTTGATATCCCAATAAATTACCCAAACGCAAACCAACATCTTTTCTTCCTTTGTATTTTAATGCATGCATTAAATGCTGAATGCGCCCTGATTTGTGAAAATGATAAAGTGCCATAGCTCTTTCAATGGGCACCTTTCCCCAAAACTTTTTTGCAATCGGGTTATCAGCGTATTCCGCATGATCGGTTTTGGGCAAACTGATCTGACATTTGATACAAATGATCTTTTCATTTTTGTTGAGGGGTGCACTACAGGCAAGACAAAGGTTGGGATAGATAACGTCGCATACCTCGTTAAACATTTTTAAGGGAAACATATGGTGGGATTATTTGGTTACATAAGCGATTGTTTTAAAGAATTTATAAGCCTAGGAAAGCCTTAATAACATCGAAAGCGGATAAGAAGAATTACAATTTGTTTTCCAGCTTATTATTTCATTGAGTATTACCAATTTTTATTTTATAAGGAATTTTATCGGGATGTTTTCATTTTCAGAGAAATTACTATCAATTTATGACAATTATATTATCAATAAAAATTCGGTTTTATATTTAATCTCAAAATCTCGCTTCGATTAGTTATTCACGAATAGATCAAATTTGCTACCTTTTTCTTGTTAAAAAGGTAGCACCAAAAAACAAGGGCTTCACCATGCAGCTTAAATGTCACTATTGCTTGCCACCCGGAGCGAAAAAGGCGCCACAACTAAGTTATAATTTCTGGTTCCAATGGTATATTTCAGTTTGTATTAAGTTAGTTCTTTTCAAAATGGTGGCGCTTATTTTCGCTCAAATCATACAATCATTGGTGCTATTGCTGTGCTGTGGCGGCGCATAAGTGACATTAAAGCTGCCTGCTGAGGCCCATATCCGACTCCGTTAAACCGGTTTGGAGAGAGATATCCAATTAATAATAATTTGAATTTAACACAATGCACATTTCGCAATAATTAAATCTAATTTTTTCGATTCCGGCTATTAATATAAATTCACTTTTTTATCAGTTAGTCTTCAAATTATATCACTGATATATTTAACTCTATAAAAATAATTATTTGATCCGAATTTACAAATTAATTTCAATTATTTATCCGTGTAAAAATTATACACGGGTAAAGTCCTATTAATATTAAAACTTGAAATTAAAATGATTGATCTATAATAATTATTTAATCTTATCCCCTGCCAGTAACGGGAAAAGATTTTCCATTGACTCCACAAATTCATGAAAGGCTTTATCTTTCCGGATATCGGGGCGCCATGCGAGGCCGAGTTCAACAAGGTTATAAAAATTTTGTATGCTTGCTCCACCGGTGAGTTCACCTTTGTTATCGCGATTTTTGCCCATTAGCCAAATTGCATCTGAAATAGCTGCTGCAGAAATAATATCATGCGTTACAACAATGATAGTAATATATTCATCAGACGCTGCAAGTTCAATTATACTGTTGCACACTTCCGCTTTTGCTTTTGGATCAAGGCCGGAAAAGGGTTCATCCATTAAAAGGATATTGGTACTGCACAATAATTGTTGTGCAATAGCTACACGTTGTCGCTGCCCTCCTGATAATTGCACGGGATATTTTCTTGCATGTTCGCGCAGGTTGAATTTATCCAGATAATTCAGAATTTTGGTATCCGCTTCTTTTCCTTTAATACCTCCTTGTTTTGCTCCAATATGCAAATTATCGTAAACACTTAAGTGTTCGAATAAAGGATAATTTTGATATACTACTCCAATGGTTCCTGCCTTATTTGGCATTAAATATTTTTCGGAATCAGGTTCTGTTTCGATCAGTTTTTCATTTGCCACAAGCACTTCACCGGAATCCGGTTTGATAACACCGGAAATAATTTCAAATAAAGTTGTTTTGCCAATACCGGAAGGCCCCAAAATGGAACATATTTGCCCTTGGATCTGACCTGGCCTGCGAACATCATAAATTTCGCCATTAATATTTTTTAATACTGTATTCAACCCAAAAGATTTGGAAACACCTTTTATGCGAAGTATCGTTTTTTGTATCACTCTGTTTTCAAACATATTGCAGTATTATTTTTTATTCAATTTCATATAAGCATAGGGAAATAATTTTCTGCTTATGATCCCAATTAATACGTGAATAAGAATACCCATTAATAAAATTGCAAATTGAATAGCGAACACGCCATTAAAATTACCGGCAAATCTATTCTGATCAACAAGCAATGCACCTATTCCGCCATTTTCTCTGTTTGCGCTTTCCACCATTGTTATCATCATCCATGCAATGGCAAAATTTTGTCTTAATATTTCCAACGCCCTGTGCAACATTCCTCTTATTACCACATGATATAAAGCCTGCCAGTTACTCATGCGAAGCGTACGGGCATAACTATATTTTTGCCATTCCATGGAATCCACTTCACTTGCCATTCCGGTAACAAAGTAGGGCAATATTCCAAAAATCAACAATGCAGTTTTATATTCTTCTGCGGTATGCGTATATAATAAAATAATAAATCCAAATCCCACCAAAGTTAAAAACCGCGCTTGTGAAACAATATAAATTACAAAAGGGCGAAAGAATGGAATCACAACGCTGTACGACAAAACCAATCCTATTGCTGTTGCAATAAACATTGCTTTTACGCACAACCATGCTGAAGTAAATAATTCACCCAACAGATCGCGTTCACTTGTCAGCTGGCCAAACGCATTTAAAATTTCAATCGGATTCGGAATAATATCCGGAGCAGCAATGAACCACCAGGTAATAAACAGTATCAACTGAATTCCAACCATGACCAGTATACTTGACCTGTCAGGTTTTGCGAACGGTGTAAAAAGTGTTTTGATCTTTTTCATGTTCTAAAACATTGTTTTCAAAAAAAAAGGCAGGCAAAATGCCTGCCTTAAAATTATATAATTAATAGCTTATTTTCCTGTTACAATTTCAACACGGCGATTTTTAGCTTTTCCGGCAACTGTGGAATTATCCGCTTTAGGTTGAGCTTCGCCATATCCTATCACACTTGTAAAACGTTCCGGATTAATTTTTTTTCGTATCAGCCAATATTTAACAGCATCGGCTCTTCGCTGCGAAAGTTCCATATTACTTCCCTCTTCACCATCACTGTCGGTATGACCGCTTATCTGAATTTTCATATCACTTACACTTAATGATAAATACAGATCTTCTAAAGTTTTTAAACCTGTAGCGGTAAACTCAGAACTTCCCGAATTAAATTCGATGGAATAATCTTTTCTTCCAAATTCTTCCACTATCTCACCAGCACTGATATCTGCCTTATCCGGTGAAGTAAGATTGCTCTTGTGTTGCTCATAAACAGATCTTAAAAAGGAAAGATCAACTAATGTATTTACATCCACCACTTCAGGTAGATCCTGCGGATAAAGTTTCGACATAAATCCGGCAAATAAATTATATACATCTGCGTATCTGTTTGGAGTACCCGGCAATAATCCGAAAGTTTCCGCATTATCTGCAAGATTTGCAGCACGAGATCCGCCTAATAATACAGTACGACCTTGTTGTGTTTTATAACTCACCCCAATAAAATATTTTTTCCAGTATTCCGCATTTTCAGCCTGGTAGATATCAGCCTGTATTTCTGATGCCTTTGTAAGCGCTGCATCAAACGATTTCACCTGATCACCGCCTTGTGAAATAGCATAGATCATTTTTTCCACCGCACCTCTGTTTGCTTCCAGATGTTTATTTAATCCGATCATTAAACAAGGCATTTGCTGTGAATTTTCACGTGTTGATAATAAGGTAACAATATCATCACTCATTTTTGTGAAAATATCTACATCGGCAGGAGTCCATGTTGCTACCGCATCAATTTGTTTTTTAACGGTGCGGCCGGTTTTTTTACCGTTAACTACTTCATCTCTTTCGATAGTGTAAGAATTTTTATTTTGAAATTTACGCGCAGCATCTAAAAAATCGTCAGCACTGGTAAAATTTAAAGCATTTGGATCATAGGTTGTAAAATCCGGATTTACAGCTATACCATTATCAGAAGCCCATTTAATTGCAATATTGTGATCGCCATCTTTTGGATAAACTACACAAGTACCACCCTTTGCACTATCAGGAGTAATGCGCCACATAAAAGGTCCGATAAATTTATCTTCCCCATAAGAAAAACCCGGAACATAAAATCCTTTTAATCCATAGGAAGGATCAATTTGTTTTAATTTATTATTGAGATCCGGTGCAAAGGTTGCGAGTCCATCACCCATAATTGCAACCAATTGTGCTCCTTCTGTTGTGTTGGGATTATTTTTATAGGATGCGGCAAAATCCAATAATCCTTCCTTCATTTTATCGTAACTATCCTGGCGTACAAATTCAAAATTAATTCCTGCCTGATCCATCAGACTTCCTTTGGTAGTTCTTGAACCACCATTTGCGTATGCAATAGGAGCCTGAGCATTCCATGCCATACCTAAATATTTAAACGAAGGGCGACCAGAACTATTTGCAAGTTCCCGGCTTGGTAAAGGCAGCATTTTTAAGCCCACAGTTTTATAATTGGAGGGAATGGTGGAAAGTGTTTTATTTTTATCCTCATCTACCTTATCCAATGTGATGGATTCGGTTGTATCTTTTCCGATTATTCCCTTTTCATATAAATATTTTCTCCCGAAAATAAATAACGGAACAAAAATGATACAAAGAATAAATGTTTTTCCAAGCCAACCTAAACGGTTCCAGAAGTTCATGTGATTTTATTTATGGTTCGATTAATTATTTTAAATGTTTAAATGCATCCATTGTTTCGTCACCAGCCGTTACTAAGGTGGTTCCGGCAACAGGTAACTGCAATTTGCGGTTGAAGTCAGTTAATTCCTTAAAGGTTTGTTCATTATAGCTGTCTAATAGTTTTATTCCTTCATCCGTCATTATCGCTTCCTGTATATCGGCACTCGACATCCAGTTCTTTCCCTTTTCCATAAAACGGGAAATATTGGCAACATTTTCACTTACCTGCTGCGCGTATGCCTCAACAGCTAATTGCTGCATAGCAAGATCATCAGGATTTCCCTCCAATACACTTTGAGCAGATTTTAAGGCACTGGCTGTCTTTTTTAATATTTTCAGATCACGGCTTCTTATCTGTATATCCTCATCCAGTAATTCAATTTCCACTTTCCACTGATCGCTCAGTCTTTTCAAAAAGATCAATGCTTTATCCAGTGCATGAAAACGCGGCAACAATTGCTCGTTGCTCATTTTTTTGCGATTGGCAGAAACAGATTTAATTACTGCCTGATCTTTATATCCTTTTTCCTGTGCTTTTTTTGCTTCCACAAACGATTTATTGGCGCCTTCCATATTATCGTTCATAACAATTTCCAATTCTTCTTTTGCACTTTGTAATTCTGTAATTCTGCCCTCGAGTTCTCCTCTTTTTTTGATCCATTTTTTTAAGGATATTTTCATAACACCTATAGGGTCAGTATTTACTAATGCCCGCCATAATTTTTGTATAAAAAGCTGGTATGCTACCCAAATTAATTTTCTGCTGGTCCATAAAAATGTCACCAATGCGATTATTACAACTAATAACACAATGGAATACAATGTATTTTCTAAAATGGAAACAAGATATGGTAGTACCTTATACAATACATATCCAAGGCCTGCAATTAATGCCAGACCCGTAATTGTTCCGACTGCTTTTTCCTGATTGTTCAAGATCGATTTTTTAAAGTTTTGAGTATCCATAGTTATTATTTTTTAGGGGTAAGGTATAATATAATTTTATCAATGTCTTGTTGAATTGCGCGAACAATAACGGAATAAGCAAGTTCAAACTTCTTTTTCTTATTTTCAATTCTACCTGTCTCCTGTTGAATCACCAATTTGCCCTGTTCAATTTTATCTTTATTCGCCTGAATATCTGCTTGCATTTCCAAGATCTTTTTTTGCATGGTGGCAATATTATTCAAGGTATCGGCATTTGCATTTTCAAGGCTCTTTATTTCCAAATGTTTTTGTTCAACAGAATGCTGGTTTTCCTTTTTTAGACTTTCTGAAAAAAGCGCATCATGTTCCTTTAACAATTCAAGATATTTCTTTCCCGAAGCAGCTAAAGCCTCAGAGTTTACATTTTGTACCTTAAACCCCATATATGTTGCCAGAAACTTTTGTTGTTCGGTCATACCTGCAGCTATCTCATCCATTTCGTGCAGCGTAGTTGCAAACTCAAAATAATCAGGTCCTGGCATATTCTTTTCCTTCAGAAAATTCTCAAAGTGGGTAACATATTCGGGGTCCACCGGTTGATCAGTAGTTATAATGATCTTGCCATCCGAAACAGGATTATTGAATTTATTTGTTTCCTGTTTTTCAGTTTCGGGTTTAATATTTTCCTCCAACGGATCAGGACCTTTATAAATAGCTTTAATAAAAGAGTCGAAAACTCCCATCTGTGTTTTAGTTTTGGTTTGCGGTTCGGGTAAAAAACAAGTTCAAATTTAGAATTTTTTTGAGATTATCTCTAACAGACGACTACCTAAGGCGCTTATTTTGCCAAAATGGCAGATTTTGGAGAAATTTATTTAAGAGGGATGATGTTTTGAACTTAATTTAAGCAGCTTGAAAGCACTCGCCACTCCTACTGAACATCATTTCTTGGAGATTTGCATTTCCTCAGCCAACATCCCAGCCCAAACACCGTACATTTTTGCCGAGGGATGCAATTTATCGAAGGCAAGTAATGAAGGGTCATCCTTTGCTTTTTTAGATTCCGGATTGATGTCGATATAATGCACCTGATATTTCAATGCGATGGTCTTGTTAATGGAGTTAAAAAGATCAATTTCTGTACTGATCTCCTCCGGAGTTTGCCGTCCCGATAAAGCGAAGGGAGTAACTCCATAATCCGGGATGCTCAATACAAAAACATGATCATTTCGTTTATCTGCACATGAAATTGCAGTTTGGAGCAAGGTCTCAAAATTTTTTCGGTAAACGGATGTGTCTATACCCCTGTATTGATCGTTCACCCCAATTAATAATGTAACGCAATCGAAATCATTATTCAATAATTTTTGGTGGATGGCATTGAGCAGATCAGCAGAGGTCCAACCGGTTTTTGCAATAATTTCCGGTGATGTGAACCTGATCTTTTTTTGCTGTAAAATATCAATTGTTTGTTCCGGAAACCTTTCCTCACTTTTTACAGATTGACCGATCGTATAAGAATCTCCCAAACAAAGCATGGTTTTTTCCTTTTCGGGATGAATTTGCATGTGCAATAATAAATAAAGAAAAACGGATGACATCTGTTTATATACGTAATTTAAATTGGTCTGGCTTTGAGTTATTAAAAAAAATGGGCGTATATTTGTATAGATACTTAGCAGAATCTTACCTCACGCGAGTTGCAGTCCGATAATATTCTTCTTTTTATTTTATTGGATAAATATTTTTTTTCATTTCTATAAAATAGATCAGATTGACAGACGAGCACATCATTCACCAAACACAAAACTGGATCAAAGAAGTTGTGATCGGATGCAATTTTTGTCCCTTTGCTGCAAAGGCGCTATTAAAACAAAACATTCAATACACAGTTTTGACCACAGTAAATTTACAGGAGAGTCTTGATCAGGTTAGTGCAGAAATATTGGCATTAGATGAACGGCAGGAATGCGAAACAAGTTTTATTATTTTCGCTAATAATTTTGTTTCCTTTCAAGAATATTTGATGCTTGTGAAAAAAGCGGAACAATTATTAAACAAAACGGGTTACGACGGAATTTATCAATTAGCGAGTTTTCATCCTGATTATTGTTTTGCAGGTTCTGATGAAAATGATCCGGCCAATTATACAAATCGCTCTATTTTTCCAATGTTGCATTTATTGCGGGAGAATAGTATTACTGCAGCACTCGAAAATTTTCCATCCCCCGAAAAAATCCCCCAGAATAACATTCATTTTGCTGAGCAGAAAGGGTTGTTGTATATGCAGATGTTGCGGGCGGGCTGTATCAGATAAACTGAATCAATTCGCGGCTCTATATGTTGGTTCTACCTATCCCCCAGAAAAAAAATAATTCAATATTTCATGGATGTTTTGTAGCAAATTCACTATTTTTAGTGAATGCATGGTTAAGAATTCTTCATAATTTTGTAAAAAATATTATTAACAATGGTTAAAATATAAAATTATGAAAGCTCAATTTCCACAACTTCATTTTATTACTATCTTCTTATTGCTTAATTTCTTGTTTCTTGTCTCGGAGGTCACATTTGCACAAACGGCTAATATAAAATCTATATATTTAATAGGGGATGTTGGAACGATAAATTATCCGAGAAAAATGAATGTGCTCAATCATCTTTCAAAAGATATAAAACGCTCAGGAGTTAATAGCGGAGTTATTTTTTTAGGAGATAACCTTTATTTAGAAGGATTGACAGACACTTCATCTCGCTTGTTGAAAAAATTGAACGCTCAACTCAATGTATTACAGAATTATCACGGGTATGCTTATTTTGTTCCAGGAAATCACGATTGGAAGCATATGGATGTTGATAATGGAAAAGAAGTTTTATTACAGGAAGAGGAAAGAATAGAAAGTTATTACAGAAGATATTTGGCTGATAGCCTTGCGAATAGAGAGGAAATCTTTTATCCTAGTAATGGCCAACCGGGACCACAATATCAAGATATCGGGAATGGACCAGGTAAGGTGCGTATTATTATGTTCGATTCGCAATGGTTTTTGCAACCTGTAAAAGGGTCATCTTTACCTCAGTGTAAGTATTATCCAGCGCAGATGGAAAAATTTAAAGTAGACTTGCAAAGCATATTAACAGAAACGGAAAAAACAGGTATAAAAAATGTCATAGTTGCAGCACATCATCCGATATATACAAACGGCAGGCATGGTAATGACGCCATTAAAAATAAGGATAAAAAACAAAAGCCAACTATATAGGATATTTATCACGCTGATAACCTTTTAATGACTTCCACTATTAACGAAATTATGAAGGCGCATGATGAAAAATTAAATATCACTTTTGCATCTGGTCATGAGCATCTTTTGGAATGTTATATCGAGCCTTACAACACAAATATTAATTATATTGTAAGTGGAAGGGGAGGTGAACAACATGCATTTGGACATTTTACTCCAATTAATAATAGCTGCAAGGAAGAATTAGATTGTTTTAAACACAAAACCGGGTATTTCAGGGTTGACTATTTAGAAGACGGGTCGGAGAAGATTTTTATTTGTTATAAAACACTTTTCAAGTTTAAAACGAGAATTGTAACAAATAAAATAGATTAGAAATCGTTCGAATCTCTAATTATATCTAAACTGCCTGCATTTTCATTTCCGGCTGATATACATGATCCTCATCCATAACGCGGTTCGGATATTTAACATGGTATTCGAATTCATGGCGGAAATGACGTATCGCAGCAGCAACGGGCCAGGCAGCGGCATCACCCAAAGGACAAATTGTATTGCCTTCAATTTTGCGTTGTATATCCCATAAAAGATCGATGTCTTCCATTTTGCCGTGACCATATTCAATATTGTGCAATACACGTTCCATCCAACCGGTTCCTTCGCGGCAAGGAGAACATTGTCCGCAACTTTCGTGGTGATAAAACCGGGTAAAATTCCAGGTGTTGCGCACTATACATTGTTTTTCATCGTATACAATAAATCCACCTGAGCCCAGCATAGAACCTGTTGCAAACCCTCCTTCACTTAAACTTTCATAGGTCATTAAACGCGGATTGCCGTCACTCATTTTTAATAATAAGTGTTTTGGCAAAATTGGCACTGATGAACCGCCCGGAACACAAGCTTTTAATTCGAGATTATTTTTTATTCCACCACAATATTCATCACTGTAAATAAATTCTTCCACCGGTAATCCGAGATCAATTTCATATACTCCCGGTTTATTAATATTTCCCGACGCGGAAATTAATTTTGTTCCGGTAGATTTTCCGATGCCGATCTTTGCATATTCATCACCACCTTCATTTACAATTGGAACAACTGCTGCAATACTTTCCACATTGTTTACAATAGTTGGGCAATTCCATAAACCTGATATTGCCGGAAACGGTGGTTTAATTCTTGGATTTCCTCTTTTTCCTTCCAACGATTCTATCAATGCAGTTTCTTCTCCGCAGATATAAGCACCTGCACCCGGATGCACATACAGATCGAGTGAATATCCTGAACCCAAAATATTATTCCCCAAAAAACCTTTTGCATATGCTTCTGCTATCGCCTTTTCTAAAATGCGCAGAATGAACATATATTCACCGCGTATATAAATATAACTTGTGCGGCAACCCAATGCATAACTGGAAACGATCATTCCTTCAATTAATAAATGCGGAATTTTTTCCATTAATAATCTATCCTTAAAAGTGCCGGGTTCACTTTCATCGGCATTACATAATAAATATCGCGGCTTATCAGTTGATCTATCCAAAAAACTCCACTTCAATCCAGTTGCAAATCCGGCACCACCGCGACCACGCAATCCTGATTTTTTTACTTCTTCGGTAACTTCATCCGGCGTCATTTTTTTCAGTGCTTTTTCAACCGAACGGTATCCTCCATTTTGAATATAACCATCAATAGTATTAATATTCGGTTTATCGAGATGTTCTAATAATAATTTTCTGCTCATGATCTATTTATTGCCGAAGAAGTTAATCAATTTAAATTTTGTGTCTCTGCGTTTTTTTCATTTTTTAAATGCTCTAAAATATGGTCGATCTTTTCTTCTGTTAAATGCTCATAAAAAGTTTCACCAATTTGAAACATTGGAGCATAACCACATGCTCCTAAACATTCAACGGTTTTTAAAGTAAACATTTTATCCGCAGTTGTCTCGCCAACTTTAATTCTTAATTTTTTTTCAAGATAAGAAATCATTTTTTCTGCACCATTCAAACAACAAGGTCCCGTTTGGCATACTTCAATTAATATTTTTCCAACCGGTTTCATATTGTACATACTGTAAAAAGTTGCCACTTCATAAACCTCTATCGGTTGAATATGTAAAAGGCGGGCAACATAATCCATAGTATCAGAACTCAACCATCCGCCAAATTCTTTTTGTGCAATATGTAAAATAGGCAACAATGCTGATTTTTGTTTATCCTCAGGATAATGACTCAACAATCTGCTGACCTCTATCATTGCCTCAGTGGAAAATTGTTTTTGTTGTACTTCGTTCATTATTAAAGTTGCATTATCAAATTTATGGAATTCAATTAATTATTATTTCTCTTCTCTTGAAATCCTCCCAGACCATACAGGTTTCCAAAACCTGTGAGGTCGACGAGTCGATTGTTAATTATTTTAAGCATCTAACTCACCTGCTATCACATTCAAACTACTCAAGGTAATAATTGCATCACTCAACATAGCTCCCTTTATCATTTCGGTATATGCCTGATAATAAATAAAACATGGCCTGCGGAAATGCAAACGATAGGGTTGACGACCTCCATCACTCACCAAATAAAAGCCCAGTTCTCCGTTACCACCTTCCACACTGTGATACACCTGACCTTTAGGAATATCCACTTCACCCATTACAATTTTAAAATGCCAGATCAATCCTTCCATGGTATTATACACCGCATCTTTCGGAGGCAAATAAAATTCAGGGACATCTGCAAAATAATTTCCCTTCGGCATTTTTTGCATTGCCTGTTTGATAATGCTTATACTTTGCCACATTTCTTCCTGACGCACACAAAATCTATCATAAGTATCTCCCTGCGTTCCAACCGGTATTACAAAATCAAAATCGTTATAACTGCAGTAAGGCGACATCACACGCACATCATAATCAACACCGGCAGCACGTAAATTGGGGCCGGTAAATCCATAGTCCAAAGCTTTTTCTGCAGTGATACTTCCAACATTAATTGTTCTGTCCATGAAAATGCGATTGCGCATTACCATTTTTTCGAATTCTTTTAATGCTGCGGGAAATTCTTCAATAAATTCATTAATTCTTCTGTTCACCTCATCGGTGAAGTCGCGTTCAAACCCACCAATTCTTCCAATATTTGTAGTTAAGCGAGCGCCGCAGATCTGCTCGTATATTTCATATATTTTTTCTCTCCACTGAAACACATATAAAAATCCTGTAAGCGCTCCGGTATCCACTGCAATAACCGAATTACAAACAATATGATCGGCAATACGCGCAAGTTCCATAATTACAACGCGCATATAATCAACGCGTTTTGGCATTTCCACTTTTAATAATTTTTCAACAGTAAGGTACCAACCGATATTATTAATAGGAGAAGAACAATAATTTAATCTGTCGGTTATCGGTGTTACCTGATAATAAGGTCTGTGTTCCGCCAATTTTTCAAATGCGCGGTGAATATATCCAATGGTTGGTTGCGCATCAACAATTATTTCGCCATCCATTTTTAATACATTCTGGAATATTCCATGTGTAGCCGGATGGGTAGGACCCAAGTTCAGGTAATTAAATTGTTTTAATTCCTCATCCGTTTGAACTACTCCGTTTATTACTGTATTTACGGTTTTATTTTCTGCCAAAGTATTTTAATTATTCCTGTTTAAAAATAATGGTCTATGTTATAAATTATCTTCCAAAATATTTATCGTCCTTATCCGTTCTCGTTCCGTCTTCCAATGGATATTGTTTTAACAATGGATGGTACTTCATGTCGTCCACATTTAATATTCTTCTCATGTCGGGATGTCCTGTAAATCGAATGCCGTAAAAATCAAATGTTTCGCGTTCCATCCAGTTTGCACATTTAAATAAATTAGTTGCTGTTGGAACAATAGCATCCTTTTCTCCGAAAAATATATGTAACCTTATTCTGATATTATTGGTGAAACTGTGTAAGTGATACACCATACTTAATTCTTCTCCTTTATTATTTGGAAAATGCACTCCGCACATGCTGGTAAGAAAATTAAACTGCAATAAATTACTATCGCGCAACCATGCCAATATTTCAATTATTTTTTCTCTTTTAACTACAATATCCAACATACCATATGTTTCTTCCACACTTCTTATCTCCTCAGGAAATTGTTCCCTCAAAAGACTTTCCACCGTGCCGTTATCAACCTGAGTTTGCATTGTTATTTTATTTGATTTAAAATAAATTTCAGATAATCTTTTAATATTCGTTTTCCGTCCCTCATACCTAGCAGGTTAAAAAAAACCTGGTAGGAAGAGGGCTTTAATTCTTTTATTCCTTCCCTATTCAATCCCGTAGCCGCTCAATAACATTTTATATTCTTCCGATTCTCTTCTTCTGAATCCTTCGTGTTTAATTAATTCCTGAATTTTTAAAATTCCATCCAAAATAGCTTCAGGAGGAGGAGGACAACCCGGCACATAAACATCCACCGGAATAATTTTATCAATACCCTGTAAAACAGAATAGGTATCGAAAATTCCGCCACTTGATGCACAAGCTCCTACAGCAATTACCCATTTAGGTTCTGCCATTTGAATATACACTTGTTTTAACACCGGGCCCATTTTTTTTGCTATGGTTCCCATTACCATTAAAAGGTCGGCTTGTCGCGGAGAAAAACTTAAACGTTCGGCGCCAAATCTTCCGAGATCGTAGGTGGAGGCCATAGTTGCCATAAATTCGATGCCACAGCAAGAGGTAGCAAATGGCAAAGGCCAGATTGAATTTGCGCGGGCAAGTCCCACTACTTTTTCCAGTCTTGTGAGGGCAAATCCTTCACCGGTATAACTTTCAGGTGCTTCTGTTTTTGTGAGCAAAATTTAAGTATTTACAGATCGATCAATATTTTTTTAACTGAACCAAACACGAGGTTTAATCCCATTTTAAAGCGCCTTTTTTAATGATATAAAAATATCCTAAAAGCAATGGCGCAATGAACACTAACATTTTAACAAAACCCAACTGGCCGAGTTCCCTAAAATTTACCGCCCATGGGTAAAAAAAGATCACTTCCACATCAAACAATACAAAGAGGATGGCAATTAAAAAATACTTTACGGAGAAAGGCAAACGCGCGTTTCCTATATTTTCGATACCGCATTCAAAACTTTCCAGTTTTTTGCCTGAATTTCGTTTCGGACCGAATCTTTGGGAGGCAAATATGGTGGTAAGCACGAATCCGGCTGCCACAATAAACTGAATAAATATTGCCGTGTAATCCAATAATTGATTGTCAGCTAACTGTTGGTCCATTTTTCCTTTTTAGAAATTGTGAATTGGCGTTAAATTTTGCTTCACAAAGGTAGGAATTCGAATTGGAAAATTGCACGTATTGCGCAGTACAATTTTAGTCCCATAAAAGTTAACGAATAAGTAGAAATAACTTTTTAAACACCACCAACAAGATAGAGTTGATCCATGGTAGGTCCTACACTGCCCCCTTTGGGTTCCAGGGTAACGGCGAAGGCATCAGCACCTTCGATATTGTTCATGCGTTGAAGTTTGCCGTTGATATCAAAAACACCGGCATCAATAGGTTTTCCATCTTTCAAGGCCCAAAGCTGGTATTGCTTTCCTGGCTCAGGAGTTGGAAGATTTATCGCGCTGAGGTAAACATTTCCCGACGACTTATCCCAAAAAACGACGGAAGTGGAGTTAGGGCTGATTGCCTGGCCTTTCATGGTAATTGCGATGGCTGCAGGGTTTTTGATCACATTGAGCTCTGTTTCCATAGCCTGATATTCAGCCCGAACAACATCTACTCTTTCGGTGAGGAAGGTATTGGCTTCCTGCAACTCAGCCAATTGGTCTTCCGCATGTTTAAAGCTATTGTAATAATAAACATTTACTGCAATGCTTATAAAAACCAGTAGCGATGCGGCATATGCCAGATATCGAACCCAGTTATTTTGGGCAGATTGCGCTGGTTTCATGTTGATCACTTTGGTTGGATTTACAACCGGAGTTTCAGCATGTATTTTTGTTAAAATGTTTGTCAGTACAACTGGAGGGGCATCCACGGCATGAGCAAAGGCATAGTCTTCAAGAGCCTTTTCTATGGCTTCGAGTTCCGCTTTCACCTCCGGATACTGCGCTATCATTGCTTCAGCTTCTTTGCGTTCCTCTTCGCTGAGGGCGCCGGAAGCATAAAGTTCCAATGATCCTGATTCTATGTATTCTTTAACATTCAATTGATCTGTAATTTATATTTTTTGTCGTAATAATGTTATGGCACTTCGCAATCTGGTTTTTACCGTTCCCAGAGGCATGTTTAGTTCTTCTGCTACTTCCTGATGGGTATATCCCTTAAAATATATGAGATCTACCAGTTCTTTCCACTCCGGTTTCAATTTGTTCACCAGATCTTTTATTCCTATTGTATCCGGTTTAATATCGTCGTAAATTTTTGTTGGATTTTCATACAGAACAGTTTCATCGCTTGTTGTCTTTTTACCTGTTTTGTACCCCTTGCTGCGCATTTTATCTATGGCTGCATTGCGGCAAATATTCATCATCCAGGTAAAAAGCCTTCCTTTAGATGCTTCATAACTTTCTGCATTATTCCAAATTTTCAAGAACGCTTCCTGTAAAATATCTTCCGCCAGATGGTCGTCGTTCACAATACGAGTGATAACACCAAATAGTGCTGAAGAATACTTTTCATAAACGGTTTTCAGAACAGCCGTGTTCCTTGCCTGTAAACCATTAACGAGTAATTCTTCGTTTGCTTGTATGTCTGAAGTGTTCTGCACCCTTATTTTAAACGAATTAACAAACTTACGGTATAAATGTTTATACAGTTTTAAAAAATGAAAATTATTTAAAGATTATTTAATCACCTCAAATGTTTGAGACTCTTTACCTGACTTTTTATAACAGGTAATGATATAAATTCCAGATTCGAGAAATTTGAGAGAGATAGTGTTCTCATACAAGCCAGAGTAAGGTTCCACCTGCATTTTTAACAAAGTTCTGCCTGTAATATCTGTTATTTCGTATGCCAACAAAGAATTATCAGCTCCGGAAGTTAAAACTAAATAGTCAGTGACCGGGTTTGGAAAAATTTGAATCGAAGATTTTGGAATTGTTTTAGATTGAAGAGTAATAACATCTGAATAAAATCCCTTTCCATTAAAATCCTTTTGTTTAAGTCGATAATAACTCGTGGTTGTAAAATTATCATCAAAATAATCATACATATGTATATCAGTAGTAGATCCGTGCCCAGTAATAAAGGTCAAGGAGTCGAAAACAAGACCATTTTCACTTTTCTCAATTTGAAATCCTTCGCAATTGGTTTCTGAGAGGGTGGTCCAATCAAGTCGGGCAGTTTGAAAACCAGCTTCCTCAACAGTAAACTCCGAAAGTTCAACCGGCAAACCAATTGGAGTGCAAATTATTTCAACATTATCCAGATAATTAGTTTCTGAATTAAGTCCGCTATACTCAGCTCGGATCCTGATCCTTTTAACATCACTTAGCCAACTTATCATTTCAGCAGCTGTAACTGCTGCTCCACCGAGGTTATAAGAAGGCCCCCCTGCACCTCCCGGAACTCCATGTGTCCACCCTGATTCACTTAAGGGAACAATGTAGGAAGTCCACGTTACAGCAGGATTATATAAAGTATTATAAACAATAACTTCATCATCGCCCCTAATAATCATCAGATCATATTGATTTATTGGAATAATCACTGATGACTGTTTAAGGTCAAAATATAATTCACAATCGTAATATGCTGACATGTTACCTTTCCAACTGGCGTCGCTGGCGTACCAGTACCAAGCACCAACTGAAGCATCTGTTCCAGTAACACAACCACCACTAGCTGCAGACCAAGTTGCTCCTGGTGAAGAACCCGGATCACCAACAGTTCCCCAACCTTCTACGGTTGTTGTAAAATCATCTGAGGGCTGGGCAAAAACAACCATACTTACCAATAAGAATAAGGTAAAAAAAACTGCACGAATATATGTGGAGTTAGGGTTCATGCACATGAAATGCCTGTTAATTAAGGGTATAAATATTTTTTGTTGATTACAAGATTACATCACTTTTAAAATATTTGCAAGTAAAAACTGCTTTATTTTTAATATGCAACCAAGCAACAAAGGGCATCGTCACTGCATTTTGCACTATCATCGGCCACTTCAAAAGGCCGAATTTGAAGGCATTACTGGAGTATTGATTCTTTAAAACAAAATCAAGCACCCTTCACTCCGGGTAGTCCTGGATATTCCATTTTCAGGCTTGTAAGTGTATCCACAATGGTTTTGGCAACGATATATTCCTTATACCAATTTTTATCGGAGGGCACAATTATCCATGGAACTTTAGGTCCGCAAGCATTAAAAGCATCCTCATAGGCCGTCATGTATTCACCCCAACGTTTACTTTCTTCCAGATCATTTGGATTGTATTTCCACATTTTTCTAGGGTCGGAAAGGCGTTCTTTTAACCTCTCCATTTGTTCTTTTTGGGAAACATGCAGGTAAAATTTCAGTATGATGGTATTATTTTCCTGAATCAGCGACTCGAATGCATTGATATGCTGGTATCTGCGTTTGATAGTGGGCATGTCGACCCACTTATGTACCCTTTGAATCACCACATCTTCGTAGTGGGAACGATTAAAAATATGGATCATTCCTTTTGGAGGGACATTTTTATGAATTCGCCATAAAAATTCATGATCCATTTCCTCCTCTGTTGGTTTTTTGTATCCGGTTACTCTGCAACCCATTGGATTAGTACCGTAAAATACTTCCTTTATAACTCCATCTTTCCCGCTTGCATCCATGCCTTGTAAAATAATGAGCAAACTATATTTTGATTGCGCGAAAAGTAGATTTTGTAATTCGCTGAATTGATCAATCAACTCTTTGGTTTTTAATTTAGTAGCCTCCTTTTCAAATTTTTTAGAAGGAACGGTGGCGATCTCTGATAATTTTATGGAAGGCATACACTTGTTTTTATGCAAATTTAACCTAAGCAGCCTATAATTTAAAATTCTTTAATTTCACGCAAATTAAATCTGAAACCATGCAATTAGATCCGGGTAAAATATTTTTTGTGATCATCCTTTTCTTATTTTCCACAAATAAAATTTCGGCACAAACTCCGCGATTTCAAAAATATGATATCAATCAAACCGGTGCTGCAATTTATTTACCGGGTGAACCTGTTTTCGAAAAAGACTATTCTGAAGACAGCAGTGAAGTGTATACTTGTCAAATGGATTTTGCTGCTGTATCCTATGGTGCTATCATCGTAAAATTTGCAGAGCCATTGGGTTCAGATACAACAGTTTGGGAAGAATTATTATTGAGTTATATGCAATTTTTAAATTCCTCGGCATTTATGCTTACCAGTGCAGTTGATCCTGGCTACGGACATACTCTCGAGTCGCATCCATCAGCGCGAGGCATTATAATTTATGGAGAAGATGCCGATAAAAAACAATATGCAATAAAAGGTTGGGTCGATGAAAATTTTATTGTAGTTTTATATGTTTACTCTATGGAAGAAATGAATTACAATATTCAAAGTTTATTTTTAAACGGATTCAGGTTTCCGGAAAAGTGAAGTCATTTGGTAATTTGGTAATCTGGTAATTTGGTAATTGATTTAACTGCGTTTAGTTGTTTATTTAGTAGTCTCGCATTTATTAACTTGGTAATTTGGTAATTTCCGGCCGGCAGGAAGTTATTCGTTATAATGTTACTTATTTACCGGCTGTTTTATTGTCAATTATCAATTGTCAATTGTCAATTTTTCCGGCTGTTTCATTGTCAATTATCAATTGTCAATTGTCAATTTTTCCGGCTGTTCATCGGTACATTGGTACATTTTTTGGCTGTTCATTGGTACATTTATCTCGCATCAACATAGATCCTATGCCACGCATTATTCATATATCCTTTAAAATTCCAAACGTGTTTTGCCTCTTCGGGTTGTGTGTTTGCAGCGGAGTCGAAGGCGCGGGTAATAATTTCGTGTTTGCCTTTTGCGAGTTCTAATTCCAATTCCCAAAATACCCATGCCCATTTATGATTTCCTTCCGTAATTTTTGCAGTGTTCCAGGTTTCACCACCATCTATGGAAATATCAACTCGTGTTATTATTCTTCCCCCTCCGCTCATTGCATATCCCTTCACGTTTATTTTTCCTGCATTAATAATTGAATTTGTTTTAGGATAAGTTATTGCACAATTAACTGCAAGCTCACTCAATTGCAAACCGGTGTCCCAAACAACCGAATCTGGTTTTGCCTGCGGTGGAAATAATCGATATGCGTGGTCCTGAAAATAATTTTTGGAAGGATGAACAAGTAATGTGATATGTGTTACCCACTTAACACTTCTTGCTCCAATATATCCCGGAACAACAACGCGCAACGGAAAACCATGCGTGGGTTCCAAGGGAAGATCATTCATTTCATAGGCTAAAAGCACATCATCTGTTAAGGCTTTATCAATTGGAATTGATGCACCGAATCCAACATTTTCTCCGTGACGAAAAACTTCATCCGCTCCCATAAATTCAACAAATAAACATGCTGCATTTACACCTGCAAGTTCTAATATTTCTTTGAGCGGGGCGCCTGTCCATGTTGCATTACTAATTGCTCCTTCCTGCCAGGGTACTTCACCGGGCACTTCCGCAAACTCAATTAATTGATTTCTTCTATTACCTGCACATTGCAAGGTTGCCATTACAGTGCGTTTCGAAAAATTATTTTTTAATTCCTGCATACTAAGTGAAAGTACATTATTCACCAGTCCATTAACGGTCAAACGAAAAGTATTTTCATCAATATTCGGCACCTCTCCGTGATTGCGCACGTAATACAAAGGCTGTGGTGTGATAAAATGTTCGCGCAACTCTTCAACCGGAGGTTCGGCATTAAAGGGTTCTGTGGTATGCACTATAAGTTTAGGATCCTTATCCATCTTCAACAATAATTATAACACAAATTTAAAATAATATTTTATCTTTCAATTTTATGGCATTACAGGTGGCAAATACGCAATTTTATTATCGGCTCATTGCATTATGGGCGGTTTGTGAAGGCACTTTAGGTGGGATCATTCATGGATTTCAATTACCCATTACCGGATTAATCGTTGGAAGCAGTGCCGTTATTATAATTTGCCTGATCGGGTACTATATCCCCGAAAAGGGAGCAATTTTAAGAGCAACAATACTGGTTTGCATATTTAAATTAATGTTGAGTCCACATAGCCCCATTGGTGCCTATTATGCTGTAATGTTTCAGGGTTTACTCGGAGAATTATTCTTCTTTAATAAAAAATATTACAAAACATCCTGCATAATTTTCGCAACACTTGCGCTTGCCGAATCGGGTGCGCAGGGAATTATTGTTCCAACTTTAATTTATGGAATGGATTTCTGGAAGGCGGTAAATAAATTTATTTCCAATCTTACAAATCAGGAAAACGTAACTAATTATAGTTTATACATCGGCGCCGGGTATCTGTTTTTACATATTGTGGTAGGATTTTGCATCGGCCTTATTGCTTCGCGAATTCCGACTTCAGTTCCAAAATGGAAAAATGATTTTACATTGAATGATGCAGTAATGAAAAATACAAATACAGCAATAAACACGAACGAATTACCTATCAAAAAAGGACAAAAAAAACGTTTATTCAGATCCGGATTATTTATTATTTGGATAGTGTTGAGTTTATTGTGGTTACAGGGAATTTTTCATTTAGGAGAACCACTATTAATTCCCAATGAGGTAGCACATATTTTAATGCGATCTTTTTTAATAATTCTTACCTGGTATTTTTTGGTGGGACCTCTCTTATTAAAGTTATTAAAAAAATGGCTGGAAAAACAACAATCAAAATATCAACATAGTATCAGTGAAATTCTTTTATTAATACCCTCAACAAATGCACTTGTAGAACAAAGTTGGAATTACACTTATGGTAGGAAAGGAATTCGGAGACTTAATGTTTTTTTTAAGGTGGTGATGGTGAATGCGTTGCTGCCGGTGGGGGAAGTAGGACATAGGACTTAGGACATAGGACTTAGGACACAGGACATGGGATTGATTTTACTTTGGATTAAAGATTTCATTTTGTATTGATTATTAATTGAAGTATAATAAAATAACAAATTTTAATTCGGAGCCACAATCATCAATGTTACAAACTGCCCACTGCCCACTGTTGACTGTTGACTGCTAAATGCCCTCTTGGAATAAACAAATTAAACTAAAACAAAAATGCTCATTAAAACCCTCATCGTATCCGGCCCAATTAATTCAGGTAAAACTACCCGACTAACCGAATGGTGCAAAAACCGAAAAGACGTTTACGGAATTCTTACACCGAAAATAAATGGAAAACGAGTTTTTGTGGATGTTGCCACAGGAGCACAATTTGAAATGGAAGCCCAGGAAAATGAGGAAAATGTTTTAAGTATAGGAAAATACATTTTTAGAGTTGCGGGATTTGATCAAGCCAAAGAAATCTTGAAACATGCTTCAGATAAAAAAAATGCCTTTTTAATTATTGATGAAGTTGGACCCTTGGAATTGAAAGGCGAAGGATTTAGTGTTGAACTCAAAGCGTTGCTTGATTCAAAAGATGATTCCCTTCAGGTAATTATTGTAGTTCGGGAAAGTTTGGTGGAGGAAGTGGTCGTTTATTTCGGAATAGCCAATAATTACGAAATGTTCACTTTTTCGGGAGAATGAGATGATAACAAAAATACACTCTAAAAAGTTCCCAATTTTATAATATTATCTATATGATTGACAATCAATATGTTACAATTTTTTTTATCTTTTTGAGTTAATAAGCTTGCTGCAAACAAAAACCCAAACAAAATCAGGAATTCCCTATTTTTACCACCCTTTTACAAAAGTATTTAAAGACAGTTATGGCCAAGAAAGAAGAAAAAAAACGGTATAAATTCAAGGAAATGAAGGTTTATGGTTCGCTGGAGAATTTCTTCGGCAACACCAAGAACTACAGGATCGTTTTTGATGAAACGGAAGTTTGTTATGTAAATGTGGAGTTGCAATTGTTCAATCTCTTGTTTGATGAGGAGGAATGGAAGGCAAAAGTTGTGATCAAAGCAACAGAATATTACGAGAATAAGGAGATGTGCAAACTCGAGAAGGATATAGTGGTAACTACCGATCAAAATATCATTTTCGTTCGCGAAGGTTGGGGAACTGCAACTCCGGGATGGTGGAAAAAAGGCACCTATAAATGGGAAATTTGGTTGGACGAAGTATTAGTGGGCACCAATTATTTTTATATCACGAATAACGGTTTGGTTTCTGCGGGGAATAATCCATATTTTGATATTAATTCCATTAAATTATTTAACGCGCCAAAAGCAAATGTTGCGCGCGAGAACAGAAAATATCTGACTACCTTTAATAAAGATACTGCACAATATATTTCTATAGAATTAGATCTTACAAATAAGATCACCTTTGAAAAATATTTTCCACTGGAATTTAATTTTTATTTCTACAACGATGTACATCAATTAAAAGGTGCATCCTATTGGTTTGAACATGTGAACGACAGCCGGAAAAGCATCGTGATGGATGTTGGCTACGGAAGTGATGCTGCAGGATTTTGGTATCCCGATAAATATACTTGCGAAGTAGTTTTTATGGATAATATTATTGCAGTAGTTCCATTTGAAGTGAGCACTGTTGATATTGAACTAACAGGTGATCCAGTTTGGCTTACCGGCGTGGAAGGTGCAACTGCTACATTAAAAACCGCAACCATGGTTACGGATGCAGAAACCTATGAAATAGCAAAAAAAGAATTAGATGATCTTATTGGATTAGAAACTGTTAAAAAAGAGATCAACGAACTAACTACGTATTTAAAGTTCTTAAAAATTCGTCAGGAAAAAGGTTTTGAAGAAAAAAATAAGATGAACCTCAACATGGTTTTCACCGGTAATCCCGGAACAGGAAAAACCACTGTTGCCCGTATGCTCGGTAAAATTTATAAGGCGATGGGACTCCTAAAACGTGCAGATGTTACAGAAGTTGGAAGGGTGGATCTGGTTGCGGAATATATTGGTCAAACAGCACCAAAAACAAAAGCAGCAATTGATCGCGCACGCGGCGGTATTTTATTTATTGATGAGGCCTATGCATTAAGCGACAGAGGTGATGATGGAAAAGATTTTGGAAAAGAAGTGATTGAGGTTTTAATTAAAGAAATGAGTGATGGTCCCGGAGATACTGCAATTATTTATGCGGGATATCCGAAAGAAATGCGCGACTTTTTAAATTCAAATCCGGGATTGAGTTCTCGTGTTTCGCAGGTAATTAATTTTCCGGATTATAATCCTGATGAATTAATGGCAATATCGGAATACGACTCCAAAAAACGCGGAGTTACCATCAGTGAAGAAGCCAAGAATTTAATTTACATGAAAGTGGTGGAGGCCTATCGCAACCGCGATAATAAATTCGGAAATGCCCGTTATGTAAATTCCATTATAGAAGAAGCCAAACAAAATATGGCTCTTCGTTTAATGAAACAGGAAAAACCGGAAGAACTCACCAATGAAGATCTCAGCAATATCACATTACAAGATGTTGAAATTATTTTCGGTTTTGGAAGCTCCAAAAAAGTAGAACTCCCGGTTGATGAAGTTTTATTGCAAGATGCCATGAATGAGTTGAAGGAATTAACCGGGATGGCTAAAGTAAAAAATGAAATAGAAGAAACCGTTAAACTTGTAAGATACTATAAAGAAATAGGTCGCGATGTAAAAAAATCATTTTCATTGCATACCGTATTTACGGGAAACCCGGGAACAGGAAAAACAACTGTTGCGCGAATTTTAGTGAAGATATTTAAAGCGCTTGGTATATTAGAACGCGGACATTTAGTGGAAACAGATCGCGAAGGAATGGTTGCGGGATATGTGGGTCAGACCGCAATTAAAGCGGATAGTATGATAGAGGCTGCAATGGGTGGAGGATTATTTATTGATGAGGCTTATGCATTAAGTCAGGGTGGTGAAAATGATTTTGGACGGGAGGCGATTGAAACATTATTAAAACGCATGGAAGATCACCGCGGAGAATTTATTGTTATAGTTGCTGGATATACTGATAATATGACAATATTCCTGGAATCAAATCCTGGATTAAAATCGCGATTTGATAAATTTATTCACTTTGAAGATTATACCGACGAGGAGCTATTTGTAATAGGTGAAAATATGCTCAAAAAAGAATATTTATTCTTAACGGAAGACGCCGCTGCGCATTTAAAAGGATTTATAACTCAACTAACCGCAAACAGAAATAAGTTTTTTGGAAATGCCAGAACGATGCGAAAAATAGCCGCAGACATTGTGCATCACCAAAATTTACGCATGGCAGGAATTCCGGCAGCACAACGCACACCGGAAATGATAAAATCAATCACCATCGATGACCTGAAGAATTTTAATTTGGATATTGAAGGCAAGACCAACCTGCGGGAAAGTATTGGATTTAAATTCGGAACAGGGCAGAAAAATCCGGGATGATCATCTATTTTATTCATTAAGGAAGCAACCATTGAAAATAGGATTGTGCCTTTTAAGAATGGTGAATTTACATTTTTTAGGTGGATTTTGGCTTCAAAATACCCCTGTTTTTCTGAATTAGTCTATTTCTTGTCCTTTATTCAAACTCCTACATCTCAGCCATTTACAGCACAAAAATGCATTTGAGAATCCGAATGTAAGGCTGTATTCCTATTTGCGCCTTCCATACTCATGGAACTGTTAAATTTTTGTCTTTTTTATATGTAATAACACAGAATACTTTTGACTTGCAAACAAACAATAACCGCAAACAAGTCATGAAAAAAATAAGTATTTTGATCCTCAGCATTCTTGGCCAATTAAGTTTGACAAATGCTCAATGGACAAGCAGATTTAATGGTCAGGGTGATTTTAGTGATGTATACAATGCCGTAATTACAAATAATGCAGGAATTAGTTATCAGGCGGGATATACAATAAATCCGGAATTAAGCAAGGATATTTTATTAGTAAAATTAGATCTATCAGGTGATACCATTTGGACAAGAGTAATTAATGGCGCAGGAAATGGTCCAGATGAGGCTACAGCTATCGCAATAGACAATTCAGGTAATATACTCATCACCGGTTATTTAAAAGGCAGCGGTACCGGATACGATATTGCCACATTAAAATTTGATGAAAACGGCAATAATCTTTGGACATCCATATATAATTATACTTCCAATGAATTTGATCAAGGCAATATAATAAGTGTGGATGCATCAGGAAATGTTTATGTTGCAGGGCAAAGTGATAAAGACGCATCCTTAAATAATAATGATGACTTCTTAATTATAAAGTATAATAGTGCCGGAGTTCAGCAATGGACAAAACGAAGTAATGGTTTTGGAAATGCAACCGATCGCCCAACGGCAATGGTTTTTTCTTCCGATGGCAATCTTGTGGTAACAGGAAGATCTGCTAATGGCAGTGATGATGATTATATGACCATTAAATATGATGTTGCGACAGGCAATGAAATATGGAGAAATTATTTTGACCGCACACATCACGATCGGGCAACAAGTATTGTTAGTAATAATACAAATGGCAGAGTATATATTACAGGCAGAAGTAATAATGGAGATAATTATGATTATGCCACGCTTTGTTATGATGCCGATGGCAATGAAATATGGCAGGCAATATTTGATTATGTGAACGACGACCGCGCAACAAATATCGGAATTGATGCAGCGGGAAATATTTATGTAACCGGACAGAGTGATGTAAATGCAGCGGCAATTGCAGTAGATTATGATATACTTACTTTAAAATACAACAGTTCCGGTATTCAACAATTTGCACAAACTTTTGGTGGGGATGCAGCAAATGATGATATACCCGCGGCTATGATCGTGGACGATGCTGGTAATATTTTTATTGCCGGCTCAACAGATACAGATCCATCCGCAGAAATAAAAAATAATATTATTGGACTGCGTTACAATAATGCAGGAGTTATACAATGGTCAACACTTTTTTCTACCGGAGCATTAAATAATAATATAGCAAGATCAATTGGGGTAGATGGAACAGGAAATATATTAATTGCCGGCTATACAGAAGTTATTCCAAATAAAAATGCACTTACCATAAAATTAAGCAGTGAAGGTAATATTGAGTGGAATAATACCTACAATGGTATTGGCGACAATGCAGACAATGTTCATGCAATAATTCACGACGCTTCCAATAGTATGTATCTCGCCGGGTATACTTATGGATATGAAAGTGATCGCAATTTCCTGGTGATGAAATTAGGGGTTACCGGAAATATTTTATGGAAAAATGAAATAAATGGCAGCAGCAATACTCAAAGTACAGATGATGCAATTGCATTAGCGTCAGACAATGGCGGAAATATATACGCAACAGGTTTTATAAAAAATAGCGGAACCGGTTACGATATGATTTTGGCAAAATACAGTGCCACCGGAGACTCCATTTGGGCGCAACAATACAACTATGCAAGTGCAAATGAAACAGATAAGGCGATAGGCATAGCAATTAGCAATGATAACAATATATATATAACAGGCAGAAGTGATCAGGATGCAAGTATTATTTCGAATGATGATATAATTACCATAAAATATTCCTCTTCAGGAATTATGGAATGGACTAATCGTTTTAATGGAACCGGAAATGGTATCGATAATGCAAAGACTATTAAAGTGTCAACAAGCGGGAATATTTATGTTGTCGGAAAAACATTTAATGGAGCTGATTTTGACATAGTTTTAATCAAGTATAATGCTGCGGGAGTGCAACAATGGGTAAAAACCTTTGACGGAACATTTGGAAATGACGAAGGAATTGGGATGACAATTGATGCTGAGGAAAATATTTTTATAGTCGGAGAAATACTTAATTCCGATGCCAATAAAGATATTTCGATTCTGCACTATTCTGCAACCGGCTCTCTATTGTGGCAACAACAATATGATGGAATCGAAAATGGAAACGATGATGCGAAAAGTATTTGTTTAGATACGAATGGAAATATAATTATTGCGGCAACCACTTCACCTGATACCGCTAGTGCAACATTGAATGGGGATATAACGCTATTAAAATTTTCTGCCGATGGAGATTTAATTTGGGAAGAAACATATACAAACGAATTAAACGATGATGCGAGTGAAGCAGTGACAGATGCCGAAAATAATATTTTTATTACGGGACAGACGGATAATGGGTCCGGAGGAATTATTGATTACGATTATATTACACTTAAATATTCATCAGATGGAACACTCACAGATGAAAATATTTATGATGGAACCGGCCATGCATCAGATGTGCCTAATACTTTGGTTGCAAAGGAAAATGGATTTTATGTTGCAGGTGGAAGTTACGGAGAATTAAGCCAAAGAGATATCGTTACCATTCTTTATGGAACAACACCGGAGGATATTCATTTTTATGATAATGAAAAAATGGTGGCTGAAGTATTTCCAAATCCATCACGATCAGACTTTACCTTGCAATTACCTCAACAAGATGAATTAATTGGTTCAGCAATAAACATATTGATAACTGATCTCAGCGGAAGATTGATTAAAGAAGTTTTAACTAATTACGACCAAAACATCATAATTAACAGAGGAACAATTCCGGCCGGTGCTTATATCATAAATATTTCTGATTCGAAATCGGTAATAGCACATGCAACAATAATATTTAATTAATTTTTTAAACCTTATAAATTTAAAAGTATGAACAATCGCATCAAAAAATCAATCATCTGCAAAGAGATCACAAATTACAATGTTGACAACACCATTAATAATTCCTATATACCAGTAGACGGTGATGTTGCATTATTTGAAGTAATGTTAATTGGCAAACACACTTCTATTCAATCAGATACAAAACGTATTGCTGCAATTTTTGAAGGAGATATTATTATGGCGGCTTTTGCAAATCGGTATGCAACATCACAATTTGAAGGATATATTCCCGAACAGCCAACAGAGATCCTTGACATTTTAGGTGCCGGGGGAGCAATTGGAATAGTTAAATCAAAAAATGCATCCTTTGAATATATAGAACCTACAAAAGTTCGTTTGGTTGGATATTTAACTGCAACTGATGGGAAGGTAATAAATACAAAATTTTATCACACAAATCGTATTCCTTTCAGTGGTCATGTGCCAAATAATGCAAAGGTGATCTTATCTGTTGGCTCCTCAATGGACAGCGGAAAAACTACATCGGCAGCCTATCTTGCCCGTGGTTTAAAAACTACAGGTAAAAAGGTAGCATTCATAAAATTAACCGGAACCTGTTATACAAAAGATAAAGATTTTGTTTTTGATTGTGGTGCTGATATTACTTTAGATTTTACCGATGGCGGTTATCCCTCCACCTATATGTGCTCTAAAGAAGAAATTCTTGATCTGTATCAAACATTACTCAATATGTTGGAACTTGAAAATCCGGATTACATAGTAATGGAAATTGCAGATGGATTGCTTGAGCGTGAAACTGATTTTCTTCTTCGTGACACAACATTTATGCAGACTATACATAGCATGATATTCTCCTGTGGAGATAGTCTGGGTGTATTTTATGGTTTACAATTATTGGAACAATTCGGAGTAACACCTGCAGTTATATGTGGACGTTTTACGATGAGTCCTTTACTAATCAGAGAAGTTAAAGCCAAAATATCAATACCTACCTTAGACATTGATCAACTTGCAGGAGGAGAATTTGTGCATTTATTCGACAAACAAAAAGTATTTGTACACCATGCTTAAGAAGTATGGAATATTGAAGGCGTTTGCGGTTGAAAATAAGAGGATTATTACTGTCGCGTTTTTATTCGGTCTGCTGAGTATTGGGTGTACAGTTTTAATTCCTCTTTTTATTGGTGAGTTTTATCAACTTGCCCTACGAACAAATTCAGCGCGAGGGCATTTATTTGAAACAATTTTTGGTCGTATTGAAACCATAAGCTATTTCTTTATCCTATTTTCAATCTTATTGATCCTTCGTTTTGCTTTCAATTTTTTAGAAAAATATTTCACAGGGATTTCCGGCGAATCATTTTCCAATTATTTGAGAAAAAAATTATTCAATAAACAAATCCGAACTGATCTGCAAAAATTCGAATCCCGTGATACCGGGTCATATCTTTTGAGATACAGCGGAGATATGAAGGCAGCACAGGATTATCTCACAAAAGGTGTAATTCAATTTTTATATGATTGTGTTTTTATGGTTGCAGCAATTACACTGTTAATTGTGTTGCAGTGGCAACTAACCATGTTTTTATTGGGAGCATTACCACTTTTATTTCTTATTAATTATTTGCTTAACAACAGGATGCGTTCAGTAACTCAAAAAAGACGAAATTTACGCTCAAGAAATCTTGCATTTGTTACGGCGCGTTTAAAGGCTATCACTACAGTCAAATTATTTAACAGAGAAACGGTTGAGACAGAAAAATACAACAACAGATCTGAAAATTTATTTCAAATCGGGAAAAATTATTACCTGCTTTCAGCGTTAATGCAAGCATTATATCCATTATTATTATATGGAACATTGTTATTCATGTTATGGTTTGCCTATTTTCAACTCGGTAAAACAAACGGATCACTCGATGGGCCTTCCCTGCTCACTTTTATTATGCTGGTATTAAGTATTATTCCAGTTTACAAACGAATTCTGAGGGTTAATATAATATGGATATCAGGAAACGTTTCTTTCACTAAACTGCTCGATATTCTAAATGCTGAGGAGGAAAACAACAGTTCCATCGACAATGAAAAAATCACTTCAGGTAATATTCGATTCTCGCATGTGAATTTTGGATTTAATCAAACTCCAATTTTTAAGGATCTGTCTTTTGAAATAAAAAATAATGCTATAACCTGTATCACAGGTCCTCAGGGTTCAGGAAAGTCGACAATATTTAAGTTGATAACGGGATTATATAATGTGGAGGAGGGCACTATTTTTCTTGGTGAAACAGACATTAAATCGATCTCACGACAGGCGCTCAGAAAAAATATTGCAGTGGTTTCAGACTCAGTGCCTTTATTGGGCTCTACAATTTTTGAAGTTATTTCCTATAGCAGAAAGGAGAAAAAAAGAAAAACAGCATTTGATATACTATCTGACCTTGGTTTTATTTCTGATAGCAGCACTGAAATACTTGATCAGGCGGTAAAAGAGGGCGGAAGAAACTTGTCGGCGGGACAAAGAAAATTGCTAATGCTTGCCAGAGCATTTTTAACCAATAAAAAAATAATGTTGCTCGACGAACCTTTTAATGATTTGGATACTGAAGTAAAAGAGCGGGTAATATCCATCATAAATAAAATGAGAAATGAACACACCTTTGTAATAATTGAACAGAATAAAACATTTAGCGACTATGACAATCAAATTAACATACTTCCACAACATGCATAAACAAAGTGCTGTTTTGTTTTTCGCCTTGATGATGTTGTTTTCCGCATGCGCTAAGGAACCAGGGATAGGCGGTGAGGCCACCATTTATGGAAAAGTATATGCAAAACATTACAATTCAACTTTTACATTTTTATTGAGTGAGTATTATGTACCAGATACTTATGTTTATCTCGTATATGGCGATGATGTAAATTACGGCACCCGCATTAAAACAAATTATAATGGTGAATTTGAATTTAATTA
>JBGAWP010000139.1:831-1247 GCA_044227505.1 Chitinophagales bacterium | reverse complement strand
CGGCAATGTCTGATATGAATATTAAAATCAATAATGGCTAAGATGTAGAATGGATTGAAATTTTAACTATGACGGGTAAGAAGATAAAATCAGAAAAAATCAACGGCAATCCTCAAATAGAATTGTCTTATGATATTTCAGCATTACCCTCAGGTAATTATATCATTCAAGTTTTATGTGACGCTAAAATTTACAGAGAACCATTGATAATTTCACGCTAGGGTGGAGATAGGGGCAGTGGCAGTGGGCAGTGGCAGTGGCCAGTAGGCAAAATTTCGCAAGAAATTTAAACTCCTTTCTCCTTTCTCCTCTCTCCTCTCTCCTCTCTCCTAAATTTTATCCTTAAAAATTAATTAAATTGGTCCATTTTAAAACCATAATTAAAAAATTCGGTTCGCAAGGTGAAAAAACCGGTT
>JBGAWP010000139.1:0-807 GCA_044227505.1 Chitinophagales bacterium | reverse complement strand
GACCTATATTGATATCCCTTCTACAATAATTGATAAGATAAAACCCGGAGCAAAAACTTCATTCCGGGTAAAGGGTAAATTAGATGAACATACCATAAATGGAATTGCATTATTGCCAATGGGTGGAGGTGATTTTATTATGGCATTAAATGGGGAGATTAGAAAAAAGATAGGTAAAAAAACGGGTTATGAATTAAATGTTTATTTAACAGAGGATAAAGCAGCATTTAAATTCAATAAAGATTTTATTATTTGTTTGAAGGACGAACCCAAGGCTTTCGAATTTTTTAATACACTCCCAGGTTCCCATCAAAGATATTTTTCCAAATGGATCGACTCTGCTAAAACAACCGACACGCAGGCTAAACGCATCGTGCTTGCCGTAAAGGCACTTTCTCAGAAAATGGGGTATGGGGAAATGATAAGGGGTGGAAGGAAGTAAGGACATAGGACATAGGACATAGGACATAGGACAAAGGACATAGGAAGTAGGAAGTAGGAAATGGATAGGGAAATGGGTAGATCTATCAGCCCAAAATTAAAGTTCAAATTGTCAATTGTCAATTGTCAATTTTATCAATTCCCCCCGTTCTCTACATTTTTTCCAATCTTCGCTGTAATATTTTTTTATTTTTTCTAATTCGGTTTTATCGATCAGTGGTTTTTTGGAAATTAAGAAGCCGGGAATTAATAAGGCGGAATATAAGATGATATAACACAATAACATTCTGGATCTTCGTCTTATCCAGGTATTAAAGTAGGATCCGGTGTATTTGGGATCTTTGGTAAATAGAAATTTACTCACTC
>JBGAWP010000138.1:0-1271 GCA_044227505.1 Chitinophagales bacterium | reverse complement strand
AGGAACGATATGTTTACTAATATAAGAATAATTTGGAAATTTTCAAAATGGGGACGGAGCAAAATTTGTCGGAGGTAAAAAAAATGCAAATATTTTGTCAAAATGTGACATGAATTTTATCGGTTTGTAAGGTTCTGAGTTCTGAGTTCTGGGTTGGGTTCAGGAGTAACTTTAAAGTTTTGTTCTTTTAGGCGTTAAAAGTGAGGGTGGTTAAAGGGTTGAATAGGTTCAACACGGAGGAAAGATCTTTGGTGGTAGTAAACTGCGACTGTGACTGTGACTGCGACTTGTTTAAAGGGGTTGAAATTGTTGAAGGAGTTGAAGTGGTTTTATACGCAGGAAAGACCCTCGCTCAATCATTAACAATATCCTCCGCCCCAACCGTAAACCAACATTCAATTTCCTTACTACTAAATCGTTTTTCGTTATTATTTATCATTTCCCAATTCTCATATTTGGTGATATCTTTTATTAATGATCTGTTGGTATCGCTGGGAGTTAAACTGATGTCATTAAATTCATTCAAAGCACCGGGATACATGCTTCCCTCACCCAATCCGCCAAATTTTAGTACCTCGGTTCTTTGGTTTGGAAATATTGTTATGGTTGTATCGGAATATCGCGTTTTATAATTAAGGATGAGCGTGTCGCCGGTGTTATTTTCTATGCTTGCGCTTCCATAATGGCCGGGATCGCAGGAGAGGAGGAGTGCGGAGTATAGGCATGATAGGAGGAGGAATTTCATAACCGTTATTTTATTTGCGAAAGATAACGAAATATAAATAGTTGAAATTGTTGAAGGAGTTGAAGGGGTTTAATACGGAGGAAAAATCTCCGGTGTTTGGAGCTGCGACTGAGACTGAAAACTTTTTAAAAGCGTTGAAATTGTTGAAGGTGTCCACTTACACAAAATCCCTATTACTGGCTACCTTTTTTATAGGTGAATATCGTCTTTGTTGTCCGATAACTATTATAATAGTCTTCAGTTTTTACATGCAGTCCATCAGTGTTGTAGAAATATAATGTCGTGTAAATGCTTTTAGTCTCTTTATATAGGTGTCCTGATTTGTTAATGTAATAATTAGCCCACACTCCTTGATGGTCTTGCAACATCCAGTCAATTTTAATTTCTCCATTGTCTGTAAGGTAGTATTTACGCGACAAAAAAAATGATGAATCCGATTTGCTAAATGTTTTAATAGTGTCTTGTGTCATTAATATAGAGTCGCCTGCTGGAATGAACCGTTCGGGAATGCAAACACTTTGTCCCA
>JBGAWP010000137.1:0-2407 GCA_044227505.1 Chitinophagales bacterium | reverse complement strand
AAACCGGTATTTTAGACCCTTGTGCAAACCATTTGTATTCATAATGTGGTGATCTTACAATAGACATACCCACACTGTCTGCTTGATTGTATAGTGTATCTATAACGTTGATAATAGATTTTACCCTTAAGTATGGCTATAATTTGTATATGGAGTTTTTAATTCTCCCCATCCATCAACCAGATTCAGGCGATGTCCACTTTGTCCATAATACCCATAACCAGGAATTGCCAGGCCAAAATCAAAATCGCAGGAATCCGTATTTAAATAATTGAGTGGAAATTTATAAATAACATCCGGATGTTTATATGAAAATGGTAGCGGAATATTATTCACAAGATAACCTACTCCTATTTGGTTGAGCGAAGAACTTGACTCTTTAAAAAAATCAATGGATGCATCCACCTTAATACCTTGAATATCGATGGAAGAAATCAACGGATTATTTCTTCCGTAAGACGTTGTTAATGCATTGAATAAAAAATTATATACAGAAGGAAATTTACCAGGTGCAATGAATTTCACACCTTGTTGATATGCCGGAACTAAATCGGAATAATCCCAATTATGATTGGCACCTGTTTCTGAAGGATCATGCCCCCCCCCATAGATGTAGTCGTACTGATATATAATGAATCATTCGCATCAGGCATATCTGCTGATGTGATTGTAATTTGAGCCACTGATGAAAAGGTGAAAAGGATGCCCAGTGTGGATAATATTTTTTTTATCACGTATGAAAGTTTTTAAAGATTTGGGTAAATTTCGTTAAAAATTTCAATCTTCCTCATCTTTAAATGATAAAAAAATGTTGTTAAATTACTAATAATCAACCCCTCTGCAATTCACTACAACTTTAGCATAATAATCGGTGCTGATAACCTTATAATACCAAATAACCTTGCCGTGTAGGATTGGTTTGTTAAATTTTATCCAGGATAGCCTAATATTTGTGTATTTTTGGATAAATTTAATCATCTCTCAGCTATGAATTATTTTCGATTAATTGTTTCTTTATTCCTGTTGTTTCAATTTTCTGCTTTTGCACAAAATAAACTTGCTTCCCCTGCTTCTAAACGCGCTTTGGTTCAGTTTTCAGGTATTGTCGTTGAAGGAGACAGTTTAAAATCCGTTCCTTATACCAGTATTATTATCAGGGGAAGTAGTCATGGAACGGTAAGCGATTACTTTGGCTATTTTTCCTTTGTTGCTCAAATCAGAGATACAATTGAATTTTCTGCAATTGGATATAGTAACGCTGTATTTGTTATCCCGGATACGCTTACATCCAGTAAATATTCATTGATCCAGGTATTGCAATCAGATACCATACATTTAAAGGAAACCGTAATTTATCCATGGCCCACCCGAGAGCAATTTAAAGCCTCTTTTTTAAAGTTGAATTTGCCAGAAGATGATATGGCACGTGCCGGTAAAAACATGGCCCGAACAGATATGAAGGAAAAAATGATGGGGATGGCCATGGATGCAAGTATGAATTATAAATACTCTCAACAACAATATCAAAGCAAATTATATTATGCGGGACAATTACCACCCAATAACTTGTTAAACCCCGTTGCCTGGGCAAAGTTTATCAAAGCCTGGCAAAATGGAGATTTTAAAGAAAAATAAATTTCATCAGCTACAATACAATCGCACCATACTCAGTTAAGGGATAGACAAAATTATTTAACGTGAATAGTACAAGGAATTTTTACTTTTTAATTACCAGTTTATTTGCCTTTCTATCCCTGCATATTGCCGGACAAACTACTGCGAAGATCTATGGAAAAATTACAGATGCAGAAGGTGTTGCAATTGAAAATGTAACCATTTCAATTCTGGGTTCTGCCACAACTCCAGTTTATACGGATGACAAAGGAACATACGAATATTCGGTTCCGGCAAATACTGATATTACAATTGTATTCAGTAACATCAATTACAATCAATACCGCAAAAAAATAAAACTTAACGAGGGAGAACAAAAAGAAATCAGTTATGCTCTTGTATTTAAAAACAACATGAGCGTTGTGGAAGTTTCCGGTGATGGCCGTTATCAGGAAATAACACGTCTGGATCCCTTGAACATTACACGTATTCCTACTGCCAGTGAAGATTTCAACGCTATACTCTTTACACTTCCGGGAGTTTCCAGTCGCAATGAATTAAGTTCAGCCTATTCTGTTCGTGGTGGAAATTTTGACGAAAACCTCGTATATGTAAATGGCATTGAAATTTACCGTCCTTTTCTAACCCGTTCAGGTCAACAGGAAGGTTTAAGTTTTGTAAATCCGGATATGGTTTCATCTGTGGTCTTTTCTGCCGGTGGTTTTGAAGCAAAATATGGAGATAAAATGTCATCGGTTTTGGATGTACAATATCGTCAGCCACGTAAATTTGC
>JBGAWP010000136.1:0-2450 GCA_044227505.1 Chitinophagales bacterium | reverse complement strand
GTTTGACCGTATCAATTTGCGGATGTGTTGAAATAGCAAATAAAAACTCGATTAAATTGATCTTATCTTCCCGTTTCGCTTCTACGCGCACGTGATCGCAAATGGCTTCTACCTGAATGCGCTGCCGCAATAATTCACGAAAAAAATTTAATCTGTTTTGAATATAAGGTTCTCCGAATTGTGTTACCAATCTGCTGCTTAATGTGGAATCGGAAAAAGAATTTTGGAGTCCTATGGTTTGAATGATAAACGCTGCTAACATTAAAAAATTTAATCGCTGATCTACAGCTTTTGGTTGTGTTGGTTTGGGAATAAATTGTCCATCAAAAAAACAACCGATCAAAAATCCGATCAAAAATCCTCTTCCTCCATCTAAAAAAAATCCGAAAACCGCCAACAGAAATTTATGATATCCGAATGGTTTGAACAGAAATTTTCCGTCAGTAGTTTTTAATAATACAAGGGTAAGGTTTTTATTAAAAGCCACGCTATTTTGCTTTGGAGGTAAAGGGTGAATTTTTAATTCTGAAACGCCATGGTATTAATTTATAGGGTCCTTCGAAATTCATTCCCACACGCGCACTCGAAATAATATTATTATTGTTAACGGGGTCTGCATCTTCTATCCAAATGGTGTTTTCCATTAACGATATTCCGGTGTGATTTGTTGTAAATCCGAGGCATTGAGAAACCAATCCCGGACCTGCAGCAATACCACTATTCATTACCGGCAATTTTCTTCTTTTGAGCATGGTTTCAATTCCTTCAAGAGGTTCGATTGCCCGTATCAGAACTGCATGGGGATCATTTTGTTCATGCGTGATAACATTAAACAAATAATGCACTCCGTAACAAAGATAAACGTAGGTAACTCCACCTTCGGCATACATAATTTCAGTGCGGGGAGTAAAACGACCATTATAGGCATGACACCCACGATCATCCCTTCCGCAATACGCCTCTGTTTCACAAATAATTCCTGAAGTAAGTTGCCCGTTAAAATTGGAGACTAATTTCTTACCTAGCAATTCTTTTGCAATTAACAATGTGTCGGTTCTTGTATAAAATGACTTTTTTAATTTCAACACTCCTGGTTCCGGAATTTTTCCTAAAGATATTGATTCAGGTAAACATTTATTCTCTGATAATAATTCCTTTTGTAATGATCTGCAAAAAATCAATAAACAACTTTGCGTACCTTAGCTCTTTGGAGCCAATGTTATGAACGGAAAATTATATTTGATACCTACCATTTTAAGCGAGGATGCATTGCATGTAATTCCTGCTTATGTACATGAAATTACAAAAACGATTAAAATATTTTTTGCGGAGAACGAAAAGACCACAAGGAGGTATTTACGCAAAACCGGATATACAGCTTCCTTTGATGAGATACCTGTTTACCCCTTAAATGTAAATACGGAATACGCTGAAATTTCCGGTTATATTAATTATTTAAAGGAAGGAAATGATTGTGCTTTGATGAGTGAGTCGGGTGTCCCCGCAGTTGCAGATCCGGGAAGCAGTTTGGTGAAATTATGTCATCAACACGGTATTAAAGTTGTTCCGTTGGTTGGCCCATCTTCTATTTTATTAGCATTAATGGCAAGCGGATTAAATGGTCAAAAGTTTTTATTCAATGGATATATCGCTGTTAAACAACCTGCCCGCAATACTCAAATTAAAAAAATGGAAACGGAAGCCAGAAGTGGAATTACTCAAATATTTATTGAAACCCCTTATAGAAATAACGGATTATTGAAGGATGTTTTTAATTGTTGTAATGATGTTACACAATTATGTATTGCAAGTGATATTACCGGCGCAAATGAAAAAATAAAAACAAGATCGATAGGGGACTGGAAAAAAGATCCTCCGCAAATGGAGAAGGTTCCGGCGATTTTTTTGCTGGGCACCTGAGGCGCTTCGCGCGAATTAGGACATAGGACAAAGGACTTGACATAGGACAAGGGAAATTGACATAGGACAAGGGAAATTGACATAGGAAAACATAATTGTATCTGGTATCATGAATCAAGTATCAGGAAAACAAATGGTGGATTACAGTAAAATTTCGCAAGAAATTTAAACTCCTTTTATGGTATCATGTATCGGGTATCAAGTATCAGGAAAACAAATGGTGGATTTGGTAAAATTTCGCAAGAAATTTAAACTCTTTTCTCCTCTTTCCTCTCTCCTTTTCTCTCGCCTCACGACTCAATAAACTTCCGTACCTTTACACCCTATGATCATCATCCAGCAAACATTAGTAAGTGAAGATATTTTGGACAAGGAGTTCGTTTGTAATCTAAATGCCTGTCACGGAGCCTGTTGTGTGGAGGGTGATGAAGGCGCTTTTGTAGACAAGAACGAAAGGAAGATGCTGGAAAAGGTGTATCCTGCGGTTAAACCATATCTCACAAAAGATGGCATAAAAGCAATTGAACAAC
>JBGAWP010000135.1:0-2551 GCA_044227505.1 Chitinophagales bacterium | reverse complement strand
AATTTAATGAATGCCATAAAGAAGTAGGTATTAATAATCATGGCTTCGGCTTATCAGTTACAGCCGGAGATATCAATAATGATGGTTGGATGGATGTTTTTGTGGGAAATGATTATATCATGCACGACTACACCTATTTAAATCAAGGAAATGGAACATTTAAAGAAAGTAGTCGTGAGGTTTTACATAAAACTGCATATTTCGGAATGGGCACAGATATAGCCGATTATAACAACGACGGTCTGCTCGATATGTTTACGGTGGATATGGACATTGAAGGAAACTACGGCACTAAAACTTTCATGCAATCCAATAAACAAACTTTTTTAAGAACTCTTGTTAATGGTGGTTATTTGCAGCAATATGGCCGCAATGCACTGCAATTAAATAATGGCATAGGTAAATTCTCTGAAGTTGCAAATTTTGCTGGAGTTAGTACCACCGGCTGGAGCTGGAGTCCTTTATTCGCTGATTATGACAACGACGGAAATAAAGATCTATATGTTGCCAATGGCTTTTTAAAAGACAGCCACATGGACATCATGGAAGTATATATCAAATTAACCCGTTCGAATCGTTTGTCTGATTCAACAGAATACTATGAATTAAGAAAACAGATACCGGAAAATTCAGTTTTAGAATGGCCGAATGCGATGTTTAAAAATAAGGGTGACCTTACTTTTGATGATGTTCGTGAAGATTGGGGATTGTATTTTCCTTCCACCTCTTACGGTGCGGCATATGCTGACTTTGATAATGATGGTGATGTTGATATTGTATTGAATAATGCAAACCTCGAATCTTTTATAGCTCGGAATAATTCATCCAAACTTAGTAATAATAAATATTTAAAAGTAGATCTCAAAGGAGAAAAAGCAAATCCTGAAGGATTAGGGGCAAAAATTTATGTTACAGCAGGTTCCACTACGCAATATATTCAAATGGAAACTGTAAAAGGATATATGTCATGCTCTGAACCAATAGCACATTTTGGAATGGGTGCAAATGAGAAAGCTGATAAAGTAGTTGTTTTATGGTTAGATGGAAAAGAAAATGTAATGACAAATGTTGCGGTTAACCAAACACTTGTTATCGATCACAAAAATGCAGTTAAACCTGTAAAAAGTGCAGTTCCTCAAACAGATTATTTATTTACAGATATTTCTGCAGACCTTAAAATAGATTTTGCACATAAGGAAAATGAGTTTGATGATTTTGATAGAGAATTTTTAATTCCACATGAATTGAGCAACTTAGGACCTGGTCTTGCAGTTGGCGATGTAAACGGAGATGGATTGGACGACTTTTATGTAGGGGGTGCAAGTAAACAAAGTGGAGCAATTTATTTACAAAATTCCGATGGTTCATTTGTTAAAGGAACTTTTGCGGAGGGTGCTGAAGAAATAATCAGCGAAGACCTTGGTTCCATTTTCTTCGATGCTGATAGCGACGGAGATATGGATCTATACATTGTAAGCGGTGGAAGCGATTTCCCTAAAGATGATCTTCATTTTCAGGATAGATTATATATCAATACAGGAAATGGAAATTTCAATTTAGCCAAAGACGCTTTACCTCAAATGATCTCCAGCGGTTCATGTGTTGCAGCTCAGGATTATGATAAAGATGGTGATATGGATCTTTTTGTAGGAGGAAGAATAATTCCTGGAAATTACCCCTTCCCTACTAAAAGTTATATCCTTCAAAATAATAAAGGAAAATTCACTGATGTAACAAAAACAATTGCACCGGATCTGGAGAATATTGGATTAGTTTCTGCTGGTTTATGGACAGATATAAATAACGACGGGGACTATGATCTAATAATAACCGGCGAATGGATGCCGATCACTGTTTTTGAAAATAATAAAGGTAATTTCAAAAATATAACTGCAAATTCCGGTTTATCTGAATCAACAGGTTGGTGGAACAGTTTATCAGCGGGTGATTTTGACAATGATGGCGATATGGATTATGTAGCCGGAAATTTCGGAATTAATTTAAAGTATTGCCCGAAAAATCAAAAACCTATTGAGTTGTTTTATGATGATTATGATAATAGCGGCACGAACGATATTATCATGTGTTACTGGCAAGGCGAAAAATTATATCCGCAAAAAACACGCGAACGACTCATAGAACAAATTAAGGATATTGAAACTATTTTCCCGAATTGGGATAGTTACGGACGTGCTGAAGTGTGGGAATTTTATGGCAAGAAAAGAATGGAAAATTCTAAATTGCATTATAAGGCAAATACCTTCTATACTTCTTATATCGAAAATTTAGGTAATAATAAATTTGCAATCCGCAAACTGCCTAATGAGGCGCAAATTTCAAGCACTTTCGGTATTGTTGCACTGGATGTAAATAACGATGGAAACCTTGATATTGTTAGTCACGGTAACTGGTATGAAACTGAAATTGAAACCAATACACAAGATGGTGGGATTGGCAATGTTTTACTCGGTAACGGAGACGGAACATTCAGAGATTTTCATGCAAGGTTCTCCGGTTTTTATTCCGCACAAAATGCAAAATCTCTTGCAGT
>JBGAWP010000134.1:0-2680 GCA_044227505.1 Chitinophagales bacterium | reverse complement strand
AACATAACCTTCCGGAGCTGAACATGCTGAAGTGGTAGAACCTGCATCTCCATAACCGTCGCCATCAGCGTCAGCATAGAATGTAGTTTCAACACCTTCATCTATGTTACCATCGCAATTATCGTCAACTCCGTTGCAAACTTCCGTTGCACCCGGATTAACTGCTGCGTCACCATCATTACAATCGGTGTTATCTGATACGTAGCCTTCAGGTGCACCATCGCATGTTGTTGCAGACATTGCTGCATCACCATAACCGTCGCCATCAGCATCTGCATACCAAATATCAAATGTGAGGTCTTCATCAATATTACCATCGCAATTGTCGTCAATTCCATTGCAAACTTCCGTTGCACCCGGATTAACAGCTGCGTCACCATCATTACAATCAGTATTGTCAGCAACATAACCTTCAGGAGCTGAACATGCTGAAGTGGTAGAACCTGCATCTCCATAACCGTCGCCATCAGCGTCAGCGTAGAATGTAGTTTCCACACCTTCATCTGTGTTACCATCGCAATTATCGTCAACTCCGTTGCAAACTTCAGTTGCACCAGGATTTACAGATGCATCACCATCATTACAATCGGTATTATCTGATACGTAGCCTTCAGGTGCACCATCGCATGTTGTTGCAGACATTGCTGCATCACCATAACCATCACCATCGGCATCTGCATACCAGGTATCGAAAATTAAACCTTCATCGATATTACCTTCGCAATTGTCATCAATTCCGTTACAAACTTCAGTTGCACCAGGATTAACGGCTGCGTCTCCATCATTACAATCGGTATTATCTGTTACATATCCTTCCGGTGCAGAACAAGCTGATACAGAAGAACCTGCATCTCCATAACCGTCGCCATCAGCGTCAGCATAGAATGTAGTTTCCACTCCTTCATCTATGTTACCATCGCAATTGTCGTCAATACCGTTACAAACTTCTGTTGCTGCAGGATTTACTGCTGCATCCGCATCGTTGCAATCAGTGTTATCTGTGACATAACCTTCCGGCATGGAACAAGCCATGGTTGAGTTGGATGGATCTCCGTAAGTATCACCATCTGCATCTGCGTAATAAGTAGTTAAAACGCCCTCATCGATATTACCGTCGCAATTGTCGTCAATACCGTTACAAGTTTCTGACATACCAGGATTAATTGCAGCATCAAAATCGTTGCAATCAACATCAGAGGTGTATCCGTCGCCGTCTACATCAGCAAATGATACCGAACCGGAAAGCACAACATTTTTAATAGTTGCAACACCGGCACCTGAGCTTTGAGATGCATATCCGTAAATTCTTACCATTACAGAATTGTAAGTGGAAAAATCGGGCATATCCCATGATAAAGCTGTTGATGTTGCGCAAGAAATTGCTGAAACTGCAAGATCAGCGCCGTTATTGGTCCAGGTAGCACCTCCGTCGGTGGAATAAGCTAATCTCCATTGCACCGGGCCTCTGTTGTTGCGACGCGCGTCAACAGAGACTGCCGTAACATCGAGTTGATATCCGGCATTTGGGGTTAGGGTAAACTCAACATTTGGCATACCTAGAACAAATGTTGGACTCATTGCATTCATGGAGGAATTAAATCCATCCGGACAACCGGTAGTTAAAATTGTTCCGTTGACTCTGGATAAATTGGTTCCGGAGCTATTCGCAGCAACTGAGGCAGGAATCCCGGAGATGTTGTTTGTATAGTTGTATAACTGCGCATTCAGCGAGCTGATACAACACACAAAGGCAATCAATACACTGAGTAAATTGAATTTTCTCATAATGTGTGGTTTTAGTTAAAAAAAATTGTTTGTCGTGTCGATTGTATAGGGAGAAAGCGAAGGTTAGTATTTTGTATGGAATTGAAAAACTTGGGCCTTGAAAGTCAGTTTGTTACAAAATCACAGGAATCACTAGATTCTAGAGGCCTTATTTGTTCAATAGCCGTATTTATGGGCATATTTCTGCTTTTTGAGTTGTAAAAGAGTTCTAGTTTGTTCGTAACGAGACATTCAAATTTGTAAAGCATTCATTTCTAAATGATTAGAAATGTAACGAGCTAAATGAGGGGAAATCAGGTTTTTGTGACCTTATAGCCCTAATTCTTAAAATACTCCCATTTTTAGGAAACTTTAGTAAAACTCTATTGTTTATTATTTTTGTATCCAAATAAGAAACCAATGGAAGTATTAATAGAATCGCCTATCAGTTTAACTGAGAATGCTGTAAAAGAGATCAAGAATATTATCAGCGAAAAAAATATACCTGCTGAGTATGGACTGCGAGTTGGAGTTAAGGGTGGCGGATGCAGCGGACTTTCCTATATATTAGGATTTGACACACAAAAGGAAAACGACAATTTATATATGATTGGCGACATTTCCATCATAATGGAAAAAAGCCATGGCATGTATCTGGCAGGAATGGAAATAGATTTTGTTACAGGTTTAAATAACAGAGGTTTCTCATTCAACAACCCGAATGCCACTAAAACCTGTGGTTGTGGGACGAGTTTTGAAGCGTAGGAAGGAGAGAGGAGTAAGGAGTAAGGAGTTTAAATTTCTTGTGAAATTTTAGGAAATCCTACCGTTTGTTTTCCTGATACTTGATACTAAAAAAGGAGAGAGGAGAGAGGAGATTAAATTTCTTGCGAAATTTTTTTAGGTTTTACCGTTA
>JBGAWP010000133.1:0-2835 GCA_044227505.1 Chitinophagales bacterium | reverse complement strand
GATAAGGTGATGATTCTTGTTTAGGACTGATAAACAGGAAGTCGTTTCCAAATAATTTCAGATCAGATCGAAAGATCCCGAATGAGAAAATCTAAAATTAGAATAGGTAAGAAAATGATTTTCTTTCCAATTAAAAATTATATAGGTGTGAAGATATTAGAAGATTTTCCATTCGGGATAAATCCAACTAATAGACAGGAAGTCGCTGCGCTCCAACCTGTCTATAAGTTGGATTAAAAAAAAACCGCACCGAGGAGCTGGTGCGGTTTAGCGACTCTAATATGAGAACTAAGAAGAATTTTGTTTAACCCTTGTAAGATCGTTACCTCTTACAGCTATAAAATTCTACATATCCCGACAACCTCAGTAAGACAGAAATTTCGATTTATTGGATGACATTTGTCAATGCAAAATATATAAAGCATTGATTATGAGATATTTACATTGTTTTAAAAAGGCCATTTAACGGATTTTTAGCCGGAAAAAAGGGCAAATTATTTTTTAAGAGGGTGAAATTTTCTCAAAAAAAGGTCAAAATCACAGTAAATGATCAGTCAATGGACAGGATAAGATAGGTTTGTGAAAGATAAGTACAGCTATCTCCAACCTGCTTTTCCATAAAAATGCTTCCTAAAGGTGACTTTGACGAAAGCGCAACGATGGTTTTGGAATCCATGACCATCTTCCCAAAACCTATGGAAATAAAAAATGAATCTTTGTCGGTTGTTATTAAACTGCCATTGCTAACAATATTGGATCTTTTGCCGAAATCAATTAATTCCAATTCTCTCCTCTGATCGTTTGCATTCTGTAATTGTTTGAAAATATTTTCCTGTTCCAAATGCAACATTGCCCTCGCTGTTTCATACTTATCGCCGGCGGTACTTTTTGTTTCGTTGGAAATACTTTCTTTTAATTCTACCAATATATTTTCTAAGGATAATATTTTATCGTTAATTGTTTTGAGCAGATGATAATATATTTTTTCTTTAATATTCAATGAGTTATTTACTTTATTTAATTTTTTCACGCAAAGGCAAAGATGTATGATGTGTTTAATATTGACTTAAATTCTATTTCCTTTAAGAATTTGAAAGAAATTTTTTCACACGAAAGCGTATGCGGTTTATTTTAAACCTATTATTGGCTGTTCCTTTGCGCCTTTGCGTGAAATTATTTTTATTTATTTTCAGTCAAAACCAACAAAACTCCTATCACAACTTCATCACATTCTTATAGTTAATTCCAGAATCATCCTGCAATTTAATTAAATACATTCCCGACTCAAGATCTTTTAACGAAATAGATATTATATCATCAAAAAACATTTTTTCGTACACGATGTTTCCAGTCGTATTAATAATACTTATCAATAAACTATTAATTTCATTGCGTTCAAAAAATAATATATCCTGAGTTGGATTTGGGAATATTTTTATATCAGAATTATTTATATTCTGCAAGGATATTGTGGCTGTGTCGTAATTGATTTCCCATCCTATTTCTTCTAAAACAGTCAGCGTTAAAATTCCCGGTTGATGACCTGCATGGCCTGCAGCTGCCTGTGGGGTCATAAATTCATTGTCGTTTCCTACGGGATACGTGGCTTCATCCCAATGTGAAAGACTGGAACCGAGGGTAAAAGTGCCCGGAGCATATATTTTTGGCCTGGTTCCACCGGTTTCCGCAATAATTTCCGGACTATTAAAAAATATCTGATTACTTATGAGTTCTGTTCCAAGTTCATCAGAAGGGTTTAGGAGAGATGTTAAAACCGTTCCTGTTGCATTTTCAAGATAAACATCAAAAACAGAAGGTAAAGTATCCAATGCCGGCCAAACAAAAGTGGTGGTGAGGGGAGCAAAGGCGGAGGCATCAATTAATCCAAAGGAACCAATGGTTCCTGCTTTATTAGAGAGACTCAAAAATCCTAAACCATGACATATCTCATGTAAAACAGTAGAAACAAAATCGTATTGGGTGGGTCCAGGATTTTCGTCCAACCCATAATACCAATTTGCGAGAGAGCTGAAATAGATCTCAATATCCGCAAAATCACCATTTAAATCAGTTCCGGTAATAGCATTTGCCAGACAGGATGCGTACCAAACATCCGCAATTGGCGCTGCTGCGTAATTTAATTCCCCATTGGGAAAAGTGATTCCGAGTTGTCCGGGCAACAAAGGCTGCATGTGTGCAACAATTTTAATCGGCACTTCACTTATCAAATAATTACTCCAGATGTCAGTGGCATGGTTAAATGCAATAATTGCCTCCTCCGAAAGCCCCAAAAATTCCACCTCAAATTCCGCGGCCTGACCTTTGCATTTATTTGGCAAAAATGACAAAGTAAGAAGCGTTGATATTAGAGTTATATGTATTACTGACCTCATTAATTATGATTTTATCATCAAATATAAACATCTAAGGAAGATTCGAAGGGAGAAGTGCGAAGATTCGAACCTGCCTGCCGGCAAGCAGGGGGTAAGGTTCTAAGGAGCATCCTTCGCTAAAGCTTTGGATGCTGAGAAAGGAAGGAAGGCTGGGGAAAGGTTAAAAAAGGCAATCATTATAGGTTGAAAATTTGACAACCTACTTCAAACTTTAGCTCAACATGAAAATTCTTCATTTTTAATCAAGGAGAAAGGAGAGAGGAGAAAGGAGAAGTCCTCCTACACTATCACCTCCGCTAAAGCTATGTTGATTGAAAAAAGCTACGGAGGATAAGGAGTTTAAATTTCTTGCGAAATTTTTGGCGTTTAACGTTAGTGAGACCTTCGCTTAGAGCGAAAGCCTCACTTCCTCCGAATGCAAATCCCACCTTTTGTTTTCCTG
>JBGAWP010000132.1:0-2970 GCA_044227505.1 Chitinophagales bacterium | reverse complement strand
AATGGTATCAACCACATATCCTTGTTGCAAATAATCAAATTCATCAACAAGCCAGGGATCCGTGGTTCCTACATATGCTCCTTTTACAAAATAGCCATCCATCACCTTTTTATCAGGGCCAACATAAACTCCCTTTCCATCACAAGCATTTAAAGAAAAATTTCCACGATAAGAAGAACCATCACTCCAAACATAATATCCCTCACCCGAACGCAGTCCGTTTAGCCAGTAACCCTCGTAGGTATCACCTTCTTCGCCCACATATTTACCATACCCTGTTATACAGTTTCCTGACAGGCAGCCAGTTTGACCGTTTGATATATTAATAAAAAAAAGAAATAAAGCCGAGGCAATCAATATTTTTTTCAAATTGTGGAATTAGGTAAAAGTGAAGATATCGTTAAAGTTAATGAATATTTATGTAACAATTAAATAAAATTCATTAAATCTGAAAAAAACAGCCTCAATTGCAAAAAAAAGAGAGCTGTATTCAGCTCTCTTGGTCTATTTCAAATTAAACATTACCGTATAGGTAAAGTTTTTATTTGTAATAAATAGATCGGAATTCCGGCCAATTTCTTGGTATCGGAAACTTCTTTAATTGTTCCGGCAAATTTTACATACATGCCCTGAACCTGAAATTCTTTAGACAGATTCAAAGGAACATAATCCACGATTCCATCCTCATCAAAGGCCCGGATGCACCAAATATCTCCTTTAAGAATAATGGAGCCGGTTGTTGCAACTCTGTCGCCCTGCATAATTGAGGAAGAATACATATTATTTAATTGATCATCAGCTGAGGGAATCACGTTTCCCATTAATAAACCGCCGATGAAACAAATCGCGAAAGTGAATATTAGCTTTTTCATATAGTTGAATTTAATGGTTTCTAATTATTTTCTGATACAAAGTTTGGTAAGAATTGTATCACTGGATATGACAATTATCACTTATAACAGTGATTAATTCTTCTGTTTACAGGAAAGAAGTAAGGGATGGAGAATGGGAATGCGGGAATCGGGTAGAGTATGAATGAACGTTCATTCATATATATTTATACGAAACAACACAGCAGGATTTCCGCGTACCCGTAGCGGTGGATCAATCTATTAAAATAATCAAAAACAAAAGAACCAGGTCAGATATTGAATGTAAAACAAACTTTAAATGCAATAAATGATACTAATTGATTGTATTTTTTGGCGGCCTATCGAATTTTTATAAGGATGGTCTAAAGATATAAAATAGAAGTTATCTGAATGATCCAACACCGGATTGTTGCTCAAACTGTATTTAAGGTACTTTCCACAAGCTATTTTTCACATCACACAAATTCAAATAGTGCATATGATTATCGCCACTATTTTCTAAAGTGAGCAATATTATCCCCGTTAATTTGAAAATAACAACAGCACAAGTGAGTAATTGGCTAAAAATTTCCATGGCATGATTATACACTAACATTGAACAAAAGATAATATTATGAGAAAAATTTTAATTAACCTATTAATTAGTTCATCATTTCTATTTTGTGGGGCAACAATTTCCGCCCAGAGCTACCTGGGTATTGTAAACAGCAATTATGCAGGAGTTACAGGCATGGAGCTACAACCAGCATCTATAGTAGATAGCAGATATCGCTTCGACATTTCACTATTCGGGTTGAGCTCTACTATAGCAAACAACTATGTAGGATTAGAACCAAAGGGATTATTTAACCCAAATCCCGATCTGAATTTTGAAAAAAATTATTTAAGTGTAAAGGATCTTGAAAATGACCAGAATGCAAAAGCCAGTATCAATACCAAAATCCAATTACTGACTTTTATGGCAACAATTTCAGAACAATCAGCTATTGGAGTATCGGTTGGGTTCAGAAATTTTATTACCATTGATAATGTATCGGAGGAACTTGCCAAAGTTGCTTTTACCGGATTTGTGGATGATAATTTTATTCCGAATGTACAAATAGATGACGACGGATTGAGTATTGATAATATGACCTGGATGGAATATGGTTTAACGTATGCGAATACTCTCTACAATGAAGATAACCATTTTATTAAAGGTGGTATTACCGCTAAACTGGTTCATGCAGTAAGTTCCGGATATTTATATGCCAGCAATCTTGATTATTCGTTTGTAAATGATTCCATTATTAACATTGCAGCATCCGAATTCAATTACGGCCACTCCGACAATTTAAATAATTTGGAATTCGATTCCATCGGATCACTAACTAAATTAAGTTTTGCCGGTGCAGGACCAGCCTTTGATATGGGTTTGGTATATGAATACAGGCCAAATATTGATGAATACCGACGCAAAAAACCCGATGGCACTTATGAATATGACAATACTGCAAACAAATATAAATTTCGTTTTGGATTAAGTTTATTGGATATCGGAAGAGTGAAATTTAAGAAGGGAAATAATTCCGGTGACTTTGGAGGAAGCAATGCTTCTTTTAATGTAAACCAATTTTCTTTAAATTCCATTCCTGCGTTTGATGACACCATTCAGGCAAATTTTAATGCATCAGCAAGCAATGAAACGGAGTATACAGTATCGTTACCTTCCGTATTAAGTATGCAATTCGATTATAATATTAAAGGGGGATTTTATGTAAACGTAACCCCGTATATCGCATTGAACAGAGACCGCGATCCAACACAAAGTCGTGTATCTGAAATTACAACAATCAGCCTTACACCGCGCTATGAAAGCAGATGGATCGATGTTGGTCTGCCACTTTCTTATAATGAATATAATAATACAAATCTTGGTTTATCATTGCGTGTAGGACCAATTATTGTTGGAACAAATGATATTCTTCCCTTGGTTGGAAAAAAGACCGTTTATGGATCTGATTTCCACATTGCAGTAAAAATTCCTATTGCATATGGTCAGAAAAAAGATACAGATGAAGATGGAGTTCCTGATGTTGCGGACGTATGTCCTGACCAA
>JBGAWP010000131.1:0-3020 GCA_044227505.1 Chitinophagales bacterium | reverse complement strand
CATGTGAAACCAAAACCTCCATGCGGTCAATCTCACCACTCACTACTCACCACTTACCTATCGTGAATCGTCAATCGTGAATCCGATATACGTTCCATCCAGAATCCAAGTTTCCATGTGAAACCAAAATCTCCATGCCGTCGATCTCACCACTCCCCACTCACCACTCACCCCATTCTCCCTCAAATTTTCAACCCGAAGCAAAAATTTCCAATCCTACAAACTGCGACTGAGACTGCCCACTGCCTTAAAACTCCCCTGTCGACAACATCACCAAAGTACACCCCTCCACCGTCTCAATTCCATTCTCCTTTGCCAGATCTTCCAGTTCCTCGTTTTCCGTTCCGGGATTAAATATGATGCGTTTCGGGTGCAAGGCTATGATCTTTTCGTAGTATTCCTTTTGATTGTCGGGGTTGAGATAGAGGGTTACGGTATCGATATTTTCAGATTTGGGAAATTCCTTCAATATTTGAATATCATCGATCTTCGATTCCCTTTTGCCTACAGCTACCACTTCATGTCCGTAGGCTTTGAGTTTGCGTGCCGCTTTATTTCCGTAACGTTCGGGGTTGGGAGATGCACCTAATACCAAAGTTTTTTTCACTAGACCTTTTTTATTTAAAAAAATGTTATATCTTGCTTATTGAAACAACCGGCTGTAGTTAATCGTTCATAAAAAACCACAGCTATGCAATTAGAAACTATTACCACAATTGAAAAAGAGCAAATTCCTTTTCTGGAATTAAATTATCACGATGTACTTCAACATCCTGAATATATTAATCGCAGAAAACATATTTTATATGATGCAATGATCCTCGGTAATAATTACCATACAAAAGTAAATATCATCTTCGAATGTAAACAAGGTATTTTCCAGGTAGAAACCACCGTCTGGACCGCGACTGAAGATTTTGTTTTATTAAAGGGAGGAGTTTATCTTCCTGTTATGTGTATACATGATGTAATAATCGCGTGAAAAATTGACAATTGACAATTGACAATTGACAATTTTTAAAACCAGCGCCGTGGCGAGGTGTTTTTCACCTGCCACAGATTTCGGAGCGAAATTTTCCTTTGAATAATTATATCATCATTGGGGAGTTCACCTTTTGGAAAATACAAGTAACATTAGGGAGATTGCTTCGAAATTACTGCGTAATTTCTCGCAATGACTTGCACGCCAAAATGTTTTAACAAAATATTGATTTATTAATCAGAAATTAAAATAACATTATAAGACAGAGCAGTCCTATGTCAATTTCCATTGTCCTATGTCAAGTCCTGTGTCTTGTGTCCTAATTCCTGTGTCCCTTTCCTTAAAGTAACATGCGAACCGGCTCCTCCAAAAACTGTTTCAACGTCTGCAAAAACTTCGCCCCCACACTTCCATCAACAGCGCGATGATCGCAACTCATAGTAACTTTCATAACGTTGCCGACAACAATGGCTCCGTTTTTTACAACAGGAACTTGATTAATTCCACCCACGGCAAGAATACACGCATCAGGCGGATTTATTATTGCAGTAAATTCTTCAATTCCCATCATACCGAGATTGGAAATGGTAAATGTATTTCCCTCCCATTCATTTGGTTGTAATTTTCTGCTTTTTGCACGCGCGGCAAGATCATTAGTTTCCATCGCAATTTGCACCAGCGATTTATTATCCGCAAAACGAATTACCGGAACAACAAGTCCGTCGTTAATTGCAACTGCAACACCAATATGAATATGTTTATTTATTTTAATCGTATCACCTCTCCAGCTCGAATTCACCTGCGGATGCTGACGCAATGCCATTGCACATGCCTTTACCACAAGATCATTAAACGAAATTTTCACCGGACTCACATCATTTAATGCTTTGCGCGAAGCCATTGCCTCATCCATATTTATCGATACCGTTAAATAAAAATGCGGAGCGCTGAACATACTTTCCGAAAGTCGTTTTGCAATTACCTTGCGCATTTGCGAAACCGGAACATCTTCAGAACTTTCTTCACCAACAAATTCATGCATCGGCATGATCTCCATTTTTTGTTCTGCCTTTTCTTTTTCAACAACCTGCGGAACAAAATTTTCTATATCTTTTTTTATTATTCTTCCCTCAGGACCACTTCCCGAAACATCACTTAAATTAATTCCCTTATCACCTGCAATTTTTTTTGCGAGTGGCGATGCTTTAATTCTATCGTCGTCGCCGGATTTTATTTCAGAAACTTTTTCTGTTTCTTTAACAACAGTATCGTCTTTTTTCGGAGCCTCTTCTTTTTTATCTTTTTCTTCTTTCAGATCTGTTACTTCTTTTTTTCTAATAAAGCCTGAAAATCTTCTCCCGGGGCGCCAACAATCGCAATCACCTGATCCACCTGCGCACTTTTTCCCTTCTCCACCCCAATGTATAAAAGCGTGCCCTTTACATAATTCTCCAGTTCCATGGTCGCCTTATCGGTCTCCACTTCTGCAAGAATATCCCCGCTCTTCACCGTATCACCCACTTTTTTATGCCATTCCACAAAGGTCCCCTCAGTCATCGTATCACTCATCCGGGGCATTCTGATTACTTCAGCCATTACAATATATTTTAGTGCGAAAATAGGAAAGGTTGAGGAGTTTTGGAAACGGCTACTGATGGGCATTACGTATAAGGGGCCTGCCCGACTGACCTTTCGTAAATCTTAAATATTTATAATGGTTTTGGGATTTGAAAATTATGTTGGAGTAACAAATCTTGGTAGTTCAGGCGGGCGTGTCCCTATGGGCCGCGCTTTCCGCTGCAACTCCTCGCCTCGTGCCTCGGCTGCGGGGTTTCCGCTACAATCGCTCACGCGGGGTAAACGGTGGAATTGAAAATTAATTTCTTATTTGAAAATTAGGTTTAATTAAACCTTGTTGAATTCTGTTATAACAAAATAATTGAGATTTTTATGTGGGAGTGGTGGTTTGTGGAAAAATAAGGGGAGTTGTTACGTATAAATAGTGAATTTGAGGCTCATAAAGGAAAAAGTTGACCAA
>JBGAWP010000130.1:0-3204 GCA_044227505.1 Chitinophagales bacterium | reverse complement strand
AACCCAGAAATAATATCCAATAACAATCAAAAAATAAAAAACATTAATCGGATAGGCCACCCGTCAGATATTCCTCCGTATAGAACCCAGAAATAATATCCAATAACAATCAAAAAATAAAAAACATTAATCGGATAGACCACCAGTCAAATATTCCTCCGGATTGAACCCAGAACTCAGAACCCAGAACTCAGAACCCAGAACTCAGAACTCAGAACCCAGAACCCAGAACTCAGAACCCAGAACTCAGAACAATGCGCTAACAACAATGAAAACCATTATTACCCTCATAATCACCCTCCTATCAATTGATCAAATATTTTGCGCCGACCCACCATCGACAATCCCTGAAAATTTAATTAAACAAGTCTCATCAATTCAATTTATCGAGAACAAGGGTCAAATTATTGATAAAAATGGGAATTATTTGAATGATGTTTTATTTCGGGCTGAAATACCGGGAGCAATTGTTTATATCACTACAAAAGGGCTTTCCTATTTTTTTTATGAATATGATCACAGTTATGATCCTTCAATCAATGATGATCAATATTTTAATGATACTGTATCAGTGACGACGCGTTTCCAAAGGATAGATATGCATTTATTGAATTGTGAAATAAAAAATGTAAACATTATTCAGGAAGGTGAAAGTTTGGATTATTCAAATTATTATTATGGGCGCAGGCCAGGCGTTTTAAATGTTCACAGCTATGAGAAAATTATAATTAAGAATATTTATCCCGGTATTGATTGGGTTTTATATTCAGTGGCTGATAATAAAAATATGTTCAAGCAGGATTTTATTGTCAACCCCGGTGCTGATCCTAATTCGATCAAAATAAAATATTCGGGACCTCTTGATATGCATATTTATGCAAAAGAAAATGAAATATCAGTTTCAACTGCACTTGGAGAGATCAGGGAAACTGATCTTATTGGATATTCAGGAAATGAAAAGATAGATATTGATTATTTATTTAATAATAATATTGCCGGGTTTTTAATTAATGATGATTATGATGTTGATCAGCCACTCATAATAGATCCTGCAGTTTTGGTTTGGTGCACTTATTTCGGCGGACCCGATATCGACTGGTGTTATGACATAAAAAGCAACGGATCTAAAATAATAGTTGGCGGTTATACCTGGGGTGATGGGTTGCCTTTGTTTGATCCGGGTAATGGTGCTTATTTCGATTCTATTGCAGATGTCGATTTTACGCCATTTGTAATATTATTCGATTCAACCGGTGAAAGATTATGGGCAACTTATTTAAGTGGCGATGATGGATCGGGTGATTTTTTAAATGCTGTTGCAATTAACAATAAAGAAATATTCATTACCGGCAGAACCAATTCAACAACTTTTCCCGTATTAAATGCCGGAGGCTCAAGCTATTTCGACGACACAAAAAATTTAAAGAGTGATTTTTTTATCTCTAAATTCGATCTTGGTGGCGTAATGTTATGGTCAACCTATTTTGGAGGTAATGACTTGGACTACGCAAGCGATATATATTGTGATGAAGAGAAAGTTTGGGTAACCGGTAGCACTTTTTCGGATTCTTTATTCACTATAGTCCCAATGGCAGGTTCCTATATGCAAACTGAACGAGCGGGTAATTTCGATGCTTTTTTTATGCAGTTTAATGTGAGCGGACAATTGATCTGGTCAACTTATTTCGGTGGAATAAAAGAAGACTTATCAAATACATTATCGGGCAATGGAAATGATATTTGGATAGCAGGGAGCACAAAAAGTTCAGATTTGCCACTATATGATTCAGGAGGAGCAGCTTATTTTGATTCATTGTATTCCGATAATGGTGTTCCTGATCTTCTTCGGGAACCCGACGTTTTTTTAACCCGGTTCGATACGGCAGGTGTATTAAAATGGTCAACTTATTTAGGTGGGGATTCCATAGAATATGATGATGATATATTTGTTGATGATGAACAGGTTTTATTAAGCGGGTCAACTACTTCTGAAAATTTCCCTGTAGTATATCCTGGCGCCGGTGCATTTATGGATTCACTTTATATTCAAGAGGAAGGTTTTATTACACAATTCAACCTAACAAATGAATTGTTATGGTCAACTTATTTTGGGAATGATAATGATGGTGCTGATCCTCATTCAATTGTTGCACATGAAGGAAATATTTATTTAACAGGGGAGGTTAGCGTGTATGACGCTGCCTGGCACCTTTTTGATGCTGGAGATGGTTCTTATTTTGACAGTACAACCTTGTATACCTTCCACGGATTTATTACAAAATTTAATCAGGAAAGAAAGATTGTTTGGTCCACATTTTTTATTCAATCTGCATTGTATTTGTCTTCTTTTATTGATGTTGATGATAATGCTATTTGGCTAGCTGGTACTATTATAACTCCGGATGAATGTTTATTCCCTGCAACCAACCCGGGAGGATCTGCATATTTTAATAGTGATGGCGGTAATGAGAATGAGATCTTTATTGCAAAATTTTCAAATTGTTTTGTAAATGTTGATGTATCTCAAACAGGTAATGTATTGGAAGCAGAATTTTTGTCAGCATCTTATCAATGGATAGATTGTTTAACCGGGGATATTATTTTCGGAGCTACTGAAAAACAATTTATTCCCACTTTATCAGGTAGCTACGCTGTTATTGTTACCAAAGGCAGTTGCAGTGATACTTCAAATTGTTTTGATGTTTTTATAAATGAGATCGGAACGCCGGAAAATGATCTTTTTTCATTTTACCCCAATCCAACGGCATCTGATTTATTTATACAGTCGAAAGGTTCCGGCAACAGTGAAATTTTGATATATGATATTTACGGACAAGTTTTATTGAAACAATTAATCAATTCCGAAATTTTGATGAAATTGGATGTTTCAAATTATTCACCTGGAAATTATCTCATCAAATTTACCAATGAAAATGGTGACACAGGAACTAAAAAATTTTCGAAAATATAAATAGAACCCAGAACCCCGAACTGAAACATGTAGTGATCGAGGAACGAGATCTACTACATGTCAGAACCCAGAACTTCGAATAATAATATCGAATAAAGAACAAGGAATAAAGAACATTAATCGGATACACTACCCGTCAAATATTCCTCCGTATTTAACCCAGAAATAATATCCAATAACAATCAAAAAATAAAAAACATTAATCGGATAGGCCACCTGTCAGATATTCCTCC
>JBGAWP010000012.1:488-72264 GCA_044227505.1 Chitinophagales bacterium | reverse complement strand
TTGGTATGTGCAGGATGTGGATGGAAATAAAATTCAGATCAGAGATATGAGCGGGCATTTCCGCAACGATACTTATGATGATGAATGTAATATTTGGGCTGGGGGAGTTGCAGGTGAAACAAATACTCCGGATGCTTATACACCTCCGGCTTTAGGGACAAACCTGGCTTATATCAGAGGCGTAATTGTTGAATTTACTGCAGAAACAGAATATGCTATTGCACCTTTATCATTATCAGATATAGGTCCTTCCTTAGCTTCTCCGCCTGTAATTACGGATATAACAAGAACACCTGTTGTTGCAACTTCAACAGAAACAGTGAGTGTTTCAGCAACAATTACAGATCTTGACGGAACCGTTGCTTATGCTGATCTTTATTATTCTTATGGCATTGGAAATACCGGTTTCACAGCTGTTTCCATGAGTGATCTTGCAGGAGATACCTGGCAGGGCAATATTCCGGGACCCGGAATTGACAGCACCTATGTTAATTTTTATATTTCAGCAACGGATAATGATGGAAATGTCATCAATTATCCTTCTCCAACTTCACCTATTATATATATAGTGTATGATGATGGTATAACTTCCATAGTTCAGATCCAAAATTCACCTTTCAGTACAGGAGCTTCTATCTGGGCGAACGACAGTATTTCTTCCATGAATATTCAGGCAATTGTAACCAGTACGACCCAAACCTATGATCTTGGTCTTGTTGCAGTTCAGGAAGGATCCGATATGTATGAAGGAGTATTTATAAAATCTGGTCCCGGTGACGGAACCGACCAATTATATCGTGGAGATATGATCACCATTACCTCTGCAAAGGTTATTGAGGAATTCGGCGTTACGAAACTTGCCAATATTACCTATACGCTTAATTCACAGATGAATGCACTTCCGGCTTTTGTAACCGGATTAGATCCTTTGGATGTGGATGCTAAACTCTATACGGCAACCGAACCTTATGAGGGAATGTTGGTGAAATTTGACAATGCATTTGTAACCTCCAACAACGCTGATGAGGCTACAGGCGGGGCTTTCGGCGAATGGAGGGTGAATCTTTCCAATACCCCTGAGGTTGGAATGCGTTGTGATGACTATTCCTATGAACTTCCTTTTGAATTTGGTCCGGATACCCTGACAATGTCAGCAACTGGAAATTGTTGCCAAGGGATAAAAACGATATTGAGGGATACCATACCACCTATCCAAACAGCATAGTTTCCTTTAATTTCACTTCCCCGGTAGCAACAGGAGTCATCGATCAAACTGCGGGAACCATAGAATTAGTGGTTCCGGTTGGAACGGATGTTACCTCTTTGGTTCCAACAATTGACATCACAGGTCAGTATGTTGACCCGGCATCGGGAGTAGCTCAAAATTTCAGTTCGCCACTCACTTATACCTCCTATTCTCCGGTCAATTTCGCCCCAAAAAGCTATGAAGTAACAGTAACTTTTGGAGCTGCAATTGAGGTACAAAATCTGTCAGAAATACAGGTGTATCCTAACCCAACATCTGACTATTTGACTGTTGAAATCAATGCCTCAACAGCCATGCAGGTTTCTTTAGAAATAAAAGATCTTGAAGGTCGTAATGTGTTGATTATCAACGAATTATGCACTGTGGGAAAAAATAGTTTTGGATTTGATTTGAGGGCACTTGCAAACGGATTATATTTGCTACAGATAAGCAATTCAGAGAAAAGTGTTTCACGAAAGATAGAGGTTTCCAAATAGAAATTTTGCCATTGGAAACCTGTTTTGGTTAACCCGTTTCGGTTTAAAATCCGTGACGGGTTTTTTTATTTTTTAAAAATAGAAAATCATAAAAAAAACCGGCAAATATTATTCGCCGGTTCACAATTTTATAATGGAATTATTAAAATCTTTCCAGTTTACTAAAATGAAAATCACATTCAATAATTGCATTTTCATCAGAGTCGCTTCCATGAACAGCATTTTCTCCAATGCTCGAAGCATAAATTTTTCTGATGGTTCCTTCTTCCGCTTTTGATGGATCAGTTGCACCAATTAAATTTCTGAAATCGGTAACGGCATTTTCTTTTTCCAGTATTGCCGCAACAATAGGTCCTGAACTCATAAAGTCAACAAGTTCTCCGTAAAAGGGTCTTTCTTTATGAACAGCATAAAACTCTCCTGCTTTTTCCTTGCTGAGTTTGCTGTATTTCATTGCTACGATTTTAAAACCGGCATCATTTATCATTTTTAAGATACCGCCAATGGAATTCTTTCTAACGGCATCGGGTTTGATCATGGTAAAAGTTCTGTTTCCTGTCATAATTTTATTTTTTCGCCCGCAAAGATAGGTATTATGCTTCTGCATTTTAATAAAATGTAAAAAATGAAGACCTTCGCACTACAAATTGATGAAAGAGTTAAAAGAGTTATTCGAATATTTAAAACAACCGAGGCGTATCGTGCTGATTCCGCATGAACGACCAGACGGTGATGCAATTGGTTCTGCATTGGCAATGAAATTGTATCTTCAAAAAACAGGTCATATTGCCGATGTTATCGCACCGGATGATTTCCCTGATTTTCTGAACTGGATGTCACAAAGCGAAACAGTGTATATTCATCAAAAAAAATCAAAAACATGTTTTGCAATATTAGCAAAGGCTGATTGTATTTTCTTTCTGGATTTTAATGCATTAAAGCGTATAGATGCACTGGGAGAGGATATTAAGAAACTCAATCATCCCTTTGTAAGCGTTATGATAGATCACCATCGCGAACCAGAATATTTTACCGATTATGTTTTGTGGAACGATAAAGCAAGTTCAACCACTGAATTGGTATATGAGTTTATTGGTATGGCAAATGGGATGGAACATCTTGATCAAAAAATTGCAGAATGTATTTATGCGGGAATGGCGTTGGATACCGGTATTTTTCAATATTCAAACACCACTGCTAAAGTGCATCTTGTTGCAGCAGCACTTATGGAATACGGAATCAATGTTGAGGAAATACACAATAATGTATACAATCAATATGGAGAAAACAGAATGCGTTTTATAGGATATTTGTTGTCGGAAAAAATGGTTGTGTTACCGGAAAATAAAACGGCTTATATGAGTATTTCCATGCAGGAGGCAGAGCGTTATAAATTAAATAACGGTGATAAAGAAGGTATTGTAAATTTGCCGCTTGCGATGAAGAATGTGGAAGTATCTGTATTATTTACAGAGGATAAGGGAAAAATAAAAATTTCATTTCGCTCAAAAGGAGATATGAATATTGAAATTTTGGCGAGGAATTTCTTTAATGGAGGTGGGCATAAAAATGCCTCCGGAGGTTCTTCTAAAGAATCTTTGGAAGATACTATTAAAAGATTTGTATCAATTCTGCCGGATTATGTAAATTCACAAAAAATATAAAAAACACTAATTCAAAAATTTAGATCTATATGAAAAAAACAAGTTTATTAATTGCATTGGTCCTTTTATTTCAATCACTTGTATCTGCTCAATGTGATAGAAGAAAATATAAACATTTACCTGATGGATTGTATGCAGAAGTGCAAACTTCCAAAGGCAATATTATGTTATTTCTGGAGTTTCAAAAAACGCCTCTCACTGTTGCTAATTTTGTTGGGTTGGCTGAGGGAAAAATCCAAAATACTGCAAAACCACTTGGCACCCCTTATTACGACAGTTTGAAATTTCATCGTGTGATCGCTGACTTCATGATTCAAGGTGGTGATCCTGTTGGAAATGGCAGCGGCGGGCCAGGATATGCATTTAAAGACGAATTCCACAGCGACCTCCGACATACAGGTCCCGGAATACTCTCCATGGCTAATGCCGGTAAATTCACTAATGGAAGTCAGTTCTTCATCACCCATAAAGAGACTTCATGGCTCGACAATAAACATGCAGTTTTTGGTCATGTAGTTGAAGGGCAAGATGTAGTTAATCAGATCGCACAAGGCGATGTGATCAATCATATCAAAATTATCCGCAAAGGAAAGGCAGTAAAAAAATATGATCCTGCTGCCATATTTAAGGAATACGAGGCAAAGGGGGATGTGAAGAGGAAATAAAGAATCGAAGGGAGAAGAATTGAAGAATCGAAGGGGAGAAGAGCCGAAGATTCGAAGGTTAAGGGTCTAAGGAGTAAAAAAGGAAGGAAGGGTTGTAAGGGTTTAAAAAGGGTTCTGCCTTAAAAGTAAATTTTACCAATTGAAATAAAATGAATTAAGGAAGCCACGAATTCACGAATTTTATTAAGCGTGAATTTGTGGCTTTTTAGTTTGCGTATTAATCAATATATAACTCAGAACTGGTATCAATAGTCATTTGTCAGGAGTCAATAGTCAATAGTCAATAGTCAAGAGTCATTAGTCAGGAGAAAAAAGTTCCGGCTTACGACGATCAAACCTGCCTGCCGCTGCGCTGTCGGCAGGCAGGCTCATTACTCCCGTCCGACCGGGTCATCCGGGCGGGCATAACTCATTACTCATTCTGTCAATAGTCAGGAGTCAATAGTCATTAGTTAGGAGTAAAAATATCCAGTTATGGAGAATCCAGACTCACGATTCACGCCTCACGATTTTCAAGAGTCAATGGTCAGTAGTAAAAACAATCGGCTTACGAAGATCAAACTCACCACTGAAACATATAGTGATCGACGCAGGAGATCTACTATATGTCACTACTCACCATTCACCTAGTCATAAGATATCGTTGGAATAAAAGTTCTTACTTCGTCCGGCTGTGGTTGGTGAAAAACACACAACCACGGCGTTTGGGGGGTAGAGTCAGGAGTCATTAGTCAGGAGTAAATGAATTCGGTTTACTAGGATCAAACTCACCACTCACTACTCACCAGTAGTCAATAGTCAGGAGTCAATAGTCATTAGTCAAGAGTAAAAGGATCCGGCTTACGAGGATCAAACTCATTACTCATCACTCATCACTCATCAGATCACCGCTTCAAAATAATACACTTCAGTAGTATCTGCATTAAGATCCTGCAATGTCATATCACTATTATTGAGTGTGATAATATCAAATACACGTGATTGAAATTCATCGGAGAGGGTTAAAATTTGCGCCTGATCGCTGAATATATAAATTCCTGTAATTGTAACAGGAGTTCCGAAGAGAATAAAAGATTCGGTATAGTCCTGTGACTTTTCGCAGGTGAGTATATAATTAACGTAATTAGAGGTAAAAACAGGAGTAATATCTATGCCATCTTTTTCATATTTGTATACTGTCCAGCTTCTGCTTATCTTATCAATAGCCTGATTCACCCGCTGATCTTCACAGGCAACGGATAGGAATAAAACAAATATGACCAAAATAATTTTTCGCATTAAATATTTAAAATGTGTGTATTCTTGCTGTGTGTTATCAGTTACTCCAAATAAAATTCAATTTGCATCTCCGCTTCCGAAATTGTCAATTGTCAATTTCTCTCAGATCATTTCACCAATAGAAACTTCAGTTGGCAAATTAGTTTTTTTAATACTTCCCCATCCTCCAGCAACATTCATAAAATTATTTATTCCGTTACTTTTTAAAATAGAGGCTGCCATCATACTTCTATAACCGGCTGCGCAATGAATAATATATTTTTGATCAGCATCCAATTCGTTTAATCTATCTTCAATTTCACTCAATTGAATATTAATAGCTCCTTTAATATGTTCTGATTCAAATTCAGAAGGTTTGCGTACATCTAAAATAGTATATCCGGAATCACCATAATATTGTGCGATATCATCCGCTAAAATTGTATTCACTGATTCTACCGGTTTGCCCGCATCTTCCCATGTTGCAATTCCGCCATTCAGGTATCCTATCACATTTTCATAACCTACACGCGCTAATCTTAAAACTGTTTCCTCCTCCTTTCCTATATCTGTAATTAATACCAACGGCGTATTGATATCTATTAATGTTCCAACCCAAACAGCAAACATTCCATTTAACCCGATATTTAATGAACTCTGAATAAAACCTTTTTCAAAATGATCTGCAATTCGGGTATCAAGAATTAAAGCACCGTTTTGAACTGCTTTTTCAAGCTCCTCAATATTTAATGGTGTAGTATTTTTTTTGATGATATTATCAATGGAATCGTATCCATTTTTATTGATACGTGCATCTTCAAAAAAATATTGCGGAGGGACGGATAACCCATCAGTAACAGATAGAATAAATGCATCTCTCGTCATTTCCTGCAACGCATAATTTGTTTTTTTCTGAATTCCTATCGTTGAAAAAGTTTCTTTGCCCATACTTTTGCCACAAGCACTTCCGGGACCATGTGCAGGGTAAACGATAACATCATCATCCAACACTTTTATTTTATTATTTAAGGAGTCGTACATTTTTGATGCAAGTTCCTCCTTGGTCATTACACCATCTAAAAGATCAGGTCTTCCAACATCTCCAACAAATAATGTATCGCCGGTAAATATGCAATGATTTTTACCATCCTCATCGCTGAGTAAATAACAAGTTGATTCTAAGGTATGTCCGGGAGTGTGTAATGCTTTTATTTTTATTTTTCCAATATGGAATTCTTCTCCGTCTTTTGCATTGATCACTTCGTAATTGGTATTTGCTTCAGGACCGTAAATTATTTTTGCTCCGGTTCGTTTTGCGAGATCTATATGACCTGAAACAAAATCTGCATGGAAATGCGTTTCAAATATATATTTTATCGTTGCATTGCGGCTCTTTGCCTTTTCAATATAGGGTTCAGTTTCTCTTAGCGGATCTATAATAGCAGCTACACCATCACTTTCAATATAATATGCTGCTTCAGCTAAACAGTTTGTATAAAGTTGTTCGATATACATAGGTCTGATATTTTAATTGTAACAATAATTTCCATTCAATCGCAAATAAATTTACCCAATTTTCAAATAGTATGGGTATGAATTGTTGCGATTTTTTATATTTCTCTGTTAACGTCAAATCCTTCCAAATAATCTGCTACCCGTTTTAAAAATGTTCCACCCAACATTCCATCAACAACTCTATGGTCGTAACTCATACTCATGAACATCATGTGTCTAATGGCAATAACATCTCCGTATTCAGTCTCCATTACAACCGGCTTTTTCTTAATAGCACCAACTGCAAGAATTGCAACCTGCGGTTGATTAATAATTGGTGTTCCCATTAAACTGCCAAATGATCCTACATTAGTAAGCGTAAATGTTCCATCCTGGATCTCATCAGGTTTAAGTTTATTATTTCGGGCACGGAATGCGAGGTCGTTCACAACGGCGGTTAAACCCACAAGATTCATTCTGTCGGCATTTCTGATAACCGGTACAATCAGGTTTCCGCTTGGTAAAGCTGCTGCCATCCCGATATTAATGTCTTTCTTATAAGTTATCGTATATCCATCAACAGAAATATTGATACCCGGAAAATCTTTAATGGCTTTGGCCACGGCCTCTATAAAAATAGGAGTGAAGGTGATCTTTTGTCCCTCGCGTTTCTCAAATTTTTCTTTGGTCTTGTTTCTCCATTCCACAATTGGTGTCATGTCAACTTCAACATATGAGGTAACGTGTGGAGAGGTTTTTTTGCTCATTACCATATGATCGGCGATAAGCTTGCGCATGCGATCCATTTCCACAATTTCGCCCGTACCGGATTTGGAAGATATTACCTGAGGGGCATTTACGCTTGGTTTTTCTTCGGTAACCGTGGTTTCCGCTTTTTTTTCGGCTAAAACCGGAGTTTTCACATTTCCGGCCTCGCGATCTTTAACATAGGCCAAGATATCAGCTTTTGTAACCCTGTCATCCTTGCCCGTACCGTCGATATTTTCTAATTCTGACATGGTAATACCTTCTTCCCGGGCAATATTGAGTACCAAAGGCGAATAAAACCGATCTGCAGCATTCCCGGAAGAGACCACTTTTTGTTCAACAACAGTTTCTTTTACAACTTCCTGTTTAACCTCTTGTTTTACAATGGGAGCAGTAACCTGTGTTTCCGCACTTCCCGAAGTTTCAATCATAGCTATCGCCTTACCTATTTGTACTACATCACCTTCCTTGAATAAAATTTTTGTGATCTTACCGGCAAATGGCGACGGCACCTCACTATCTACCTTATCCGTTGCGATCTCGAGCACAGCTTCATCGAGTTCTACATTATCACCTTCTTTTTTTAACCATTTCAGAATAGTGGCCTCCATAATACTTTCGCCCAATTTAGGCATGATCAGTTCTTGTTGCGACATGATTTTATTTTCTCCCTTTTATCGTTAAAATTATTGTTGGCAATAGGTTGCCCCGGCTATTTAACACTTTCCGCAAAATTACTGCCTTTATAACGCTTAACCAAGGCAATCGGCTAACAGAATGCGCATATCATGTAATGCAAACATGCATGCATATTCAATATTTATGTCACGGTTCTTGTTGAAAAAATACTTTTTTATCGACTTTTTCCCCATTCCGGATACTCCAATAAATATAGTACCGACAGGCGCAGTATCCCCATCGCTACCAGGGCCTGCATTTCCTGAAACGGCGATCACGAAATCGGTGTTTAGTAATTGATGAGCTCCGTCTAACATTTCACTCACTGTTTGTTCACTAACAGCACCGAATTGTTGCAGCGTTTCCTCCTTCACCTGCAAAAGCTTCATTTTTAATTCCTTGGTATAGGTAACTACCGAACCTTTGAAATATTCGGAGGCCCCGGCTATCCCGGTGATCTTATGGGCTATCTTACCCCCGGTACAACTTTCAGCTGTAGAAAGGGTTAAATTGTTTGATTTCAATTGTGTACCAATAAATTCTTCAAGTAAAACTGCCTCCTCCCCATAAACAAAATTGCCCAATTCAAGTTGAATGTCTTTTTTAAATGACTGTAATAATTTCTCTAATTCCGGAAGGTTATCTCCTTTGGCAGTAAGTCGCAATTTCACAACTCCCGGGGAAGGTAAAAAAGCCAAAGAAATATTATCCGGTAATCGGCTCTCAATAATTTCTATTTTTTTTGCAACCAGACTTTCACTCATTCCGCTGGTCATAATATGTTTATTTACAATGTTGGGAAACTGAAAGTCCTTTTTTAATTTAGGAATTACTTCATCCAACATTAACCCCTTCATTTCAAAAGGAACACCGGGTAATGAAATAACAGAAGTATGATCATGCTGGAACCACATTCCTTGTGCTGTTCCCAAATTATTTTTTAATATGACACAATTATCTGGATACATTGCCTGATCATGATTGTTTTCCGTAAACGGAATATTTCTTTTTTCAAATGCCGCTTTTAATCGCAATAAAATATCTTCATGAAATACCAGTTTACTTTTGAAAAATGTGCACAAAGTTTTTTTAGTGATGTCATCTTTTGTTGGGCCAAGTCCGCCTGTTATAAAAATAAACTCCACTTTGCCTGAATAATGAGATAGGGTATCTTCAATATGCGCTGCGTTATCGGCAATTGCCAGCACCTCAAATATTTCAATCCCCAGTGGTTGTATCACACCGGAGATAAAACTTGCATTTGTGTTAACTGTAGTCCCGTTTAAAATTTCATCACCAATACTAATTATTACTGCGCGCATAAATAAATTTTCACAAAAATACGGGTTACAATTATTTTACTTTGATCAACTATTCGATAGTCAACAAATTCTTATTGGAATTATGTTGCCGATAAGGGAAAAAATTCCACGATTTTGGTATTCTAAACAATGATAAATACGGTTGCAAATGCATCTGAAACCTAGCAGGGGCAACGGTTTGACGAACTCTGTATAGTTTGTGGCATAGTTTTTCCACCTTTTATTAATGATTTCAGAAAATTAAACGTTATGAAAAAATACTTATTTGCTTCCTTGCTCTTTTTAAGCGCAACAGCATATTCACAAATTGATCTTGGGCTTTATGCGGGACCGAATTTTGCAAATGTAAATATGAAGTCACCGGATTTGGAGTCCGACTCTCGGTCAGGTTTCCAGGCAGGTACCTTTATCAGATTCGGAGAATTATTATATGGCCAGGTTGGCATGGAGTATCAAATGGTGAAAACAAATTTTTCAGGATTTGATGCTACTGATGTATTCCAGTCTGATGACATTAAATTTAATTATATTAATGTGCCCATTTATTTGGGAGTAAGTTTGGTTCCGGTAGTTGACAGGTTGGTGGATGTTCGTATTTATGCCGGACCGGAAATTGCATGTTTACTTGATGTACCCTTAAATGAATTTGATTTTACACGCGATGATTTTAGTGCGGTAAGAGTAAATGGAGTTGTAGGTGCTGGTGTTGATGTTTTATTCCTCTCACTGGATATGGGTTACAATTTTAATACTGCAGATCTCTTTAAAAACGATTTTGATGGAAAAGCACACTATGCATTTATAAATGCAGGATTGAAATTTTAAATTAATTTGTTCTCAACAAATATAGATGAATGTCTTTTGATCGCAATGATCAGAAGACATTTTTTTTTAATTGTGTTGCACAATTATTTTTTCACTTTGTTCTTTGCCATTAATATTAACACTTAATAAATATGTACCATTTGCAATTAATTGAAAATCAAGAACCATGGTATTTATTCCTTTTTCAACATAGATTATTTCCCGATAAATAAGCTGACCTAAAATATCAAATATTTTTACTTCAATATTTTCGGTTATGTCTGAATTTAATGTCAAGTTTAACTGATCAGATACCGGGTTTGGTCCAATTACAATACTATTCTCAAGTACAGGAGTTTCTGTACTTTTCAGATCACAGGAATCGATATTAAAATGAACAATTTTGGTTTTCCAGCTGGAAGAAGGATTGTAATTTGAAGTAAACCAGAAAGACCCATCAAAAGGGTCAGCAACCATATTGTTATAATCACCATACCTGTTATAAGAATTTGCACCCGTGCCCTCAACCGCATTAAATTCAGGTGCTGTCATAATATTTAATGAGTCGCATGCTGTTCTTCCTGTTATCCGAATTCCAGGAAATACCTTCGGCGAAGAAATATTATAACCCAATGCAATTGTACCTAAATCATTCATGGAGATAGATGGCATAAATCTGTAATTGCTATCGTCAGGTGCAAATGTACCTTGTTGATATATTTCCCATTCTTGTGTCGGATATTTTCTTAATTCATACCATCTTATCCCTGCATAACCTGCAGTATATGCTCGGCAAACATGGGAGCAGACTATTGTTTCATGATCTTGAAAATTTAAATATTGCACTTTATCCATAACAATATCGCTTAATGGATCCAACTTAACAGCAGAAGCAGGTTGCGGGATACATTCCCAACTATCGAACCCACACATTTTACTATCGTAAGGAATTGTTGAAATATTAAAAGAATTTGTAAGTTCCGACAATGTTTCATCCTCCCAATTAATAGAAACAAAAAATATTTCGAGGTGATCAGAATCTATACCAAACCAAGCATCATCTGCAACGCGCATAAACATGGCTGGAGCATTTTCGGGTGGAGGATTTATTCCTGTTTCTGTTACTGGTGAAGCAGATTGAAAACCAATAGTACCTAGTCTATCAAGCTCAAATTTTTGTGCATTGCCCACGGCAACTCCCGAGAGAAGTTCATCTCTTTTTAATGCCCAAATTGTAGGTTCATTCGAATTTGTGGTAATATAATATCCATCACCCCAAACAGCAATTTTCGGATAATCGGGGAATCCGTTTGCAAAACTTAATAAATATCCCAACCATGTTCCTGAAGGGTCTCCTGTTTCGGAAATACAGACAACTAATTTGCTGTAGGAATAGGCATCCAATGCACAGAATACAAATCTATCCGCGCGTCTATCATAAATAATATTAGGATCGCCATAATCACCCAAACCGGAAATATCTTCTGTATTAATTTTATTCACTAATAAATTTCCTGATTTGTCCCAAACATTCATAATGGAATTGGAAATATTATTTGTCATTTGTACCACATAATTTGCACTTACGGCGAGCGTATTATCTGATGGATCAACATTTGAATTTAATCCTTGCCATATTGATATGGAATCAATAACAGTAATTGTATCCCCGGCAACTCGCTGCAATCCCAAATCATGGGAATAAGAATAGGGATAATTTTTTAAAACACCTATGTTTTTTTGATCAAGACTTTCATTAGTTCTGATCAATTGATTATCAGTAAAATTTTGATTTGCAGTTGGGAGATCGCGCAATGGTGCTGAACGAATTGTTAATACAGCAGATATTTTTTCGGCACCTTTTATTGAACTTACTTGTGCATTTAAACTAAATGCAAAAATTATCAGTGGAATCAGTAAAAAAAATCTTTGCATAAAGAATACATTAAATTAAATTCAGAACAAATTTCAAGACTTATAACTGCCTTAAATTTCGACCAAAAAAGTGCCTAGATTAATCCATTCGCCATCGTTAAAATTAAAATTGCCATCAGATTTAAAATCTATATCAACGGCAACCGGAGTTCTGAATATTTCCATGCCTTCCTGTAATACAATTAAATAAAAATCGGGATCTTTTTCTAAGGGATTATCTTCTGATCTATATAATGAAGGGTCGATTTTAAAATGCACTTTGCCTTCGGCATCTGGTTTGGTTTCACCCAAAAAATCATCGGTTACCGGATCCTGATCAAATAATCTGACACTAAATTTATTGCCATGCAAAGGTTCACCGGTTGATTGTTGCAAAAATTGTGCATATACATTCCTTAAAAATTCCAAATTGCTCATAATGCAAATGTAATAAAGATTTTTAGTCTTAGTAGAAACGGCGTTTCTTTTAACCAGAATTTTCTCTTAATTTAAATTTAGGTTTTTAGTTCAGAAGAAGATTTTCCTATTTATGAAAATTAAAAGGAACCGGATACATTTTTTTTCAGGAGACGGACATACATTTTATCCCGCTAATTCTTTACCTTGGCAGAAAATATCCAACAATGATTAAAAGAACAATATTTGGGGTGCTGACACTTGGAATGCTTACAGGTTCAACCTGTGATCCTCAGGTTATGGAAGATGTTTTGAATACCGTTATTGGCACCACCATAACAGATCAGGAAGCAGCAAATGGATTGAAGGAAGCCCTAGTGCAGGGAGCAACAAACGGTTCAGATGTTTTGTCAGTAGTAAACGGATATTTGGGAAATCCTCAGGTTAAAATACCTTTTCCGCCTGAAGCACAAAAAATTGAATCAACACTGCGCAACCTGGGTCTTAATAAAATGTGTGATGATGTTGTGAATTCGGTAAATCATGCTGCTGAAAATGCCGCTATCGAGGCAAAAGCAGTGCTCACTAATTCGATACGTCAAATGACGATTGCTGATGCAATGAATATTTTATTCGGAGCCAATGATGCTGCGACAGAATATCTTAAAAAAACAACCACGGCTGAACTAACAGCTAAGTTTACACCTATCATACAGAGCTCTTTGAATAAGGTTGGTGCAACCAAATACTGGAGCGATGCAATCAATTATTATAATAAGATACCATTAGTGGAAGATATGAACCCTGACCTTACAGGGTATGTAACTCAAAAAGCATTGGATGGATTATTTTTGATGATAGAGCAAGAGGAATTAAAGATCCGCCAGGATCCGGGTGCCAGAGTAGCAGACATCGTTCAAAAAGTGTTTGCCTACTACGATGCTAATAAGTAACATCTGCATATCGTGTGGAAAAAATGCGGTTTAATGTTAAAACATGAATATTTGTTTACAAATATTTAACAATTGTCAAAAAACACTATAATATTGCTGATTAAACCTAAATTAACTTAATTAAAGTTAAATTTTGGTGTTTGATTAAACCTATTATTTCAATAAACCAAATCCAAATCTATGAGAAAATTAGCTACTACCCTGTTGCTGATGCCTCTGTTTATGGTTTCACTCGCTTTTGGGCAGAGTAAAACAATAACCGGAACGATTACATCGGGGACAGACAATGAACCTTTGCCCGGTGCCACTGTATTGGTAAAGGGCACAACAACCGGAACTGTTACCGATATTGACGGTAAATATGTACTTGTAGTTCCACAGGACAAAGACGTTTTAGTGTATACCTATTTAGGATTCAAAATGCGTGAAGAAACCATCGGAGCAAGAAATGTGATCAATGTTGCTCTGGAGGAAGATATTCTTGGTCTTGAAACTGTGGTGGTAACAGCGTTGGGTATTTCCAAGGAAAAACTTTCTCTTGGTTATAGCACTCAGCAAGTTGGTGGCGACAGATTGGCGAGTTCCGGAGAAGAAAACTTTATTGAGGGTTTATCTGCAAAAGCTGCCGGTGTTCAGGTAGTTGGTGCTGCAGGAACTCCTGGAGCATCCAGTAAGATCATCATTCGCGGGCCAAGTACATTTACCAATGAAAACCAACCTTTGGTGGTTATAGATGGAGTTCCAATTGACAACTCAACTAATTCAACTGTTGCGGGTGATTATCCGTTTAATGCGAATTTGAATGGCGTTAGCAATTCAAACAGAGCTATTGATGTTAATCCGGATGATATTGAAAGTATCAATATATTAAAAGGACCTGCGGCTGCTGCTCTGTATGGTTCACGTGCAGGATCAGGTGCTATCATTATCACCACAAAAAGAGGCAATAAGGCCGGCGATAAAGCTGTTCATATTAATTTTTCTTCTTCTTTGGAAATAAGCCAGGTGAATAAATTACCAGCTCAACAAGATCAATATGCGCAGGGAACTGGTGGTGGAGATTTTAATGATGATGATATTATAGAACCGGAAGGAGATTTTGTAGAAGCAGATCCGGGTCCGGATTATTTGTGGGATACTGATGATGATGTTTCAGGTGGAACTCCAAATAGCTGGGGACCACTAAACAGCACTTTAGGAATCTCACCTGTGGATAATGCAGGAGAATTCTTTCAAAATGGAATGACCTATAATAATAATCTTGCAATAAGCGGAGGTACAGATCGTGGATCACTTCGTCTTTCTATTGGAAATTCGCAGGATAACGGTATTATTCCAAATACAAGTTTCGACAGAAATTCCATTCGCGTTAATTCTGACATGCGCATTTTCGAAAAATTTAAAATCGCTGTTGATGCGAATTATATTAATAGTCAGGGAAACAGAGCACAAAATGGTAGTAACTTATCAGGTGTAATGCTGAGTTTAATGCGCACACCTTCCAGTTATGATCTAGGAGCCGGATATGAATATCCAAGTGGAGCAAACAGAAATTATTTTAGTGCTTATGATAATCCATATTGGACAGCATATAATAATCCTTATACTGATAATACAAACAGATTGATAAGCAATGTATCTGCTGTTTATACACCATGGAATTGGGTTACCGTTACTTATAGAGTTGGTGCTGATTCTTATACTGATTTGCGCAAACAAATATTTTCAATTGGCAGCAACGATCCTGCAAATGCACCCGGTGGACAAATTGAGGAGAATTCAATTCGTTATCGTCAGATCTATAGCGATTTAATCGCTACAGCCACAAAAAATATAACAGAAGATTTTAATATGTCTGTAACATTAGGTAATAACTTAACAGACATAGATATTTCCAATTTATATAGTCGTGGTCGTGACTTAACGATACCTGATTTTTATAATCTTTCCAATGCATCTGATCTGTATTCAAGTCAATTGACCACACAGCAAAGAAATGCTGCACTTTTTGGTGAATTGGCATTTGAATATCAAAGTTTCTTATTCTTAACATTATCAGGAAGAAACGAATGGTCTTCTACTTATGGACCAAATCAGGGAAGTGCATTTTTCCCTTCTGCAAACATAGCATTCGTATTCAGCGAAATAATGAATACAAATAATATTTTCTCCTTTGGTAAAGTGCGTTTTGCATATGCTCAGGCAGGTATTGAACCACAGCCTTATAGTGCAAACACTTATTTTATATCTCCACTTTATACTGATGGATTTACTGATGGTTATAGTTTCCCATATTTAGGTCAATCAGGTTTTGGTTATAGTCAGTTAAATACACTTGGTAATCCTGATCTTAAACCGGAAAGATTAACAGGAACTGAATTTGGATTGGAATTAAAATTCTGGAAAGGAAGAATAGATCTTGATGCTGCATATTATATCCAAAATTCTGAAGATATATTATTGACACAACCGATCGCTTCTACTTCAGGATTCTCTTATGTATATAACAATGCAGGTGCAATGACAAATAAAGGAATTGAACTTTCATTAAATGCAGATATCGTTAAAACCAAAAACATCACTTGGAATTTAGGTGGTAACTTCAGTAAAAATGAAAATGAGGTAACAGCATTGGCAGAAGGTGTGGATGAAATTGAAATAGAAGCTGGTTTTGGTGATCCTGGTGCTTATGTAATTGAAGGTCAGCCTTATGGTTTATTATATGGATCTCAGTGGGCGTATAGTCCTGATGGAGACCTTTTAATTGATAATAATGGACTTCCGATTTTTGATACGGTAAGTGGTGTAATTGGAGATCCATATCCGGATTGGTTAATGAATATTAATACTGGTGTTACCTATAAAGGATTTACACTTAGTGGATTGTTGGATATCAGAAAAGGTGGTGATATATGGTATGGAACAGGTGCTCGTATGAACCGTATTGGTATCTCAGAAGAATCTGCAGAAAGAGATCATACTTATGTGATTGAAGGAGTTGTTGAGCAGGCTGATGGATCTTATATTCCAAATACAACAGAAATTTCACCTATTGATTATTGGAGCAATTATTTAGGAGATAACGGAGCATCCTCACAGGCAATTTTTGACGGAGGATGGGTTCGTTTACGCGAGGCTAAATTGAGTTATCAATTTACACTTGCTCCTAAAAGTGTTATAAAGGGATTAACACTTTCAGCAACAGGTAGAAATCTTTGGTTAAAAACTGATTACCCGGGTGTTGACCCTGAAACAAGTTTAACCGGAGCAGGTTCAAATATTGCCGGTTTCGACTGGTTTAATAATCCAAGCACTAAATCATATATTTTCACCCTAAGTGCTGCATTCTAAAACTATAAAAATATTTAATATGAAAAAGATTCTTTTAATACTGACAATTCCGGTTATCCTGTTTAATTCAGGATGTAGCGGATGGATAGACGAAGTGTCAGATTCACCAAACAGCCCTACTGAAGTTACGCCGGCTTTATTGCTAACGGTTTCTGAAGTTGCAATGCAGTCATTGTATACCGGGCAGCTATCCAGAACAAGCTCAATTTTAACACAACAATCGGCTGGAAATAGTTTTCAAATGATAGATATTCGCGATTATAAGATCACGGAACAAACGAATACAAATGAATGGAAAACTGTTTATGCTGATGCGTTAATTAATCAACAGGAATTAATTAATGTTGCAGGTGATGAAAATCCATATTATCGTGGAATTGCTACTATTCTTAAAGTGATGACCATTGGTTTAACTACAGATATATGGGGAGATGTTCCATATTCTGCAGCATTAAATGGTTTAGAAGGTGGTGAAGCAAATCTGAATCCTGAATACGATTCACAGGAAGCTATCTACGCTGCAATGCAGGGTCAGTTGGATGCTGCTATTACCGATCTTTCCGCTCCTGCAACAAGTAATGCATTATTGCCGGGTGCTGATGATTTTATTCATAACGGAGATGTTTCTTTATGGATGAAAGCTGCTTATATGTTAAAAGCAAGATATGCAAACCGATTAAGTCAAAAAGATGCAACTGGTTCTGCTAATGATGCGCTTGCAGCAATTGCTGCTTCAGGTGTTGCATCCAATGGTGATAACACGTATGCAATTTTTGGTGTAAACGGAAATGAATTAAATCCATGGAATTCATTTAATACAACAAGAGCAGGTTATATTAAAATGGGCGAATTCTTTATCAATTTAATGTTGGCCAGCAACGATCCTCGTTTACCTTTATATGCCACTTTAAATCCTGATCTGATTTATTTAGGTGTTCCAAATAATGGAGAGAATTTTAATGCATCTGATATGGGACCGTTATATGCCACAGATAATGCCCCTCTTCCGCTTTTAACCTGGTACGAAATGTTATTTATTGAAGCTGAAGCAAAATTCCGTTTAGGTGATCTTGCAGGTGCAGCAACTTCACATAATAATGCAGTAAAGGCAAATATTTTAGCTACAGTTGGTGCTCCTGATATTGCATACGAAGCTGCAAATGCAAGCGAAACTGCAGGAACAATATCATTGGATAAGATCATGACGCAAAAATATATTGCGATGTTTTCTCAATGTGAAGTTTGGTCGGATTGGCGACGCACAGAACTTCCGGCAATAAGCCCAAATCCTGATGGTTTGGTTGCAGGTATACCACGCAGATTTCCTACTTGTATCGACGAACGTCTTTATAATTCGAATGCACAAGTTGTTTCAGATATTTTAAGACCTGTTTGGTTTGAGGAATAAATTAATTAGAATTTTAAAAAAAAAACCTTCCATTTTTATGGAAGGTTTTTTTTTGGAATTTTATTATCTTTTGAACTGATATAAAATTAATCAGAAAAAAACCACCTCAATTTCAATATTCGTATTTCTTCCTTTATCATCACTGCAACTGATCTTTATTTTTCCTTCTTCCGGTTCATAAAATACCGGAGATTTTGAATCAGCCTGCGTTAATAACTTATCGTTAATATACCAGAAAACTTTTTTAACATCCGAAGCTACATTTGCAGATAACATTATTTTTTGCTTGTCCGTTTTATCAATAAAATATTCAAGATTGTTTACCGGTGAATTTATTGTTGGAGCGCCTTCGGCAAAAATTCTTTCACAATCAGGATTGTGCGGCGGAATAAGTTCGACAGGGATGTTTTTAGTTTGCATCCAGGTAATAATTTCAGGTGCATAATGATGATAATATTTTTCCATATAACCTGATTCAGGTAAACAGCTGGTGCAGTAACTAAAAGATTCATCTTCGGCTATTTTAACCCGCAATAAATGGTCGCATGTTTCATTTTTAGAAACACCCGGAATAAAATAATCTAATACTACGTTCGTGCAAAAATCGTTTGGATTTTTTCCCGTTTCTGAACAAACGTATCTAAAGTCAACTTGTTCGGGCATTTTGTTCCAATCTTTATTATTTTCACTTTCTATTGCATTAAATAAATTAAATAATAATGGAGTGGCAATATTGGCCCCTGTTAATTCAGGCACTCCTTTCCCGGAAAAATTTCCCACCCAAACACCTATTGTGTAATTATTATTATATCCAATACTCCATGCATCTTTTCTTCCATAAGATGTTCCTGTTTTCCATGCAATGAGCGGAACGTTTTTTGCATTCTGATAGTAATTCGGCAGATCCGGTCTGGTTAACTGCGTAAGTATTTCCGTGGTCATGAAAGCAGCTTCCGGAGAAATTAAAGAAACGTAGGTGCTGTCTATGTCGTTTTGCAACCATTTGATATGTTGGTATTTCCCTTCGTTTGCGAAACTTGCATATAAACGGGTTAGTTGTTCCAATGTAACACCGCAGCCACCTAATGCAACAGATAAACCAAGGTCATTTCTCTTTTTCTCAATAGTTCGGAAATTACTTGTAACTAAGGTGCTGATAAACTTATCCAATCCAATTTGATTTAAAGTTTTTACCGCAGGTATATTTAACGAATGTGATAACGCAAATTCAACATTCACATTGCCGTGGTAATCTTCATCATAATTTTCAGGACTGTATCCTGAATAATTTACAGGAACATCGGCGATGATGGAATGGGGGGTTGAAATGCCTTCATCAAAGGCCATAGCATAAACTAAAGGTTTTAAAGTGCTACCCGGTGACCGAACTGCCTGCACTCCATCCACCTGCCCTCCATCCGCAGTATTAAAAAAATCGGCAGAGCCTACATAAGCAGTAATTTGATGTGTTCTGTTATCAATAATAATTGCTGCACCATTGTGGATGTCGAAACCCCAAAGTTGTTTGATATAGTCGGAAAGTATTTTTTCTGATTTTAATTGTATCTCAGTATTTAAAGTTGATTTTACGATCGCTTCACCCGGATATTGAAATTTCATCCGAGTGCAAAAATGTCTTGCTACCTCAGGGCCTTGTGTTCTGAAGGCAGTGAATGGTTCCACTAATGCATCATCAATAATTTCTTCCGGAAATAATTTTGCATCTCTGAATCGTTCCAGCCATTTATTTCTTTCTTTAATGATCACATCATTATTCACTCCGGGTCGGAGGGATGTTGGGCGGTTTGGAATAATAGATAATGCCGTGAGTTCTGCAAGACTTAATACGGAGGGTGTTTTTTCAAGATAAAGAACGGATGCTGCTTTTACACCTTCAATATTTCCTCCATAAGGCACTAAATTTAAATACATTTGTAATATTTCCTGTTTTGAATACAACATATCCAGTTGTAAGGCACGAAACATTTCAATTAATTTATTTCCATAGGTCCTTTGTTTTGGATCAAGTAATCGGGCTACTTGCATGGAAATAGTAGACGCACCGGAAGTTCTGTTGCCGGATGTTATATTATTAAAAAGCGCCCGCGCAATGGAAGCAGGATTTACTCCGGGATGACGATAAAAATATTTATCCTCCTTAAATACAATTGCGTTTTGCATATCGGGAGTTATCTCCTCCAGTTCTGTGAGCATTCGCCATTTATCGTCGGAAGTTAAAAAAGCATGTAAAACGCTGCCATCGTCTGCTGTTACAATTTGGGAGTATTCAATTTCAACGCGTAAGGGAAAGAATAAGTTGAGTGCAAAATAAAATAGCAGAAAAAATAAAAATCCTTTTAGCACCTTTTTTAAAATCCGGAGAAATCTGAATTTTTCAAAAGCAGTATGAACATATAAAATTGTTGTGTGAATTTTTGAACTGGCACTCATTGTTGTTCCGGAGAAAAGAATTTATATTTATTCGGAATATCATTATACATGATCAAATTATTATTTACCTCAAAACCCAAAACAATATTATTCGATACAGAAATAGCCTCCCCTTTGTAAAAGGTCTTAAGCCGTTTGTCAAGATCAGTATATACAACTATATCTTTGTCTGCTTTAATTTTTTCCGGATAAAAAGTTTCCACCACTGATAAATTGCCATTACTGAAAACTTTGAAATAATTGTTATTATCGATATACCACAAAATATTATCAACCACTTCATAATATAAAGGGGCTTGATTTTCTAAAACAACCGTTTTCCCATCGAAAAAAACCTGAAAAGTTTCTGTGTCATCAATAAAAGCAACAATATCATCACCTGCTAAAAAAACCGGAAGTCCGCTTTGCATATCGTGAACAGTTTCTCCGTTGCAATAATCCTCAACACCATCATCATTAACTCCACCGGGTATTTCGAGACACATGATCTCGGGAATATTAAACATTTCGTAAATGGTGCCTTTATAAAATATTTTCAGATAATTATAGCTGTCGATAAATGCAACAGTATTTGCGCCGGTTTTTACTTTTTTTGGAATGTAATCATCAATATCAATTTTTTCATGTTCATAATAAATTTTAAATTGGTTGAGGTGATTTACATACGCGATCACATTTTTTCCTGCAATAACTTTTTTCGCCGGATTTTTTTCGAGTTCAATAAACCGTTCATCCTCATAAGCATAGAAATAATCAGAATAATCATGAAAAGCAGCAATACTATCTCCAAAAGCAAATGGACTTTGTTGAATATATCCTAAAAACTTTCTTTCTGAACCATTATAAACGGAAAAACTCCCACCCATGCTATAGTACAGGTAGTGGTCAGTATTCTTGTAAAATGCCGGATTGGAAATATCCAGTTTTTTTATTTCGTGGTTGCTGTAGTATATGAGGTTACCGGTATTTGAAACATAGGCAATACTATTAGAGGCATATTGAACAGAATTAACCTGCTGATGTTCCAGATGCACTATTTTGCCGCCATCGTTTACATAAAAATTGCCCTGGGGATCAGAATAACCCAACATGTTTTGTCCATATACAAATACTGAAAACTTTAAAATACAGATTAGGATAAGGCAGATACCTGTTATGGCAAATTTATGCATATATGAAGAATTGCTTAGAAACGTAAATATTTAGTTTAAAGGTATGATATTTGTAAAATTATAAATAAATAACTCCCAAATTATGACACGAATTATTATGCTCTCCATTTTTACCACCTTTTTTACCTTGTTTGCAAAAGCACAAAGTGATGATGTGAGCCAACTCCCTCCGCTAACGGAATTAGGCAGTGGGACATTTAAGGGACACCAAGGGGGGCTTTATCCGAACGGGAGCAACACTATGCCACCAGAATTTTATAATGATGCTGTGCAGATGGCTTCATCAATTCAACCTCTGGATAAAAACGGAAATGCTAATGTCAATGGAGAAATAGGACTGGTTGCACTTGGAGCTTCCACAGTTGCAATGTTCAGCAAAGGGATTGAAAAAATGTTGCCAAAAAGCAATATTATCAATAAAGAATTAAATTTTGTGAACTGCGGAATAGGAGGGCAGGATATGAGTGATATTATGGATCCGAATGCGAATTTTTGGTCGGTGATAGATGCTCGGGTAAAAGCTGCGGGAATGACTCTGGAACAAGTGCAGGTGATCTGGTTTCAGGAGGATAATTTAAAGTCCAGAGAAACCGATCTGGATGGTCGCGGTAAAGGATTGGTAGATGACTTTACCTATATGGTTCAGTTTTGTAAAAAACATTATCCAAACTTAAAATTATTTTATGTTACCGGTAGACATACCACCGATTTTATGCCTGCCGACGGAAAAGATAAACATAGGGAACCAAAGGCTTATATCAATGGATGGGCGTGTAAATGGTTGATTGAAAATCAGATCAATGGAGATAAGGAACTCAATTACAAAGGTGAAAATGCAGTAGCACCGCTTATTTTATGGGGACCTTATTTCTGGACACAGGGTGAAAAACCCCGCAGTGATGGTTATTCCTGGACTCCATCGTTGGTTTCACCAGATGGTGTGCATCCCACTGAAGCAGGAATTGAAAAAGTATCGAAGGATCTTGTAGATTTTTGGCAGACAGACCCTGTTTCTAAAATTTGGTTTTTGGAAAATCCGGGTGAGGCGGCATTATTAGCAGATTTAAATTATATGCATATTTCCATTAATAAAACTGTTGTGGAGGATATTTTATATACTGATATCAGCGATAATTTCAGGATGGTGATCCTTAAAGATTCTATAGTGGTATATAATCATGAAAAGGAAAAAAAACAAGAACAACTTGAAATTCAGATCAACGAAAAAGGAACTTATAAATTTCTGATAACAGATGAAAATGAAAAAGCCTTTGCAGGTAAATTTATTGTTGATGAATCACTCGCAGTTACTATTGATAATTCAAAACCGGCAAAAGACGCTAATGATAGCTTATCCGCTAATTATATTGATCCAAATGCTCCTGCCTGGATCGTAAACGGAGCCAATAAATTGCCAAAGCTGAAAAGGGTATTGAGCGGACACGAAGTTGTAAAAGTTACAATAAAAGATGCAAAAGGAAATATTGTTTCTCAAATTGAAGATGTTTTAAATAAACATACAGATCTGAACGAATTACTTGAACGTGGAGAATATGCACTTAATTTTTATGATGAGGGTGGAGCCGAAATTCTTCTTCCAGAGGAATTTAGGAGTATGGTGAGGATAAAGTATTAATACACATTTTTTCTGTTTGCCATAAGTAAGGCTCTTTTCAATTTACCAAAAGTCAGACCTTTTTCAGTTTACCGTTATTGAAAGCTATTTCAGTTTACCGTTAGTGAACCCTATTTCAGTTTACCGTTAGTAAAACCTATTTCAGTTTACCGTTATTGAAAGCTATTTCAGTTTACCGTTAGTGAAACCCTCGCTAAGAGCGAGAGCTTCACTGGGTTTTTCCGGGAAAGGAAATTGAGGCTTTCGCTCTTAGCGAAGGTCTCAATAAAGTTTAAGGAGAAAGAAGGTCTCAATAAAGTTTAAGGAGAAAGAAGGTCTCAATAAAAATTAAGGAGAAAGAATGTCTCAATAGAGTTTAAGGAGAAAGAAGTTCTCAATAAAGTCTAAAGTAAAAAAATGACGCACATACGAATTTAATTAAACGATGTCACTCTTATATCATCCATATACGTAGTAGTAGTTCCATCGGCATTCCATAAATAAAATTCGATGTTATCGTATTCTTTTTTTGGTAATTCGATGTCAAATTGAAGTGTCTTCTTTTCGCCTTGGTTCATTATTCTGTGTACTCTGATATATTTCACTTTTATAAGTTCATTTTTATATTTGAATTGCACTATTAATTGTGGCATATTCCAAACATTCCATTCTTTAAACGGGAAATAAAAATCTGCGGAAATATTTATCCAGTCGGCTGTGTCAGATGGGAGTGGAATCGCGTAAGGTTGTGTGGATTGTTTCTCCGAAGAAACATAAAGGCATTTCTTGCCGTTTAAAATACTATTTGTGTCGATGTGAAGCAGATCAAATTCAATATCATTAAAATAGATCTCCTGAATATTTGATTTATTTCCCCTGAATTTTTCATTTGTATCAATAAATTTTTTATCTGTAATAGGGATTTTAGTTTTACCAAACACTGTCCAGAAATAAGTTCTGTTCATGGATTCACCGTCTAAGATGCCAAATTTATTATGTGCCTGATGAGTAAGTGTAATATTATACCATACACAAAACGCAACAAACAGCGTGAAAAGTAATTTGAATATTATTCTGCTTTTAATAACCGCCTGAATAAACGCAGCTATTGGTATACACAATAATGCATAAGATTGAACCATACTTCGCTGCCCCAAACTTCCTCCATACCACCAAATATCCCAACTGAAGGCAATATATATATTCAGCATTGTAAATAAGAGGATTGGAATAAACAAGGTCCTTTCCTTTTTATATAAAAAAACAAATCCGGGAATGATCAATATTAAAAAAGGCGTATAAATAAACCAGCCTTTTTTATACGAAAACAAACCCTGTATAATATGCGGATCTGTCCAGCTAAATGATTGATCCTCATAGCTGTAAAAAATATAATGCCCGGTAGTAACTTTCCAGTAGATCAATTGTAAACTTCCCATTAAAAATGCCCCCAAAATAAATAAAAGAGATGGTTTATATTGGATTAGGAAAAATTTTAAACGCGAAATAAAACTGTTGAATCCGGTAACATTCCATAATATAGGAATTAACACGCAAATGACTTCTGTTGGTCTGGTAATAACTGCAAGTCCACAAAGTAACCCGAGTGTAAAAGCAATTTTAAGCGAAGGCGCATTATGAAATTTAATACTGAACCAAATAATGAAGACGTAGAGCGTAAATAACAAATTATGTGTCATTGCATTATCGATGGCACTATAATTTAAATAATTGGTAGCGGCAACCAATAATAACAGGGTAATCGCTGTTGCGAGTTCAGAAAAGTAGAGCAATAATACTTTTCGCAGGAACAACAATCCTAAAAAGGCATAAAATAAACAGCCGAGACTCAACATTACCTGATATGGGTGTGAAAATCCATCGGCATTTAACCCGGCAACATTTGCATATCCATGCGCAATAAAAAAGAATGGACTATAGAATACAGACGCCCCGATCGGATATTTCATAGTAAATGTGCTATCGGGCAATAACACACCCTGATATTCGGAACTTGAATATTGATATTTATTTTTTAATTCTTCCTGAAATTCAAGATGATGAATATCATGATAAATAAAAATAGCCGGCAAATAAAAATAATAGCCGGCTACATCATAAGATATGGTTGCTTCTGTACCTTGTTTGTTAAATTTTGGGTAATAAAAAACAAAACAAAGTATTATACTATAACTTGCAAACAGGGCTACAAGTGAAAAGTGTTTCATTGCCGCCAAATTACAAAGCTTATTTAGAAATTTTCACTATTCCCGATCCGTTGTAACTGTGATATTCCTCATTATACATTGCATCAGCCATTACAGGTCCCATTTTATAGGTTCCCGGAGAAACTGCACGCACTGTGTAATAATAATTTTGTACAGTGGAACTTGCCGAAACATATAGATTGATCCTGTCATCGCGAATATCTTCATGCTGCGCTTTTGCCTGATCTTTTATCCAGTTTAAACTCGCAGTAGCTCGTAAACGATCGTTTTCAATTTCAAATCCTGCCGGTAAAATATCGGTAATAACTACATTCTCCACATATGTTCCTGTTGCACTTTGCAAACTTATTTTAACAGTTATCAAATCATTTTGCTTTATTTTTTTCAGATCAATTTGTTGTCCCCATCTGTCGTAAAAAGTTTTCCGCACTTTTAAATAACTATCTTCCTGTTTGTAAGATCCATCAGAGGTTACGCCGCTCGTCATCCAGAAATAAAATAGTTGACCTTTACCGGCAGTTTCAATCGTGATTTTTTTGTTGAGCATCGATTTATCTTCTATTACAAGATCTTTTCCGCTAAATTTTCCGATCTCAGATCCATCTGCTTTTATTGTTGCGGTAACCGTGGCATCTTTCGTTTTACGTGCGAGTTTTCCGAAAGCTAAAAATGCAAAGGATCTTTCCTGCGTATTCAAATAAGGCCTGAGCTTCATCATTTCTGACAATTGCTGTGCAAGTACACCTATCTGTTGATTTTCCGGATCTGTTTCCAGCAAACAATTTAATGCTATTGCCCTGTCGCGTATCGGAGAATAAAAACTTCCGCCAAAAACCTGTTTCGATTCTTCGCCGATAAATTCAGTGGGCAATAATTTTTCATAACTTTTGCGATCGCCGGCAGCGAGATATGACATCGCCAATAAATATTTTCCATCTAAAGGAACCATACTCAAATTAGCTTTATAATAATTCATTGTCGAAACCTCTGCCTTACCTGCCAAAGCAAGAACATACATAGAATAAAACACCTCCTTGGAAGCCATTTCTTTGCTGAGATTATTATTGTAATAGTAAACGAATGTTTTCTTTTGTTTCAACATGTTTTTCATGTAACCATACGATTTATTCAACACCTTTTCATCAACATCAAATCCGGCCTTTTTTGCTTCCAACATAAAATGTGTGGCATAAATAGTTCCCCACCAGCTTTCATAACCTCCACCGGGCCAGTACATTAAGGCACCATTATACATTTGCATACTTTCAAGTATACGAATCCCCTCCTGAACATTATAAGAAGGATTTAAATCTCTTGTTTCCTTTCCGTAAATGCTTTTAATAAGATCAGCATAATATATCTGCGGAAATACAGAAGAGGTGATCTGTTCCACACATCCGTGCGGATAATTAATTAAATAATCGAGATCATCGGCAAATTGAACAAGAGGAGAGGTGCTTAATACTAACCTGGCCTTTGCACTTTGTGGTTCAAGATTATTGGAAATGTTAAGTGTGCTCATTTTCCCGGCATCTACAAATCCTGCTCCATTATATTTTTGCAAAGAAGCAGGTGGTCGCACCGGGATTTCAATTTCTTCTGTGAATTTTTCATTCATAGCACTAACTACCACTTTTACCTTGGCATTTCCGGTTTGGCTGGTCGCTACTATTTTAAACTCGGCTCGTGATTCTTTATTTGCATTAGCACTGAAATTTTGTGTGGAATTTCCTGCTATTTTCAGCGGACCTTCAACAGAGATATTTACGTCTCCATTAGTGTTTTTTGATGTAGTATTTGCAAGTGTTACCGGCACAGTAATTGTATCGCCTGGACTCAAAAATCTTGGTAAGGAGGTTGTAACAACAATCGGATCAGCTACTTTCATATGTGTTTCACTGTTGCCAAATTGATCGTTTTTATAAGCAACTACCATTACGCGTAAATCACCTGAAAATTGCGGAATATCGATATCAAATTTTGCTTTACCATTAGCGTCCGCTTTAATGATGCCACTCCAATAAGAAACGAGTTTAACACGATTTGCTGTCATAGGATTTAATCTTCCTTCCAGATCATATCCGTCACCACCGCTCAGTAGTTTTTTCATGTAAATTTCAGGATATAAATAAGCATACAGATCGTAACTTAAAACACTTAATGCGTGCGATTGATAAAACCAATCGTAAGGATCAGGAGTTTTGAAATTTTTAATTTGTAAGATTCCCTCATCCACTACTGCTACTGTTAATTCTGCATTCGGCGCTGTTTTAATACTGATCGTTTGTTTTTTATTGGAACGCGAATTTTTTTCGTGCGTAACGGTTACGTTCAGTTTTTTACTTGGATTATCTACCTTTAAATTTGTGATACCATGTGCTACAGTAAGCGGTAACTCACTGTTATCGGCAGGTCTGAATAAAGTGGCAGTGACAAAAATATTCGGTAAATGACCATTATTGATCTTTAATTTAAGCGAAGCAGATTTTTTATCAGTATCCAGATAATAATATTCATATACCTTATTTCTTTCTACAGTTACTAAAAGTTTTCCATTAAAAGGTGCGGTGAAAATTAAATTGGCATCTTCGCCTACATTATATTTTTCTTTATCTGCTACAATATTGATATTTCCTTCGGTATTTACCTCAAATGAATTGCTTTGTGTATTTCCCCAGCCGTAAGCATAAAAATAATGACTAACGAATGTGGAGGCATTAGGTGATTTTATGCGCACCTCATACTGCCCGCTTAATTCGGGAGTATAACTTATTGATGTATTGGTTCCTGTAACGGTAATATTATGCGAGGACAATAACTTTTCCACCTTGTTTGATCGGTAGGTATAATACGTTCCGCTTCGTTCGATCACCGTTTCGTATTCATGTTTAATTATTTCCACTTTGGCTGGAACTCCATTTATTAATTTATCATCCTTATCAACTGCAATAAATGGTATTTTAATTGTGGAACGCGTTTTCATATAATAATCAAAATCACCAATTCCAAATAAGGTATTTTGTGTTATTACTTTAAAATCCTGAACATTATAAACCGGTCTGCCTGATTCATCAAAAACGGTGGTCATAATTCTACCGCTTAATAGACCCATATTTTTATATTCTTCCGGAATAATGAATTCTGCATTTGCATTTCCGTTATCATCTGTAGTTCCTTCGGTTGTTTTGGTAGGAATGTAACTATCCGCACCATTTATACTGAAATTATAGTCAGGATATTTTTTTGAAGAAAAATACAATTTATTCAGATTCATTTCTGCTTCCCAGTTTCGATTGGAAGCAGGAGTTCCATATAGATTATTGGCAACTATTTTATTAATCACGGCATCACCGGGGTAATATTCTTTTTTCTGAAGGCTTGCATCCACCCGAATTCTGTCAGGCATAAATTCCTCTACGCTGATATACTCTGAATTTAGTAAAACATCGTTGGAAGAGTAGAGTTCTGCTGTATATGTGCCTGTTACGGCGGCTTTCGGAATATCAATGGAAGCTTCAAATCCTCCCTGGTCATCCAAGGTCTTTTTTACACTTTTAAACTCTTTTCCGGAAGGAGAAACAATTCGTAGTTTAACTGGTATCCGTGGGTATATTTCCCAATCATAAGAACGGATAACACCTGCAATATGCATGGTTTCTCCGGGCCGATACATATCGCGCTGCACATATAAAAAAGCATCCATGTCGCTTTCATTCAAGCGTTTTCCACCTACTTCAAAACGTGAGGTGGAAACTTCAGTTTGGCTGAAAGGAAGAAAGTTAAAGTCGCTTCCATTTTCAGCGGTAATTAAATTTACATCAAAGTCAGGAAGATTCTTTTTAATTCCGGTAAATTTTGCCACACCATTTTTATCTGTTGTTGCAGTATACAATTTTTGGTTATTGGAGCTAACGAAAGATACTTTTATTCCATTCAGGGGAGTTGCGCTTTGAATGGAATTTGCAAATACCACCAATTCATCTTCCGTTGCTTTTGAAATTAATCCAATATCCGAAAGAGAAACGATCTGAGCATCGGTGAGCCACCTTTTTTCTTCGGAAGAAACGCGAACAACATAAAACCCATCAAATCTCTCCAGATTATCAAGCACATCTATATGCAATATTCTGGCAGAATTATATTTTTCAAGTTTATTTGTTTCGTATTCCTTTTCGTAGATCACATTACCATACAGTTCAATATTTACATCTTCATAGTCAAAATAATCCCAATAATTTTCATCATCGTTATATTCATCATACCATCTATATCGAAAGCCATCTCGCATGAATCCTAAAATATTATTTTCGTAAACCTTGAGAACTTCTACTTTTACTTTTGGTACATTAATGATCTGAACAGAAAGATTTTTATTTCCCTTTTTCCCAAGGTACATTCCTTTACTATGTGAAAACTGAATTTTCGGTTCCAGTTCGCCAAAAGTTATAGATTGCGAATAAGAGTCGATCATTTTTCCTCCGGCAACGCCAAACAGGCTCTCCGAGAGCGTTACAGTATAACTTTGGGCTGCATTAAATTCATCACTTTTAATTGTGAGGCCATTCAGGGTCTTTTCAATGTCAATAGCAACTTGTGGCGTAATACTTACTAAACTACTTAAATTATTGTTGCCTATCTGTTGATTCGTAATTACGCGAATAGTTCCGGTAATACCATTGTGTTCTGCAATCATATCCTTTATTTCAAGATTTTCAATAAAAGGAATTTCAATATTCAGATTGACATCTTTTTCGGTTTTATAAATACTTCCCGGCGATGAGATCCCCTTTAGAATCAAAAATTCCATGGTCCTGTTCTTTGATTTAGGATCTACATTATAAACTGCAATAGAAATAGTTTTTGCATTTTGTGTGGTAACAATTTTTATGGTTTTTTCCTCCTCATTTTGTTTTACTTTTAAAAATTTACTTAATTCACCTGCATTAATTGTTGCATTAAAATCAAGATCAGCATGCATTACAATTTCGTTTGATGCGTCTTCTTTTATCCAATAAATATTAGCAGATTTTAGATCAAGTAAAGGAGTATGAAACTGAAAAGGTTCGTTTTTAACAGCTAGTCTGATATCAGTATAATGATGTACATTATCCGACAGGTTTGCAGTAAATATTTCACTTTCCGCAAACCCATTAGTTGGTGAAAAAAGGATCTTATCGCTGGAAACGATCTTAAATTTTCCAGCAACATGAGGTTGAATGGATAACAGTTCTTCATCCACCCAGCGATTAAAAAGACTGTCGTTAAATAGGTGTTGATTAAGGGTGAATTCCAGGTTTTGAACAACCGAGATCTCCTCATCAAAATTCATTTCATTAATGGTGATAAGGTTTCTGTCGGTATTACAGGAGAAAAGGCTGAATAAGAGAATACTCAGCAGGGTAGCAGCGGACCGCATAGTGGTTAGGAGGTTTTGGGTGATGTGAAATTATATTATTATTAATAACGTAAACTTGAATTCAAATTATTATTGTAATAATAATAATTATTTTCGGACTGCCGGAAAGAAAATGATAAGTGTAAAACAGGCTGCCATGGCATTCTACTGAAATGGGGCAAAATGTGCAAAAAAAAAGTTTCGAAATTATTTGGTAAAATGGCAAATGTTAGCTAAAATCGTAGCGTCTTACCACAATGCATTGTTTAACTAAAATACTACAACTATGGTGATTACATTTGAGGAATTACGGCACATCAAGGATACGCTGCCACATGGCAGTATGGAGCGAATAGCGCAGGAACTCCATCTTGAAGTGGATGCAGTGAGAAATTACTTTGGCGCTGAACATTTTGAAGCACCGGGCAAAATTGCCGATGTTCATTTTGAGAAGGGAGTCGGCGGAGGCGTTGTACGCCTGGAAGATACAGCTATACTGGATTGTGCCATGCGTATTTTGGAGGAGTCGAAACACGAACAGGCACTTAATTGATTCTTTTCATACTTGAATGACAAGCCCTGTTCGGTTAACTACTGACAGGGCTTTGTTCTTGTATACAAGAGGAGATATTTTTGACGTTAAGTATGGAATTTCCGGTTTTCGGGAATCTAGTGTTATAAATACCACTTTATGAGATCCATACTTTTTACCCCTCTCGCTTTTTTCTTTGTTTTTGGGTGTGCTAATTCTAATGAGAAGGAACAATCCCAGATTCAACAGGAAGCTATCCCTGCTCCGCTGGCTGAAGTACAACAGCACCTGGTGGTTGATACAATGAATGATAAGGCCAAACTTATCATTGTTGCTGAACATGATCGATTTGAAAACTACGATCCAATTCCAAGAGAGAGATATGAAGATGTTCCTGCGCCACGAGATGAACAATTTATTGGTCTTGAAGCGATCTATCATGCTTTCCAAAAAAATCAGGAAACCTTTTTATTTGAGTGTAATGCCGAAGCCGAAATAATCGGTGAAGAAGGGACAAAAATATTTATACCTGCAAATGCTTTTGTATATAAAATGTCGGGTTTACCTGCAAGAGGACAAATAGATTTCCGAATGACAGAATATTATAAAATGGAAGATATTTTGTTATCGAAATTAAGTTGTAATACCCCTGAAGCATTATTGGAATCGGGAGGGATGTTATATCTCGAAGCCTTTGCAGGTGGTCTTCCTTGTGAAGTTGCTCCGGATAAAAAACTGGTTATAGAATTTGTAAATAATACTCCTGATAATAATATGCAAATATTTGACGGAATAACGGATACAGATGGAAATATTATTTGGGAGTTGCAGTATTCAAATTCCCCTGACCCGGTAATTTATGGACAGAATAACACTAAATATTATGGTGACCCCACAAATACACTTTATACCGCATGTGATAAAATGCCTGAATTTAATGGTGGAAATATTGACATGCGTATTTGGTTCAATACACAACTTCAATATCCGCTTGAAGCCAGAGATGCACTGGTTCAAGGCACGATATCAGCCTCTTTTATAGTTACAGATTCAGGAACCATCAGAAATATTCAACTGGAGAATACTCTCGGTTATGGATGTGATGAAGCAGTGGTAGACATGCTTAAAAAAATGCCCAATTGGAAACCAGGGTTTGAAAATGATGTTGCGGTTGATGTTAAAATTGAATTGCCTTTTGTTTTTACTTTGGAGGACGAGGAGTTTTTATTTGGAGTGACTGCCAACGATACTTTTAACCAGAAAAGGAAAAATACAAAAAGGGACAAATGGTTTAACGGCTCCTTTTACAACGACCAAACGGTAAATGTCACAAAAGTGAATAACATTGATTGTTTAGTGCCTCCATCCGATACAATTTCAAGGTATATGAACGCTTCAGCCATTTCCTATGCTTTATTATTTTCAATCAATATAGGTTGGATCAATTGTGATCGGTTTATAAAAATTGAAGAGCCAAAAACTAATTATACCATTGCTTTAGCTGCTAATGAAGAGGTAGATTATTCAATCGTATTTGATAATTATAATGCTGTGATGAAAGGACAAAAATCAATTGGTGCCATGACTTTCAAAAATGTATTAAAAGATGAACCAATAACGATATTCGGAATTAAAAATGTTGATGGACAATTTTATTATTGTTTGAAGAAATCCATAACATCTAATGCAAGGGAAAAGGATCTGGAATTTATTCCTGCTACAAAGGGTGAATTGAAGGCAATAGCAGCAACATTAAATAGGGCGGAGGAGATTTGATCATTACCAAAAGAAAATCCCCCAAATCATTTAACAATTATGGAAAATGATTTGGAGGACTTTTTTATTTTTTTATTATTTAACCACAGGGCGGTTTTCTGCCTGCCATTGTTTTATACCACCTGCAAGTTCATATACCTCTGTGAACCCATCAGCACGCATTTTATCAGCTGCGGCACCGCTGCGTTTTCCACTCAGGCAATACACATAAACAGGTTTGGTTTTATCCAAAGCTGAAATTTGTGTTGCAAAACTGTTTAGGTTCCAATCGATATTGATCGCATTTTGTAAATGACCTTCGGAAAACTCTTCCGCAGTGCGTACATCAATTAACGGCGCATTTGGGTTGTTTTTAAGATTTGTTTCGAATTCTCCCGCAGTCAGATCTGTTTTTATAGTTTGGCTTGTAGTTTCCGAAGTGGTTGTGTTTGTTTCGGTTACCTGACTATTAGTGCAACCAATAAAAATGAAAACAAAAAGAGATAAAAAAAGAATACTGTAATTTTTCATTGAATTTTAATTTGAGTGTTGATTAATTATTTGTTGTAGTGCATTGGCAGATAAAACTCCTGATTGCCTCCATTTAATTTCCCCATTTTTAAAGAGAATAAGAGTTGGCACACCTTGAATCCGGTATGCTTCAGAAACCTGTGGATTCTTATCTACATCTATTTTTATGATCTTTGCTTTATCGCCAATTTTGGATTTTAATTCCTCTAAAATTGGTTTCATCATTTTGCAAGGTCCACACCATTCGGCAGAAAAATCTACCAGTACCGGGATGTCGCCTTTTATGAGGTCTGAAAATGAATTTGACATTATTTCACAATTATTTTTGAAATGAGTGTTACTTTCGATTTAATGGAATTGGAGATCAAACATGCGGCTTCTGATTTTTGAATAACTCTTTCTGCTTTTTCTCGATCAGCTTCCTGATTTATAGTTACTATTGGCTCGAGAATTATTTCACTCATCATGAATTTTCCATCTATTTGTTCCAACTTACCTTTTGCGTTGCAATGGAAGTTTTGAAATTCTAATTTTGAATTCTCAGCAATTGCTAAAAAGGTGGTCATTAAACAGGAGCTCACCGATGCGGTGAACAAATGCTCAGGCGACCATATACCTGGCATTCCCTTTGGAAATTCCGGAGGAGTTGCAACTTCAATACAACTGTTTATATTGCCATTTGATAAATTCAGTTCGGGGGAACACATCATTCCTTTGCGATCTGTATTCCAATTAATTTCTACGTTATAATAATGCGGTTCCATCGTTATTTTTTATTTAATTTCTTCGTAAATAATATCATTTAATTCTGTTTTTGAGGCCTCCGTTTTGTTTTCCGGAATTTTGTTATAACAATTTCCTGCGGCGCAACCAAATGCAAACAGTCCCATGGAAAAAAAGTATCCGCCAAAAACAATACTTATCCAATCGGCTTTTGGAATGGCTGTGAATAAAATTATTCCCCCTAAAACAAGAAAAAGGACCCTCTGAAAATTCCAGCCGGTTAATATTTTTTCTTTCATATTTATTTATTGAGGTAGGAGGAGTACATCCAAACCATTTTTTCCTGTTCACGAATATAATCGCTCATTAATGCGTTTGTTCCTTCATCACCGGCATCTGCTGCAAGGGCTAGAATTATCCGCTGTTTTACGATCAGGATCTCCAATGATTTCAAAATGCTTTTCACACCTTCCTTGCCATCTGAAACATCTTTAATGCCAGCAATTTGGGCCGTTTTTTTATAATCTTCAAATGTGTGAAGCGGAACTGCGCCAAGTGTAAGTATTCTTTCTGCTACTTCGTCCACCTTTAGTAAAAGGTTAGTATATAATTCTTCAAATTTTAAATGCAATTCGAAAAACTTCTCTCCTTTAATATTCCAATGTAATCCTCTTGTATTCTGATAAAATACCATATAATCGGCTAAAAGTTCATTTAATTTGCCGGCCAGGGATTTGCTTTTGGTTTTATTTAATCCTATGGAATTCATATAATAAAAAATTTAAGTTAGTAGTAATAGATACCTTTAGAATAAGGTTTATTTTTTATTTAAAGTTTCATATCCCTTGATAATCAACATTATAATTAACCATAACCATGGTAATCCGTGCAATGCGACATCAAACCAATCCATTGGCTGCATTCCATTTGCTCCGCCGGCTATCCACCGTAATTTACCCCATATATGTGGCTCCGGAAAAAAGGGAGCCAATCCGATGGTTAAACTAAGGAGCAAAGGGATTTTTATATCACTGAAAATTGAGGTCATAACTTATAAAGTAATCCAATTTTACATTATGACAACTTATTTCGTAAACTTATCCAACTGCCACCGTTATAAACTTCCGTATAACCGTTTGCTTTTAATATACTTTTAGCCGAGGCACTCCGCATTCCGGATGCGCAACAGGTAATAACGGGTTTATTTTTATCTTTTAATTTTTGGAGATTACTACTTAATTGATCAACGGCAATATTCATTGAACCTTTTATATGTCCGCTTCCATATTCTCCCTTACTGCGAACATCTAAAATTACAGCACCCTTCTTTATAAGTTCGGCATAATCCACCTTGGGACCTATACCGAATATTTTTTTTAAAGTCTCTAACATTTTTTATTTAGTTTTTTATTGATTTATACCAATTCTTTGGCTAATGGTTTAGTACAGAAAAACCAGTCGTGACAAGTCATTCCGTTTTTTGATTCCATTCGTTCTTTGGCAACTCCACAAGAACCTGCTGGCGGAATAATTACATCATCTCCCGGCATCCAGTCAGCCGGTGTTGCTATACTGTGTTTATCTGCTGTTTGCATAGCAATAAGGGCGCGTTTTAATTCGTCAAAATTTCTACCTAAAGAAAGCGGGTAATAAATAATTGCACGGATCATACCTTTGGGATCAATAAAAAATACCGCTCTCACTGCTTTAGTTGAACTTTCACCGGGTTGGATCATGCCGTATTTTTTTGCAACATCCATTGTTATGTCTTCAATTAATGGAAATTTAACCTCCATATTTTTCATACCCTTATATTCGATCTTATCTTTGATAGTTCTCAGCCAGGCGATATGACTGAATAGTCCATCAACCGATAAGCCAACTAATTGACAATTCAGGGCATTAAATTCTGATTCTAACTTCGCGAAGGTCATAAATTCGGAAGTGCAAACTGGGGTAAAGTCGGCAGGGTGACTAAAAAAAATCACCCATTTACCTTTATAATCTTCCGGAAAATTTATTTCACCTTGTGTAGTTACTGCTTTAAATGCGGGAGCTTTATCTCCAATTCGTGGCATTGCCACTACTTGATCATTTGCATCCATAATATTTATTTTAAACTGTTAATGAATAATAATAATTTACATCTAACCATGAGCCTCCATTATAACATTCAATTCCAAGCTGAGAAAGAAACCTTTGTGCCTGTCCGCTTCTGTTGCCGGAAGCGCAACACAACACGATAGGGGTTTTTATCTCTTTTAATTCTTCAACGCGCATTGGAATTTCCTGTAAAGGAATGTTAACAGATCCGGGTACATTACCGCTCATAAATTCTACAGGAGTTCTCACATCAATAATCTTTGCATTTTTTTCTTTGAGAATAGTTACGATATTCATTTTGTTTGTTTTTTTGATTTTTTATTATTTTTTTTGATTGAAATTTTATTACGAATTTTTATTATGATCATCGTGTTAAATTGACCTTTTGAGTTGTTCTTTCATAAGGAGTTTCTATTGTTATAATATAAATTGCATCCTTTAGTTCTGCCCCCGTTGTATAGATCAATCTATTTTCTCCTGCAGGCAACGTATTAAATGTTTGTCTTTTTATTTCATTTCCATCCAGGTCATTTACAGTCAATGTAATGTCAGATTTGTTTCTTAGATTAAATTTTATAACAAATTTGCCATCGCTCGGATTTGGATATATTTGCATTTGAAGTGAACCTGAATTTTCCGCATTTGATGATGCTATCTCAACAGGAATATTCTTTATCACATATACTTTATATAAAGTTGTATTAGCTATGCTTTCTGTACCTGTATTAGTGAAAAATATATTTTCATCAGTGCTGTTAATACCTCCGAATATATACCCTACCAGTGATGTATCTTCCATTAATGCATCAAATTGTATTACATTATTATTATATACAGGAATGTTTTGTGTGAGTATCAATTCTGCACTGCTTCCCGATAGTTCGGGCATTTCAACGGGCATTTTAAATTCTGTCATTAAGCCACTCTCATTTCGTGTAACACGTGCAATAGTTTTCACAAAAGGAACATTATCATCCTGAATTAATATCCCCCCACTTTCGTAAAATTGTGAAATACCGCCAAAAAAGATGGTATGCATGGCATTTTCTGTTTCACTATACATGGGTAATCCAGCACAGTGATAATGATTGTAGTACTGTGAAAATGTGTCATTTACAGTATATCCGTTACTGTCAATATTTACGCAATTTAAAAAAGGTAAATCAACATCCTGTTGAAATACTCCGGAAAAAGCTGTAATTCCTTCTTCGCCATTTGGCAATATTTGCGGAACCACATTAAGATCTCGTCTATGTAGGTTTTCTGCATCAGTGAGGTCGGGAAAATGTGTGATTATAATATCTGTTCCATTATCATTTAATTTAAACCTTCTTATCTGATTGGTGTATTCCTGAGTGAATGTAGGGTGATTCATCGGATTATAACTACCATCAAATTTTTGACCTCCGAATATATACCAGGTATTGTTGATCTTATCAAGACTACCACCGGTTACAGCAAATTGTGGATCTGTTATTTGGCGAAAACCGGTGCTGAAATCCATTCCGTTTATTATTGCATTTATTACCAAAGGGACATTAATTGCAGTTAATGAATTATAAGTGATATGATCGGCGGATGTGTTGCTATATCCATAACCGCCAATGCAATATAAAATACTATCCTGTTGAAAATATTCCATATTCGTGGAACTTAATTGCTCCTGAATTGATATTGGAAGACTAAGAAGTGGAGCTTCCCAAAACTGGCCAGTTTGTGGTGCAATAACAAGAAGTTTTTTATTTTCACCCAATATATCAAATGATGAAAAGGGTTGCCTTTGATGTAGTCCATCAATTCTACCGCCCACTATCAGCCATTTATCTTCAAATTGTCCATAGGCATAAGATTGTACTCCTGGAATACCTGAAATTGTAAAGGGTTCTAGCAACAAAGTAAAATTTACACCTTGACCGAGACTAGTAAAATAATTAATAGAGATCGAAAGAATTATAAGAACCGTTTTTTTCATGATCTTATTATTTTTTTGTTTCAGACCTATTAGTTTGAAATAAATTCAATAAAAGTCCACCCATAAGCGATCCATAAAGTGTGCTATTTATGGGGTTTGATGTTATTGAACAGGTTCCACTCAAACATCCCACGTATTGGTAATATAGATATCCGCCAACTGCTCCAAGCAATAGACCTATGATAACAAGCTTGTATTTTTTCAGAAAATTCACTTTTGAAATTGTTTTACAGCTTCACTTAAATCAAAAATTATTGCATGACCGTTTAATTTGTTTTTCAAAATGCTGCTTCCTGCTGCGCTGCGATATCCCCCTGCACAATGAACAACAATTGGTTTGTTTACAGGGATTTCGTCGGCTCGTTCCCGAAGTTCATATAGTGGAATGTTTATTGCGTTCTTAAAGATTTTTTGGATCTTATCTACTATGGTAAATGCATTTTCCTGCTTTTTTAATTCCTCTGCATCAAAAAGAGGTGACTTAGTGGCACCGAATTCCGAAACAAAGGCCAATTCAATATTTGATTCATATCCAATTTTCGCAATTCTTTCTATCAATTCATTTAATACTGCTTCGTTTTCTGCGAGCAGATAAAATTTTTCACGTGGTGCAACTATACTTCCTAACCAGGTTTCAAATTTGGTGTCGTTCGGCAAGTTTATTGTATTTTTTAAATGTGATTTTTTATATTGTAATTGTGGACGTGTATCAACGATCAGAATATCAGGATTAAGTGATTTTGCACAATTTTGGCAGGTAACAGGTTCTCTGTTAGGAATTTTATTAATACTTTCCTCAAAGGATCCAGCACCTTTTTTATTAAGTTCTACATCATAAGTAAAATATTTAGGAATAAATGGTTGATCTCTCAACAATTCTGTTATAAACTCTTCTTGAGACATATTCTTTAAACTCCAGTTATCCCGTTTTTCTGCACCGATGGTGCTTACCTTTTGATCGCTCAATCCTTTGCCACATAAACTTCCTGCGCCATGTGCAGGATATACCAATACATCATCTGATAACAACATTAGTTTGTCGCGAAGAGAATGATACATTTGAATTGCCAGCTCTGTTCTGGTTGCAGTAATGGCGCCGGCTTTTTCTCTTAGATCAGGCCGGCCACAATCACCAATAAATAAAGTATCTCCGGTAAATACTGCTTTTTCTTTTCCCTCAGAATCAATGAGAACAATACTGATACTATCCGGTGAATGTCCGGGAGTATTTATTGATCTTAAAGCAACATCACCTAAAATAATTGCATCACCATCATCGAATGTTTGATGTGGATATTCCGCTCCTGCTAATTTGCATATATAAATAGTAGCACCGGTTTTTTTATGAATTTCCAAATGACTGCTTATAAAATCGGCATGCGGGTGTGTTTCTATAATGGTTGTTATTACGGCTCCTTCCTTTTTAGCAAGATCAAAGTATGGTCTTGGATCTCGGGCAGGGTCAATAAGAGCAATTTCTCCTTTATCGATTATTACGTAGGAATAATGTGCAAGGTTTTTATCTTCAAATTGTTTGATTTTCATTTAATTTTTTTTTGATATTGCAAAGTTATTACTGCTGTTTTTATCACTAGGCTACATTTGTTACACAGTGATAATTCATTTCAGTTCGATTTCTATAAATAAATAAAAGCATCCGAAAATTTAATCTTCCGAATTATTGAAAATAAAACCACCGTCAAGATATTAAGAACCTTGTTTTGCTTGTTTTTTGCGCGTAGAAATACCAAATGGCCAGTATAAAGGGCAAAAGCCTATAAAACTGGTCAGGATAAATATACCGGCTATTATTAAGAGGATAATTGCCGCAGTTCCTGAAATTTGATCAGTGAAATAAAGTACTGCAATTACAATAGCGATAAGTATTCTGATCACTTTATCCGCAGTTCCCATATTTGTTTTCATATTTATAAATTTATAGTTAAGAATTTATTATGAAGCAAAATTGGGGTAAAATCAATGGCTATACAGTGACTTTTGTTACTTAAGTCAATAACTTTTCACAAAAAAGTGTGTGGAACCAGACCTTTATATGAAAATGGGTTGCATAGGTATCCGTAAGAGGTATTAGAATTGAAAACCAGGTCAGGGGAGTAATACTATTTTATTTCTCCCGAGACTTACAATTTTCTGTTCCTCCATTTGTTTGAGTAGTCTGGAGACCACAACTCTGGCGGTGCCTAATTCATTTGCCAATTGTTCGTGGGTAACAAATAATGTTTGACTTTTGGTAAGTGAGCATTTTTTCTTTATAAAATCCAATAGTCGTTCATCCATTTTTTTAAAAGCAACGGCATTTACCACTTCCAGAAGTTCTTCAAATCTTTTATGATAAAGCCTGAAAATATAGTCGAGCCATTCAGGATATTCTCTGATGAGAATACTAACCTTTTCAACCGGAATAAACAAAATTTCTGTTTCCTCCTCCGCAATTGCTTTTACTTTGCTTGTGTCGTGGTGTATGCCACCTAAAAATGACATGATACAACTTTCGCCAGCAGTGATATAATACAACAATATCTCCCTTCCTTCTTCATCAGTGCGCATTACTCTTATACTTCCATTGGTAACAATTGGGATTGCTTTTATATATGCATTTTCATTTAAAATTATGTCTCCTTCCTGAAATACTTTAGAGAACCCGTAAGATAAAAGCACCTCTTTCATTGGTCCGGTGTAACTCAACTCCGGAAATTTGTTTTCTTGCATATGCAAATTTACAAATTGTTGACTTTAAATTACATTTGATCAAATGCCGAAGAGGGGAATTTATTGCGAAAGAATAACTTGATCAACTGGTTTAGGAAGTTTTAAAATGATTCCTTACAAATGCTTCCATTTGGTTATCTGTCATTTTTTCAGACTGTTTAATTTCAATTTTGATCTTTTCATAACGATGATCCTCCCTGAGAATGTTGAATAATTCGGATTTTGCATTGGTGGGTCCAAATAATAGAACTTCATTATATTGAAGTATATACTGACTTATTTTTTTGTAAAAATCCGACTGTTTATTTTGCTCTTTATTATGCATGTGCGATTCGCCTTTTGACAAAACTTCTTCCTTAACTTCAGGAGTGAATTCTGATTCCACAGATTCAACCTTTCTTGCATCGTCGGTAAATTCAAATGTGTGTGCATTTGCATGATCCATCCAAATTCCTGCCTTTTTTATTGTTGTCATTTTTAATTTTTTAAAGTGGTTAATAAAAGTGTAACTGTATTCTGGTTATAATGAATGTGTTCATGAAATTATTTATTGCGCTAAATATCCTCCGTCAATTTCCAGTGTTGTTAAAGGGAAATTATTATCAGATAAAACTTTGACATATACTCTTAATTTTGTTGTAATCCACTAGTAAGTAAGTATGCTGAATGTTAATCATAGTATGTTGATAAAGTGTGAGGTCTTTTTCATTTTGATCTAAAATTTTTGTATAAGTCTTAACAGCGGCTCCATCACCAATCTCGCAAGACGTTAGTATGTCATACCGGTTTTTCCCGTATAACGCAGATTTTATATCCATCCAAACACTAAAGAATTTTCCATTGAGAATAGAGATCTCCATTGCGGAAACACCCATTTTATTAATTTCGCCAAGAAGTTCTCTCTTGCATTTCCTACTCGTTTGAATAAACTTTTCAAATAGGTTTTTCAAATCAAATTCTTCTGTTGCATTTGATGCCACTTGATAACCTGCAATTCTATCGTTATTGATTCCGATGAGTGTGTTTAAAACTATAAGTGACGACATTTTATTCATAATAATTGATTTATGATGTTTAATTTAAGATTCATGTAGATCGGAATTGCTTTCAACAATTTCCGGCTCTATTTTTTTAAGATTTGTTGTGGCCGGTCCATTGATCACAATGCCATCAGTTGTGAAGCGTGAACCATGCATTGGGCAATCAAAAGTTTTTTCATCATTGTTCCATTGCAGTATCGCACCTAAATGGGGGCAGACTGCACTGCATACGTGTATTTCATACTTTTCATCTTTGTAAATAGCATATTTTTTTGTTTCCGACGTGAAAATGCCACCTTCTCCGGGAATCAATTTTTCTATTTCGGATAAACCATTTTTTGTAAACCAATCAGCGTATTGTTTTACCATATTTCCCACCTCATGCAAATAATTTAAAGAAGTTTTAAGTGTAATTCTGGCTGGATCATAAATTTTAACCCATTGATTTAATTTTCCAGTTATTATATCACTTATAATTAAACCACCCAAAGTCCCGTGAGTCATTCCATTGCCAGAATCACCTGTAATTATGTATATATTTTCATCGCCTGGATTCTTTCCGATAAAGGCTAATGAATCGATTGGTTCAATTACCTGTCCTGACCATTTAAAATCAATATTTCTGAAAGATGGAAAATATTCTTTCGCCCAGGCTTCCAGTTTTTTATATCTATCCTCCTCATGAATGTTGTTATCCTCCGATTGACCCGTTTTATGATCTTCACCACCTACGATCAATACATCATACTGTTCATCAAAGGATTCAAGTCTTACGTAGTGATATGGTTCAGAAATCAAATGCGATTTTTTTTTGCCGGTATCCCACCATAATGCATATGGAATTTCACCTTTGGGAATTTTGGAGGCAATTACATAACTTCGATAAGGCCATTGTTTCGTATGCATGGTGACCCAGTCGTTAATTGGGGTATTAGTTGCCACTACTATATGATTTGCCTTAATAGTATATCCATTTGCATTTGCGCCTTCTTTGCTGATGTTTTCGGCTTTTGATTCAGTAAAAATTTTCCCACCTAGTTTTATAAATGCATCTGCGAGACCTTTAATATATTTAAGAATGTGAAATTGCGCTTGTTCCGGGAACCTAAGTGATATGCTATTCGCCTCCAATTTAATGGAAGGAGGAATAGTTATAATTTCAGTTTTTATACCAGCTCTTTGTGTGGCATCAAATTCCTTGTTAATAGTTTCAACTGTATCGTCAGGATCTAAAAACAAATAACCATCCACTCGTTTAAAATTGCAATCTATATTGTTTGCGGTTATTGTACTTTCGATCCAATCAATAGCCGCCTTGTGACTATCAGCTGCAAGGTGTGCAGTTTCTTTATCGAAAATTTTTTCCAGGTCAAAATATCTGTCATCCAGAGCACAAGTTAAATGTGCTGTTGTTCTTCCGGTTTCACCGCTCCCTATAAATCCATCTTCAACTAATACCACCTCGCGTCCTTCCCGTGCTAAACAATAAGCAACCGAGAGTCCTGAAATACCCCCGCCAATTACTAAAATATCTGTCGTAAGATCATTTTTAATCTTGTCGTAAATTAACGGTTTCCACGACTGACTGAACCAAAATGGAATATTTGCCCCTGAAGTTAAATTTTCATCAACTGGTTGGTCAAATTTGCTGTTATCAGTAATACCTGTCATAAATTAAATATATAATTTGAGAACTTAACTTACTCGAAATACATAAAATTATTATGCCAAAGGCTGTTTAAACGCAGAAGGTGATTACCTCTGTTACAATGTGAGTTGCAGAGGTATGGGTAGCAATGAAAATTGATGTGGGAAAATGGGGAAATTGCACCCCGATTATTAAAAATAGTTGAATTGCAAGTACAGTTTTGTCGATTTGCAGAGAGTTAATTGGATTCTAGTAGTGAGAGAAGAAACTGATTTTTAATGGAATTTCAAATTTGAAGTAATAAAAATTCAAAGACTTTCCAGGGTATTTAACTTTTTGTCTTTTAATTTTTTAAATGCCGAGGGTGAAAATCCTGTGTTTTTTTTAAATTGGTTGGAAAGGTGAGAAACACTGCTGTAGTGAAGTTTATGTGCAATTTCAGTTATGGTTAGCTCATCATAATCTAATAATTCTTTAACGCGTTCAATTTTATTTATAATAATATATTGCTCAATTGTTGTTCCCTTTTCCTCTGAAAAAAGGTTGGAGAGGTATGTATAATCATAGTTTAATTTATTGCTTAAATATTCTGAAAACTTAGTTTTAGGAAGATTTTCATCATAATGAATCATTTCAACAACAATATTCTTAATCTTTTCAATAATCATGCTTTTCTTGTTCTCCAGTAATTCAAGACCTGCTTTGGAAAGTGCTTCCTTCAGGCTTGTTCGTTGAACATGGGTGAGGGTCTGCATTATAACAACTTCGCCTAAAACGAGGCGAGTATATGCCACGTTTATATTCTCAAGTTCAGTCTTCACAATCAACTTGCAACGGTTACTTACCATATTTTTAATAAAGAGGTGCATAATCGATATAAAAACTAAATTTTAATTTAATAAGTAAACTGGCACTTTGTTAGTTGATACGATGAAACAAGTGAAGTAATACCCTGGATACTGCTAAGTTACAACTTCCATCGTTATCAAATGTCTGATTGGAACTAATTTTTTGTTGTTGTTAAGATCATTTGTTCCATTAAATAATTAAGTTTAGGTAATCGGGGAAATTAAACCATTTTTTGGTCAATTAGATTTTATTCTTATTTTGAAAAAAAAATAACAGCTCCTGTATTAGAGGAGCTGTTATGTTGATCTTTTATTTATTAATTCTGAATCACAAATTGTTTAATAATTATCGTATTATCTACAGTAATTTTTAAAGTGTATAATCCAATTTTGGCAATATTAGTAAGATCAATAGATTCGGAAATATTTCCAGTATTTATAGATGCACTTGCTGAATACACAAGTTCACCAATTACATTAAATACTTCAAGTGTTGCAGAAGCAGCATTTGACTCCATTGAAGCATCAACATTTAAAACGCCGGAAGTAGGATTAGGGTAAACCACCAAACGTGTGGTTGTATTTTCATCCATACGGCATCCTTCCTGAGTTAATATTGTTGGTTCATCCGCTACGTATTGGCAACCCAAATATGGAGCAAATACCATAACATTATATGATCCGGGTTCAGTTGCAAAATATACTGCATTAGTTGCACCTTCAATTAAAACATCGTTGCGATACCACTGATATTCATGGGTAGGAGCAAAACCGTATATTGTTTTTAATTTTATTGGATTCTGAACACATAGATCAGAATAACCATATGAATTAATTACAGGAGGCTGAGGTCCATAAATACGCTCATAAATACTATCTGATAAAACAGTGCATTCGCCATTGCTTACAGCAACCTTATAATATCCTCTTTTTTCGAAAACATCATATGTTACATTGGTTGCGCCCGGAATTAATAAACCGTTGCGGTACCATTGGTAAGTTAATCCACCGTCTGTAGGATTTGCTCCTAACGTAATAATATTAGGCTGACAAACAGGATAAACTGAAAGGACTTCGATATAAACACTATCAATATTATCGATCAGACCATTACAATCTTCATCAATTAAATTACCGCAGATTTCTATTGCAGAAGGATTAATTGCAGCATTCAGATCATTACAATCGTTATTATTTGTAACTGATCCAACAACGGGAGCACAAGCACTAACAGGAGATGCAGAAGCATCACCAAATCCGTCGCCATCAGCATCGGTATAATAATCGGTAAAAATTATTCCTTCATCAATACCACCTGTACAATTATCATCAATTCCATTGCAAATTTCTGTTGCGAGTGGATTAATTGCTGCATTCAGATCATCACAATCGTTATTATTTGCAACAGATCCAACAACGGGAGCACAAGCACTAACCGGGGATGCAGAAGCATCACCAAATCCGTCGCCATCAGCATCGGTATAATAATCGGTAAAAATTATTCCATCATCAATACCACCTGTACAATTATCATCAATTCCATTGCAAATTTCTGTTGCGAGTGGATTAATTGCAGCATTGAGGTCATTACAATCTGAACTATTGCTAACGTATCCTGCAGGTGCATAACAATTTGTAATTGTAGAACTTATATCACCAAATCCGTCGCCATCTGCATCAGCATAAAATACTGAGGGCAACGTAGTAGTAACAGTATTGTTATTCATTGAAATTGCTCCGGCACGAGAAAGACCTCTTCCAAATAAAGAAGACCCGTCCAATAAATTAATAGCACCGTTATTAATAAGTGTGCCATTAAATACTGAATTTTCTCCTAAATCAAATTGGCCGTTTACTTGCCAATAAACATTACATAAAGAAGCTGAATTTACAAGAATTATATTAGCAAATGTTCCTGTTGCAAGGGCACCATCTATTTTAAAAATAAATAATGCATTTGGATCACCTAATGCATCCAAAATTAAATCTCCATTTATTGTGGAGGCTGCGCCTAAACAATAGGTATCGGGAGTTAAGATTTGTCCGCTGCCCATTGTTGTACCTATTACAGTACCGCAAGTCAGCCCACTCAAAAAGGTATAAGCAGCATCTACATCAGCTGCAGCTGTTGCCGAAATTCCATCTGCAACATGGATGGTTCCTATTAGTGTACCTGGGGGAAAACCTGCAAAGGCACCTACATCAGTGCCAACGTCACCGGTAACCGTGGAAGCCCCAACATTATTAAATGCTCCGACCGCCGTAAACATTGCAAAACCCGAAGCAGAACCCAAATCAGGGGTTTGCCCGAAGATTGCGTACGGCATTATTAACAGAATAACTGTCATTAATGCATTGTGTATTTTTTTTCTCATTTTTGATTTTTTAATTGTGAAATAATTTTCACTCCCCAAATTTCTGGGACATTCCATCATTTCCTTTATACAATTTTATTATTTAGTTGTATAATTTACTGCTTGAAGTTATATAAGTAAGTATCTGTGACAAATTACTCGATGTCACATAATTCGGTTTAATGGTAATTTTATTAATTGTGAATGAACGAAGAAATAAAATTAAATTTTATAGATTGGCGTTAATTTAGAATAATTAATTCAAAAAAACTTTTAAAAGATATTTAGGGACAGTTTTGCCTCAAATAATGCAGTGCAGGAAGAGTTTTAGTGGATAATGGGGAAAATGAAGTTGGCTGTAGTATGAAAGATTTTGACTGCTCTACGCAATTATTAACAAGTATTTTCACTGCAAGTAAAACAGGAGGTAAAAATAATAAAGCATGGAAAAGTGAACATGAAAATGCAATAAATCTATTCTAACCATGTAATAAATCCGAATTTATGAGTTTACAATAATTATGCAAGTTATAAGTTGCATAGCTTAACAATCGGGGCTTTGAAGTAATTTGCAATTGAGTGAATCCTTAGTTGATGAAAGGTTTGAAGCATAAAATGTCACAATTTGTGGCGCCATTATTGTACAGATATTTCATTATGTATTTTTGATTTCACCAAAAATATCTGTATTATATTTTAAAAAAGGATGATTTTGGGATTAAAGTGAATAAATTGGGTTGAAAAGGTTTAATAAGATATTTCAATCCAAATGTATATTTAGAAGTCCAGGGGTATAATAAATAATGTAAAAAGGAGATTATAATGACACAAATGGATAAATAAGTCAATTAATTGCATTTTCCAAACAATTGCGGTCTTCTATCGGGTTTTAATATCCTTTTTCAAATCACTGAGAACTTCTGACATTACTTTATATTCTTTTGAAAGTTCAGCGATCTCTCTTTCTGACTTGTTTTCTGTGTTTAATACGGTATTTCTTGCTGGTTCGTGTGACGCCACTAATTCATTAACCTTTAAATGCAGGGCTGCAGAAAATTTATTAAAAGATTTTTGAATGACGAATAAACTTAGGAAAATCAAACCATGTAATACGTCTCTTATGCACTCTCGTAGCGATTGTTCGTAAAAACTTGGGCTGTTAAGCCAACAAATAATTATTATGAGTGCTATTATAAATACGATACTATTACCCAATAATGTTGTTGCAATATTGGTTAACCTTTCAAATAGAAGCTCGATTGTGGTATATATTTTTCGCATTTCAATTAAAACAGGCAATGAAGCATCTAAGTATACAGTTAAATTTGGGATTCAAGACAGCGCTATACCCTGACATTATTCATCATATTGATTACACCAAAGGCATCAAGTAACCAAATAATTAGGATAATTACCACAACGGCATTGAGAATACTTTTGATCTTGCGATCCATTGGAACATAGGTATTTACTAACCAAAGTAATACACCAACGATTAAAATAACGAGCAAAATTGTTAAAATAGGCATTATATTTTTATTTTTTTTACAGGAAGAGCCTGTTACTCTTTTTTAAAGTTTTGTACAAAATATATTTTTGTTCCCTACATTATTCTTTATTACATAATGTAAGTTTTATTCATTCGAGTTGGTGGCAAACTTGTAACGCGTTGGAGGTGAACCGGTTACCTTTTTAAATTGCGCTGATAAATGCGCTACACTACTGAAATTTAAAGAATAGGCAATTTCTGTAATGCTCAACTCGTTTTTGGCGATAAGGATTTTTACATACTCTATTCGCTGATTTAGCAAATATTCTCTGATTGTTATTCCTTCTTTTGAGGAAAATACATTTGATATATAATAATAGTTGCAATTCAATAAATTACATAGGTAGTCGGAAATTCTGCCTTTTTGTATTTTTTCTTTATTCATTATCATTTCATTTATGGCAATCTTTACCTTTTCAGCTATTTCTCCCCTCCTGTCTTCTATAAGTTCAAGCCCTGAACCCGTTAATGCTGTTGTTAAAAGGAGCCTGCTGTCTTCCGTAAGATTTTCTGCAATCTCTATTTCGCCAAGCCTTATATTTACTATATTTAGACCTAGCTTCTGCAGTTCCGTCTCTACCAATAATTTACAGCGATCGCTAACCATGTATTTAATCTGGAGCTTCATTTCGTGTTTAAATTATTTTGACTTTAATGGATTTTCTATAAGTGTTAGTCGAAAATGCATTGAATTAAATATTTCTAACTGGTACTCCAGATATGCAAATATTTGTCCATTGAACTAAAAAATTTAATATTGAAAGTAAATTAGTGATTTAAAAGAGTATATACATTGTAGTATTTTAATATATGCGGATAATTTAAATTAATTTCAACGGCTGGAATATAGATGGTGATAGATATTGGGACGAAAACCCAGAATTTTATTTTACAATCGTTGCATGAATTTAAAGCACTTTAAGAATTATAATAATAATTGAATTAATTTATTTTATTGTAGAAAAAGAGCTACAAGTGTAGAAAAAATTGCATAATTATTAATTAATTAATACCAAAATTTCAACCATTTAGGAATATCTCATTTATATTACTTGAAGTTTATTAATTACGAATTTAGTACCCCCCCCCCTAATGCCAACTTTACTTTGGGGAAGTGAGAGAAGTAATAGGTGAGAATTGTCATAACTAAAAATGATTTACCTTATTTCTCAAGCAATAGATGTCACCTAATTTAGCTTCGAATGGGTTTCTAAACTAATTTAAATACAATGAAAAAGCAACTTGAAATAAAAAAAATGGCAATTTGGATGGATCATAAAGAAGCTAAATTTATTAACCCGGAAGATCTTGACGCTGGTATTCAAACTATTGTTTCAACTGTTAAAAGTAGGGAACGAATTGCTGGTGAAGCCTCTGACGGAATTAAACTTGGTGGATTCAGATCTTCCAATAATGAATTTTCTAAACATGAAAGAAAACAAAATGCGTTGAACAGTTATTATAATAAGTTGGCAGAAAAACTTTCTGACTATGATGAGATTTTGGTTTTTGGGCCTACTACTGCAAGGCAGGAGTTCTGTAATTATCTTAAAGAAGATCAAAATTTTGCTGATAAGGTAATAAGGTCTGATGATGGTAATTATAACTCTGATAATCAGTTAAAAGCTTTTGTTAAAAAATCATTCCAAGATTAACTTGTCTTATAAGTCTTATAATACCCCACTTTGCAATAAATAATACGTTTCTAATGTATTTAACATGCTCTATTTATTAAATATAATTGAAGTATCCTGATTTATGGTTCAAGTTTATACTCTAATGCTTGATACCGATATAAAGAACCTGCAAAAACTGCAGGTTCTTTTTGTTGGAAAGGGGAATGTTAATAATTGACATCAGTTCTGCGGATGATCATTAGGAGTATTAAAAACTGAATATTTATGCTTAATGCACTAAAAACTCTTTAAAATAGTTCCTTAAGAGTAGAGCAATGGAATTTAATTAATAATTTCACAACATATTATGGAATATAAGGATTATTATGCTATTCTCGGCTTGGATAAAAAGGCATCACAAGAAGAAATTAAAAAGGCCTTTCGCAAGTTGGCCTTGAAATACCATCCGGATAAAAACCCCGGAAATAAACAGGCTGAAGAAAAATTCAAAGAAGCTAACGAGGCTAATGAGGTGTTGGGAGATCCTGTAAAAAGAAAAAAGTATGATGAGTTAGGTGAAAACTGGAATGACTATGCACAGCAGGGTGGAAGTCAGGAGGGATTCGAGTGGGAGAAATGGACAAAACAATCCAGACGACCCGGAACTCAATTCGGCGATGAAGATATGTTTGGAGGATCAGGTAATTTTTCCGATTTTTTTGAATCGATATTTGGCGGAGAGTTCGGCCGCAACAATGGAAAAAAACAGCGGACTTCCCATGCAGGAAAAGGCCAGGATCAGCATGCTGAAATTGAACTTACCCTGGAGGATGCCTATAATGGTGTTACTAAACAAATAACTTTAAATGGCAATAAACTTAACCTGAAATTTAAACCGGGTATTCATGATGGCCAGGTATTGCGAATGAAAGGAAAGGGTAGTGCAGGATCAGCAGGGGCAGTACCGGGAGATCTGCTTTTAACTGTTCGCATAAAGAACCATCCACATTATTCTATTGTGGGAAATGACCTGCATTTCGAAGCGCAGTTAGATATTTATACCGCAGTTCTAGGTGGTAAAATGGCAGTTAATTTACTACATAAAAAAATAAATATTCAGGTGCCTGAAGGAACAAATAGTGGAAAAATATTTCGATTAAAGGGGATGGGCATGCCGGTTTATGGTAAACCGGAAGAAAGGGGAAATGCATTTGTTAAAATTTCACTTACAGTGCCTAAAAATTTATCCGATGAAGAAAAGGAACTATTCCTAAAGCTGTCAAAAATGCGGAAACCTGATTAATAATTATTGTATTTTTAAATTGATCCGATACAATAAATGCATAATGAATTTACATATTTAAACCGGAACTTTAGTAAAAGAATTATTTGTTATCTATTGTGGCCGGGTTCCAAGAATTTTTTCAATATCCACTTTTTCTGCTATTTCTTTTTCAAGTAACAATTCCGCTAATTTTTTTAATTGTTCTTTATGTTCATTGAGCAGCTTCTTAGTGGTCTGATAATTTTCCTCAATTAGTTTGCGGACTTCCTCATCAATAATTCTTCCGGTTTCTTCGCTGTAAGGTTTTTGTAAACCTGATATGTTCAATCCATCAGAATCGTAGAAACTAACATTACCCACTTTTTTGCTGAAACCGTAATAAACTACCATGGTATAGGCTTGTTGTGTTACTTTTTCAAGATCATCCAATGCACCCGACGTAATATCCCCAAAAATAATTTCCTCGGCTGCTCTGCCTCCAAGTGTTGCACACATAATATCATTAAACTGTGCAGTATTTCGCAATGTTCTTTCTTCAGGTAGGTACCATGCAGCGCCTAGAGATTTGCCTCTTGGAACAATAGAAACTTTATAAAGCGGATCCACATTTTGTAGAAACCAACTTGCTACTGCATGCCCGGCTTCATGATATGCAATGATCTTTTTTTCATCAGGAGAAATGATCTTGCTTTTCTTTTCAATTCCGGCAATGATCCGATCGATCGCATCGCTGAAATCCTGTTTAGTGACTTTTGATCTTTTTTTTCGCGCTGCAATGAGTGCTGCTTCATTGCAAATATTTGCAATATCAGCGCCTGAAAACCCGGGTGTTTGTGCAGCAAGAAGTTCAGCATCAACGGAGCTTTCTTTTAAAAGTGGTTTCAAATGCACTTTAAATATTGCTTTTCTTTCCATTAATGTTGGGAGTTCCAGGTAAATATGTCTGTCGAAGCGACCAGGTCGTAAAAGCGCAGGATCCAACATGTCGGCACGGTTTGTTGCAGCTAAAACAATCACTCCGCTGTTAGTTCCAAACCCATCCATTTCAGTGAGGAGTTGATTCAATGTACTTTCTCTTTCATCATTTGCACCTGAAAAAACGGTGTTCCGCCCTCTTGATCTCCCAACTGCATCAATTTCATCAATAAAAATTATGCAGGGTGCTTTTTCTTTTGCTTGTCGGAACAGATCACGAACACGTGATGCTCCTACACCAACAAACATTTCAACAAACTCAGATCCTGAAATGGAAAAGAAAGGAACCTTTGCTTCTCCCGCCACCGCTTTTACCAGAAGCGTTTTACCGGTACCCGGGGGGCCAACTATTATAACACCCTTTGGAATCTTCGCACCCAATCGAGTAAAAGTTTTTGGATCCATTAAAAAATCTACGATCTCCTTTACCTCAACTTTCGCTTCCTCCAGTCCGGCAACATCTTCAAATGTGACAGCACTTTTTTTATCTCCGGTATCAAAAAGAGTAGCTGTTGATTTTCCGAAATTAAATACGGATGGTCCCTGTGGGCTTCCGCGGGCAATAAATCGGGTAATAATAAACCAGAATAAAAAGATCAATAGAAGTGGTAAAATCCATTGGAACAAATCAGAATACCAATTACTCGTTTTTGTGAAAATGACAGGTATTTTTTCATTCTCCGGGTTAATTTTTTCAGACTCTGACATTTTATTTTCGAAATATTCAACGGAGCCAATATTGAAATAATAATGGGGTCCCTCATTAATTTTGTTTCCGAAGTTCGGATGGAAAACGTTCGTAAATGCAGGGTCGTTACTAAATTCTTTTTTAATATAGATCTCTGCCTTTTCGTTATCAAGAATCTCTATTTTTTCAACTGCATTGCGTTGTAACATTTTAGTATCAAATTCTTGCCAGGTAATTTCAGCAGGTTGAAATTGAATAAAAGTATAACTGATCAGGAGCAGAATTAAGATTATTATACCATAAACCAAAAGTAGCCCTTTATTGCTTTTACGAGGCCGTTTCGCTATTGGTGTTTCCTGATTTCCCTTTTCTGTTGTGTTTTTATTGTTTGTTTCCATCGTCAGTTATCTTTCGGGTTAATCAAAAAAAATCCAAGGGTTATCAATGAATTTAATTATATTCCTTAATTCTTATGGTGGTGCCAATTTTTAGTTGTCTGATCTGCAAAACAAAAATTGAATTCAACTATTCGCTGATTTTTTCTTTGAAACGGACAAGCTGTTTTTTGAGGTCGTCAAATACCATTTTAGATGCGAGCTTAAATGTTTGCTGATTGTCAATGGCTATCAGGCTCTGACCGGGAACAAATAACTTAACTTCAACCAAACAATTCATTTTTTTATCGTTCTTCATTAATTTTAGATATGCCTCGCATTTATTGATGCGGCTGTATTTTTTGCCGAGAGCTTCAATTTGCTCGATGATATAATTACTGATTTTCCCGTCTTCATCCAGATTTGAAGTTTGTATCTTTAACTGGATATTATTTATTTCAAATTCTTTCATTTTGTTATATTTATTATTATTAATTGAAATTTATGAATTCCAGGTGCACCTATTATTGATATTTAGAATATTATATGTGAACTAAAGATAGTTTTTCAATAGGCCTGCTGAGGTGACCATCCTCAAGTTGCCCAATGAGATTTATCATATGTTTGAGAAAGGTGATAAATATCTGCGGTTTAGAACCATGGTCAATATAAATACTTGAAATAGTCCAAAAAACAAACGACCTGCTTTTCGGGCAGGTCGTTTATTCTCAGAAAATACCAATAATCATGATACTTTAATTTCCTTAGTTGTTTTTTTTATTGTTACCTCTTTTTTAGGGATGGTAACATGTAATATACCTTTTTCGTACTTCGCATCTATCTTATCTGACAGGCAATTTTCAGGTAAACGGAAAGACCTGGAGAAGCTGTTGTAAGCATATTCTTTGCGGGTGTAATTTTCATTCTCTTCTTTTTTCTCTTCTTCTTTTTCTGAGCTGATATTAAGCATATCATTCTCAATATTGATCTTGAAGTCTTCTTTTTCCATTCCCGGAACTGCCATTTCAAGGGCAAAATCTTTAGTATTTTCCTTGATATTTACGGAAGGAATACGATCTGCAATATCAAAATCTAAGAAATCGCCATCGATGTCAAAAAAATTCGGATTTAAAAGGCTACCGCCATTGAAAAAATTGCTTGTAATAGTAGGTAACAAGCTTTTTCTTTTTAAAGTTAGTGCAGTCATAATTTTGAGTTTTAATTGTTATTAAATATTTATTTGCACCCCTAAGTTACTTTGGAGAGCGAGGCTGCAAAAATGACATTTATCAATGTTACTTATGATTTATTTTACGAATACTTATGCTTCTAAAAACATATTAAGATTTCGCGCCTGACCTTTTATCGTTGAGGCGTTTTACCCACTTCTCAAATTCTACTACCCAGAATACAGTGGAAGAGACAACGATGCAAAATGTTAATTCCACAAGTGAAAGTGCTTGAGTTCGGAATATATCCTGCATAAATGGTGCATAGATAACAAACATCTGAAGAGCTAAAGTAAGTATGACGGAAATTGCCAGTTGTTTATTTCCAAATATTCCTTGTTTAAACAATGATTGCTTATTACTCCTGATCGCCATGGCATGTCCCATTTGACTTACGCATAAAACGGTAAATACCATAGTCTGCCATTTCTCATTTTCCATATGCATCGCGTAAATTTGCGTTGCCAAGCATATTGCACCCATAAAAAATCCAACCCAAAGAATATGGATACCTATTCCATTTGCAAAAATACTTTCATTGGGTTTTCGTGGTTTTCGGTTTAAAATATCCTCTTCTGATGGTTCCGCAGCAAATGCCAAACCTGGTAAACCATCCGTTACCAAATTAATATATAAAATATGAATTGGTAATAGTGGTAAAGGTAACCCTATAAGGGGGGCAAGGAATAAAGTCCAGATTTCCCCGCCATTACTAGTTAAAATATATTTAAAAAACTTGCGAATATTATCATAAATTCTTCTTCCCTCTTTTACAGCTTTAATTAATGTTGCAAAATTGTCATCAAGTAAAATCATGTCGGCAGCTTCCTTGCTCACATCTGTACCTGTAATTCCCATTGCAACTCCAATATCAGCTCTGCGCAAGGCTCGTTTACACCATCGCCGGTCATCGCAACAATTTGTGATTTTTTTTGCAGTGTTTTTACAATAAGTAGTTTTTGCTCCGGCGAAACACGGGCATATAATCGGATATTTTCAACCTCTTTTTCAAATTCAGCGTCCGATAATGCAGCTAATTCTGCTCCGGTAATAATTTTGTCGTTAGCATCTTCAATTATACCTGTTTCCTTTGCAATCACCTTTGCAGTTATAGGATGATCACCCGTTATCATAACAGGAATGATACCTGCTGTTTTGCAATCTTTTATTGCTTGTTTGGATTCCAAACGCGGTGGGTCTATCATTGCAGCCAATCCCAGAAAATGCATTTTACATTCTATGGTCTCTATTGAAAAGGTATCGGGTAAATCTGGTAATTCTCTAAATGAATATGCCAAAATACGTTTACCTTCTTTTGCAAATTCGGCCGTTGTGGAATTAATTTGAACAGCATTTTTTTCATCGCAAATGTTAAGAATAGACTCAACAGCGCCTTTTGTTATTACAATCCATGCATTATTAAAGGGATAAATTACACTCATGCGTTTGCGTTCCGAATCAAAAGGCAATTCTTGTTCTCGGGGTAGATTGATGTCGAATGCAATTTTATTATTTCTGCTACTCCTGGAATATTCTACCAATGCAATTTCTGTTGGGTCACCTTTTAAATTATTACTTTCATCCATTATTACGTCATGGTTGAGTTCCATCGCTATAAGTAGTAATTCATCGGCACTTAAATTATTTATAGAACTGGTTTCCGGCAATTGCCAGATATTTGTTACAGTCATTTTATTTTGTGTAATTGTTCCGGTTTTATCTGTGCAGATATAAGTAACAGATCCCAACGTTTCTGTTGCCGGTAATTTGCGAATCAGTGCATTAATACGAACAAGACGTTTAGCACCAATGGCTAAAGCAATAATTATTAAGGCAGGTAGTGCCTCCGGTATTGCTGCAACGGCAACTGAAATAGATGTGAGCAACATTTGAATTGGTTCTTCTCCCCGTAATAAACCAACCCCAAACATCATCACACATATTGCTATAACAACAAACGACAGTTTTTTTCCGAAATCAGATAATTTTTTTTGCAGCGGAGTTTGAAGTTCTTTTATATCCAACAATTTTGCTATTCTTCCAATTTCCGTTTGCATTCCTGTGGCAACCACTATACCTTCCCCTCTTCCATAGGTTACAACGGTACCTTTAAATGCCATGTTGGTCATGTCACCCAGCGATAATTTTTCTTCCGTGAGTTCCTCTGTAGTTTTATCAATAGCAATTGATTCTCCTGTAAGCGCAGCCTCTTCTATCTTCAAGGAGTGGCATACTCTTAAACGCATGTCTGCAGGCACTAAATTCCCGGACTCCATTATTACTACATCACCCGGAACTAATTCAGCACTTGGTATTTCAAATATTTTACCTTCACGCCTAACAATAGTTGAACTTGCCGACATCTTTTTTAAAGCAAGCATCGCCTTTTCAGCCTTATATTCCTGCATAAAACCGATAACGGCATTTAATATCACAATAATGAGAATTACGTAAGCGTCATTGATCTCTCCTATAAAAATGGAAACTGCTGCTGCTGCCAATAATATAAAGATCATCACATCTTTAAATTGACTTAAAAAGATTACAATGATGGATTTCTTTTTTTTAGCAGCCAATTCATTTTTGCCAAATTCCAACAAGAGCTTTTCAGCGGCTACAACATTCAAACCAGCTTCACTTGTATTAAAAAGTTGCTCTATTTCTGAAATGGGCAATAGGTGGTGATTCATAATTGTTTGTTTAAAAAGTTTTGAAACTCAAAATGGCCAACACAAGATCACCTCATAGATTCATTATATATCTTACGTATGAACCTGGATTTAGGTTCATGCATTAATAAATTGAAGTTCATTTAATGTCCATTTGTAAAAATAAGACATAAGTAATTGATAGTGATATAGTTATGATATTTTACTATCTCTCACTTTTGTTTGGAAGCAATATGCCTGTTCCGGTTCTTATTAAATAGATCCCAAAGCCGTTTTCTATAAAATAATACAATAAATAAAAATACGACCAGAAAACTATAAATATGAAAAATAAGAAAACTGCCATAGGAGTAATTATCGCGAATAGTTTCAGAAGATTGTAGTCTGGTCCACACTATAAAGGCATCCGCAATGGGTAATTTTCCTGACAAGTATTTTTTTTGATCTCCATCAATTTTAGGAAAACCTATACTTTCGATACAAGCGGAAATTTTATTTGCTGTTTCCAGTTCGCCAAATTTTATAAAGGTGCCTGTTGCTACTATAGTGCCGGCAAAACCTACTTTCAGAATTACAGGTCCGGAATCTATGTCTGCATGACCTTTGCTGCCCTTTGGATATTCTCTAACAAATGGTAACCCAAACCTGGTGATCGTAAATTTTTCATAAAAAAGATCGAATTGTTCTTTTGCGAAAACTGGATCAATTTCAGAGAGAAATATCAGCGTTAAACAAATGGATGATCCCCTTGCAACATCAATAGGTTTTCCGGTTTCTGCTTCAACTGCATGTGGAATTAAACCCGTAGTACTGTCAAGATTTAACTTAACTTTTTGGATCCAATCTTTTATTACCGAATCGTATTCCGGTTCAAAAAGGAGATCGTGTTGTTTTAAAGAGGCAACGCCAACAGCAGCATCTGCAGGCCATGAGGAAGCTGGATATGATGATGGATAAAAATTATTTTTTAGCGCTTCGGAAATTGATTTGCAATTATTCTTAAATAAAACCAATTCCGCACTATCAATATGCTTTTGTGCTGAAAGTATCTTGCCCAAGAGATAATTTTTCCATCCGATATAATACATACCGTATTCCGGGCTCATCGACTTTATGAAATTCTGTTTAGCATACTCGGAATTAATTTCATCAAAAGCAAATCTTGCCTCGCTGATATAATATGATTTTTTTAAACCACCGGAATTTGGGTTGGCGGCAATTTCGGCACAGCTTAAACCATACAGTGCATTGGTAAATACAAATCCTTCCGGAAAAATATCCTGCATTCTCTTACCCAGATCATTATTATGGATCTCATAACCCAGAAAATTTAATTGTTTGTGGGAATCTTCAAGTATTGCTGCTTTATTTTCAAAATGCGGACCAAAATATAAGCGGATATTTAAATAGATTACAAGGCATAGAAATAATCCAATCAATAACTTTAATAATATGGAGAAAGCCTTTTTTATGGGATCAGTGTGGTTTAGTAATCCAATATTAACCAATTTTTGTTTAATACTGAAATGTTATTATCTCAGCCAGAGAGGAAAGCTAATTTATTTTGATAATTTGCTGATAGTTTGTTGTATAACGGATCTTTCCGAATCCGTTTTTGCAAGATTGAAAGCAATTTCCAAGTGTTCAATGGATTTGTCAGTATTAATATCCATATATAAATTCCCTAGAAGCATATGGTATAAATGATTGTTTTTCAGATCAAGTTTTTCTGCTTCCTTAATTGCCTCTAATTTCCCATTTGCCTTTGACAATGCGAAGGTTCTGTTTAAGGCAGCAATAGGGGAGTATTCTATTTGTAATAATCGGTTATGCAATTGTAGTATATTTTCCCATTTTTCGATACTGTCATTTTTGATTGTATGCCAATAGGCAATTGCGGCTTCCAAATGATATTTTGATAAGATCTTTCCTTTGGAAGCTCTGGTCAGATAATATTCCCCCTTCTCAATTAATTCCCTGTTCCATAAATTTTCATCCTGCTTTTCATATAAAATAAGGTCCCCATTTGAAGCAGTTCTTGCATCAAACCTGGAGGAGTGAAAGCACATCAATGATAATAATGCGTTGGAAGCAGGTGTATCTGTTAATTCAAATTCCGTCAGCATTAAATTTAATCGCATAGCTTCCAAACAAAGATCCTTGCGCAAAGTTGTGTTTTGTGAGGTGGAATAATATCCCTCACTGAATAATAAATAAATTGTGGTGAGTACAGTTTCTAACCTGGTATTTATTTCCTGGGCAGGAGGAAATTCTATTTTAATATTTTCTGATCTCAACTTTTCTTTTGCTCTGGATAAGCGCTTATAAATAGTTTCTTTATTGCTTAAAAAAGCATCAGCAATTTCTTCGGCACCAAATCCGCAAAGAATATTTAGTGATAATCCAATTTGAGCTTCCACGGATATTGTGGAATTACAAATGGCAAACATCATTTGTAATTGACTGTCGTTGATATTTTTTCCGGATAGATCGATCTCCGTTTCTTCAGTAAAAGAAGTTGATCTTTTAAATGCCGGTTCTATTTTTTTATTAAAAACCGCGTTGTGTTTTAATAGGTCCTTCGCCTTATTTTTCGCAACTGTATACAACCATGCAGTTGGATTTTGCGGTAGTCCTTTTAACCCCCAGGTTTCCGCAGCCAATAAAAAGGTTTCACTAACAATATCTTCTGCAATGGCAATATATTCAAATCCAAAAACTTTGCAGAGCACCGAAATTATTTTTCTGTATTCTGTCCGGAATAAATGTGGTATCAGTTCTTCTTGCTGCATATAATAAAGCCTTCCGAAATATTCCGAAAGGCTTTTTTTTATTTTGATTTTAATCCATTGGCACTATTGTGCGTACTTCCACACTTCCGCCATTAAATAAAATGGGGCAATTTTTAGATAATTCCACAGCCTCCTCCAACGTTTCACATTTAATGATGGTATATCCTCCAATTGCTTCTTTAATTTCTACAAAAGGGCCATTGGTGATCACATTATTGGGTTTGATAACTGCTCCATCCGGTGTTAAACGGTTCCCGGCAGTCACCAATTTATTTTGAGCGGCTATACTTCCTATCCAATCTTGCCATGGTTTCATCATGGTTTGAATTTGCTCGGGCGACATTGGAGGTTCGTTCACGGAAGCGTCTCTTCTGAATACTAATAAAAATTCTTTCATCTTAAAGTTTAATTTAATTATTTGAATGTAAAGCAACTGTATTTCCTTCAGAATCGATAAAAAAGGCCATATTGCCAATATCTTCTCCTATATGTGTTTTGGGCATTATCACTTTACCACCGGCTGATTCCACCTTTGATAAAGCGATGTTAAGATCGGGATTCCCATTTAAATAAATTTTCGCACCATCAGCGCTTGGTTTGTGCATGTCACCCTGTACCAAAGAACCTGAAACCTTTCCGTTCATATCTTCGGAGGGAAAAAAAGCCATTTGCATGCCCATCATTTCTGAGGTAGGCATTTCGATCCCAAAAACTGTTTCGTAAAAAGTTTTTGCACGTGTAATATCACTTACGGATATTTCAAACCAATTTAAAGCATTTTCTGATCCTGTCATTTTAATTGTTTTAAGTTAAGAAATTTGGTTATAAAGTTTCATAACGATTGAAATTCTAAAAATGGACAGGGGGGAAATTCGTGAGGCGTGAATCGTGAGGCGTGAGTCCGGATTTCAGTTGCTGGAAAATTTTACACCTGCCTAATGACATTTATTTCGTGAGGCGTCAAGCGAGAGGCGTGAGCTCGCATTTCGGTCGGAGGAAAATTTCACTCCTGACCAATGACTATTGACTCCTGCCTAATGACTATTGACTCCTGACTCCTGACTCCTGACTAATGCCCTCCTGACCCTTGACTAAAATCCTCGTCCCGGTTTCACGGCTCACGATTCACGATATCCGCTGCCGCTGATCTTTCAAGAATTATTCGATGTAGTTCTGAAATATCCGTTTTAACTAATCCCAGATTGATCACCCAGGGCGTTTCCAGATCTTTGATATATATCTGTGTCATTTTGGTGCGAAATGGGCTATCGTTATCAAGAACATCGTAATAATCATGCAATTGAATTACCATATGCATGTTCCCTTTATATTTTTTAACTTCTGCACCTTTTATATTTGACCAGGGCACCAACTCCGGTTTTATATGACTGATATTATCAATTATTCCTTTTTCAGATATGATCAATGCCGGAGTTCTTTTATTTAATTGTCGAATGGAATTATTGATCAGTAATAAAATCAATACCCCGAAAACATAAGAAATAATGAGAAATACCAAATTCCCTTCTCCGTTGGATTTATAATAACTAATAATATTTCTGGCTATAAAAACTAAAGTTACAGCACTAATGGCCAGCATACGGTAAAAAATATTGTAATTCCTTTTTATGATGATCTCCTGCATATTAAATTATTTTTCCTCTTCTTTTTTATTTTTTGGATCCATCATTTCCATTAATTTTAATCCCAATAAACCATCCATTGCCGTTCCATTACTGTTTGTTCCGCCAATAAGCACATCCGGAATTAATTTAATATGCCCCTTTGCTAATTCTTCGGTTATTTTATATCTCGTAAAGTTTTCACCACCAAGCGCTTTTACTGCAAGTTCATAAGCTTCTGCCGTGGATTTACCAATAGCAAGAATTTTTCCTGCTTCTGCGCTACCTGTTAATGTAATCTGTTCAGCCTGTGCTGCTGCTCTTAGTTTAATTGCTTCAGAATCAGCTTGCGCTCTTGCTTTTGTTGATTCAGCCTCTGCGAATGCACGCATTTTGGTAGCCTCCGCTTCAGCACCAACGGCAAGTTTAACTCCTGTTGCATCACCCTCCGATTTTTTTACTGTTGCACTTGCTGTGCGTTCTGCAATTTCAACACTTTGTTGTGCTTTTACAATATCTTTTTGCATATCGGCAATGGCAGTCTCTTTTTCCATTCCCTGACGAGTTTCCTGTGCTCTTTTTTGTGTATCGTAGGTTATTTTTTGTTCCTCTGCAATTTTTCTGTCGGTTAATGTTTTCATCAACGATTCAGGTGGAACTATATCTCCAATAAGTGTATCAACTGCATTCACATTATATTCATCCAACACTTTTTTAATATGTTCTTTTGCAGATTCCTGTCTTTCTTTTCTGGTAGATAAAAAAGCGATCACATCAGAGTCTTGTGCTGAATTTCTGAAATAGTTTCCAATGGTTGGTTCCAACACCTGAGAAACAAGATTTACCATATTTCCGAAACGCGCAATTACTTTCGGAGCCTCTGTGGTTGGTACGTGAATAATTTGTGCAACGTCTAAATTAAATGGGAAACCATCTTTTGAACGAACTGTAATAGTGGAAAGATTTTTATCCAGATTATGCGCTTCACTTCTTGCTGATGCCCAATTTAATACAAGATTTGTTGTTGGCACCAATTCCACTTTCATGGTATATTTATTTATCGGATATTTACCAGGCCCAAGTGGTTCCAGCCAAACTCCTTTAAAACCTTTTTCAACAATATTTCCATGTTTAAAATCGGAACCTGTGAGGTCGTGTCCGTCCTGACCTATAAAAGAGATCACAACTCCAACATATCCAATGGAAATTTCTGTCATCGGAATTTCTTCCATTTGCACTGCCCAGGGATTCAAGTTGTATGAACCGGCGAGAACTACATGCGGTTGTAATCCGCGATTTCCACCGTTCTTAATAAATTTATCAAAATCCTGAAAATTATTATGTCCCTCAATCATTTTACCCGCTATTTGACCGCTTTCAATGGGTAAACCATCCAGCGTTGTAATTATGCCTACCATACTTTCCTGAATTCTGATCATATCAGTAACAGAAATATCGAACAACATGGTATTTATACGATAAGAACCGGCAGTGATATAAGTAGTTTGTCGACCGCGCTGTCCGCCATTGTTTAAAAATTTTGTAGCATCCTGATAGGTATCACATTCCACCATTTGACCGAGAATATTTCCGGTTGGGATTGCCATACCATCTTTCGCCAATACAAGTCCGATCTGACCTTCGGGAATGATGGTAAATTTCTCCATAGTTACATCAAATTGCCATACCCATTTCCAAAAATAGAGACCGGGAGCAAGCGTTTTAGCCTGAAAACCTGCTTCACCCAAAGTTGCGATAATGCGACCATCAGGTAATTCTTTGTTGTCACCGAACAGAACGAATTTTTTTGTAACCAATCCTATCCTGTCTTCAGGCACTATAACCATTCCGAATAAAAACCGGAGAATATATTTATACAAAACAAGACAAAGGATGATGAGTAGAATCCACCAATAATCGTAGAAAAGGAGTTCCATGAGTTTTTTTATTTAATGACGTAAATGATTAAAAAGAATTGTTTCAAATATTGTTATTAATATTTCCATAACGGGAATTTAATACCAGTCAAATTGGCATAAAAGTAGGGAAAGTTCTTGAAATCACATTTAATGTTGATAATTAATAAAACGGAGCGTTATAAACGCTTCCTATTTTGGTTTTTTAAAGGAGAGATTTTGTGCATTAAGCGCTTTTTTTAGAATGGGGATAGTGGAAGGTCCTAAACCGTGAAAGGATAATATTTCTTTTTCAGTAAATTTTGACAATTGTTTAAGTGATTTAATATGGTTGTTTTCCAACGCTCTTCGGGCGGGGGCTGAAAGCAATGATAAAAATCCTCCGGGAGGTTTTCTTTCGTTTTCGCAAATAGGACAAAAAGGGCAATTGCTGCTTTTTATAAATTTATGACCCTGTGAACACGTATTAAGATTTTTTACGGGCATTGGCTCTTTCTTTATCCTCCTTTATTTTATACTTCACCATTTTAGTGATCAGAGAAACGGGCAATGGTTCATCTAAGGGGAATTGAACTGCACCTTTCGACCATTTATATTTAGCAATTTCTTTTTCGAAATTTTTTATGCCGGTTGAAGTTGGATAAAATCCGATATGGTTTTTATACCCTGCAAAATAAACAAATACGGAATTAAGTTTAAAGGCAGGCATTTGATAGCTGATCACCTCCTCAGCCTTTGGTGCAAGTTTGCGAATCAATTGCCGTATTTGCTCTAATTTTTTCTGTGTTTCCGGCGGGAATAAAGAAATATATTCATCAATTGTGGTTGGAGCAATTTTTAACATAGCCATATTATGATAGTTTATTGTTAGTTAAATGTTGTCTCAATCTAAATTTATACAAACGTAATTATTCCGATTTAATATTTCAATGATTTTATCCAACTTGATATTTTCACCTTCTATTCTCAATATTTTATCACAATCGGAAAGGTCAAAATTTATTTTGTAGCAAGGAAAAACTAAAGTCAGTGTTTGCAATAAAAAATTTGCATCCTCGGCTCGTTCCACATTTGTTTTAAATATTTCTACCATAATGAGTTGCAAAACCTCCTGATTTTATTCAATTTTATAATTTAAAAGTACAACTCCGCTTTTAAAAGTTTTGGTTTCCGTTAATATTAAATTGAGATTACAATGTATATTATTGAAAATGGGTGTGCCGTTTTTTATCACAACCGGATCAATCATTATTTGTATGCTGTCGATAAGATTGTGTTCAGCAAATTGTGTGATAATTGTCCCGCTTCCTAGTATGGTCATATCTTTACCGGGAGTTTGTTTTATTTTACGGATCTCGTCTACAATATTATTTTTTATTAATAAAGTGTTATTCCATGTTGCTTTTTCCATAGTGCTTGAAAACACGATCTTTTCAGTATTATTCATTCCTTCGGCTACTTTTGGCGAATTTTGATAGGCAGCTTCAGAAGGCCAATATCCTGACATCATTTCATAAGTGATACGACCAAATAACAGAATATTTCCTGGTTCCAGACTCTCTTCCGAATAGGAATTTTCTTCCGCTCCGTGTTTATGCCAACTGATATCTCCATTGTTTCCCTTGTAACATCCATTTAGGGAAAGGAAATTATATGCGTTTAATTTTCTCATATTTATTTTTTAATGATGTTCCTGTCAAAATTCAAAAGCCAATGATTGCCATATTTGTCAGTTAGGTCGCCAAATAATGCTCCCCAAAATGTATTCTCCAGAGGATGATCGGCATTGCCGCCTACTGCAAGTTTTTTATAAAAGGATTTAATTTCTTTTTCGCTGCTACAATTCACTGATAGTGAAACGGCATTACCTTTTATGAGTCCCGTTTCTGCAACCATATCAGAACCCATGAGAATTAATTCATTTTTTGTTAAGGTAGCATGCAAAATAAATTCCTTCATTTTTGCAGGCATTTGTTTTGCAAGAGGTGAGTCTCCAATAGTCTGTAATAGAAGTTCACCCCCCAAACATTTCTGATAAAAAAGCATTGCTTCCCTGCAGTTTCCACTAAAGGTTAAATAAGAATTGATCTGTGCCATCAAATAAATTTAGGAGGAATTTAATTAGCCTCAACATATTTTTTAAAATTATTCAGAATAGCTTGCCAGCCAGCTTTTTGCATGTCGACTGGATTTACGCTTTCCGCATCAAATTTTTCAATGATTTGAGTTTTATTACCCTCCTTAATAAATTCTACCTGCACTTTTCTTCCATCCGCCATTCCATATTTTATCAGCTCCAGGTGTTTTACTTCATCGTAAATACCTTCAAAATCAAAACCAAAACTCCCGTCTTTTGCTTCCATTCTAGATGTAAATTTTCCTCCGGTTCTGAGGTCATTGGTGGCAGAAGGAGTATGCCAATCGTCAGAAGCTGCGTTCCAAACCATAATGTGTTCAGGTTTAGTCCAGAATTCCCATACTTTTTCTATCGGAGCATTTATTAATGCTTCAACGGTGATCATGTTACTTGTCATATGTCTATTTTTTAAGTTAGTAAATTAAATAATTTCAATTTTCTAATAGATTGTAAAATTATTTTATTTGTGATACAAAGATGGAGCATATTGGCTTAAAAACAATGTGTTAAAATGACAATAAAGGGGTGTTTTGCGACAGAATTTTTCTATCTTTGAAATATGAAAAACGTAAGCATTCTCGTACCGGAATCATCAGTAATGCAGGCAATTGCTGATCCTCAGTATTTATTTTCCGCTGTAAATCAATTTTTGATGATGTCGGGAAAGGAACCTTTATTCAATATTCAGCTGGTTGGAATAAAAAAGGAAGTTAAACTTAATGATGGAATCTTTTCAGTTCATACGGATAAACAAATTAAGGATGTTAAAAGTACCGATCTCGTTTTTATTCCTGCACTTTTTGGGGATATGAAAAATGCCATCCATTTAAACAGAGAATTGATCCCATGGATCACCGATCAGTATGAGGGTGGGGCAGAGGTTGCATCTTTATGTGTTGGTGCATTTTTACTTGCAAGTACAGGTTTGCTCGATGGAAAAAAATGTTCCACGCATTGGGGATTTCAAAATGAGTTCCGGGAAATGTTTCCGGATGTAGAAGTGGTGGATGGAAGTATCATTACAGAAGAAAACAGAATTTATTCCAGCGGGGGAGCAAATTCTTATTGGAATTTACTTTTGCATTTGGTGGAAAAGTATACCGACAGAGAAACTGCAATTCTTGCATCAAAATATTTTGCAATTGATATTGATAGAGATAGTCAGACTACCTTTGCTTTATTCAAAGGACAAAAAAATCACACTGATAAAGAAGTAAAGGAAGCACAGGAATTTATTGAAAAAAATTATGCCGAAAAAATATCTGTGGATGATTTGGCAAATAAAGTTTCTTTAGGAAGAAGAAGTTTTGAACGTCGGTTTAAAAATGCTACAAATAATACTGTATTGGAATATATACATCGCATTAAAATGGAAGCTGCAAAAAGAAGTTTCGAAACCAGCAGAAAAAATATTAATGAAGTGATGTTTGAAGTTGGGTATACAGATACCAAAGCCTTCAGGACAATTTTTAAAAAAATTACGGGATTAACACCGGTGGAGTATAGGAATAAGTATAACAAACAAGCAACTGGGCAGTGATAGTCAAGAGTCATTAGTCAAGAGTAAAAACATCCGGCTTACGAGGATCAAACTCATTACTCATTACTCATTACTCATTTTCGTGAATCGTCAATCGTGAGGCGTGAGTACGTTCGATCAAACACTGGAGCTATTTATTCAGGCAAAAAACTTATGGCTGAAGTGGATCAATCTCAGTACTCACCATTCACCACTCACCAAATTATTTATTGGCACAATTAAACATCCACTGAACACCAAATTTATCTGTGCAACTTCCAAAATAATCACCCCAAAACATATCCTGAAGTTCCATTGTTACTTTTCCACCTGCCGACAAGGCATCAAATAATTTTTTAGTTTCTTCTCTGGTATCCGGTTCGAGATTGATGTGCATATTGTTTCCAAAATTCACATTAAAGCCCATTGTTTCCGGAGCATCCGTGGCCATTAATTTATGTCCACCCGTTATTTCCAGTTCAATATGCATTACCAGATTCTCATCACCGGGTGCCAAAGGTGGCATATCGTCGGAGGGTGGTATATCGCGAAATCTGGCAATACCATTTCCGCCGAACTCACCGCCAAATATTGATCTGTAAAAATTAAATGCCTCTTCTGTGTTTCTGGAGAAATTGAGATAAGTGCTTGTTCTTGCCATTTTAATTTTATTTTAATTTATAAAAAAAATTACATTTGTTTTAATGTTAAAATTGTTTTTTCAATTCTGCGTATTCTGGTTTCTTCTGTTTTTGCATCTGTGATCGGAAGAATGAATGCGCGTTTCTTACTATAAGAAAGTGCATCAAAATTCTTTTTAGCAAGCGGTTCTTTTTTTAATTGTTTTGCAAGATCCGAAGGCACCTCTGCAATTCTAGGCTCAGTATCCAATTCGAGGTCTACCGTAATTTTATCACCACCTTTTATACCTGCTCCTTCACGGTGCAGTGCGCTTACACCTATCATATATACTCCACCCATAACCGCAACGGTGTTCCGGTATGTGTAGCCGTTTATGGTGACTTTAACAGGAGGTTTTTTACCAGCGCCAAGTTTTTCAACAATTTCCGGAGGTATTTCAAATCCTGTTGCAGTTTTACCTGCCTGAAAAAGAACAGTTTTAAATTGCATATAAATTTTTATTCTTTTTTTCCTTTCAATAGTGCAAAAATAGCCATAGCATGCCCGTGTCCCAAATCGAAATCCATTTTTAACCAATTAACAATTTCTCCGGCTTTTACATTGGATTTAAGTTCCCCATTTTCTAAAAATCCTTTTTGTTTGGCTAATTTTTTAAAATCTTCCGGAGACTTACCTGTTTTGGTTTTAATATTATCGAGATATGCTTGAAATGACATAATAATTAAATTGTAGTTTGAGGTTCGTTAACTTGTTTTAATTTTTTATGATAAAAATAATAAGATAATGCACCAATTACAATAGGTCCCAACATTCCAACCCAACCTTTTGGTGACGGATCGATGCAATAAAGGGAGTAGGTGGCTCCAATAAGATCAAATGCTAATCCTGCATAAGCCCATTCTTTTATTCTTGGAAATCCGGGAATAATTATTGCGATCACTCCGAGAATTTTTGCCAATCCTAAAAAAGGTATAATATAAACAGGATATCCAAGATCATCATGCACCATTTTAACTGCATCCGGAACGGTTAAAAGATCAGGGATTGCAGAAAAAAGCATAAATGCTCCGAACAACCCTGTAAATACCCAGTATAAAATTTTAGTTCTTTTCATTTTTTTTTGAGTTTTATTAATTCCTGAATTGATTTAATAAAAACAAAGTTCTGTTTTGTGCAGAACACAAATACTGTGTGTATGTGACTTAAAAAGGGTGTTTTGCGACAGGGGATTTGTAATTGAATAAATCTGGATGTGAGTATTTAATTACGGGGAATGAAACTTATTTTTTCTTCTTTTTTGAGGATTTTGCTTTGTCATTAAAAGAAAGCGCGAGTTCAATCCAATAATCGAAATCCTTTTTTGATTTCATTCCGGTCTCATCAATTAGTACATAACCTATCATAGGTCTATTTGTAAAGTCCATTGTTCTGCATCCGCGTTGCTCCACTGCTTTTGCATGAAATTCCGGGTTTATGCGACACATAAGGTCATCTTTTATAATGCCTACACACATTTTATCATTTACCATAAATGTTAAACCACCCATCATTCGTTTTTCTTCCACATTTGGAACATCCGCAAGTTTCTCGCGTATGCGTTCCGCTAATTTTTCGTTGTAGGCCATGGGATAAAAATAAATAATATTTGGTATTTCATGCAAGAGATGCAAAGTTTTTTGGAAAAAAAATATCCAATTTTTGGCTATCTGTTTTGGATAAGAATTAAATTAACAAATCACCAGACTAACAAATTACCAAATGTTATTGTTTCCCGCAGAGGGCGCAAATGGACAGGGATCGCAGGGCTTGTCTGGTGTATTTAAATATTATTTAAATCTGTGAAATCCGCGAAATCCTATAAAATCCGTGACCCAAATCATTGAAACGGTGTTCCCATTCCCGTGGTAAGAAAATCATGAAAACTATCCATAAAATTAATCCATCCATTTTCACATACTTCATAACACTCAAGCGATTTGTTAAGTCCGTGATGGGTCAGGATGATATTTGTGGAATCTGCATTTGCTGCAATTTCCCATTCAATTGTTGTTCCGTTCCACTCCGATCTGTTATTAAATTCGTTTATATCAAAATAACTTTCCATCACCTGCCACTTTACCATTTTGTCTGGGATCAGTTCAATTACTTTTATTTTCTTAAATGTTCTTCCGAAATGAACTACGAATTCATCATTTACTTTATCTGCAGTACCTTCAGTTTTTTCTGACCACCAGAGTTTAATTTTTTTAGTGAGCCCTGTATAAATAGAATTGCTATTTGCTTCAACGGTCAACTCATATTTGAAATCAGTACTTTCGAGATAATTTTTCAAAGAGGTATTAATAATTGCATTCCATCCTTCCTCAAAATTCTTAATGGCAAAATCTGTAATATCTGCAGGGAAAGTTCCAATATCGCTGTGGGTTAATTTTAACAATGTTTTGTTTCCTTTGGGAATTAATTCAAAACTCACAAAAGAAATTCCTGCATATCCTTCATAACGCCAACTGTAAGATAATTTTTTTTGAGGAATCACTTCTGTTATTTCGCAAATATGCAAATATTGTTTTTCCGGTGATGGGCCACCGGTAAATTGAAATACAAAACCTACCTCCGGTTGAAATTCTTTAAGGTCAAAATACCATAATTGCATTTCGTTTTTATCGGTAAGTGCTGACCATACTTTTTTTACATCTGCGTTAAAAAGGCGTTCGAGGTATATTTTTTTATTTTCCATGATCTGGTTTTTATTTATTTTTTTTACCGTTTTTTTTATGTTGTTCCAAATGAATTTCAAGGGCATCCAATTTATTGGTCCAGAACAAACTGTATTGCTGAACCCATGTTTGCACCTGATCCAAAGCTGCCAGTTGCGGGACACAGAAACGCTCTCTTCCGAGTTGTTTTATTTCGATAAGACCACATTCGTTGAGGATCTTAATATGTTTGGATATAGCCGGCCTGCTCATATCAAAATTATCGGCAACGGCGTTGAGATTCATGATCTGATTGGATAACAACGCAATGATCTCCCGTCTTGTCGGGTCGGCAATTGCCTGGAATACGTCTCTTCGCACCATAGTGTATCAGTTAGTTGTGGTCACAAAAGTATATGTAACCGAACGGTTACGCAAGGATTTTAGTAGATTTTATTGGTAAACGGGTTATTGGGTTGAACATTTTTTACAGGAGCCTATAGGAATATTGATTATTGATCCAATCGCTTCT
>JBGAWP010000012.1:0-478 GCA_044227505.1 Chitinophagales bacterium | reverse complement strand
CTGAAATACGTCTCTTCTTACCATGTTGGTGTATTTTGTATGCAAAAGTATATGTAACCGTTCGGTTACGCAAGGGAAATGGAAGATTTTTTATAGAAAAGACACTTCTTTAATAGCACGTTACGATTAATTGGATTTAAGATAATAAACGCTATTCAATCCGCCATCCTATAGCACCTTCTATTATACCATAGTTCGGTTTACCGTAATTATAAAAAATACCATAAATAATAAAATATCCTCCTGAAGATAATAATTTAATTTGTTCATATATGTTTAAACGGTTCTTGACAAATAAGTTATTAATCATTCTTTTTTGACCTGAATTCAAAATTAACATTCCGGTAAAGTAAATATTTTCCATTTTCATATTTCTATAAAATACTTCTATATCCTTTTTTATCATTTCAGTTAACTCCGATAAAGTAATTGTATCTATAAGTTTGTTAATTTTAATTTGATTTCGGACAATTGTCTT
>JBGAWP010000129.1:0-3447 GCA_044227505.1 Chitinophagales bacterium | reverse complement strand
ACTAAAAAGATTAGGCTCCTATGGCCTTTTTGCAACAGCCTTTCTCGCAGGCACAAATTCTGACGCACAAGTGGTGTATACAGATGTAGACCCTGACCTTGTATTAAACTCCAACGAATTTGGCGACTTCGACCTGAATAATGATGGAACCAATGATTTTGGGCTGATTAATATACAGTCATCATTTAATGCTGCGATCGGTATCAGTGTTTATAATTCTGCGACAGTTGCTGGTTATTTGTTTGACTTTTACGGAACCTCTTTTCCAATGGCTTCCATGTTTGATGAGGGAGATCCTATCGGGCCTGCTCTGAATTGGAATACACAAACTGATTCCGGTAATGCTTTCTGGGGAAATGTATTTGGCTTCGGCGATTTCGGTCCCTGGGATAATGTAACCAATAAATTTGCGGGACTGCGAATTCAGGTTGGTGGAAATACACATTATGGCTGGGCGCGATTTGATGTTTCGCATACAAAACTCACATTAAAAGATTATGCCTATAATGAAACCCCGGATGCCGCCATCAATGGAGAATTACTTGATATTAATGGCACTCCGGAATTTTTTCCTACAGTGTACAGCTATGAAAATCATTTGCATGTTATTTTACCAGAATCTGTACCTTCAGCAGAGGCAACAATTTTTGATATGAATGGCAAAATGATCAGCAATAAAACAATTTTCTCCAATGAGAACATTGAAATGGGAAATCTTACAAAAGGATTATACCTCGTAAAAATTGCAAATGGCGAAAAGATGTTTTCAACAGTCTTCGCTTTGAATTGAATTAGATTAAATTTATCAAATGAATACGAGGCTGTCTCAAATGAAGACAGCCTCTTTTTTTTACAAATTATATATATCAGTTAAATATTGAGAAGTTCTAAAGAATTATATTAACATTCGAACCTTTGTTGTAGTTGTAATTACAATCACCCCTCAAACACCCCTTTCATCTCCTCCACCTCCCCTCTCAATATCCCAACTTCCTTTGCAATTTTTTTCCAATCCAAAATGCTACTTTTAACTTCATTAATAATCTTTTTCGCATCCACCTCTTTCAACCTGAAAAATGGAAAAATTTCCATGACAAGATCAAGATCTAATTCATTGGATGTTTCTGTAATATTAAGTGTTAAGCCTCTGCCGAATGGGTTGGGATTAATATCATAAGCAGGCGATAAATTCCAACCGGAGTTTGATAAAATAAATCCATGATTGCGTAAATGGTCGTCGGTATTGGAGACACAAATATTAAAAACAATGCGCCTGAATAATTGATGAAGATCAGCGTCAACATTTGCACCGTTTTCAGAAATGAATTCCGCGAGTTCGAGGTAACTAACACCATCACTGCTGTTTACTCCGTCTGAATACCCTAATAGGGTCAATGCAGATGCAAAATGTAAACGTGTTCCTGTTGCAGTCCTGTCAAAACGTTTTGTAAGAAATGTGTGATGTCGGGTGGTAAATTTTCGTGCCTGAGATTCCGACATATTTATTCCGGCATTAATTGCTAAACAATAAACAACATATTCCCAGGCCCCTACATTAAAATGATCGTTTTTACCGGGGAATTTTGCGATCCACAAATGTTCATTGGGATCAATAATACTTGCTTTCGGTCTGGCTCCACCTAAGGATGATCCGGGTGCAATTAACATACTTAACCAATTTAAATATTCAGGATTGTCTTGTGCTTCCTCCTCCTCCAAACGCAAACTAATTTCCTCTAATTCTCTCAAAGCTGCCCATGGTGGTGCAGCCATTATTTTTTCATTACTTAAAAATTCACCATCCTTTTCTTTTTTAAATCTCAATGCTCCAAGCCTTTGCTGATCATATACTCCCATTAAATAATCACGCTCAAATAATTGTTGTTTTGGTCGCTGTTCTAATTTCGCTATTGCGGCTTCTCTTCGCTGCATTAAAATTCTTCCCCATCTGTCGGGACAAGAGTCTAAAAAAATGCCGAAATTCTGTTTTTCATCCCTTGGATATTGTAAACCCAAATACAATTGCAATTCGGGATCGATCTGAAACCTCGAACGATCCTCAAGCCATTTTTCTTCATATTCAAAAGAAAATAATTCCCTTCCCTTCTGGTGCGCCACCTTTAATATTCCCATTAAACCAGGACTCTCCATCCCATCCCAATCGGCATACACAAAAATATTCTCACTGTTCTGTTTCGTTTTCATATTCCGTTATTTTCGTTTTGGGGCTCTTTTGTTCACCTCCAACCCCAGATCCATCAACTTCCTCCCCAAAACATCATCCTTCCCAACCTCCAACATATCTTTTTCCAATCCCAACACCCCAAGCACCTGAACAATATGCCCGATACTGACACCTGGAGCGCCGTTTTCGAGAGCGGTTAGTGTGGGGCGACTGATGTTTGCCCGCTCGGCAACCTGCGCAGCACTAAAGTTTCGGCGCAAACGGGCAAGACGAAGGTTTTCCCCAAATTCTGCGAGAATACGGGAGGATCTGGGAAATAAAATTGGTTTATTTCGAGGCATAATGCTAAATATTATTTACAAATATAGGTTTTTTTGCTAAAAGTATTTAGCTTTATTAAAAAATTTTACAGAATAGTTGATTTCTAGATGAACTCGTTACCAATTTGGTCTGGGAATCAGAAAGCTCATTCTTATAATCTCAATGTTCTTTTTTATTATTGATATCCGGAATATAAAAACAACTCACTTTTCACCCACAAAACCCCTACATTCGTTTAACATTTCCATTTTACACAAAACCCATCAACATGAAAAAGTATTTCGCCCGATTTAAATTTTTATCTCATTTAATCTGTTCGGCTCTTGTATTTATAGCAATTTTTAGTTTGCAGATCACCCGCTTATCTGCACAAAAAGCAGTACCCGCAAAAATAATTGCTGCAAAAAATAATGGCGCTACTTTTCCGCAATACAATTTTATTCAAAAACATATTAATGAAGAAGTTGGAACCTTGTTTTATGACAGGGTGAGTGAATATAGTATGATCTCTTTAAATCCGGCTGCATTTTTTGAATTCAGACTTACAGCTCCTGATAAGTTTTCCATGGAAATTCCTTATATGGATACCATGTTGACGCTGGAATTAATGCAAAATAAAATAGTAACCGACGATTTTGAAGTGCGCAGTTCTGATGGCAGTGCTGCTCCTGCACATGCACGTGGATTATTTTATAACGGAATGGTAAAAGGTGATAACGAAAGCCTGGTTGCTGTTACAGTATTTTCAGGTCATATGATGGCAGTTATTTCAACAAAACAATTTGGGAATATTGTAATTGCACAAGTGTTGCCAAATCCGGAAATAAATTATCATATTATTTATAGCGATAAAGATATAAATGATGTGATACCTTTTAATTGCGAATTTGATGATGACGATGATATCGTCAGTCCTCTGCCCGAAGAAGGTGGTGGCGAAG
>JBGAWP010000128.1:0-3760 GCA_044227505.1 Chitinophagales bacterium | reverse complement strand
GGTGGTGTTGCGCCATCAACAGCAAATTATGATATAGGATTTGACCCAACATGTGACGGCATTGGACTTGAAACACCGTTTGTTTACAGTACGCAACCAACATCCTGCGATTGTTTATACGAAGATTGCGAAACAGAACCAACAGAAGAAAATATTCAGGCCCGATTAGCTTCCGAATCCTGTACTTATGAAATAAATAAAAATGGCGGTGGAAGGATTACAATCGCTAACCAATATACCGATGGTTGTGTATTATTTGCTGCCGGTGAGTATAATTACGCCTATCAAAAATTTAACTGGCTTAAAAATCGGGTTGAATCAGAATATACAGGGAGTAACTTGTTGCCGGATAGTAGTATTTGTAAATATCAATACCTCTCCTCAATCGGTTTAAAATTATTGAGTGATTATCTTGCAACTGCTTATTGCCAATATCCATTCTGGATCAATGACAAAGAATTTGAAACCGATGATATTCAACCCTCAAAGTTTATTGTTTATCCAAATCCAACAAATACTGTAATTACACTTTTATCATTAGAAAGGTTATCAGCAAATTATCAATTATTAACACTTACCGGTGAAGAAATAAAAACCGGAAATTTTACAGAGAGCATAACATTTAATATGTCTGAATATTCCAAAGGAGTGTATCTTGTTATCTTTACTGACGAAAATTCAAATATTATAGAAATGCAAAAGATTGTTTTGCAATAGTTTGATTTTGTGAAATTGAATTGGCCCCACTTGGGTGAGTAGTGAATGGTGAGTAGTGAGAGTGCTCCACTCCAGCCTATAGTTTGAAGCATAGATAAAAGGCTCCAATGTTAGGAGGTTCGGATTCACGATTGAAGATTGACGATTGACGAAAATTTGGACTCACAATTCGCGATTGACGCTTATTCATCGGCAACAAAGGCAAGCGTTACTCCATCGGGAGCTAAAGCTAAACGATAGATTTTTTTGCCTGTTAATTCTTTTATTTCAGAGATCATTTTCCACTCCGGATTTTCAGCCGAATAATTGTAAATCCAAAATTGATTATTGCGCGCCATTAATATTTTATTATCGTTAGTCCATATAAAATCTTCGCTTACGGGGGGAATGATCGAAACAATACTGATCCTGTTTTTATCGAGATCATACTTTTTTAAAACCCATTGTTTGTCCGATTTTTTAACGAGATACATGATCGCATTTTCACCGGGAATTCGTTTTATACACCGTCCGATATTTTTATCAATTGCAAGGGTTGTTTGTTTTTTTGCATCTGCTATCACCATGGTAGAAGGTTCGGTTACCATGAAAAATGCAAAATGTTTCTCATCAATTTTACAATAATATCCAACGCTGTCAATTTTAGGCAATATCACCTTTTGTGATGTTCCATTTTTAGCAAATTCCCACATTCTTTGTGTTGAATCTTTTTCTACTCTTACCACGGTAAAAGAATTTCCGTCATTTGTAAATACAGGTGAATATTCACTTTCAACAGTATTGGTTATTTGTTTTGTAGAATTATCGCTGAGATCAATTGCATAAATATCGGATTGTGTTGTATCCCTCACAGAAGAAAAATAGATCATTTTTCCATCCGGAGTAAATGAAGGCTGATTATCATATCCATCGTGATTAGTCACATTTAATACATCCGACACCTTTAGGTTGCCATTGATATTATCCAATTTAGAAACATATATTTCAAATTCGGGCAATTGCGCATTTAGGGATATTGCTTGCAGGATCAATAGTGATACAAATATTTTTTTCATAACAATTAATTACACCCAAAAGTACATAAAAAAACCCGGCCTTGCGAACCGGGTGTAATTGCAATTAACCAGGTAAAATCATTTATAGGAAAAGGCAGTCAGATCACCATTCTCGTTATATTGCTGCGCCCAAATTTTTTTGTTGTTTTTATAAAATATCTTGTATTCCAACTTACCGGAATTGCTATAAATTTTCCATTTCCCCTGTTTTTGTCCATTTTCGTAATTTGCTTTTGCTGTTACCTCACCAACCTCGTTATAGGTTATCCAGGTTCCTGTTTTTTTTCCGTCCAACATATACCCTCTTTGAATAATATTCCCCTTTGCATCCAGATAAATTACTTCAGTCAATTCACCGGGTAATTCTACCATTTGTGCGATTTGGTTTGCATTATCAAAGGTGTGCAATTCCTGTGGAGCACCTAACAACAAGAGATTTATTATACAGCCGATCATATTCAACTATTTTATTAACACAAATATAACGATGAGTTTACACAGAATACGCATTTTATTAATATTAAATTTACATTGATTAATGCCGCTTTTCACCATTTCTTAACATTCAAAAGGAGTTATTCCCAATTTTTTTCTCTGAGCGATCACACAATTCAATTGAGTAGCCTATTTAGTCGCTTCAATTCTTTCCACCACATATGTTGACTAATAATTTTTAGGATAGCATAAATCCAATTATCTTTGAAAAAAATTCATATGCCTTACGAATTATCAGGAAAATTATTAGAATTGTTTCCCACACAGGAAGTATCTGCCACATTCAAGAAGAGAGAATTTGTTGTTGAGAAGACCGAAACGGCCAGCGACCGCGTGTTTACCGATACTATCAAATTTCAATTAATTCAGGACCGTTGTGCCCTGCTTGATGCATATAAAGTGGGTGATGATGTTAAGGTCACCTTTAACATTAAAGGATCGAAATGGGAAAAAGAAGGACGCACGAGTTATTTCGTAAATCTGGATGTTTGGAAAATGGAAAAACTTTCAGAATCATCCTCCGCTCCGGCAGTTAATCAACCTGTTGTGGAATCCACACCGCTTCCGGAAGGAGAAGATGATCTTCCGTTCTAATTTTGAACATGCAAATACCCGGCAAATTACCTGCTGCAACTAAAACGCTCTACAGGAAACTATTTGCAAAACTTCGCAAACGCAGATCTGCGCAAGACGATGCCTTGATAAACGAGGTGCATGATCTCGTATTTTCAAATATCAACTGTCTTGAATGTGCAAATTGTTGCAAAACACATTCGCCTATCATTTTGCAGAAGGACATAGAAAGGATATCTAAACATCTCAATATCAAGCAAAATGAGTTTGTCAGTAAATATTTATTGTTTGATGAGGATGGTGATTGGGTATTTCATACTGTTCCATGCACTTTTTTGCAAACGGATAATAAATGCAGTATTTATGAAGTTAGACCAAAAGCTTGTCAGGAATATCCGCATACAAATCGCAAAAAGATCTACCAGATCGCAGAACTCACTTTAGTGAATGCCGAGATCTGCCCTGCTGTTATGCCCATTCTTAATTCTGTTTCAAAACAAATTCAATAAACATGAGAATTGTAGGTTCTATCGACCATCCGATATTTAAGATCAGCGTTTTTAACTGGAGTGAAAAGTATATCGTTAAAATAGAGGCCGGACTTTTCGAACAATCCTACAAATTTCGCGAGGCCGATTTTAATAATTGGGAAGAATTGAAAGAGTTTTTTACCCCTTTAATGTTAGCAGATATTCATGCTACTTTTAAAAAAATGTCGGAAGATGCACAACGGGCGGCTAAGGTTTTTTCTATGAGGGGTGGGATTGTTTGATTTGTTCTGTGTTCTGTGTTCTGGGTTCTGAGTTCATTACGTAGGAAAATCACTAGGGCGTAGATAGTTTGATGTTCTTTATTCCTTGTTCTTTACCTGCCTACCGGCAGCTACTGTGTACCCACATCTTTTATAATTCTTACCGCAA
>JBGAWP010000127.1:0-3863 GCA_044227505.1 Chitinophagales bacterium | reverse complement strand
TAAAACTGAATTTCAGATTTTTCTTTTGATGAATCGGGCACATCCTGTCTCTTGTCATCTTTTTCCAATTGCTTTTTTAAGTGACACTTTCCATTACAATTCATTTTTGGTTTTGATTTATTCACGCAAAAACGCTTTGTAATAGCCACTTTGTTCAGCTCATAATTAATTAAAATCGAGAGTTTTGAAAGCGGCTGAAGAAGGAATACCGCAGCAAGTAATATGGAAATAACTGGCTTCAAATTGTAAGAAATAAAAACAAAAGTAATGTTAAATTACTCCCATTCCTAATTTAAATTCATTAATTTTACGAATACTATGGAATTAAGGATAAAATATATTTTAATAACGATGATTATTTGTCTGGTTTTTCATTTACCTGGAAAGGCTCAATTTCAATCAGCAGTTATTGGTGTAGATGGATTAACCTGCTCGGCTTGTTCATTTTCAACGCAAAAATCACTTTTAGAGTTGAAATCGGTAGACAGTGTATATATGCAGCTTGAACAAAATACGGCTACTGTATATTTCAAGAAAGGCGAAAAAGTAAATGTAAAAGACCTTGCTAAAAAAGTAGTAGATGCTGGTTTTTCTGTTCGGAGTATTTCGGCTATCATAAATATGAATGAGTTGGAAATAACACCCGATTATTGCTGGAACTATGAAAATGATGCCTATCGTTTTATAAAAGTAGAGGCACCTAAAAAAATAACAGGACAAGTTCAACTCACTTTTATAGGCGAAAAATTTATGCCTGCTAAAGAATTTAAAAAATGGAAAATGTATGCTAAAAATGCATGCCCTTCAAATGTTACCCCAACTCCTTATTCACAGCAATATTATGTTACAGTTCAATAGAAAAGTTGTCCTTTCTGTTTTTCTGTTTTTCATAACATCATCAACTTTTTTTGGTCAGGAATTATTTCCCTTAAATGAGCCTGCAAGTAATATCCCCAAAGGTGTATTGGGCATACGTGTAATGGGAGAAACCTACAAGGAGCTATCACAATTTCGTAATCAGCTTTCATTTCGTGTGATGTATGGTGTCTTGCCCCGATTATCAGTAATGGCAACTGTTGGAGTTTCCAATCATCACGGTAAAAATTTTCCTGCCAATCTGGTTTCACATACACACAATGGAAATCAAACCGTTTATACAACCGGCGATTTTCAACGTGGCGTGTCATATCCCTATCAATCTAATGGAATTTACGTATTTGCAAAATATCGTTTCCTATCAAAAGATGGAACTCATAGTCATTTTCGCATGACAGCATATGCAGAAGGAGCTTATGTTAAACAAGCCCATGATGAATCTGAACCTAATTTGATGGGTGATACGAAAGGTTATGGTGCAGGTTTGATCACAACTTGCTTAAAAAATCATTTTGCAATTTCATTAGCATCAGGTTTTATTATTCCCGGTGCATACGATGGTTTATCACCGGATTTAAGCGGAGGGCCAATGATTCCAACGAAAATAAGTTATGGCCGGGCGCTTACTTATAATTTATCTATGGGGTATTTGCTGTTGCCACAAGTGTATAAAAACTATGACCAGTTAAATGTAAATGTATACCTCGAATTAATTGGAAAGGCTTATGAAGCAGCGGCAGTAACACAATACGGAAATTTATCCATTCCCATCAATACACCGTTGTTAGATAAAGGTAATTACATTGATATTGCACCCGGTGTGCAATGCATCATTAAATCAAATTTAAGAATTGATTTTTCTGTCAGACTTCCTATGATCAGTAAATCGTATGCACGCTTTTATCCCATGTTTGTGGTAGGAGTGCAACGGTATTTTTATTTTAAGAAAAAGAGGTAAACGCACAAGCTCCGTTCACCTCACCCCCGGCCCCTCTCCTTGAAAAAGGAGAGGGACCGAGGGTGAGGTCAAATCAATCCGTTTCTAAAATTAATAGGTACCACCAATTTTAAACTCATATTTCTGCCCATACCGAATACACCGCTTCTGCCATTGGCATAATTGAGAGGCGTATATTTCAAACGACTTAAATGACTTTGGTAAGCCACATCCATTAAATTATTTACGCTGATATAAATAGAAAAACATGTAAAGCCTTTTTTGTTTTTTACACTTGTTCCTGCACCGATATTAATTAATGTATAGGCCGGTGTTTTTGTTTCGGTACCAAAAGCTGCATAAAATTTATTTTGTGCCAGGTAATTTTCCATTTCCAGCTTAAAATACGTTTTGCTAAATAACTTTTTTATCTCTTTAATGTCCGCTCTTAACTCCGACTGAATTTTAGGTGCAGGAATAAAAGGTAAATACCTGGTTGAATCTGGTTCATTTTTTTGTAAAGCCTGAACATATGAAAAAGAATTTTCAAAATGCAACCAATCCATTGGGTGGGGATGAAGATCAATGCTGATCTCACCTCCTGATAAATTGGCTTTGCCAGGTACAAATTTATAAGCACTGTATCCATCCCTAATGGAATCTCCACCAAATGCACTGTTCAATTTTCTTAAGAAAATAAAATTTGAAATGCTGTTATTAAAAAGATCAAGTTCTACGGTGAGATGCTCCGTATTAACACCTAACGCAGCATCGACTTGAAAACTATTTTCTGCCTTTAAATGAGGATCGCCAATTTCATAACGAATGGTACCATCATGTAAACCATTTGATCCAAGTTCAGCAATATTAGGAGCTCTATAACCTCTTGCAGCATTTGCTTTTACATATATGTTATCGGTGAATTGGTACGTAGCACCAATGCTTCCTGTAACAGCTGAGAAGGTAGAATGAAATGCCGTGAACTGGTGATAGCTGGAGTCATTCGGATCTGTTGGTAAACCATCTGAATTCAAAAACAGGTCCTCACTGCGCTGATTTCTGTTGTCATAACGAATACCTCCACTAATATCCAATTTGTCAAATGATTTTTTTAGAATGGTAAAAACGCCAATGTCGAATAGTTGATACTCGGGGACTAAAAATTCGATGCCTTTATTTTTCGATTGCTGTTGCATTCCATTTATACCAATCGAAAAATCGAAATTATTCTGATGACTTAAATTATATCGCAGGTCGTAATTGATCGTATTCATGAGGAAATACAGCCCATACTGAGCTGGCTGCAAAATATCTCCATACTCCTGCCGCTGATTTTGCTGAAATCCTATTGTTGCTTTGATGTTTCCTTTTTTAAGAATAAAATTATTGTTTAATACCGCCTTATAATGCCTGATTTGTTGAAACGGTGTAACAGGGGTATAATTTTTAAAATCGTTGGAGGAGGCTATTTGTGTGTCTTCTGTTGAATCATTCAATGCAACCATTTTTAGAAATTTTCCCGTAACACTATCACGATCCCCTTCTACAATTCCAGGATTCATGGAATAAGAACTAAAATGCAGGTGAGAATATCCCCACGATTTATTTACTCCGACAATCCCGCTAATAGCTTGTTCACGATAGCCGGAATTGAAAACATACCCATCGTATTTGTTTTGATAAGCGTGTGCCATTTTGTTGCTGTACCGGACATCCCAGATAATACCTTTCAAACTTCCTCTTAGGTTCGCAGAATAACCAATCAATCCATTATTTGTTTGGTAATTTCCGATCACATTTCCCAGAATAACACCATTGGGTAAAGTAGGAGCCGAAATCATATTGATGACACCTGCAATAGCATCTGAGCCATAGGAAAGACTTGCCGGACCTTTTAAAATTTCTACCTGATTCACCGAAAATTCATCAATTTCAATTCCATGCTCATCTCCCCACTGCTGACCTTCCTGACGTATTCCATCATTTACTACAACCACCCGGTTATAACCTAAACCCCGAATAACAGGTTTAGAAATTCCGGTGCCGGTTG
>JBGAWP010000126.1:0-3886 GCA_044227505.1 Chitinophagales bacterium | reverse complement strand
ATCGTTCTGTCAGTAATTGATACAGGTAGTGTTATTATTTCCGCCGTACTATCATATCCTTCACTATATATGGTATTGCTGAACGATAGATTGACATACAATTCGTTTTTATCAAGAGTCCACACCTGAGCATTGGAAACTGAAATCAATAAAATCATGATAAATAGTGTGGATATAGTTCTTATTCGCATATTTTTGCAGTTGGATATTCAAAAATACATAATTCATCTGCAAATAAAAATTTATGACCGCCGCAACCTTTGATCTGTTTAAAGATATTTTTTTCCTGCTGTTCTTTATCGTAGGAACCTTATGGATGTGGGGTAAATTTAAATTTGGTGCTTCCACTCAAATAAAAATGGAACAAATATTCTCCCGCAGTCGCAAACGGTTTAAATGGATGTTCCTAATCGGATTGTTGCTTTTATCCGGTTTATTTATCTGGCAGTACGTATTGGGCAATTAATTTACAGGAAGTTCAAAAGGCAGGTCGATGGGTTTAAGATCCACCATATGGCATTTTTCACAAAATTGAGGTGTTTTATTTTCGTACCATAATTGCCGAAATTGACGATAACCCGGAGAGTTCAGACATTTTAATAATCCATCCTCAAATACATGTCCGAAATTCAATTCTTTTGGAAAAGGTTTCGCACAACATGGTGTTGCATATCCATCCCAACTGATATAAAAATGCCCCCAGGGGAGGTGACATTTTTTAAATTCATTTTTTGATTTTACATCCCAAAGGGTAAGTTCAACATTTTTAAGTTCATCTGCTTTATCTTTTGCCCTTTGCAATTCGTTCTTAAATGCTTCACTGTGAAAAAAATCGTAATAACTGATATCATGTGCAGTAACCGCAGCAACATTAAACGGCGTGATGTTAATATAATCAACCCCTAATTCGCTTGCAGCTTCTACAACTTCGGCCATGTTGAAATAATTTTCTTTTATGGCAACAAAGTTGAACATCACGTCAGCTCTTTTATCCTTGCAATATTCCACAATGGCTTTAACGTTATCGTAAAACAATTTAAACTCGCCGCGCAAACGCACATTTTCATACGTCTCTCCCACTCCGTCCATCGATATTTGCAGGGTATCAAGATCGTCTGCAATGGATTTAACAATTTCAATACTATTTGGCAAATGCGCATTTATAGATATAGTAGTTATTATTCCTTTATTTTTTGAACGTATATATTTTAGTGCCTCTGGTAATTGTTTATACATTAACGTTTCACCCAAACCTGTTAAACCAATCGAATCAACATAAGGATACACCTCATCTATAACCTTTTTTAATTGTTTGATATCCATAAAACCCTTGTCCATATCTTCCCCATACTGATACTCGCGAGGACAAGTGATACATTTTAAATTACAGTGATTGGTAACTTCCAACATAATGGAAGAAGGATGTGCTACTTTGGTACTTCCTATTCTTTTAAGGTACCAGGCATATATTTTATTGGAGGTATATCTAAAAAAGTTGATTCCACCGGGTAAACTCTTCAGTCGCCTGATCGCTTTTTTAATCCTTCTGCTGTTTATCCCGAATGCCATTAAGATGCAAAATTACGAAGAGCAACGCTAATTTTAGTTGCTTACCCTTTACGATTGAAATAACCCATTTTTGAAATTAAACCGGCGCAAATTGTTTTATGTTCACTATACAGCATTCCATTAATGTGTTAAGTGCTCAAAACCTGCCTATAAATCCTTACCTTTGATCCTAATTAACGATCTATGAAACAATTAATTATAATAGGCCTCTTTGTTTTCTGCACACCTTTATTTGCGCAACATACATTTTCTATTTGTGCTGTTGACCCGGTTACCGGCGAAGTTGGCAGTGCAGGAGCTTCTTGTATAGAAAACTCGCATATTATAAGTGATGTGCATCCAGGTGTGGGTGTAATACATACTCAGGCGTATTATGTACCGGGAAATAAGTTCTATGCGGAGGATCTTATGAATGCAGGTGTTTCACCGGCAAATATTATTGATTCCATGATTATGAATGATGTTGTGGGAAATCCAACTATTCGCCAATATGGTGTTGTTGATCTTGTAGATGGAGGCAGAAGTGCTGCCTATACCGGTGAAAGTTGCAGCGATTGGAAAGGTCATCTAACCGGAACAACCTATGCAATTCAGGGAAATATTTTATTGGGGCCTGAAATTTTGGATGGCATGGAAACAAATTTCTTGAATACAGAAGGAAATTTAGCATGCAAATTAATGGCTGCTTTACAGGGTGCTAAAGTGCCGGGTGCTGACACGCGATGTTTGGATGCAGGAATTTCCGCACTTTCCTCCTTTATTCGGGTGGCAAAACCAACCGATGAGGTAAATAGTCTTTGGCTGGATTTGAAAGTAACAGATGTGGAAGGTGATAGTATTGATCCAATTGACTCGCTGCAAACAATTTTTGATGCACTTGGGGGATGTGATTTTACGGGTTTAAATGATATTCGCAACAATGATGCAACACCGGTAATTTACCCGCAACCATCCATGGATGTGATCATTTTTAGTTTGAATAATAATTTTGAGGAGATAGAAATTTATGACCTGAACGGCAGGTTATTATTTTCAGAAGGTGTTTACGGAAAAAACTCGATAACAATAAATAGCGCCGAATGGACTGCGGGTATTTATTTATACATATTGACAAAAGACGAAAGGATTACTTCCGGTAAAATAATTGTGGAGTAATTTATAAATAAGAACTAATCTTATACGATTAGTCAGCAAATTGTAATCCTGAAATCAATTCAGCAATACTCAACAACGATTTTTGAGGAGGAGTGAGCACATTCTTAAATCCCTTCTCTATTAAATATTTTTTTGTATTCAAACCAATAGCAATAACGATATGATGTGGGTTGATGGTATTATCTATCAGATATCCTTCTACATTTAAGTTGCTTGTAAAAACCAAAATATCTGCATCAATTTTTTTAGGAGAATATTCACGATTATCATACACCATTAATGGGGTGGTTTTGCAATATTTAGATATTATTTCCTGAATATCAGGCTGCCGATTTTGCGCTCCGGGAAATAAGATTTTTTTGCCTTCCGCCAGACTAATAAATGCTTCGGATATAATCGCATTTTCCCCTTCACCTGTAAATGCCACCTGATAACCATAATGCTGTATCATTTTGGCAGTTTCACTTCCAATAGCAGCTAATTTTATTTGCGGAGGTAAATTATTGGACTGTTCAAAGAAGTGTACCACCCCATTTTTGCTGGAGAAAAATATCCAGTCAAATTCATCCAATTTTAATTCGCTTTTAATTGGTATTCTGTTTATTTCAACAAAAGATATGGATTCAACAATGTATCCGGAATTAACTAAAATTTGAATATGATGATCGGTTATCGAAGGAGAAGAAGAAATAAAAACTTTTTTATTGGTCGTTTTCCTGATCGTTTGAAATATTTTTTCAGCTAATTGATCCGTTGAATCTGCATTAAAAAATAATCTCTTTAATAAATTTCCTTTTTCATCCGCCTGAGCAACCCAAACATTGTATTCATTGTTTTTTTCCTCACAAAAAACGCCAAGAGGCATATGGCAACCACCTTGAAATAAATTCATTACTTTTCTTTCCACTGCAATTGTTTCAGCAACTTCCGCCTTATTTAATTTCTGTAAAATACCTGACATTCTATCATCCTTAGCCCTACATTGAAATGCAAGCACACCCTGGGCTGGTGCAGGTACAATTTTCTGAGGATTTATTTTCACCACATGCAGATCATCTAAATTCAAACGCAACCTGTGCACTCCTGCAAATGCCAATACTATTGCATCAAAATCTCCATTACGCAATTTTTCTATGCGTGTAGGCACGTTTCCTCGTATATC
>JBGAWP010000125.1:0-3915 GCA_044227505.1 Chitinophagales bacterium | reverse complement strand
AGATAGAATCACCACTTCCAAAACCCGTATCATTTCGAAGAATCATCAGATGATGCGCATTGATCACGAGATGACAGAAAATATTTCTGCTGTAACAGAAAAAAAAGTGTTGCGCAGTTTAACATCTTTCCTTAAAAAAGAAAAACCGGATGTATTGATATTTGAGGATTATGATAAAGGAATGTTGTCAGGAAATTTTATTATGGCTGTTACGGAAGTATGTAACATAAATAAAATTCCTATTGCTGTAGATCCAAAAAAGAAAAATTTCTTTGCTTATCAAAATTGCACTTTATTCAAACCAAATTTAAGAGAGATAAAGGAAAGTTTAAATATTAATATTGATGCCGGTGATGTTGGAAGTTTAAATTTCGCCGCCGATATTTTACAAAAACAATTAAAAAATAATTCCACCATGATCACTCTCGGTGAACAGGGTATTTTCATCAAAACAGGAAAAAAATTCTTCAAAAAAGATGCTTATTTGCGCAATGTTGCTGATGTTTCCGGTGCAGGAGATACAGTTATAAGTATTGCAGCGTTGTGTTTGGCAATTAATGCTGATCCACAATTGACTGCGGGAATTGCGAATATTGCCGGTGGGTTGGTTTGTGAGTCGTCGGGTGTGGTGCCGGTGGATAAAAAGCAATTGCTTCAGGAATGTTTGGAGTTGCTAGGAAAATGATGTAGGAAATAGGAAGTAGGAAGTAGGATTTACTTAAATTTATATTGAAAGAATAACTTACAATAGATGAAATGGTAAAGCTATCAATTAACCTAAAATTTTAATTCGAAGGAAAATTTCTCAATGTTACAAACTGCTCACTGTTTACTGCCCACTGCCTGCTAATTTACTTCGATCGTATCGCTTCCACCGGATCCATTTTGGATGCTGTAATTGCTGGAATAATACCTGCAATTACGCCTATTGCAACTGCAATACTTGTTCCTATCAATGCATTTTTAAGGGATAATAAAAATCCGAAATCGGTGGCTTTGTCGGCCATGAACATTACAAACCAGACCAGAATTAAACCGACGACACATCCGATGAGGGATAAAATTATTGCTTCAATTAAAAATTCGGTGAGTATGAGATAATTTTTTGCCCCGAGTGCTTTTTTTATTCCGATAATATTGGTGCGTTCTTTTACGCTAACGAACATAATATTTGCAATACCGAATCCTCCCACTAGAATACTGAATCCGCCGATAATTAAACCTACAATGTTTAATACTGCAAACATATCATCCAACGCATCTGCAGCGAGTGTAACTTCATTTACTGCAAAATCACTTTCCTCTAAGGGATGCAAATTTCTTGCGCTTCGCATTATGGGATAAATTTCATCTTTGATTTCATCTGCCGTAATTCCTTCCTTCGGTTTTACTTCAATTACCGGGTCAATAAATCCGCTGTTCATGTCTACTACCCTTCTTATATAATTAAAAGGCATTAGAATGGTATTATCATTTGAAATATCAATAATACTTTCTCCTTCTTTATCAAGCACCCCAATAACTTTCATTTTATATTGGCGATCGATCTCGCGCAGCCAGACATATTTTCCAACAGGACTGATATTAGGAGGAAATAATTTTTCAGCCACTTCGTACCCTAATATCACAACTTCAGACCCTCCCACCGATTCACTAGGAACGAAATACCGTCCATCTTTAAAATTGAGACTATAAATTTTATCGTATTGTTCCGTAACTCCGCTTACCTGCACATTTTGCAGGGTATTGTGGAGATATTTTACTTCATCAAGATTTAACCAAACCTCTACACAAACAGCTTCAGCCCCTTCCAGTTTTGCATCTAATAATTTATATTCTGCGTATTTCATGGAGGGACGCTTAATATAATCCCACCAGGCATATTCCTCATTACTGAACTGCCATGGCCATTTTTGGATGTAAATCATGTTGGTACCAAGCTTGTCCAGCCCACTTTCCATATTTCTTTTGAGGGAGTCAACAGCACTTAAAACGGCTATAATACAGAATATTCCTATAGACACACCAAGCAGAGAAAGAAAGGTTCGGAGCTTATTATTCTTCAACTCCTGAAATACTAGTGAAAAGGTTTCTGATATCGTTCTGAGTATTGCAACCATAATTTGCATCAAAGATATTCTTTAGTTTGCATTGATTTCGTTATAATATCGTTAATTTTGCGCCCGCGTTGTAGAAAGTACTATAATGTATAAAATTAAAACCCGTAAGTTTTATGAAGTTATCAAAATTCAATTTCGAACTCCCCAAAGACATTATTGCACAACACCCAACTGCCGCTCGTGACGATGCGAAAATGATGGTAGTTCACCGTAAAACCGGTAAGATCGTCCACAAAAAATTTAAAGACATTCTGGAGTATTTTTCAGAAAATGATGTGATGGTGCTTAACAACACCAAGGTGTTTCCTGCTCGTTTATATGGAAGGAAGGAAAAAACCGGAGCTAAGATCGAAGTATTTATGTTGCGCGAATTAAATCGTGAAATGCATTTATGGGATGTTTTGGTTGATCCGGCAAGAAAAATTCGCGTTGGCAATAAGTTGTATTTCGGCGATGACGATATGTTAGTTGCTGAAGTTGTTGACAATACTACCTCCCGAGGCAGAACTATTCGTTTTTTACACGATGGATCAGCGGAGGAATTAAGACGTATTCTTGATATCATGGGAGAAACACCGCTTCCAAAATATATCAAACGCAAACCGGATGAGGAAGATAAGGAACGCTACCAGACTGTTTTTGCTAAACATGAGGGTGCCGTTGCTGCTCCAACTGCAGGTATGCATTTTAGTCGCGAATTATTGAAACGCCTTGAAATTAAAGGGGTGAATTTTGCTGAATTAACACTTCACGTAGGTCTGGGAACTTTCAGAAGCATTGATGTGGAAGACCTTTCCAAACATAAAATGGATGCAGAATATTTCCGGGTAGATAAATCTTGTTGCGATATTGTAAACAAAGGTTTAGAGGAAAATCGCAGAATTTGTGCCATTGGAACAACTACCATGAGAGCTTGTGAAAGTGCTGTTTCTGCTTCCGGTAAATTAAAACCGGAGGAAGGTTGGACCAATTTGTTTATTCATCCACCATACGACTTTACTATATGTAACACCATGGTTACGAATTTCCATTTACCTAAAACGAGCCTGGTTATTATGGTTGCAGCCTTTATGGGTTATGACCTTACGATGGAAGCGTATAAAGTTGCCATGAAAGAAAAATATCGTTTCTTCTCTTATGGAGATGCGATGTTGATAGTTGATTAATGAGCTTGTGATTGGAGAAGGGTGAGTGGTGAATGGTGAGTGGTGAATGGTGAGTGGTGAGTGGTGAAGGGTGAGTGGTGAAGGGTGAGTGGTGAGTGGTGAGTTTAACTCGAATTGGCCGGATTATTTAACACCTGGCTAATGTCTCCTGACTCCTGACTAATGACTCCTGCCAAAATAATATTAACAAAAAATCCCGCTGCTTGCGGGATTTTTGTTTTTTGATAGAGATATCTTGTCAATATTCGTCTTCATTGAAATAAAAGTCGTCGTGTGTGGGATAATCGCTCCAGATATCCTCGATACCTTCATAAAATTCCCCCTCATCTTCGAGTTCCTGTAAATTTTCAATTACCTCTATAGGTGCTCCGGAACGAATGGCATAGTCAATTAACTCATCCTTTGTTGCAGGCCATGGAGCATCTTCTAAATATGATGCAAGTTCGAGTGTCCAATACATATTTTAACCTCTTTTTTAATTAGGGCGCAAAAATAGATTTTTTTTACTCTTTTCCAAGAGTTATTGTAAACAATTTACAGGAAATTGGAAAATAGTTTTGGAAAGGACGTAGGACGTAGGACATAGGACGTAGGACATAGGACGTAGGACGTAGGACTTAGGACATAAG
>JBGAWP010000124.1:0-3994 GCA_044227505.1 Chitinophagales bacterium | reverse complement strand
ATAAATGGTGATACCGTTCCTTACGTTAATCTTGCTCCGGTTGTGTGTCTGAGTGAACGTACGTTTAAAAATAAAAAGGATCAACAGCGTTGGGAAAGAACAAAATACAATGTAAAAAAAGTATATCCTTATGCGATTTTGGCAGCCGCTAAATTAAAAGAATATGACCGTATTCTAGCTACAATTCCTACGCAACGTGAACGTGACAAGTATATGAAGGAAGCTGAAAGTCATTTAACAGATGAATTTAGTGACGAGCTTAAGAAATTAACGGTTACGCAGGGACGTATACTGATAAAGCTCATTGACCGTGAAACCGGTAAAACGACTTACGATGTAGTTAAAAGTATGAGAGGTGGTTTTTCGGCCATGATGTGGCAAGGGGTAGCATTGGTGTTTAACTCCAATCTTAAATCAGATTATGATGCAGAAGGAGAAGATAAATCAATTGAGCTAGCAATTCGTCTTGTTGAGGATGGACAATTTTAGGAGATTAAAATATAAGCAATAAGGAAACGCCAATAGTTTTTAAACTATTGGCGTTTTCATTTAATGCTATTTGTATTTAAACAAGTTCTTTTTTCTTAAAACGATCTGCAACTATAAGGTCTTTTGAACCTGCTGTATAGGTGTAAAAACCTTGTCCCGATTTTACTCCCAGGTTTCCTGCCATTACCATATTTACCAATAACGGGCAGGGTGCATATTTGGGATTACCATATCCATCTTGTAAAACTCTCAATATGGATAAACATACATCTAAACCAATAAAATCAGCTAATTGAAGTGGACCCATGGGATGTGCCATTCCTAATTTCATCACCGTATCAATTTCTTCAACACCTGCTGTCCCTTCATGCAATGTAATGATCGCTTCATTGATCATCGGCATTAATATTTTGTTGGCAACAAAGCCTGGATAGTCATTCACTTCAACCGGTATTTTATTTAGTTTGCGTGAAGTTTCCATAATGAGTTGGGTAACCTGATTAGAAGTAGAATACCCTCTGATCACTTCCACAAGTTTCATAACAGGAACCGGATTCATAAAATGCATACCGATTACTTTGTCGGGACGTTTGGTCACTGCCCCAATTTTTGTAATGGAGATGGAAGATGTATTGGTTGCAAGTATCGTATTCTCAGTTTTTTACGAAAAATGTTCAATTTTATCTCTACATTTTCTGTAGCTGCTTCAACTACTAAATCGGCATTTGCTACTCCGGCAGCCAAAACCGTATGAACCGTTATGTTTTTGAGTGTTGTTTCTTTTTGGGCTTCCGTAATCCCTCCTTTTGCAACAATCCTGTCCAGGTTTTTTGCTATTGTAATCATTGCTTTATCAAGAGCAGGTTTGGATATATCGATCAATGCAACATTAAAACCCTGTTGAGCAAAAGTGTGTGCAATACCGTTTCCCATAGTTCCGGAACCAATTACAGCGATGTTTTTCATAGATGTTATTTTGAATTTTAAATCTGTTAAATCGAGACGAATGTATAAAATTTCTCCGGAATAAAATAAACAGTAGGAAAGGATTATTAGAAGGCCTTCACAGCAAAATGAAATTATTTTCCTCTTCCCTGTATGACGATAAGTGCTGTGTAAATTAAAATTTTCAGATCAACGCTTAATGACATGTTTTCAATGTAAATCACATCGTATTTCAATCGTTCAATCATTTGGTTCACATTTTCAGCATAACCATATTTTACTTGTCCCCAGGAAGTAATACCCGGACGCACCTTATGTAAATGTTTATAATGAGGGGCCTTTTCAACAATTTGATCAATAAAAAACTGACGCTCAGGACGAGGACCAACAATTGACATCTCACCGATAAGAACATTATAAAACTGAGGTATTTCATCCAGTCTGACCTTTCTTAAAAAACGCCCTAAAGGTGTAATTCGCGGATCAAGTTGACTGGATAATGCCGGACCATTTTTTTCAGCATCTGTAGACATTGAACGAAACTTGTGAATCATAAAGGGTTTGCCATGCCATCCGATTCGTTCGTGACTGTAAAATATAGGTCCCCTGGAAGTTAATTTTACCGCAATTGCCACAATAATATAAACCCAGCTAAATGCTGTCAATACAAATAATGAAAGCAGGATATCAAAAATACGCTTTACCGATTGCTCCCATGCAGGCATGATTTCTCTTGAAATCTCAATAAGAGGGGCTCCGAATATGGAGGTCATTTTAACGGAACCGGAAAGAATATCATACATATCAGGTATAATTTTGATGATTATACCCTGGTAATCCAGTTCATTTACAATTTTTCCCAAATGGTCATGTTCTGATGACTCGATGGCAATAATCACTTCTTCCACATCATATTTTTTTATGACGGTCCTTAAATCACCTAATTCTCCTATATACGACAGGTTTTTACTAAGCTCCGGAGAGTATCCGTTTTGATTATCAACATGAACAAATCCAATAAACCGGTTACCGGAAGATTTTTTTTGTTTCTGCATTTCCGTATACAACTGAAGCGCATTGGCATTACTTCCAATTAATAAAGTGTTGAAACCTATTTTGCGTCGATGAATCTTGATATTGGTAATGCTGGAAATAATAAAACGGAAGGAAGCAGTTAAGCTAAATTGCAAAATAAATAATACCAAAATGCTTTGATAATAGTTGTGATACGAAACAACTTCATCATCTAATAAAATGGCAAAGAAAATGACCAATACACCAATAACTGACAGGATAAAAATTTGAACAGTTTCCTTTAAACGCGACTTTCTATATATGTTTTTGTAGGTGTATGATCCGGTAAGGAAAAACGTAAGGACCCAAAAAAGCGGAATGATAAACAATCCCCAAAAAAATTGATTGGTATAAACAAGAGGTATTGGCTTTCCAAATTTTTCTGTTTCGATGTAAAGTTTCCGAAAGGCATAGAATAAGCTCCAAGCCGCCGTTGCAGAGAAAACATCGAAGAAAAAATATTTAAAAACCTGAATCCTTTTATTCATCAAAAAAAATATTAATACACCAGTTTAATATTATCAAGCAACAATTCTATATCTTCCCTTCCTTCATTATTAAACATGGCAAAGTATATAACATAATCCTTAACCCCTGTAATTCCGCTCAGGCCAGGGGTAAGATACGCATACATTTTATTCCAGGCGTCGGTTGGATTTAATCCCAGAATTGGAATCGTTACTAAACCTGTGTTAGTATACGCATAGATACCAACAGTGAATGTTTGGTTGCATTTATAATCAAATTCTAAGTAAACAGGTGCTCCGGCACCAGGTAATACATAAGCCGTGTTTGATACACATTGAAAACTTGATTTTTTGCTATTTAAGTGTGCTATCCCTGATCCTCTGCCTTCGAAAACTAAGTTTTTATCAAATGTTTGCTTCATTGTATCTGCAGTAAGTGAAGTGGCATTGAGTATGATTCCGACCCCGTCAAAATTTTCCATGAAAGTGAACCTTGAAAAGGAGGTGTACGTTACTACCGGTTCAAGATTTAATATTTCTGTAGGTTTTAAATCGATTTGGGCAGCGTATTCTGAATAAAAAGCGTAAGGAGCCCGGCTAGCTGCAATTCCATTTACTTTGATTCCGGCTTTCACTTTAATTTGATGTTTACCTTCATATAAAACCGGGAATGTAATTGGTAATTCAAAACAGCCAATCAATTTTTCATCAATGTAAACCCAGGCATCGGAAATTTTTTCTGACCCGCTTCCTTGTGCACTGTTTGTTATTTTTAAAGAAATCTTATCAATATGAATATATGCAGGAATGGCTTCTTTATTCTTTTTACAAGCTTGAAAAACAAGGATGGAACAACTGATAATTAAAATAGAAAGGAAACGTTTCATTAAGGAAAATTATATAGCTGGTTCATCAATAAAATTAGAGGATAGTTTCATTTTTTCAATCACCTTATAGGCTACATCTAAAGCTTTATAGCCATCATCAGCACTTACAGGAGGGGTTGAATTTGTCAATAT
>JBGAWP010000123.1:0-4102 GCA_044227505.1 Chitinophagales bacterium | reverse complement strand
GTCAAAATGTGTACAAACTGGTCAATGTATTATAATTTTACAATAAGGAACAAGATACTTGTGGGTACACAGTAGCTGCCGGCAGGCAGGGGGAAGGATCTAAGGGTCTGGGGAAGGAAGGTGAGTAAGGTTAAAAAAGGGCTAATAGTTATATTAAAAATTTCAGACCGATGTAAATACCTTCAGGGATAATTAAAGTAAGTCCTTTATCATTTTTCCAATGTCCTATATCAAGTCCTGTGTCCTTTGTCCTAACTCCAGACCCGCGTCTTCAAATCAAATTGTTCCGGAATAGTGAGCAGATCATGCAGATAATTAAATTGTTTTTCCAAAAAGGTTTCATTATCCACACGGGTAAATATTCCGGGTGCGAATAAGGCGTCTTCACTTTGAATGGCTATATAGATCTTATTATTAACAAAGGAGATATACATATCCTGATAAAATGTATTTTTTAATGTTGTAATACGCTCCACTAATTTAGTGGATAAAATATATCTGGCCTCAACGCCATCGGTTGAATATACAGCAAACATTTTTTCAAAATCGGGATTTTCCAATTGTACTAACTGCAGGTTCTTCCGATGCACATATTCATTTAATAATTCGCCGGAAACTTCACCCATCACTGAACGAGAAATATCAGGAAGAATAAAAGTTTCACCCTGAAAATTTTTATTAAAATCCGCAACAAAAAAATAACCATTAAATACTTCCGTTATTTTGGTTTCCGTTTTGCCGTTGCTTGTAGTTTTTTCCAACTGTTGAACCTTTAATTTACTTCCGTGAAAATTGTTTTCCGCACTTTCAAAATGATCGCTGCCGGTATAACTCCAGATACTTTGATAAGTGAATATTTTGGAGGATTCAAACTCTTCCTGACTTAAACATTGTTTTTCTGTATAACTAATATTTTTATTAATTGCCGGAATACTTTCATTTAAAAAAACAGTACGGAATGATTCAATATAGGAGGTTTCTATTCGCCTTAATAAATTATATGGCAACAGAAGTACAAATACCGAAAAAATAGCACCTGCCCAACGAATCATAAATGCAAATCCGAATTCAACATTTAAATAATAGGTGCCTATGAAATAAGATCCAATTATAACTATTGCACTTATAGCAATGGTAAGCCCTATCATTAAAGTATTATTCTTTAACAATTTGGGATTTCTTTCGCCAATTTGCACTTTCAAATTTTTATTTATAATCATTAATACGACAAGGCCCATCACGCCGTACATAAATCCGGTTATCACTTTCACAAATCCAGAGTCGGCGAAGGAATCAGCTGTGAACATTTTTAAAAAACCGAGAAACAAACTGAACACTACTGTAATAAAATAGATGCCGATAATGCGCGTTAAAATTCCGGTGATCATTACCAGAACATGTCTCGATTTTAAGTGTGCCAGTCCCGGTTTGAGCTTGGATTGGTAAAGGGTTTGAAAGTTGTTGTTATACAATTGTATATAAATTGGTTTTTGTGTGCTAATTATTATTTCAATACGGTAAATAAACAACTTTCTTCAGAAATGTTATTGTTTATCCGCAAATAATACATTCCATTTGCAAATGTATTATCTATCTCTATTACGCCGGCGATACACATATAAAAACCTGCGATACATATTTTCCCTTGAATATCAATAATGGAAACAAATACTTCGCCATCAGGTAAAGTATTAGTTACAACCGTAAATTTTCCATTGTTTGGATTTGGATAAATTGCAATAGATCCTGGTTGTGACTCATCCATTTGTTTTAATGGAAGAGTTGTAAACGTAAGCAATGGAGAAAATGCACTGGAACCCAAAGCGCCACAATTTGTTTTTACTTTATACTCGTAAGCAGTATTTGATAACAGACCTGTTAATTTTTTAGAAGTGGTGACACTCGATTTTTTTAACCAGGTTGTTGTTCCTACAGGTCGGTAATAAATTTGATATTTTTCAGCACTTGCAACTGCACTCCAATTTATTTTTACAGTTGTTGAGGTGATCATATTTGAAAATACACCTGTCGGAACACCACATACCAAAGGATTTACCGTGAGGTTGGTAATAATAATGGAATCGCAACCATACATAGTTTCAAAAACAGAATTGTATATGCCGCTTGCGGAAACAATGGTGCCATCTGGAAGTGTATATGTGGAAGGTGCATTAACTGTTGCAAATACTGTAGTATTATAATCTGTGCATGTAATTCCGGATAAGAGCAGAGAATAATCCTGATCTCCACCACTTAATGCACTTTTATGCGTAATGCTTACACTGTAATCTCCGGCTGTTGGAGTGGCTATATAAATACACTCCGAATTATCTGTATTATTATCACCATTTGTTGCAAGTGCCTCGGGAATTAACGGATTTAATTTGAAAGGAAAATAAACAGTATTATCACTTAATCTTGTTAATCGGATATCAAGATCATTTACTAATATTTTTGTAGTGGGATCTAATGCTTCAGCGGGAACTGTTCCTGCAGGATCATTCCACACAATTGTTATTTTTATTGGTGATGTTCCTGAACTTGTTACAGGAATAATATCAGTTTCATTATTTAATAAATTAAGTTCCTGCATGCGAATGGGATTGGCAACAACATCCGAAATAAATAATGCAGCGCCATCCGTATTTAATAATCCCCAACCAAATGCATAGGAAGGTCCAAAGGTAGCAGTAGGTTGATCTGCAGTATGCATAACCAATGCCTTTGCAGTAGATGCAAGCATATAGGTTCCGAATAAATTGTTGTGGTGTTGTTGCAATAATGCAAGACTTCCGGAAGTTGATGGCGTTGCCATACTTGTTCCGGAGTAATTTGCATAATTATCACTTCCCGAAGAAATACAAGAATATAAACTTGCTCCATTGGCAACGATGTCTGGTTTTATTCTTCCATCATCGCAGGCACCATATCCCGAAAATGAAGTCATAATAATATCAGAAGGATTGATATAACCATTTACAATGTCTTCAATTGCTCCAATGGTCAATGTATTTTTTGCTGTCTGTAAACCACCCGGAATACAATCATACACTCCATCCGGTTTTGGTTCTGTTCCATCAGCGGTCAAGAGTTCGCCGGTATACATTAATTTATATGTTGTTCCGGAGGGAACGTCATCATTTCTATTATTGGATGCAGCAACAACAGGTAAATAATAGGGAGCAGCATTTGTAACCAGATCAACATCCCGCGATTTATCTAAATAGTTTCCGAAAATATAATCTTCATTATCATCTACTGTTATATCGCCATACCATTCCCACATAGAAGTTCCACTGTTGTAATACCAACCCGCAATATAACTGTAAGAGTGATTTGAAATTAACATTCCGAGTCCAGCTTCTGTTGTCATCTCATCAATATCCGATGTCCAGTCGAATCCTTTTATGGTTGCCTGATATGCATGTCCTTTCGCATTTGCATCCACACCTGATGCTATCATGGTTCCTGCGCAATGTGTGGAGTGACTGCTATACGTTCCTGTTTGAGATAGACCCATACTTGCGCGCGTATTTAATTCCTGATGTGTAGTTAATAATTTTCCCGAATCCCAAATGCGCAATTGAATTCCACTGCCTGATAAATTTAATCCAGCTCCGCCTCCGATCCACACTTTATTAGCGCCATCTGTTTTTGCAGAATTGAGATTATCGGTTGTATAATATTTTGGAAATCCATTTAACATGGAATGAATTTCTGTCAGACCGCCGTTCTCGGTCGGAAAGGAAACAGGTAAATTATTTTCCTTTGCAAATTTCAATGCCTGATCATATCCGATCTGATATTTTGCTGATGCAATTTTTATGGAATCCAGCAATGGCTGATTTACAGTAATATTTTGTGCAGAAAGTGCAATGGGGAATAGACAAAGCAGTAAAAAGTGTTTCATACAATAGTTTAGGTATTGTAAATGTAGGAATTTTTGGAGGAAGTAAATAAACGAAAGCCAAAAACCTTTATTTTTCAGGGTATCCGCTTTCTAACCAGCAACTGAGTTTGGTTATTTCATCTGCAGTTAGCGGAACGTTTCCATCGGGAGGCATTATTTGAAGGTCAATAACAAAGGTCTGGAATGCAGAAT
>JBGAWP010000122.1:0-4340 GCA_044227505.1 Chitinophagales bacterium | reverse complement strand
CTACAATTAACGAAAAATTCACGCCTCACGCCTCACGCCTCACGCCTCACGCCTCACGCCTCACGCCTCACGATTGACGATTGACGAAAATTGTAATTATTATAGCTGAATTTTGCACCCAGTAACATGAAACAAATTAGTGTCTCACAAACAGAAACGATAAAACTCGTAAATTTCGGGTCTACCGAATATGATGAAATTGTGGCGCTGCGATATGAAATATTGCGCAAACCATTGAATCTTCATTTTACAGCAGAGCAACTCGCTGCCGAATCGGAATATTTACATCTGGCATATTATCAGAATGAAAAATTAATTGCTTCCCTAATTTTAGTTCCGGAGCAAAATAGTAAAATGAAAATGAAACAGGTTGTTGTAGCATCCGAACATCAGGGAAAGGGAATAGGAGCCAAGTTAATTTTCGCTGCTGAAAAACTGGCTGTTGAAAAAGGATATAACTATATTTATTGTCACGCACGCGATACAGCGGTGCCATTTTATTTAAAGCTCAATTACAAACAGGTAGGTGATATGTTCGAAGAGGTTACTATCCCACACTGGGAAATGGAAAAGGACCTGTATTAGGTCCTTCCACTATAGGTCAAATCAAAAATTTATTTTCTTTTTTTCTGTTCCTTGTCCTTGTTTGCATAAAACACCTCCCAATCTATAAGATCGCGAATAGGTGATATACCGATAACACGGGTATTATCATAAGCAATAGAATTGATCCTGATCATACCTATCGGTTCCAATGGAAGATCAGAAGGTCTTATCACAACATTTTTAGTGGGGTCAGGAATAACTTCTACAAAAACCTTGGTCAAACCGCTGTTGATAAAATTAAGAGCTCCGGCACCGGCTTCTGTTAAGTCGATTGTGCGTTTGTTCCAATATGGCATTCTGTCGTTGATACGCACAATAATGGTAGAGTCATTTTTGAGATTTGTAACCCTTACCCAGGTGCCTAAAGGCAGCGTTTTATGGGCTGCAGTCATTTTTTCCTGTGTAAAAATTTCTCCGTTTGCGGTCTTTCTCCCCACAAATTTGTCGTGGTAGAAGCTCGCAGTTCCTGTCTCAGTCTTCGCGTGTTGTGCAAAACTCACCGCAATAACCGAGGTTAAGAGCAAAGTGAACAGCATTCGCATAAACATAATAGGCTTCATTTATTGATGTAAGTTAGTTAATACAAGGTATATAGCCAAATTTCAGGCCACCCTGTTATCCACATGTGTTGAATGAAGCCGGTTTGGAAGGGTCAGATCACCAAAAACTTTCTGGTGATATAACCTGCATTTGTATCGAAACGGATTATATAGGAACCACAATTCACAGCACCTGTGAGATCAATGATGCTGCCATCAGGTTTGCCACTGAGGTTTTCCAATTCAACTATTTGACCTGTTGTGCTAACTATAATATAACTATAAACATCAACATTTACGGCTGATATGGTAAGAATGGGATTTATTCTGGGTAAAGGATTTGGGGATACGGATAACGATTGATCAAAAGCTAGTTTAAATTCAGGGGTTTCATTACTGGTAGTAACATCCCCGTATATACCTGTTTTTGACTCTTTTGCTGATTGACCATTCACTGTAATTGCAAGTGAGAGGGAGAAAATCATAATGAGGCTGCGTAGTTTCATAAAAGGTCGAATTTATACTGGTTGTAAATTGGCTTAGACAAAAGTAATCAAAAATTTAAATTTTCAAAATATTCTTTAGGATCGGTTACCGGCTCAGAACAATTTCATTACCCCTAAACCAAATTGCGCCTCATGTTCGAGCAGCCATTGTTTACGCCAAAGACCGCCTGCATATCCTACCAGCGAATTATTTGACCCCACTATACGATGGCAAGGAATAATAATTGCGATAGGATTTTTTCCATTTGCTGCCCCCACCGCACGAACACTTTTTTCATCACCAAGCTTTTTTGCAAGATCGAGATAACTTGCAGTGTGGGCATAGGAAATTCCCAATAACTCATTCCATACCGACGATTGGAAAAAAGTACCAATAGGATTTAATTTCAGATCAAATTTTTTTCTTTTGCCCAAAAAATATTCTTCCAGTTGGTTCCGGCATTCTATAATAATATCTGTGGTGTTATCTGCACTACTTTGTTCTCTATCAAAACTAACTTCGTGTATGGCATTTTCATCTCCCTTAATTTCAATGATCCCTAAGGGTGATTCAAAATAATGTGTTGTGAGATGCGGCATCCAACAAATTTAATTATCTATTTAATTTTATTTGCTTTTTGTATAGTTAAATTCAATCACCTTATTTTCTCCTTCCACCAATCCTTCGATCTTGGCATGCAGGGTTTTTTTATTAACGGGTTTGTAGGATATTATTTGCGGAAAATCATGGGTGGGATTTACAAATAGATACCATTCATCCACCACTCCGGCATACCTGAATTTAACAGGTTGCGCATTATTTTGATCCTTAACTTCTGAAATAAAATAAATTGTATCGTTTACTTGGTGAAGGGTAATTTCTTCTAAGGGGTCTTTACTGATACTATCAGTTGGATTCTGTAAAAAATTAACTACAGCTTTAAAAGTATTTTCATCCACTTTGGTCCATTGCTCAACCATATTTCCACCGTCTGTTTTGATCTGCCATGTTCCGACGAGCCATTTAAACTGTTCGGTAAAATGGGAGGAGCTCTGGGCATGCAGCGAATTGCTGAACAATTTGCAGAAAATCAAGGTCAATATAGATATTTTCTTCATATGATATCGGGTGCTAAATTAGAAAAAGTATCCGTCACACTTGTTAAATTCAATAAATCACCTTAACTTATCATCTCAAAAGGAGGTAACTATGAACATGACTCAAAAATTACTCCACTATGGCGACACACATCACAACAAATTCTTGGAAATTCTGCGGATGCTGCTCGGGGTGATTTTGGTGTTGAAAGGATATTATTATATCAGCAACAACGACGAATTGAATAAGTTATTGCTGGATAATAAATTTCATTTATATAATTACGTGGTAATTCATTATGTTGCCTTTGCTCATTTAATAGGAGGAATTTGTATAATTCTGGGACTGTTGACAAGAATTGCAGTTGCGGTTCAAATTCCGGTTTTGCTTGGAGCAATTATTTTTGTTCATGCAAAAGCAGGTCTGTTAACTCCTGATCCCGAAATTTTATTATCCGTTCTCGTATTTGCAATGTTGGTCTTTTACTTTTTTTATGGTTCCGGTCCATGGTCGATGGATAATTATTTTGAGAAACATAAGAATGAATGGGATACCGGGTCGTCGGAGTTATGACTTAGGACATATGACCTAGGACAAAGGACATAGGACATATGACTGGATATAGGACATGGGAATTGGACATAGGACTTTTCTTATTGATAATTTAATGATTCGATAAACATTTTGACGTGTAAGTCATTGCGAGAAATTACGCAGTAATTTCGAAGCAATCTCCCCAATGTTACTTAAATTTTTCAAGAGGTCCTTTGTGTCCTTTGTGCCTTCGTGGCAAAAAAATATTCGGTAGGAAATTAATCTTTCAATCCAAATAAAATTCCTTCCCGTTTCCTTCCCGTTCTTACCGCCTTCCCGGCAAAAAAACACCAGGGAAACAGGATCCTGCTATTTTTGAAATGGAAGTTTAAATCCCTTTTTTTTGTTTGATCAATACATATCTAAAAGAAAAACCTACACCTAAATGAAACCAATCATCCTCCTGTAATTTAAATGCGGGTTTCAAATCTGCGGAAATTACAAGTGGAAGTAATAAAACTTTATATTCAACACCAAAAACAAGATTACATCCTAAGTAAGAGGAATCAGACAATAAATATTTTCCATAGGAAGGTCCTATTCCTCCGTACATATTTAAACTTTTGGTAAACAATAAATTATTGTGATGTTCAATCATTGCAGTTGCAGAAACTTCCTTAAAATTAATTTGCCCTATCGCCTCTATGGTAGTATGTTCAAAAATGCGTTGTTGTAAACTCAATCCAAAACCCTCATTCGAAAATCGAACTCCACCCGCGGTGATGTACTTTTGCGCATGAAGTGAAAAGGAAATGATGATGATCAGACAAGACATGATCGTTCTTTTCATATAGTAGTCAAGAGTCATTAGTCAAGAGAAGTGTAATTAAATTACTGATTCCACTTAGTAACTTTCGGTAAATGAGTAATGAGTTATGCCCGCCCGGATGACCCGGTCGGACGGGAGTAATGAGTTTACCCTATCGCGGTAGATCCGTTTGCCTTCAATTAATACGTTCTTCTTCATATTGCTTAAAACGTAAGTGACTTCGATTGTAGTATAATTTCAGGAGTCAG
>JBGAWP010000121.1:0-4822 GCA_044227505.1 Chitinophagales bacterium | reverse complement strand
TACGCTGCTGCGATTGAAAATGGAACGGATCCTTGTGAGTATATCCCAAACAAACAAACAACCTACGGCAATTGGACACCTGGAAATTCTGATGGAAAATATGGCGGATACTATTCTATGATGGGCGGATTGACCTATTCCGTGAACACCATAGCTGCTGACCTGATAATGAAGACCGGCGTGGAAAATGTGGTTGATCTGGCCAGAAAAATGGGCGTAAAAAGCGATCTTCCAAAAGTGCCCTCCATTGCGCTGGGAACTGCAAGTTTATCGTTATTGGAAATGGTGACCGCCTATGGATGTTTTGCTAACCGCGGATTAAGGGTTGATCCTCAGTATATTGTGAGAATAGAAACCGCAAAGGGAGATACTTTGTACATGAACGAAAGTGCTAAAAAAACGCGTGCAATGACGCAGGAAACTGCTGATATCATGATTCAGATCATGAAAAATGTTGTGAATAAAGGCACTGCAAGTCGTTTGCGAGGAACCTATGGATTAGGGATGGATCTTGCCGGAAAAACTGGAACCACACAGGATAATACCGATGGTTGGTTTGTGGGATATAATTCGCGAATAGTTGCCGGGGCCTGGGTGGGTGCCGAAGATCCCGCAATCAGATGGAGAAGCACGGCACTCGGACAGGGAGCCGCCACTGCACTGCCTATATTTGGAAAATTCATGAATAAGAGCAGCAAGGATGCGGATACAAGAAAATATGTTACCGGAGGATTTACAGCACCTGCTGATTCGCTTATGATGCAACTGGATTGTGCATTATGGGTGCCTGATTCATTGAATACTGATTCCATGGGATTTTTCCCAAGTATTGTTGGTAAGATCAAAAATTATTTGAATAAAAAAAGTGATACCATTGCACCAAACAAGGACACAATAATGCAAATTTATCCGGGAGCAGAAGGAAATTAAATATGGCGATCTGGTTTAAAAAAGATATAACCCTAAATCATTTCTCTCATTGGGGAGAAAATACCATGACCTCACATATCGGTCTTGAGTTTACAGAAATCGGAGAGGATTATTTAATTGCAAAACTTCCGGTCGATCATCGCACAATTCAACCTTATGGATTATTACACGGTGGAGCCTCTGTTGTGCTTGCGGAAACTTTAGGTTCTGTTGCTTCAGCCCTGGTAATTGATCACGATAATTTTATTTCACTTGGTATTGAAATTAATGCAAACCATGTAAGAAGTGCAAGATCTGGTTATGTTTTCGGCGCCTGCCGGCCACTGCATTTAGGTTCCACTCTTCATGTGTGGGAAATAAAAATTACCGACGAAAATGAAAAATTGATTTGTGTCAGCAGGTTGTCAGTAATAATTAAAAAGAGAGGAAAAACAAAAAATTTACATGATCAGGAATAATATAATAGTTTACTAATAATCAGGCAAAATGTTAGACTCCTACCTTAAAGATCTCGATAAAGTATATAACGAAAAAATTTACCCCGATCTCAAAAAAGCGGAACAGATCAGAAAAAAAATACTGCTTAATTACACTATAATCGGTACTGTTTTGTTTTCCGGAATGTTGGTGGAAGCTATTACCTGGATGTCGGTTGCCATCTTTATTATTATTTTGTTTGTGCTGGTATATACGCGCTGGTACGGCATTCCGGTGAGTAAATACGAAAAGTCCTATATTCATGCCATCACGGCAAATATTATTGAATTTATCTACCCGGGATTAAAAGTGGACCATTCCAGTCATTTAAAATTATCGGAGTTAAAAGACGCGCATATTATTTCCGGACAACCTGAATATTTTGCAGGAAAAAATCTCATCTACGGAAATATCAATGGTCGTGAAATACGCATTTCGGAGATCACTGCCACATCAAAATATAAAAAAGAAAATGGAATTGAACACACTTACGAATATTTTAACGGTATAGTAATAGTTGCCGACGACAAACCTGATATCAACGGTAATTTAATGATATGTTCGAGCAACGAATTATTAAAATATTATTTGCCCATCATTCAAAATATTAAACTCGAAAATATTGAGCAGGAAGAACTCACCGTTTTCAGCGATGATGATATTGCAGCAAAAAAATACGCAACCCCACAATTATTAAATACCCTTCGCGAATACCATTTACATACCGATAATAATGTTATGTATTCTGTTTCCGAAACCGGTTTTGCCCTCGCAATTTTACACAATCGAAAATTCACTTACCTGGATCCCTCTGTGTTTTCTACTGCCTATAATAAAAAGGTGGTGGAGATGTATTATCGGGATTTGAGGTTTTTGATAGGGACGATGACTGAAGCAAAGTAATTTATATTTCAATCAGTCAATCGAATAGGCCACAAATCTTATTTTCTTCTTATTCTGTGATAAAAATATACAATCGATTCTATTAAATAGGTAACAGTTTTTTGTATTATCAACGCTATAAATACAATAAGTGCTAAAGCGATTGCACCTAGTATTGTAATTCTGATAAAATCGTTTACATTATTGGTCCTCCAGGAAAATAGCAACAGTGATGCTAATGAAAATAGTAAAACGTATTTAATAAATTTTCTAAACCTCATCACCAAAAACTACAATATATTCATATTTCAGTAATTCCTGAAACCAATTATTATAGATCCGGTCCACGCTCACAATACCCCGGAGTAGAATCAGCCTGATTGAGAAGACTATCAATAAAGTATTTTTCAAAGTCGCGCACGTCAAGTTCGTTACCACACCATTCGGTCACAACATCACCATCAATGGTTTGAGCAGTGCAAACGGTGCATTTTTCGCAGGAGGAAAGCCCATAAGCCAATGTTAATAATACAGCAACGGAGAGAGCGAGCCTTTTCATACTTTCAAATTTTGATACAAATATACAGATTTCACTTAAACGAAAATAATTCGCGTCGTATTGCGTCAACCCTTATGACTATATTTGTTCAACAATCTATACACTTTTAAAACAGAAACATGATACTTACTACTACAAATAATGTTGAGGGTAAACAGATTAAAGAATACCTTGGAATTGTAACCGGAGAAACTATAATTGGAGCCAATCTGTTCCGCGACATCTTTGCCAGCGTGCGCGATGTTGTAGGAGGAAGATCCGGAGCGTATGAAGAAGTTTTAAGAGAAGCAAAAGACACAGCCCTCCGCGAAATGGGGGAAAAAGCAGAATCTCTCAACGCTGACGCAATTGTCGGCATCGACCTCGATTACGAAACGATCAGAAACGGCATGCTCATGGTTTCGGCGAGCGGGACTGCAGTTAAGTTGACTTGATGTTTTTAGTTCTTCGTTTAACTGACGTGATCTTCAAAATTTAAGTTCACTTTCTAAATTCACGTTCAGAGTTCTGGGTTCTGAGTTCTGGGTTTAGTGCGGAGGGGAATTTTCGATGGAATCAAACTGTTTTCTGTGACTGCGACTAATTCTGGGTTCTGTGTTTTATTCGGAGGATTTTCTTTCAATGGTTCAAACTGCACACTGCCCACTCTTGACTATTTACTGCCACTGTTACTCATTTATCGTTTTGGCAGAAAATTGATCTGATTGTAGAGACGCAATGCATTGCGTCTCTACAATCAGATCAATTTTCTTCTTCGGAAGAAAATTTTCATGGCATCAACCTGTTTACTGCAACTGCGCCTCCCCTTGACTAATGACTATTGACTCCTGACCTCTGACCATTAACCCTTCACCACCTGATCTTCACCGGTTTCTTATCCTCCCCAATTGCCACCATGGTAAAAGTACCTTCCATGGCCTTTTCACGATGGTCGCTGTACATTTGTTCGATAAAAACTTCCACTTTTATAATCACACTGGTGGTGCCAACGTGACTTACTTTGCCGATCAGTTCAGCGATGGTTCCGGCTGGAACAGGTTTGTTGAAATCTACCCTGTCGCTGGAAACGGTTACCATTTTTTGCCTGCTGAAACGCGTTGCAGTGATAAACGCGACCTCATCCATCCACATTAATGCAGTTCCTCCAAAAAGGGTGTCGTAGTGGTTGGTTGTATTGGGAAAAATAGCTTTAACGGTATGCGTTATAGAATGTTCAATCCTTTCTTTCATTTGATCCATGGTATCCATTATACGTTGGATGCAAAATTAAGTCTAACTTTGAAGAACCATTGCTGAATTATTGCCGTAAATTCAGATTTAATTATAATTTATGAAAAAAACAATATTTGTATGCTTGTGTTTTGTGCAAACATTAATATTTGCAAATGAACATTTGATATTGCCTGATACAAATATTAATGGTATTAAACCATCTCCAAATGTTTCCTTATCGGATTTTTTTATTTCTGCAAATATTTTCCTGCTAAATTATGTTGTGGATGGAAAAGTAAATTACACAGGTATCAGTGCTGATAAAATTTCGATAAATGAACTCGTTAATAATATTGCAAATGCTGATTTGAATAATGCCGATAAAAATACCAGGTTATCCTTTTATCTAAACGCTTATAATTTGCTTGTGATCAAGAATGTAGTGGACAATTTACCTCTCAATAAACCAATAGATGTAATAGGTTTTTTTGATAAAAAAACTTTTGAGGTTGCAGGTTCTTACATGACCTTGAATGCACTCGAAAATAATAAATTACGACCTGATCCGCGTGTGCATTTTGCATTGGTTTGTGCTGCGAAGGGTTGTCCCCAAATTATGAATGAAGCATTTTTTCCCGATAAAGTACAAACACAATTGGATGCGCTTACCGTAAATGCATTAAATAATGCTGCATTTATAAAGGTGGATGATAAATCAAAAACCGTAAAGATCTCTAAGATATTTGATTGGTATCAGGATGA
>JBGAWP010000120.1:0-5001 GCA_044227505.1 Chitinophagales bacterium | reverse complement strand
CGTTAAATCTATTTGTAATGTCTTGAAGTCGTTAACAACAGTATAATAGATGGTATTAGAGCCATCAATTCGTTTGTAAAGTATATCCACCTTAACTTTCAGGTCGTAAAAAGTTACATCATAACAACTTCTTAAGGTCGAAAGCTCACCACGTAATGAATCCCTGCGGGTAAAACCCTCCTGCTTATCAAATAATTGGGCATTAAGATGTTTAAGCGAAAATATTAAAAGGACTGATACTAAAAATTTCATCTTCCAAGGCTTTGTGGTGCAAGTATATAACGATTTGATGTTATGTATCTTTTATGTTAACCGGAATTAACTAAAATGAGGTTCTTTTAGCACTTAAAAGTCTGCCGAAAGACCATTTAAGTGGTCATCAATCTAATAATCATACCATTTTCTGTGAATTCTGTTAAAATCTGTCTTATTTGTCTAAACAGAATAATGATAGATTTGCTTCAAAATTGCATCAATTTCGGTATATAGCTTTGTATAAGGAATATTCCGGCCCATTATACAGCCTTAACTGAATATTAAATTATCATTAAGTAATTTTGAACTATGTTAAAACCTATCTTCCTCCTCAGAAATAGTTTATCGGTTATAGTGTTATGTATGATCCTGATAAGTTCAGGATGTAATTCCCTACCAGGGGATGGCGGAACCTCTACTATTACAGGTAAAGTATTTGTTGAGCGATACAATGCATCAGGCACCTTATACCAGCAATATTACGGGGCAGAAGAAAGGGTGTATATTATTTATGGAGACGGCACCACTTTTGACGATGAGACCAAAACCAGTTACGATGGGACCTTTCAGTTTCAATTCCTTCGAAAAGGCACCTACACGGTATTTTCCTATTCCGATTGCCTAACCTGCGACGGCTCCACTGAAGTTGTTTTGCAAACTGTTGAGATAACAGATAACCATCAGGATGTTACAACTGCTGATATAGTGATAGAAAAAAGATAATTGAGCCATTTAGCCGAAATATTAAACACATTTTCTCCGATCTCCCTTTCTGAAATGGAAGGTGTTGAATTGATGAATAGAAAGGATACAAAGTATTTTTTCCATAAGAGTAAATTACCCGGAATTCTGCAACTAATGCAGGCAGATTACAGAGTTTTGGAAATTCAGGGACAAAAACTATTTAACTACCGCAATATTTATTTCGATACCAGCGATTTCTTTTTTTATACCCAGCATCATAATAAACGCGTAAACAGATATAAAATCAGAATCAGACAATATGTGGAAAGTAATCTTGTATTCTTAGAAATTAAATTTAAAACGAATACAAAACGAACAATCAAATCACGTATTAAAATACCGGAATTTACCGAAAAATTAACTGAGCCTGCCAAGGAATTTATCCGTCTTCATACACCCTTCGACCCCGATGAATTAAAACCCAAATTACGCAACGATTTCAAACGATTTACACTTGTTAATAAGAACTTAAAAGAACGTTCTACCATTGATACGGATCTGGTATTGGAAACCCCTGATCATATTCGTAAATTCAGTAATTTATGTATTGCCGAATTAAAGATGGACGGATCCTCCTCCGGTTCCCATTTTAAAATGGCCATGCGCGATAATTTTTGTCCCGAAGTGCGAATCAGCAAATACAGCGTTGGCGTGGCATTTATGTATGGATATTTAAAACACAATAACTTCAAATTTAAAACGCTACAAATAAACCGAATCGAAAATGTATAATTTATTATTACAAGCAGCTGATGATGAAAACAGGTTTCTTGACCTGGAATTTTTTGATAACGACATATATGACCTAATGCTTAGGGCTTTGTTTAATTTTATTGTTGTATTTATTATGATAAAAGTAATTTATCGCAGCGATAAAAAGAATAAGAATTATGCATTTTCCTTTTATATGTTCAGCACCTTGGTATTCTTTCTCTGCTATCTTTTATCAGGATTAAAACTTGATATGGGATTTGCATTCGGACTTTTTGCAATATTCTCTATCCTGCGATATCGAACTATCAGCATACCAATGAAGGAGATGACCTATTTATTTATGATCATCGCAATTGCTGTAATAAATGCACTCACTACAAAAAAGGTGAGTTTTGTAGAATTATTATTTACAAATGTTACCTTATTAGCCTCTGCTTATTTTCTGGAAAGATTATGGTATAAGGAAGGATTGAGCGAGCAGACCATAGAATATGAAAAGATTGAAAATATTAAACCGGAACGAAGAGCAGATATGATGCAGGATCTGAGAGACAGAACCGGATTGGATATTCGCAACTTCGAAATTTTAACTACCGACTTTTTACGGGATATGGCAAGAGTAAAGATTTTTTATAAGGCCAGCACTACAAGAGATCCACAAGAAAACGGGTTTGACGACGACGACGATGATTAATAAAAAACAATTATTACTGATTTCTTTCATTATGATCTTATTGCGTCCACTTTCGGCCCAGCATGTTGACGGAGGAGGATGGATAAATGCCGGAATAAGTTTCGAAATTATAAATGATCTGTCATGCGATATTGGAGAGGAAATTCGTTATAATTTTTCTACGGCCGAACTTTACCAAATGAATAGCAATATTGCTGTTGATTATAAAATAAATAAACGTTTTAAGGTTGGAACGGAATACCGTTATTCCATCCGCGAATCTCAAAACACAAACAGGGTTGCGGCTTCCTTTGGTTATAAGGAAGAAATAAAAGACCTTACCATGAGTTTAAGATCCAAATTTCAATACAGTTTTACGCCGGATGCTTCAGAAGGCACCGCATTCAGAAATAAAATCGGGGCAAAATATAAGATCAATAAAGATTTCAGCCCCTTTATTTCAGGTGAATTGTTTTATTCCCTGAGCAATGAAATAAATCAATTTGATAATTTCAGATCGGAAGCGGGTTTATCCTATGGTCCCAACAAGCACAATGAATTTAATCTCTCTTACATCTACGATAAAGAATTTAACGTAAATAAGCCTGAAACAATGCATATAATAAGTTTGAGTTATGTATTTAAATTTTAAGAAGAGCAAAATTCTATTATTGGGATCTATATTATGTTGCTCCTTTATTTTAAAGGCTCAAAATAATAATAATATAGATTCCACTCAATTTTCTAAATTATCGGTTTCGGAATTGTTCATACCCTATGAACCAAAAATAGAATATTTTAATCCGAATTATAACGATCTCCCGCAAGATCCCGCCAGTTTTATGAAACCTATTTCCTTTAAACCGGTAACCTTAATGTGTCTTGATGAGAGTTGTAAAAATTATAGCCCCAAACAATTTTTGTCTCCTTTTACTCAAAATTTCAATCTCAGTTTGATTAATAATCCAACATTTTGTAACCTTCCTACCTATACACAGGGATTTTTCTGCGATTTCGAAGATCATATTAATCGTGACCGTCTTTTCAGGATAGATTTCAGCGTTAAATAAAGGTGTTTATTGATTTTTATCATTTTATAGAAGCTGCATCTATGTTACCTTTGTATCATATTTTACCAGGATGAAAACTTTAAACAGATTTATCATTTCCGATTGGTTCAGGACCTTACAGGATAATATATGTACAGCAATTGAAAAATGTGATGGCAAAGGTGTTTTTGAGGAGGAGATTTGGCAACGACCCGGTGGTGGCGGCGGAAGAACCAGAGTTATTCAAAATGCGAATATCATCGAAAAAGGTGGTGTTAACTTTTCGGAAGTACATGGCATTTTACCCGAAAAGATAGGTGCGGCATTGAACGTTCACGGCCACGATTTTTTTGCATCAGGGGTATCCATTGTAATGCATCCTTTTAGCCCTTACGTACCTATAATACACATGAATGTGCGGTACTTTGAATTGAGCAGCGGAGAGAAATGGTTCGGCGGAGGAATTGACCTCACTCCAATTTATATAGACCCTAAACAAGCTCAAGAATTTCACATCGCATTAAAAAATGTTTGTGATAAACATAACCCGGATTATTATCCGGAATTTAAAAAATGGGCCGATGATTATTTCTTTATTAAACACCGAAATGAAACCCGTGGAATAGGTGGAATATTTTTTGATAGATTAGCAGAAACAGAAACAATTACACTCTCCGACCGCTTTCGTTTTGTACAGGATGTTGGCAATTTATTTGCTCCTTTTTACACCCATATTATGCAAACAAATAAAGATATTGCATATGGCAAAAAAGAAAAACAATATCAATTATTGCGAAGAGGCAGATATGTGGAATTTAATCTTGTATATGATAAAGGCACAAAATTTGGCCTCGATACCGACGGAAGAACGGAATCCATTTTAATGAGCATGCCGCCTGAAGCAAGTTGGAAATACAATCACAAAACAACTAAGAACGGCAAAGAATCGGAGACGGCTGCGTTTTTAAAGAAAGGGATCGACTGGGTGAATATGACGTAGGACGTAGGACGTAGGACATAGGACATAGGACATAGGACATAGGACATAGGACATAGGACGTAGGACATAGGAAATAGGACGTAGGAAATAGGACTGGATATAGGACAAGGTAAGAGGGGACAGAGGATTTGGATCGATAACCATTTGAGCATTTTTTCCCGTGATAGGAGGCTCTCACTAAGGCATCATGCCACCTCTCGCTTGGAGTGGGTCTCACTATACTTTCAACTATGCTTTGAGTACGATGGTTGTAAATTGAATTTATGGTTTTCTTGAATTTCTTCGTGTAAACTTACCGATCTTTCCGACTTACCGGCTAAAAAATCAACTACAAACTAATATAATTTCCTATTGAAAATTACGTAAACGATCACATGAAAATTTTACACATGAACCTGTGTCAGGTGAAAAACACCTTGCCACGGCGTGGGAGTATAATGAGGATCAACACGAAAATTTCGAAGAAATTTAAACTCTTTTCTCCTTTTTTTAGGTATCAAGAATCAGGTATCATGTATCAGGAAAACAAACAATAGATTCTAATAAAATTTCGAAGAAGTTTAAAC
>JBGAWP010000011.1:0-72815 GCA_044227505.1 Chitinophagales bacterium | reverse complement strand
ATGCCTAAACATATTGCAAGTATGGGTGTAAATGTTTCTTATAACCTTAAGGAAACACTGGAATGGTGTGATGTAGCAAATATTCTTAGAATTCAATTAGAGCGACAGGATATTAAATTTTTCCCGAGCTTAAGAGAATACAGTTTATATTATGGTATCAATAAGGAATTGCTGAACTCACTCAAAAAAGAGATCGTAATTATGCATCCGGGTCCTATAAACCGCGGGGTGGAAATTACCAGCGATGTTGCCGATAGTAAACAAAGCATAATTTTACAACAGGTGGAAAATGGGGTTGCTATCAGAATGGCCGTGTTGTATTTACTCGCCGGAAGATTGGATTGAATTCAAATTAATTTTTATCGTGTAGTTTATATTCGTAATATTGGCAGCATATATACCCATGCCTCCAAAGATACATTTCCATACCCTCGATGCTCTCCGTTTTTTTGCATTTTTTAAAGTGTTTTTATTACATATTCCCTATGAAGGAAATTCGCAGGTTATATCCTTTTTAAAATCAGGCGGTGGGATAGGCGTTACATTCTTTTTTGTGCTGAGCGGTTTTTTAATAACCTATATTCTGAGTTATGAAAAATTGCATGCAGGAACTATCAATATAAAGAAATTTTTTCTTCGAAGAAGTTTTCGAATCTGGCCTTTATTTTTTCTTGTGGTCGGATTAGTGGCAATTATTCCCTACGACATCAAACAAGCTCTCGGATTGCATATGATAGGAAATGGATATGCTTTTGATTGGAGATATTCTTTCACCTTTACTGAAAATTATAAAATGTTATTGGAGGATAATCGCCCGCAAACAACTCCGTTGAGTGTTTTCTGGTCGCTGTGCATTGAAGAACATTTTTATATTTTATGGATGTTGGTGATATTTATAATACCCGGAAAACGAATCCCTTTATTTTTAATTTGCAGCATCGTTATTTCCTGGATAGCGCGTTATCTCGAACCCGGTATAACACATAATGTGCGGATCGTTAATCAGGAAATATTTACCAACCTCGACAATTTTGCCATTGGTGGGTTGCCTGCTTATTTCGTAGCAAGAAATTATGAGCGAGTAGCAACGTTCATAAAATCAATTCCAGTATGGACGAAATATTTTTATTTATTCCTGGCTGTGGTCGCCGTAATTTTTCAGACCAGTATTTTTCCGGTAACCGGAATATTGGTCATTGACATTTTCCGACCGACCTTGATCGCATTATTATTTATGGGAATAATTTGCATTTTTATACCGCAGGATACCAGGATCAGAATTAATGAAAAAAATATTTTGACAAAACTCGGAAAAATAAGTTACGGACTCTATGTGTTCCACCTGATATTTATTCATATCATGTTTCAATTTTGTAAATATCTTTCTATAAAAATTGATGATGTTTGGAGTTTATTGTTGTTTTCAATAATTGCGCTTTTTCTCTCCATAATAATTTCCGGTATTTCTTATTTATTTTTTGAGAAGAAATTTATGGTTTTAAGGGCCAGATTTAGTTGAAAATGGAAACTGATCTAAGATCAGCAGTTTTAAACAACCGCTAAAATTTAGTGTAAAGGTTGTTAAACTATTGTAAATGTTTTCCCAACATAGTATTAACGAAAAGGCAATGTACAATAGAGTTTCGGATGTTCAGGTTGCTCCTTTCTCCTGAAATTCAATCCAGTAAACAAAAGGAAACTTTTATCATCAAAATTTGGCTAATATTTCACATGTATAAATTGTGATTCTTCCGTTTACACTTCATTAACGGAATTTGTTTTACAATTTGCTTACCCCTTTATTTGCAGCATTCAAAGAAAAGTGTAAAATAAATATGCGAAAACAACTACTAACCCTTAGCTTATCAATTGCTTCTTCACTTATCACAGTTATTGCACAGGTGCCATTGGATACTTTTATAGGACAAACAAGTTTACCCAACGACGATGATGCTGTTTGTTATATCCCCATATATCCTGAAATTACCACGGAACTTTCTCAACCTTTGGAAGGAGAATTAGTGCATGATTTTAAATTGTATACTCTTGAAGGAGATTCAGTACAAATGTCGGGATTGTTAAACAGTGTAAAACCAGTTTTATTGGTAGGATGTAATTATACCTGTTATGTTTTTCGCGGCAAAATTGATGTGATAAACGATATGAAGGCAATGTATGGTGATGATCTTGAAATATATTTGGTATATACTGTTGAAGCACATCCTGTAATTGACTTCAGTCCTTATTTCGGATATGAAAATGTAGGTGCAGATAATTATGCAGAAGGAATTTTATATCGACAGCCTACCACCTATGGTGAGCGTAAAGAAATTGTAAGTGATATGCTTGCAAATGAAACAATAAATGTTCCTGTTTTAATTGACGGACCTTGTAATGAATTTTGGGAAAATTGGGGAACAAACCCAAATCCTGCATGGTTAATTGCTCCTGATGGATATGTTTACGACGCACAAAAATGGTTTAACAAAGAACCGGAAGATATGTATGTATCCATTGATGATCTATTGGGTTTAGTAGGTACAGGAACCTATGATCCGGAAGGTGCATTTGATGCAGTTTTGGAACCGGAAGAAGTTTTTTATGGTGTGGTGGATAATATTATTGCGGCGCATGTAACTTTTACGAATACAAGTGACGACGATGTATTGATAGATTTTGTTAGAACGGAAGTTGATATTCCCGAAGGATGGTTTACAACGCTTTGTACTGACCTTTGTTATTCACCAAGTGAAGATTCCACAACCGTATTTTTAGCCCCGGGCGAATCGGAAATTGTCAGAGTTGACTTTTTTACTGATCTCATCCCCGCATCAGGAACAGTATCAATTAGTTGCACAAACCACTATGATCCTACTAATGCATACGAATTTACTATTAATGCGGAATCGATTGCAGAAACAGATATAGAAAATACCGGACAGCCCGTTGTTATCAATGTTTCGCCAAATCCCGCCACAGCAAATACCTCTATTCAATTGCAATGTAATATTAATTCAGGTGATGCGAAATATGAATTATATTCGGTTACTGGAAATTTAATTCAGTCAAATAATATAAATACATTTACAACAAATACAATTTCACTAACCAATATTCATGCAGGAAATTATTTTCTGTTTGTTTATGATGGAGCAGAGCGATTTGTTGCTCCGCTTACTATAGTGGAATAATAAATTCGGATTTTGGTTTTGAGTATAGGCGGAAGGATGTTCAGTAAATGATATCCTTTCGCCATTTTTAAATAAATAGTAAATATGAAGTCTACATCAAAATATATTATACTATTGGGAATTATTTCAGGAGTAGTTTTGCAACAATCCTGTAAAGTTGAAATTCCTTCTAATAATAGTTATGAACCTTATTTATATTCCTCCGTGGATGAAACAGGAGGTGATTGGGAGTTGAACTATCTTACCGGAACCAATTTATTTGAGATTCCAGAACCAAAGGATATTACTTCCCCCGAATATTTATCGGAATTAGAAGAATTGAAAAATTATAATTCTGCATTAAGCGAAGAAGAACAGGCTGCAATTGATTACTGGGGAAATAACAGTATGATCCGCTGGATGGAAATTGCAGAGGAACTCACGGCAAAATATAATCTTGCACCCGCACCTGATGCAAATGGGGAATATGGTGTTCCTGATCCTGTATTTCCGGAACTCTATCCGCATTTTCCATTTTCCAATCCACCATATTCCTGCAGAGCATATGCATATTTAAGTGTGGCTACTTATGATGCATTAATTACAACATGGCATTATAAATATTTATATAACCGACCTGCTCCTTATAAAACAGATGCAAGTATTCAACCTGAACTTCCCGATAATGATATTCCCTCATTTCCTTCAGAAGATGCTGTAATAGCATCTGTTGCACAGGAAGTGCTCACCTTCTTATTTCCCCTGGAAATAAATTATATCAATGAGAAAGCGGAGGAACTGCGCAATATGAGAAAATGGGCAGGTATGAATGTGCAAAGTGATATTGATGCAGGCGATTCTATAGGTAGAACTATAGCTGAAATTTTTATTGGCAGAGCAAAAACCGACAGCATGAAATTTGCTCAGGTAGAAGAATATGAATATCCTATATTCGAAACGAATGCCGATCTTTTATTTGGTGATCAATGGCCGCATTGGGAGAATTTGGAAACACCGCAACGACCAATAGGTATTACGCCTAAATTCGGGCATGTAAGTCCTTGGTTCATTCCTTCCGCTGAAGCGGTACGTCCCGGACCGCCACCTACATTTTTTTCTCCGGAATATGAAACGGCAAAAAATGAATTAGTTGATCTTACTAAAAAAACCACGAAAGAGCAGGAGAGGATCGCATTTTTTTGGGGTGATGGATTTAGTACCTATACTCCTGCAGGTCACTGGAATACAATTGCAATAGATCACATTATTGAGGATAGATTAAATCCATTGCGCACTGCCCGGGTTTATGCTTATTTAAATGCAGCTATGATGGATGCGGGTATCAGTTGTTGGGATACTAAATATTATTATATGTATCCTCGTCCTCCGCAGGCTGATGAAAATATCAAATGTTTATTCGGAGTTCCTAATTTTCCGGGATATACCTCCGGACATTCCACATTTTCTGCAGCGGCAGCAGTAGTTTTAGGTTATATGTTCCCTTCGGATATCAATACTTTTAATGCCTACGCAAAAGAAGCATCAGAATCCAGAATTTATTCACGAATACATTTTCGATTTGATTGTGAAGTTGGTCTCGAGGTTGGGACTAATATTGGAAATTATGCTGTGGAGGTTGCGAAGGTTGATGGGGCAGATTAGTTCATTCCTTTTCTAATTTATCCAGATCCTCATTCAATTTTTTTAATTCTTCAAGAATGGAATCCTGTTTAGTGTTATTATTAAAAATGGATTTCAGAAACGCACCGATTTCAAGTCCGGTGGAATCGTTGATCAGTATATTTTCTTTAGAAATTCCTTTAATTAGCTTGTTATGATCTAATAAAGGACCAGAATCTCCGGTAATTAAAACAATAGTGCCTTCACCTGAAAACCCGGATCTGATTCTGAAAGTTGCATCTTCATATAATTCTATTTCATCATCTATTTGCACTACGGTTATCACAGAATTTTTTTCATTAATATACATGTCTTTAACTTTCCCGACCGTAAAACCGTCAATTTCAACAGGCGTTCCTTTTTTTATTCCATCTACAGAATCAAACTGTAAACTCACTTCATAGGTATTATTGCATGAAGTAAGGATCAGTATTAATATGGGCAATATTATTTTCAAAAGTGGTTATTTATAATTTCGTGAATTCGATTCCCGACTTGGAATTGTTAGTTTCCAAAATAATTAAATAGTTTCCTGCAGGTAAACTTTCTGAAATTTGAATAGTTTGTGTGTATTCACCTGAAACTAATTTTTTATTTTCAATTACAGAGCCAATTTTTTCAGCGGCAATATTGTGAATGTAAATTGAAATGATATCATCCTGCAACAAAGTAAATTGTAGTGTTGCATTCGAAGAGATTGGATTTGGATATAATAATAAGGAAATATCAATTTCCGTAAAATTATTAATTACAACATTGGCATCATTAATATATCGGGCGAGACCAAAATGTGAGTCTGCCTGCCCTGCTAAAATGAAATTTCCATCCGGCTGAATTGCAATATCATAGGCCAGATCATATTCATCGCTTAGTTTTGTAAATATATAACCATCATATCCGAAGGTAGAATCAATTTTTCCATCTTGGTTATAACGCACCGCTGCAAAACGCGAATTAGAACCACCAACTCCGATAATTTTTCCGTCATCCTGAATTTCTATTGACCAAATTCTATCCCAATCATATCCAAAATCAATATCTGCAAATCCTTCAATTCCAAAGGAATGATCGAGTGAACCATCTGAATTGACTCTCATAAAAAGACCTTGAGAATCTGCATAATCTCCAGGATCCCACCAGCCTGCTAAAATAATTTTCCCATCATTTTGTATAGCTAATGATTCACCCCATTCACCTGAGGAATTATAAGAATAGGCAGCAATTCCTCCTAAGCCAAAATCTATATCAAGTGAACCATCCGTTTGATATCGAACTATGGAAAAATTAGAATTATCATCAAAACCGCCCACAATAATTTTCCCATCCTCTTGTAAAGCCATCGTTCTAACATTAAAATCACCATCGTCAAAGTTATTTAACTGAATTCCATCTCCACTAAAACTACTGTCAATAATACCATTGTTATAATATCTTATTATTCCTAGTTCATACTTGTCAGTTGTGGAATTATACATAGTTCCTGAAACAATTATTTTCCCATCCCCGGGTTGTATAACAGCTGCCCTTAATTCATCATTTGAATCTGGAAATGGAGAAATTACAAATCCATTATTTCCAAAACTGCTATCTAATTTTCCATTTTCATACAACCTTACTAAAACAAAGTCTCTATCTGCATCGTAATCATCATTTCCACCTATTATTATCTTCCCATCGTCTTGAATTAGGATTGCCCTGGCTTGATGCGAGTTTGTAGTATCGGTGGAAACCAATACCATTCCATCATTGCTAAAAGAAGTATCTAATGTTCCATCAAAATTATAACGGTTAATTGCAAAATTTCCACCAACTCCAGAACCTGCAGCAACAATTTTACCATCCTGTTGCAACTCAATTACATAACATGTTCCGGCTTCTGGTGATACTATAATTCCGTTATCCCCAAATGATAGATCTAAATCACCAATAGCTTGCCCATAACTCAAACAAGCAAGGGAAATCAAGAGAAGTAAATTCAAGTATTTCATAGGAAGAAATATTTACACTAAATTAAACAAAAAAACCTTCCCGATTAACGGAAAGGTTCACAAATCTGTAATTTTTTAGAATCAAAACTCAAGGCTGTGAAGGACCTGCACCTGCACCAAACTCTGTCTTTAACTGATCGTCTAACCAATCGGCCCATAGACCCATGTCGTTAACACAAGTAACGGTTTCATTGTAGTCCATTCCATTTATGTCGCGCTCGTAGGTTGCATATACCCAATCTTTGTCAGGTGCAGCATTAGGAACTACAGTTAGTTTAACACCTAAACTTTGATCGCTTATTTCCATACAGCGGCGATAAAAACGTTCTTTGTTTGTGGCAGGAACCAACATCAAACCGCTGAAAATACGCAGGTAGTGACGGCTGGTGCCATCGTTTTGGGGGTGACTGGATACAAACACTTCCAATTTGGCAGAGCCCTTGAAAATGTAATATGCCTTGTTTTGTTCATTCCAGCAGGTTGCAGGATCTACACCAACGCTGGTGATGAATTGTTTAACATTGTCCAGAATTTCTTGTGGAGTGGCCATAAAAATTGTTTTTTTTGGATTAATAAAGCCGAAAATTAGTGATATTTCTTAAAGTAAAAAATTTTTAGAACAGATTCATCATTTATAGTGAATCGATACTTATTAATCTATTGTATCCTCACTCAAACGTTACTTTCCCCACCACATATTTCTTCCCCTTCTCTGCATAAATGATCAATTCGTCATTATTGATCTGCTCAGAAACAATTGGTCGCATAATTACCCCTTCTTCTTTATTGCTGAATAAAGCACTTTTATTCCATTCGCCATCAGGTTGAATACTCACTAATGTGGCATAAGAATTTTTTCCATCATATGCATATATTTTCTCCGGATTTTTTTCATCGAGGTTTTTTTCGTTGTCATTAAAAATCAGATAGATCATATCATCCTTTACATGCGATGCATAGGATAAATAATATCCGGAACTGGAAGCTTGTCTCTTTGGAATTTTAGTCGCCCATTCCACTGTATTATCCGGATTGATATTAATTACCATAATATCATTGTAGTGATACACTGTAGTAGTGGAAGATTGCCCGCTGGAATTTGTAGTGGTATGATAGGTAATATAATATTTTTCTCCGATCAATATTGCTCCGCCATCTTCACGTAAAATAATTTCATCCAGATCGAAATTGGATAATTCAGCACCCTTTTCCGCTTTATTATCCGAGACGAATAATTTTAAAAATTCCTTATCAAAATCTGTTACTCCTTTTGACAAAACAGATTTCGTTTCCGGATCTATGGTCATGAAAAAAGTACCTTTAATGGATGCTGTTCCCTTGTCGGAATAAAACCCGGTGCATACTATTTTATTGTCATTTGTTAAAGTAAAACTGCAATCCGTAATGAATTTTTCATCCAAAGATATTTTATATTCTGCCTTATCTTTTCCGTTATTTCTGAATGCAGTGAGAATATATTGGTAGTTGGGCAGACCTCTTACTTTTGATTTAGCTTTTTCGTTATACAAAATTCCCATAAAATAAAAATTACCTGCATTGTCAAGATCAACACCGGTAATACTATATAATTTTTCCTCGTAGGGTAAGGTAAAATCGATCTCCCATTGTTTTACCATTTTATCCCCATATACAGAAATGCTACCTTTTGTTTCCTCTTTATTAGAACTAAATTGAACCGGAATTCCTGCTAAAACCATCGACTTTTTAATGTATCCGGGTAAACCATAAAAGGCAAGTGTTTGTTCATCATTTGACATTACATAATTAGCTAGTGCAATACTGCCGTTATCAGATTCCTGTATTGACTTTAATAATACAGGATTCCCCTTTGTATTTAACGTTTTAGGGTCAACCTCATGATAATACACATTGGTTTTTTTAGTTTTTTTAATTGTTGTGCTCCCAAACAAATAGATCTTATCGTGAAAATAAAAGGGATTGCTATATGTCATGTCTTCTCCATCTATCTCAAATTCATAATCACGTATCGTCAGGAATTTTAATGCCTTACTGTATTTCTCCATGGAGATATTTAAATTGTAAAATCCTTTTCTGGTAAATCTTCCAAACACGAAACCGCCATCATCATACCCCACAACATCAAATACAGTTGAGTTTTTTGGTTCTTCATAAAGTTCACTAAGTTCTACATTCACTTTGTGTTGTGCAGAAACAGTGAGTGAGATCAAGGTGAATAGAAAAGTAATTGCAAAATAAGTTAAACTATGCTTTTGCAGGAATTGAGGAATTAGAATTTTCATTAGAATGGTTTTTTTTATGAAGTCTAAAGATATTAAAATCTACCCGACAATATAAAATAAAAGATCCTGCTTGTTTAAAAAGCAGGATCTTTAATCAATGATTTTAGCAATTAAAGTCTCATCTAAACACTTTCTTCTGTTAATTTCGAGTCAGTGCCCTTTGTATCCTTATCACTCAAACGCCATCCGCAGCGATCATAATAATAATTTTTAAACTTCTCCTTTTCCTCAGGCGACATGTGTTGCATTTTTTGCTCCATTCTATTTTTCCAGTAACTTCTGTCATACATTCCATGGCTTTTCCATCCGTGTTTTCCTTTCCAGGAGTGGTTGCCCATGCCTCCGAATCCGGTAAGCAATTTACCGAGTGCAAGCAATCCAATAGCCTGCCAGAAAGTAACTGTACCTCCGTTAAAAACAACAGGTATCAGCCAATTCCATAAAAACATGGTGGCAAATCCCATAATGGTGATCATAAATGCACCTGCAATTAACCATCCGATGCCATATTTAATTTTTTTTGTGAATTTGTTTTTGAATTCCGCTTTGAATTCATCCTTAAATTCGTTCTTATATCTTTCATTAGATTCCATAAAAATATTTTTTATTGTTGTTCTTTATTAAAAAAATCGTCGTATAAACCTTGTAACTTTTCGCGCAAATGCAATACGGCGTAACGTTTTCGCGATAGTAACGTATTCACGGAAACTCCGGTCTCCTCGGAAATTTCAATAAAACTTTTACTTTCCAGTTCATGTAAAATAAAAACTTCGCGTTGCTCTGTCGGTAATTCACTTAAAGCCTCATACATGGTTTCCCAAACCATCTGGCGTTCAAAAACCTGATCGGGATTGTCAGAATCGGAGGAAGAAATAGTGGATAGTCCTGAAAAATATCCATCCTCCTCCTCATCACCATAAGCGGCTGAAGTGTCAATAGATTCCGTTTTGCGTTTGCGATACCAGTCGATGATCTTGTTTCTGGTAACTCTATAGAGCCATGAAGCCATGTTCTCTATATTTTCTACCATACCGCGGTTTGAAGCTAACTGATAAAAGACATCCTGAAGAATGTCGCGGGCATCTTCCTCATTTGCCACACGGGTCTTGATAAACTGCAATAGCTTTTTGCGTTCATTTTTAACCGCTTGTTCAATAATGGCATTTTGTTGCTGAGTCATTAAGTTGCCCAAATGTAAACTATCGTCCATACAAGAGATTATGACGAAAGCAGTACGAAGATATTTTAATTTAAGAGATAATTGGGAATTGGGTGAATGGTGAGTGGTGAGTAGTGAGATTGATCTGAGAAGGGATCGGACCTGACTGCCGTCAGGCAGGCTCACGATTCACCAAATGAATAATGAGTAATGAGTAATGAGTTTGATCCGTGTTAGGATCGGACTCACGCTTCACGATTGACGATTCACGATGAGAGTTGAATGGTAAGAAAACCCATCCTCAACCGAGAACTAACATAAAACCCAGAACCCAATAGGTGAGTGGTGAGTGGTGAGGAAACCAAACGTGATCCGAGAACTCCAACTCAGAACACAGAACTGAAACATGTAGTGATCGACGAAGGAGATCTACTACATGTCAGAACTCCGAACAAAAGATCGAAAAGTATCATCCAACCGCAATCCCGGCTGTTCAATTGTCAATTGTCAATTGTCAATTTCGAAAGCCAAGAACTCACCGCTTCCCAATAATATTCATTCGCCGGATCACTGCTCCAAAGCGCCTTAGAACCATGTGTGCCTTTTGTGTCGGGATAGTATTGGGTTAAAACATTTTCCGGAAGATGTTTAAAGGCCTTCTCAAGCGCACCGGCCTCTTTTTCGGTAGAGGTGATAAAAATGGGTTTGGTATTGTAATTTTTAAAGTAATCGGCAGCAGAAGTTCCATCGTCAAATTTTGCAATTGGACTAAATCCCACAACTGCTTTTACATGTTCATTTTCCATTGCAACCTTTAAGCATAAGGATGCGGAATAACTGCTTCCCCAAAGTATAACAGGTTGTCCCCAGGTTTCGTAAGCATAATTAACCCCGGCTTCAATATCGGGAATTGCAGACTGATAGGTCGTTTCTTTATTCGCTGCAAGAGCATTGGCATTTGTTTTATTATCGTGGATATCAATTGCACCACCGCTTCTTTGATCAAGTGCAAGGCAATTATAACCCATGGCATTCAATTTCGGAGCTATCTCCGCATATTCATAATTATTCATTTTAGCCTGATGACACAAGACGATAACAGGTGAGGTGCTATCGATAGAATACATCACTACGCGCATCACTAAACCGTCAGCGGATGGAATTTCCAGTGTATCCTGGCGCATTCCGCTCACTGCAATGGGCTGCTGCTCAGGGATGTCGGTAATGGTTGACTGATCCGATTTATCCTTTTTCCCTTTACAGGCCATGAATAATGATCCGGTAACAATTAATAATAACAGAGTATAACCTTTCATATCAATTTTTTTGCGAAGATAAGGGTGTTACATTTTGTTTGAGAAATGTAAATTTTAAAAGCTATGTAAATAAATGGCTACCTTTGAAGCATAAACAAATCGTTTTTTGCGTTATCCCGCTAATTAAGATTATGCATTTCAGAAATATCCGGATTTACATACCAATTACCTTATCCTTACTGCTCATTTTATCGGTACAAAGTTGTCGCAAAGATGTTTTTGTGACTGATGCTAATGCTAAACTGCAGTTCAGCGAGGACACTGTGCATTTCGACACTGTTTTTACAACAGTGGGTTCTATCACCATTCCCCTTAAAATTTTTAATACCTATAACGATCCAATTTCCATTTCCACCATCGAACTTTCAGGTGGAGAAGGCTCACAATTCCGTATGAATGTGGATGGTGAATCAGGGGTTGTTTTTCACGATATTGAAATTCCCGGAAATGACAGTTTATATATTTTTATCGAAGTTACAGTTGACCCAAATGCAGAGGCTCTGCCATATATTATTGAAGATTCCATACTTTTCGAAACAAATGGAAATTTGCAGGATGTGAAATTAATTGCACTCGGACAAAATGCACATTTTCATTTTGGGGAGATAGTATGCGATACCACCTGGACGGATGATCTTCCGCATGTAATTATTGGTTCTGTTTTGGTGGATACATTATGTACACTTACCATTACGGAAGGAACAAATATTCACATGCACGGAGGAAGTTATTTTTATGTGTTAGGAACATTGAATGTGATTGGAACAAAAGATAGTATAGTTTCTTTTCAGGGAGATAGATTGGAGGATTTTTACAAAGATGTACCCGGTCAGTGGGAAGGCATTTATTTTTTGCGCGGTAGTTATTTGAACACTATGATCTACACCGAAATAAAAAATGCAAATGATGGAATAGCCCTTGGATACAGCACTACACCTGATCTGGAATATTACAAAGATTATTTGCCTGAGCTGACAATTTCCAATACCATGATCTACGATTGTCAGAATAACGGATTGCTTTCCCTGAACAGTAAAATTAAAGCGACCAATGTTTTAATCTATAATATCGGATTAAGCAATTGTGCTTTATTTATGGGTGGAGATTATGATTTCAGACATTGCACCTTTGCGAATTACAGTTCAACCTATCTCGCACATCAAACTCCAATTTTAGGAATATTTGATTATTTCGCATTTAATTCAGAAACGGTGATCACCGATGAACTCACAAAGGCGAATTTTACGAACTGTATTGTAGAAGGGTCGATAGCCGAAGGCAATGAAATTGTGATTGATACGTCTTTATCTCCTGTTGCGCCGTTTAATTTCAATTTTGACTATTGCATTCTGCGCACCGATATAAATCAGGATCTCTTAAACGATGCAAATTGTATATTTAATGAAAATGCATCCTTTGCAAATATTGGTGAAAGAAATTATTGTCCCGGGGAATTTTCACCTGCTCTCAATGCAGGAACTTTCATAATAGCTGACCCGGTAATTGATGATATCAGGGGTGAATTAAGACCTTTTCCGGGCACTTTGCCCGACATCGGGGCCTATGAGACCACCGCTGAATAGCATTTGACATATCAAATTAATATTAAATTGTGGACATCTGTTTGGTTGTTTCGAAATAGCTTTGGTATATTTGGTTACATTTTTTAACCTAAAACCACTTCTATGTTGAAATTTAACGTTACCCACCAGGAGTCATACTCTCGTGGTGAGTTGTTACTGCGATCCTTTTTTGGATGGCTTTACATTCTGATTCCACACATGATTTTGCTTTTATTTTATGGAATCTGGGTTTCCATAGCACAATTTGTTGCATGGTGGATCATTTTGTTCACTGGTAAAACTCCGGAGTTTTATTACACAGCGATGTTAGCTTATACGCGTTGGGGACTCAGACTCGGATCACGCCTCATGAACTTATGTGATGGATATCCTTCTTTTGGACCAAATGGTACCGACGACAAAACAGAAGTACATTTCGAACATAATCATATTGGCCGTGGACAGTTATTATTGAGATCTTTTTTTGGTTGGTTGTATGCAGGTATTCCGCATATAGTTTGTTTATACGTTCGAATGATCGCCACCTATTTTTTAATATTTTTAGCTTGGTGGGCAGTCCTTTTTACAGGAAAATATCCCGCAGGATGGCATAAGTTTAATGTGGGTACTTTCAGATGGGCAACCAGGTTGAGTTTATATCTTGCCTTTTTTCTGGATGTTTATCCTCCATTCAATGGAAAACCGGATGAAATGGAAGCAGAAGAAAAACCTTTGGATCAGGTTTAATATTTATATAAAAAGTTTAAATTTGTTTGAAACCGGCAGAATTATTTTGCCGGTTTCTATTTTTTAGGAACTGATGAACGATGTGATATATAATAAACTCCGCCATTATTGTGCTTACCAGGAACGATGCCATGAGGAAGTGCGCACAAAATTGTTATCGCTGAAAATTTATGGCGATGACCTGGAGGAGATAATTAATAAATTAATTGAAGATGATTTTTTAAATGAGGAAAGGTTTGCAAAAGCATATGCCGGTGGAAAATTCCGGATAAAAAAATGGGGCAGGGGGAAGATAATCAATGAATTAAAAAAACGCAAAGTTTCTGCCTATTGTATTAAAAAAGGAATGGAAGAAATAGGGGAGGAAGATTATTTAAATACACTCCATAAATTACTATCCTCCACCCTGAAAAAATATAAAACAAATAACGAATTTGAAACAAAAAATAAAGTTGCGAGATATATGGTTTCACGCGGTTATGAAAGTGAACTGGTATGGCAAGCAATAGCACATCAACTTTCTGAATAGTAACACTTACTAAATAAAAGGGGCCTATTTTATGGGGTCACATAGAATACATTTGAGCTCATTAATAGTTAATTTAACTATAGTCTCAACAATTAATTTGGTTTTCTAATCTTCAACGAGAATATAACGCTTGCTGTTATTACCGTGGCAATAAAAATGAGTGACCATTCAATAGGAACTTTATAAACATCGATGAGCATCATCTTTAATCCTACAAAAATGAGCACAATCGCCAATCCATAACTCAATAACCAGAAACGATGAATAATTCCGGATAAAGCGAAGTATAAGGAACGTAAACCGAGAATAGCAAATACATTGGAGGTATAGACAATAAATTGATTCTGCGTGATTGCAAGTATTGCAGGAATACTGTCTACAGCAAATATCAGATCTGTTGTTTCAATAAGTATCAATACCAGAAAAAGTGGTGTAGCAAATCGTTTCCCATCTATTTTCACAAAAAATTTATCCTGATGCAATTCCGGTGTAATCGGCATAAATCTTTTGAAAAAACATATCAGAGGATTTTTTTCAGGATGTATTTCACTCTTGTGTCCAAACATTTTATATCCGGTGAATAACAGTAAAGCACCGAAAATATAGATCGTAAAGTGAAATTTTTCTATGAGTGCAACTCCGGCAAAAATGAATATAATGCGCATTACAAGTGCTCCAATGATCCCCCAAAAAAGTACTTTATGCTGGTATTGTGGAGGAACCTGGAAGTAGGTAAATATCATGATAAAAACAAAGATATTATCTACGCTGAGTGCCTTTTCTATAAGATACCCGGTAAAAAATTCGAGGGCCGGCTGTTTACCCATCCAATAATAGAGAATAACATTAAATACTAATGCCAAAAAGATCCAAACTCCAGTCCAGGTAAGTGCTTCCTTTACCGAAACAACATGCGCCTTGCGGTTGAAAACGCCCAGATCAAGCGCTAACATGATAAGTACAAATACATTAAAAATTATCCAGAACTGAATATCGACGTTCATAATAAGGTTATTCCACTGCTAAACAACTTATTAAACATATTGTTTAAAAGTTGCGCTATTAATTGCAAATTTTATCCGAAAATGAAGATGTAATTCATAATCACCACTTTCTGATTTAAAATATAGATTATCTGAACTAAATCTATATTGATATAAACATTTTGATTCGTATACTGTTAAAACACAAGGTCTTCTTGGTATCTATAGCCACAGAGAATTTAATGTAGAATTTTTAAAATGTATGGTATAGCACTTTCATTCAAATTTATAATATTTATTAATGTCTTCAGAAATTTATCTTTTCGCTGGTGCATCCAGTAAAATTGCCAAAGAAACTGCACGTATATTAAAACAAAATGAGCATACGGTAATCGGTATTTCTACAAAAAATGAAAATTACGAGTACGATCAATTCTATACAATTGAAAAGTATGAACATTCTTATTTTCCGGAAATTGCAGAACCAATTAAAGGTCTGATATATTTTCCAGGCACTATTAATTTAAAACCCTTTCCCCGTTTAACTCAAAATGATTTTATTCGGGATTATCAAATAAACTGCTTAGGCGCAGTTGCTTTTACTCAAAAATATTTACCAAATATAAAATCAAACGGAGGCGGTTCCATAATTTTTATAAGTACTGTTGCCGTGGCGATAGGAATGCCTTTTCATAGTTCCATTGCAATGGCAAAAGGAGCTGTAGAAGCGCTTACAAAGTCGCTGGCTGCAGAATTAGCCCCTTCCATTCGAGTTAATTGTATAGCGCCATCCTTAACAAATACTCCACTTGGAGAAAAATTTATTAATACAGCAGAAAAATTGGAGGCGGCTCAAAATCGCAATCCGCTAAAAAAAGTAGGAGAGGCAGAAAATACCGCTAATGCTATGGAATTTTTGCTAAGTGAAAGATCAAACTGGATCACCGGGCAAATAATTGCAGTGGATGGTGGTATGAATACAATAAAATTATAAATAATTTTATATTTCAAGCTATTGCAACTCCTATCAATGATCCGATGCCAAAGGTAATTGCTGCTGCTGCAAGTCCAAAAAGCACTTGACGAAAACCGGAATACCACACATTTTTTCTAGTGAATAACGTAATAGCGGCACCTATTAAAAAAAGTCCCGCTGCACTTGCAGTTACACTTAAAATAATTGCATTTGTACCACTTAAAAACATAAATGGGATAACTGGAATTACAGCGCCGATAGCAAATAGAATAAAGGAGTATATTGCAGCCTCAACAGCAGATCCTTTTATTTCCTCCGCATTAATACCCAACTCTTCTTTAACTAGTAAATCATGCGCCTGTTCTTTATTTTGCATTATTGAAGCTGCCATTTCGTGGGCTTGTTGTGCAGGAATCCCTTTTGTAATGTAAATAAGTGCTAATTCCTTTTGTTCCCCTTCGGGATTTGATTCCAACTCCTCCATTTCAATTTGCATCTGATTTTCATATAATTCCTGTGAGCTTTTTACTGAGATCCATTCACCCAGCGACATTGATAATGCGCCTGCCAATAAGCCGGCTAAGCCTGCAAGTAAAACACCCTCCTGTCCCGAAGTAGCACCTGCAATTCCCATAACAAGGCTAAAATTCGAAACCAGTCCATCATTGCCTCCCAATACCGCAGCTCTTATTGCATTTCCACCAACAGAACGGTGTTTTTTTTCAAATCTGCTTAATTGTTGACCTGATATCGTTGTTTCCTGATCAAGAATATTGCGCAATATTTTTACATGTGCTGTTTCTGTACCTGTAATTTTTTGAGATTGTTTTTCTTTTGTGGCAACTATTGACCTGGATATTCCTTTTTCTGTTTCTAACAAAACTCCTAAAACATAATCATATCCAAATATTTTGCCGATCAAATTTATCGTCTTGGCCCTCCATGAAGGTTGCATGAGTAAAGTAAGATCCATATTCTGTTTTCTAGCAAATGCCTCAGCATGACCTTTTTCTATTTCACTCATTTTTTTAAAAACACCTGCTATAGTGATATCTTTTTCATGCTCAGCTAATTTTTGATATAAAAAACTAGCATCAACTTCTGTTTGAATACTTATATTTTTCATGTTAAAAATATTATAAAATTAAAAACTCCACCTTACCCGAAAAAAACTTAACCCCAAATTCTGATATTTATTAAATTGTTCTGCAAAATAGGTTTGTGCTGATCAAACAATACCAATGTATAAAGATTATAGTGCTAACTGACCAATTACATTCAAGTATATATCTGAACTATATCACATGAATGAATTTTAGTCAGTAATAATGCTTAAAGTTATGCTTAAATCATTCAGCACAGAATGATTTTCATCAAATATTCAATTGATGTTTGTCAGTTGGAATTTATTAGGACAGGGTAGCTGGGGTATAACCCAATTTGCGGTAAATACTCTCGATTCAACTTTTGGATAATATATTGTTTTTGCTGCATATTGCCTGTCAATATCTTTTAATTTAATAGTGTAATTACATTGTGTGGTCAATTTTGAATTAAACAAAGGATTATACAATTCTAAGGTGTGATAAATTTATAAAGTACACTTCTACTATGGAAATTAAGGGCATTGTTTGTACACTACACTCAATTTGTTTGCATGAATTTTTGTCATTCTAAAATTTTATGCTGTTTTTGGATTTGGCTCCTTATATCGTCTCCAACATCATTTTAAGAAAAACAGAATCATCCTCCGGTTTTAAAATTCTATTGTACCCGGACGATTCTTTATACTCTCTTTTTACAGAATTTATCCCCCCGTTATCGAGCAGTAGATTTAAATCTGATTTTTTATAATATATTTCCAGCGAAATAAAATGATCCGCTTTATCCAAAGTGGAAACCGGAATGCTATATTCGTATACATTAGGGTATAAAAAAACGGAATCTGAATTCAATCTTGCTACCCTTAAATAATAGTACATGGAACTATTCTCCTCTGATCGCATGCAATAAATATCGCCAACCTGAGGGGAGGAAACCAAAGCAGACTTCTGTTTAGAAACATTTTGGGAATTGATGGTGATCCATGTAATTAAACAAATTACAAGGAATACCCCGGAAAATAAATAAATGGGTGTTCTTGTTAAAGCCTCATAATTTTCCAATCGTTCGCTTGAATTATTTCCATGCCCGCATTTTGTGCAGGTAACAATGGTTTCTTTTGGTCCTAAAGGAAAAAATGGAATCCAAAAAATATGAAAATACTCTCTGTAAATATCAAATTTGAGATCATGGGCATTACACGTTGTGCATTTGCCTGCATTGTCGTAATGTGTTTTGATCTTCGCTTTTTTCCTTCCGTAAATTAATAACATAATGGAGGTAAATTGTGGTTTAGTGCCCAAATATAGAAATACTTGCTAAAATATTCTCAATTCTGCTCTTCAATAGCTCAATCAACTCCGGATCCAGATATTCATACTCATCCGCAATATTAATATTTTCGATACGAGGAACATTGAGGGTTCTGAATTGATCTTGAATCCGGGTTTTCTGGCTGTTATCCATTACAATTATCAGATCTGCCCATTCCACGAGCTTGGAATTTATAACCACTTCACTTTGTGCACTTAATCCGGCACTTTTGATACGTATCCTACTGTCGTTTTTATATAAATATTCCGCTGTTCTGCTTCGGCGTTTGTTCCGACCGCAAACAACAAGCAAGTTAGGTTTAGTTATAAATTGCGACATTTTATTTAATGAGCAATAACAAATTTATTGTTTAACATTACTCCTGACTCGGTTATTATCTCCATAAAATATATACCGGATTTCAGACCACTAACATTAATTTTATTTTCAGGATGTTTTATCGAAATCGTTTTACTTCCATGTAAATCGGATATGGAAAGTGAATAAATATCCTGATTAAATACATCAATAAATATTTCATCAGAGGTTGGATTTGGAAAAACTTTGAGAACCATTTCTGCAACAGATGAAATAATATTATTTGGCGGAAAATTATTTTTTACATACCATGGATCCGCATCGAAGCGGTCGTTCGGATTTGTAGTATTTGTATTGTGATAAGCTACCACAAAACTCATATCTCCATTTGGTGCAAAGGAAGGTTCACCCAAGGCGAGTGCATTTCCTTTTGAAATTACCATTTCTTCTTCAACCCAGCTATCCCAATTGTTTGGTATAGCCTGTCGCGATCGATAGATATCAAAGTTGCGGCCATAATATAAATAGGTGTTTATTCCATCAAAATATAATTGAGGTGTTTCCAAATGGCCTGCATCATTATTTAATGTAGAAATAAGTGTCGGTTCATCCCATGAAAGTCCATCATCATAACTGAATACATACATAAAATCACGCAAAGCGCCATCGGTGTATTTTTCATAAATAAGTAAAAGGGTATCTGAATTATTTATTCTTTTTAATATGGGATTATCAGCAGAAAACTCATCCAAAGCAGGATTAATGGGTACAGGGAGCCGAATGGCTGATGCTATATTTTCAGGATTTATACTTGTATTATTGATCATCCAGATGTCATTATTTCCTGTAAATAAAAAATGGTCAGCAACATTTGGATCTGCTGACGATTGTAAAGGAAAAGGTCCGCCTTCTATAAATGCGGGTCTTTGCATCCCGGATAATTCCCAGGAAATAAAATTTTCGTCCAAATTATTTCTATGCGCATATAAAATATCAATATTTAAAGCGGTGTCACAACCAAAAATATTAGTTGTCATATCCATACCATGATCATCAGCATAGTTTCGCAGGAAAGCTCCTGTGCCAAAAATATCGCAGGGTGGGAGGGCGATATTTAAGTTTATATAATCGATCCAGGATAAAAGATCAGCAGGTGCATATAAAGCATAAAGATGAAGGCCATCTGCAGATATCTGCAATCCATCTTCCCATCCATAATCTGCCAATGGCATTCGATAAGGCGTTTCATACTGATCGGCAAAGCCTGCTTCAATAACCGGGTGCGTATTGGTTTTCACACTGTCCCAAATTTCAGATGGTATGGTCAGCTGTGCTTGAATATGATTGCACATTATTAGTAATGTAAATACTATTATCAAAAGGTATTTATACCTCATTTTTACCTGATTTGTATTTAATACAAAACACTAAGGTAGCAAATAGGAACAAAAAAACCCGGCAAATTACTCTGCCGGGTCTGTTAAACGAAATTTTATTATTATTTTGTTATGAGTATTTTTTGTATGGATTGTTCAACTCCGTTTGATACGGATATGAAATATAGTCCTGATGATAATGAATTGGTATTTATCATCAAATTATTATCACCCTTTATTATTGATTTATTTAATACAGGCAGAATTACTTTTCCTGTAATATCAAGCACCGAAATTATCGCATCAAAATTTTCGGAAGCAATTATATTTGTATTAATTACATCAGACGCAGGGTTTGGATAAATACTAATTGCATTAATTCCGGTTAAATCTGATATTGCGACGGAAAAGTTGAGTTGTTGTTCAGAAACATTCACATCGGCACAAGTACCAACAGCAGTTAATGTCACATTAAAAATACCAAGATCGGTATAGGTATATGTTGGATTTGCTTCGGTGCTAAAATCAAGATCAGATAATGGATCCCCAAAATCCCACAAATAAGAAACTGCATTTGATGAAGTATTTACAAAGGTTACAGTCAGCCCCGAATTATCATATGTAAAAGATGATATTGCAGGTGCGATTGTTCCCGGTACCTCACCATAATTTGTATTTTGCGGATCCCAGTTAGCCCAACAAGATGTCCAGTTCAAAGCACCAAATGCACCGCGATAAGCTACATTTGTAAATCCTGCTAATTCCGGTGCTGCAAACGATGCACCTGTTAATAATGGAGATCCCGGCATCGGTACACAATTAGGTGATGTAACATTATATGCATCTGTTAACATAATATCGCTGCTGAGATCATATATAGTATTACTATAAGCAGGCGTATTAAACCATGCTGCTGCATCAAAGGTGCTTCCCACGGCTACTTCAAAATCATTATTGTGACCTGCAATTACGGTATTTTGTACTTTAAGCGTATTTGCTAAAGCACTTGCTTCACATAATGCACCGTCGATCATTAATCCGCTAGGGTAACCTACAATTACGGAATTAAAAATATCAGTAGAAGTATTTCTGCGTAAATGGGCGCCGCGTTTGTAATTTACATTAATAATATCTCCGGCATTTTGAATTGCACCTATAACAGTAATATTACTAAAAGTTGGATTTGTTTGAGGCGAATTTGTACTTCCTGTTGCATCGTTATCACTTTCAAAACCATTTGAACCGGATACATCCGCAAAATTAGGATCGCGTTTTACTAAGCCGAATTGAATCTTTCCTGAAAATCCAAAGTCAGTATCAAAATCGTCGTCATAGGTATTGTGAGCAATTAAATAATTGGCATTCACTGTTCCTCCAAAAAATTCAAATGCATCATCACCAGAGCGACTCACCATCACATGATCTATAATTGTTCCGTTACCAACGCCTCCGCAAGTAAGGCCATTGATCTCATTTCCGGGAACAAATGCGATGCCTGGATATTCAATACGCACATAAACCAGTGCACCTGAATTATCCGCAGCATTTGCTCCGCCATAAGAAGCATCACCTTCCGGTGTATCAACACCACCTTCAATTACAGCTACACCACCCGGTACATTGATCGGCGCATCACCTAAAATGATCAAGCCACCCCAGTCGCCATAATTTCTTGCACCTTCTGCCTGATTACTGGTGAAAACTATCGGCTGGTCGACAGTACCATTTGCATAAATTTTTGAACCTCGTGTTATGATCAAAGTTCCTTTTGAATCTTTATCACCACGAATGATAGTTCCCGGCTCAATATTTAATGTTGCGCCGTCTTCCACATAAACAAAACCATTTAAAATATACACGGTATCATTCACAAGATTTCTTGTGATGCCGGAAATTTCACCTGATAAAGTGTAGGTAGGTAATTGTGCGTTTGTAAATGCTGTAATAAACAGCAAGGAGAAAATTGTTAATGTTAATTGCAGTTTTTTCATAATACTAGTTTTAAAATTTGTAATTAATAGATAATGATACTTTTGCACCGCTGTCGATGCTCCGAATAGTGTTGTCTATGTTTTCATCATATTTTCCATCCTCATCAAGATCCTGATAAAAGATTGCATTTTTATTTAAAAGATCACTCACATTTATTTTAACAGAACCTTTTTCATCGAGGAAAGGAATTGATATCTGGGCATCAAAAAGAGGTCTTGGATTTTCATAGATATTATCGTATTGTGCATTTCCGTATTCAGAAATTCTGCGGCCTATCTGATTAAATAAGGCTGTAACAGATAATCCGTTATCAGGGTTAATATATGTAAGGCCAAAATTCATTACATAATCGGACTGGCCTTGCAATTGTCTTTCAGAAGTTCCGGCCAGTGCTGTATCGGCTACATGTAATAAGGTGTTAAATCTGATAAGTGACAGGTTAGTGCTGAAAGTAAATTGCTCCAGAACTTTTGCGCTGCGGTTAATAAATGCTAAATTTTTACGCATTTCAAATTCTACCCCATATACTGTTGCCAAAGAATCATTTACAGGTTTTAATTCACGTGCAGTTCCAAAAAAGAATCGCTGCCCTATTGGATTAATAAATCTTTTATAAAATACACCTGCAGAAATAATTTGGCCAGCTCCGAAAAAATGTTCGGCTTTAATATCTGCATTATAGATATCGGTTGCAAGTAATGAAGGATTTCCAATGATACTGGAATTGGTTTCTATATCATAAAAACCAAAAGGTGCTAATTCTCTTAATTCCGGACGTGCTACTGTTTTATACCCGGAAACCCGAATATTGGATTTTTCATTTAACGCATAGGTAATATTTATGGAAGGCAGCAGATCAAATCGCAATCCAAGACTATCCGTTTCAGCGGTATTTACTTCAATGGGTTCCGGATTTGGATTGGCTGTATATTCAAACGAACTTAAGGTTTGTACAAAAAATTCGCTGCGAACACCCCAAACAATTCTAAGATCTTTTCCAACTTTATTATCCAGCATAATATATGCTGATTTATTTGTTTGTTGCGCTGTATAACTATCAGATGCGTTCGTTGTTTCATCTATATAATATAAACTATCTGAAAAATTTTCCGGAGCAAATTGATCGGCCGGCGACATTGCAACAATTGCAAAATAATTTGGATTAAAAAATATGTCGTTTGATGTTGCAACTCCCATGCTGCGTGCATTAAATACTCTGTCTTTCAACATATATCCTCCTCCGAATCCGAGTGTTTGTTTTGTTTCGCCAATAAGAAATGGATACGTAAGGTCTAAATTTGCAGAATAGGTTTGTTCATCCATATAAGAATAAAATATTCCCATATTATCGGGTGATGCAAAGGGAGAAGGCGATGTTTGAAAAGAAGTATCTCCCTCAAATGCAGGCGTAATGTTTTTTAAGTAATTAACAGTTCTATAGTTTGGTTGATCACGCACAAGTGTATTTACACCAACACCCCATTTCGCTTTTAATTTTGATCCCGGTAAGTAATGATCTCCTCCTAAAATAGTGGAAAATAATTGATTTGAACTGAAATAATAATATTCGTTCTGAACATATGCTGCCTTTGAATAATTAATTCCGCTTCGCATTGTTGTAATATCCGTTGAATTAACAGAATAAGAATTTTTTAAAGTGAACTTATTATTATCGTTTGCTTTAAAGGAAAGATTAAATAATCCACCCCATAAAATGTTGTTTTTAAATTGTTCATCCTCATATTCATAAAGCGGTGTGGTCTCATTATCAAAATCTTTGCGCTCAGAAAGATTTGTAACAAAGGAATTATTGTAAGTTAATGCTCCAATCAACCCAAATTCGCCTGCTCCTTTTAATTTTTTAATCAAACCACCCGATAATTGATAGCTTTGGTCAACCGGTGCCGATGGATTGCTAAAAGCCCCCCATGGCGAAAATTCTTTGCCCAGGTTTGCTTTTTCTTCAAGTGGAATATCAACGAATTCATCTCGTGTGGCAGGAAATGCATCCGGTAACTGACGTATTCCGTCATCAATTCCCAGCCAATCCGTTTTGCCTCCGGTATAACTATAATATTCTTTAAATGTGCTAATTGTATTATAACCCACACCTGCTGAAATGGAAAAGAAGTTTTGATCAGGTATATCTCTGGTATTCATCGAAATAATTCCACCTGCAAAATCTCCCGGCAAATTCGGTTGAGCTGATTTATACACAATTAAATTATCCAGCATTGCAGAAGGGAACAAATCGAAAGCAAATGTTTTTCTGTCGGGTTCTGTACTTGGCAATAAATTTCCATTAACAAGTGCAAGATTATATCTATCGCTTAACCCGCGTATCACTACAAATTTTTGATCAACAATGGAAGTTGCACTCATCATTTTTAATGCATCGCCGGTGGTTTTTGCCGGAGAACGAGAAATAACATCTCGTGATAACACCTCTGAGGGACCAATATTGTTTTTTTGAATCGTTAAAACTGCATTGATCGTTTCCTGCCCGGGTTTCCCTTTAATGATCAGCTGAAGGGAATCTCCCAATGCACTTTTAAATTCCGTATTTAATGCAATATCAACTGTGGTTACTTTATTATTTTCTACATTAACGCCCTCTATTATTTTTGTTTCATAAGAAACATAAGTTATTTTTAGTGTATAAGTGCCTGAATTTAATCCCGAAATATTATATCTCCCGTCAATATCTGTTCCCGTAATAAAACCTGCCGCATTTTCAACATTAACAGTAGCACCAATTAATGTTTCAGAATTATCAGCATCAATTATTACTCCGGCTATTGTGCCTGACTGAGCAAAATTATTGGCGGAAATACCTGAAATAATTAGGAAAAATGCAATTTTAAGATTCCTTGACATACTATTATTTATTTATATGCAAAGAACTCGCTTTAATGTTACCTAATCTTTATTGTAACATTAGTTAAACATAAATCGAATGTAAACAAAAAAGCCTCCCGTACTAATTCGGGAGGCTTACAATCATACTGCAATTAACATTTTATTTACTTATTACTAACTCTTTGGTAACATTCACATTGTCACCATTTACATTTACCAAATAGATTCCTGATTCTAAATTGTTTACAGAAAGATTGATGGTTGAGAAACCATCAACAGTTAAATTAGTATTTTCATATACAACTTGTCCAACCATATTAACGATGGAAACATTTACAGTTGCATTTGCTTCAATTGTCAATGCAACATTTTCAGATGCAGGATTAGGGTTGATCTGAACTAAATTCTCATCAACAATAACATTATTTTCTGCACGGAATGGCAATGTTGTAAATGAAATGAAGGCAGTTGGAGTTGAAGCACCACCACCACAATTAGTTATAATACGTACTTCGTAAGTTGTGGAAGCAAGTAAACCTGTTATAGTTTTTGTGGTTGTAAATGCGGTTGGTAAAGAAGTCCACGGTTTTAATGGGAATTTACGATATTGAACAGTGTAGTTATTAGTTCCACAAGCATCAGCCCAGTTAATAACTGCAGAGCTGGCGGTGATACTTGATGCAGTAACACCTGTTACTTGACCACAAACAACTGTAGAAGTAGTTTTTTTGGCCCAGGCACTTTTTTCTGACGTAGCACATTTAGATCTTACCTGAAAGTCATAACTTGTGCTTGCAGCTAATCCTATAAAGGTATAGTTTGTGACAGCACCTATATTTAAAGGTGATGAATAAACTCCACCTGCAATTCTATAACGAACTTCATAGGTAGCAGCACCTGATGCAGCTGTCCAGCTTACTTTAACACTGCAATGCGTAATGTTTGAAGCTATTAAGGCTGTTGGTTTTGGAACTGTTACATCTGCTACGTTAAATGTGGAAGCAGCTGAACAACCATTACTTGTTACTGTAACAGTATAAGAACCTGCCGCTAAACCGGAACGATCTTGTGTTGTTGGGCCATCGCTCCAAACATAAGTATATCCACCTGCGCCACCTGATACTGAAACATCAATTGAACCTGTATTCGGACATGTCATATTGCTAACTACGCCTGAAACAGTCGGGTTATTATTAATTCCGGGAGTGTTATAAGCTGTTGATTGAGGATTAAAATTAACCCATGATTCATCAGTCCAGTTATCAGATGTTGAAAATGCACCAGCATAACTGGTTGGTGTAAAGAAAGGATCGCTTAATAAACCTGCAAAATATGTTCCAATAGTAGTAGGTGTTGAACCTGCAGTTGGACGGGGATCAGGATTTGATAAATTAAAGGCATCAACTAATCCAACACCAGAATTTAAAAGAATAGTTTGATTTCCGTTTGATGAACCATATGTATCAATATTAAATCCGGCATCGCAAGTGGTGCAAAGATAATCGTCACCATGACCTGATAGAATATTGTTTTTGAATTGTAAATTATCAGCCTGGGCATTTAAAGATGTATTCGTTCCTTCAATTTTAAATCCAGCTTCAGGATATCCCATAATGATCGAATTATAAATAGATGTCATGGTATTTCTTCGTTGATGAGCACCTCTTTTATAATTTACATTAATTACATCACCTGTATTTACTTTAGGACCGGCAATAGTAATGTTAGAAAATAAACCTCTTGAAATCGGAGTATTTGCTGAACCTGTTGCATCATTGTCTGATTCAAAACCATTTGAACCGGAAACATCAGCAACATTCGGATCGCGTAAAACATAACCAAATTGTACTTTTCCTGAATATCCAAAATCGGTATCAAATTCATCATCCCAGTTGCGATATCCAATTAAATATTTGGCATTCACTGTTCCGCCAAACCATTCAAATGCATCATCACCACTATAAGATACCTGAATATGATCTATGGTGGTACCTGATCCAACTCCGCCCATTGTTAAACCATTTATTTCATTCCCGGGAACAAAAGGAATTCCTGCAAATTCGATGCGCACATATTTAAATGTACCACTGTTATCAGATGCATTTGCTCCGCCATAGGTTCCATCACCTTCAGGAGTATCAACTCCACCTTCAATTACTGCGCTTCCGCCGGGAACATTAATAGGGGCTTCTCCTAATAGGATAACTCCACCCCAATCGCCATAAGTTCTTGTACCTGCAGGTTCATTTGATGTAAAAACAATTGGTTCACATTCAGTACCAATTGCATTAATACTTCCTGTTTTAGTAATAATTAAAGTGCCCTTGGAAGCTTTGTCACCTTTAATTAGTGTTCCTTCCTCAATGGTTAGTGTTGCACCATCTTCAACATAAACAAAACCACTTAAAAGATAAATGTTGTCGTTGGTCCACGTTGTGTTGGTCGTTATTTCACCACTTACGGTGACAACCTGAGCCTTGATCGCGGTGAATCCTGTCGCGATGGTCAGAAAACCTAGTAATAATTTTTTCATTGTTATTGCTTTTTAGTTAGAAATTAATGAGGGCAAAAGTAGAAGTGCAGTATTAATACCGTTGTGATATTAAATTATAATAATCTGATTAAATGGTGAGTTATCTGTAAACTTAAAAACAGAGTTTTATGCGAATGCTAACTAATTGTAAAATTTAGTTGGATTTAAAAAATGAAAGGTTGTGTAATTTCTCACACAACCTTTCTACTAAACATATAATAATATGTATGGCAAAAATATTCATTGAAGAAAAGGTATCATACTGAATCCCAAGAAATAATATTAAAATAAGATTAAGTAAACAATGATCTGGATTTAAAAATTACCAAGGTGAATTAATTCTCAATGGTAATTAAGAGAATTTGACAGATATTTTAATTCTAAATAAATTAAAATATCTACTAAACCAATTGCAATTCACCTACCAGTTGTATACAATCCTTTTTAATTTCTTCCCTTACGGTCCTGAAATCTGAAAGAATTTGATCGTAGTCGCTTGACAGAAGAGGGTTTCTGAAATTATAGTGTTTAACTGATGGGTCCTCAGTGTTACCTGAGAGTGCATTATTATTGATAATGATTGTCAAGTCTGGATGAATAACGCTCTTTGAAATAATAAATGGCTCAAATTCTATCCCATCTTCTGATAAAACCTGCTCTGCAAGTGGGTGAATTACCCTGTTCTTACCAGAAATTGTCACATTTATCCTGTTATCGCTGTAAAACCGCAAATAGCCACTCATGATCTCAGCCAGGCCGGTTGTGGAATCACTTTTGATCAAAATATGGAACAATTCGTTCATGTATAAGTATATTAATTTAACAGCAAATTAATAGAACCATTGATTTAACCCTGTAAAAATAAAATTATAATACTAAATTGCAAACTCTATTTTAAATATCTATTTCGAAAGCATTATGTTCAGAACTCAGTTTCCCGTTACTCCGTGTCCTTCAACTATGGATCATAGTTCAAAAGTGTATTTGATTGGTTCTTGTTTTTCCGAGCACATTTCACAAAAACTGATAACTAATAAATTTAATATTCTCTCCACTCCCTTCGGAATCATTTTTAATCCACCTTCACTCGCGAATTCCATTCGAAGGCAAATGAAGGGATTGTGGGTGAATCCTATGGAGATCTTTGAAAATGGCAGTTTGTTCAGAAGTTTTGATTTTCACAGCAATTGTGCGCATCCCGACAAGGAGGAGGCGATCAGGCGCATGAATGATGCTGTGCGAAGCGGGAAAATATTTCTGGATAAATGTTCACATCTGATAATTACATTCGGTACCTCTTTGGTGTATACAGTAAAAAATACCGGCAAAGTAGTGGCAAACAACCATAAAATGCCCGCTTCTTTATTTGAAAAAAGACAATTGTCCTCTGAAGAAATAGTTGCTGATTGGACCGATCTGATCAGAGAATTAAAAATAAAATATCCTTCATTACAAATTATTTTTACCCTGAGTCCGGTTCGCCATTTAAAAGATGGAGCCGTTGAAAACGCACTGAGTAAAGCTGTTCTATTGCAATCTATTCACCAACTTAAACATAATTTTTCAGATATTTATTATTTTCCTTCTTACGAAATAATGCTTGATGATTTGCGCGATTATCGGTTTTATACAAAAGACATGGTACATCCAAATGAGGTAGCAGTTGATTATATCTGGGAGATATTTAAAAAGGTATGTATTAATGAAACTTGTTATCCCTTTATAGGGCAATTAGAACAAATTCATACAGCTATGCTTCACAAACCTTTTTTTCCGGAATTAAAAGAGCACGAAGAATTTAAATTAAAGATGTTAGACAAAATCGAAAAATTACAAAAGGAATATTCCGGGGTGGATTTAAGTGTTGAACGTAGTTTTTTTTCGTGAATATTGCATAAATCGCTGTTGAAGTGATTAGGGAACAGTGGCTTTCATGATCGTTGAAATTTGATTGAAATCGCAGAAATAATATCCAATAACAATCAAAAAATATAAAACGCTAATCGGATAGACCACCCGTAAGATATTCCTCCGCATTGAACCCAGAAATAATATCCAATAACAATCAAAAAATATAAAACGCTAATCGGATAGACCACCCGTAAGATATTCCTCCGTATTGGACCCAGAAATAATATCCAATAACAATCAAAAAATAAAAAACATTAATCGGATAGACCACCCGTAAGATATTCCTCCGTATTGAACGCAGAACGCAAAAATAATATCGAACCTGCCTGCTGACAGCTTCAGCGGCAGGCAGGTAAAGAACATGGAATAAAGAACATTAATCGGATAGACCACCCGTAATATATTCCTCCGCATTGAACTCAGAACTCAGAACCTGCCTGACGCTGACGCAGTCGGCAGGCAGGCCCAGAACCGAAACATGTAGTGGTCGACGCAGGAGATCTACTACATGTCAGAACAAATCAATCCTCCTCAATCAACGAATCATTAATTACCGTCCCAGGCAAAACCTTTTTCCCTTGCACACCTAATTTTCTCAATTTTTCTGCCTGACCAATTAAATTACCACTTCCGTCTTTTAATTGTTTCATGGCTTCATCATAACTTTTTTGTGTTCTACCGATATGATCACCAACATCCACTAAATTCTCCACAAAGCCAACAAATTTATCATACATAGCTGCGCCTCTTTCGGCAATGGCAACGGCATTTTTATTTTGTTCTTCCTTTTTCCAGATTTCCGAAATAAGTTTAATTGCCGCGATCAGGTTGGTGGGGGAGATGAGTATGACGCGTTTTTTATAGGCGTAATTCCAAAGATCATTATCCTTTTGAATTGCCAATAAATAAGCAGGTTCGATCGGAACAAACATCATTACAAAGTCCAAACCCTTAACAAATTGCGAATAATTTCTTTTATTTAATTCATCAACATGATTATAAATGGCAGCGATATGATTTTGAAGTGCCATTTTTTGTTCATTCTCCTCTTCTGATGAATTATATCTTTCATATGCACTTAAGGATACCTTGCTATCAATGATCACTTTTCTTTTATCAGGATACTGTAATATAAAATCGGGCTGCATTTTTTTACCATCATCATTCATGATAGTATTTCCTGCTTCATCTTTAATAAATTCCTGCCTGAAATATTCTCTGCCTTCAGTTAATCCGCTTTGTTGTAAAATATTCTCCAATATCATTTCTCCCCAATCTCCCTGTGTTTTGCGCTGACCTTTTAACGCCTTGGTGAGATTATTGGCTTCTTCACTTATTTGTTGATTTAAAACAACAAGATCCTTAATTTTTTCTTCTAAGGAAAATCGTTGTTTGTTTTCTTTTTCGTAGGTTTCTTCCACCTTTTTCTTAAAATCCTTAATGTCGTTATTCAGTGGTTCCAGAATTAATTTAATATTCTTCTGATTTTCTTCGGTGAATCTTTTGCTTTTATCTTCCAATATCTCATTAGCGAGATTTTTGAATTGCGCTGTATATTTTTCACCAATTTCTTCAATTTCCTGTTTAATAGTATTATTTTTTTCTTTTAAGACCTCATTTTCTGATTTTATTTTAAGTATATAATCTTTTAATTCATTATTTTGAATAAGATTAGTTTCCTGTAAAGTTTTTAATTCAATAAAATCTTTTTGCAATTTTTCCAGCGTAGTTTGTGAAGTAGCCAATAAAAGATTAGTTCTTTCCTTTTCTTCCTGCACTTTCTTAAGTTCCAATTCTGAAGTTGTGGAAGCCAGCTGTATGTCACTTAGTTTTTCCTGTAAAAAGAGTATCTTACTTTCTGCCTGAGTTAGCAGGTTGCGTTTTTCATCCAATTCAGCCCTGCCCACCATATTTCGCTCTGCAACAAGTTTGCGCACAAACCAGATAATAATTCCACCTATCACTAGTCCTGCCAGTATGTAAACCAAGGGATCCATAATGTTAATTTTGACATGAAGGTAAATAAAAAGCAGGGTTTTACAGAATTCTGTTAGGTTTGCGATGGGTATTTGATTCTAATTATTGTTTAATTTGGCATTGAAATGCAGCAACAAAGAGGAAATGTTATTTTAAAATTTATTAATGAAATGCGACCCTTACATCGATTGGTAATAAGTGTGTTGGTTGCTTCTGCTTTTTTCCTATTACTTCCGCAGTACGAACTGCTAATGCGTTTTATGTTTACCTGGATCATTTTTTCTGTGATATACCTTTCAATAAGCTGGATCATTTTATTTTACAGGAAGGTGGAAGATATAAGAATTCATGCAAATATTGACGATGGCAGTAAGGTATTTGTATTCCTGATGGTTATTATCTCCTCCTTTGCTACAATGCTTATGGTTTTATTGTTAATGATTTCTCCTGAGGCGGAATCGCAGGATAAATGGGTGTTTTTAATTATTGCCCTTTCGGGAATGTTATTATCGTGGATCATGGTGCATTCCATTTTTACTTTTCATTACGCGCATTTATATTACGATAAAATAAAAAAAGAAAATAAGTATGCTTCTGAGGGTTTGATCTTTCCTCAAACTGAAGAACCTGACTATATCGATTTTGCTTATTTTTCTTTTGTAATTGGATGCACTTTTCAGGTTTCAGATGTGAGTATCACCACACGTAAAATGCGACGAATAGTATTAATGCACGGATTATTATCTTTCGCTTTAAATACTTTTGTAGTTGCCCTTACGATCAATATGATCGCAGGTTTAAATAAATGAAAAAATAATGATCTTATAAAAAACCAGCCCACCTTATTCAGGAGTGCTGGTTCATTTATATATAGAATAAGAACTTTATAATGGAATAGTGATAACACCGATAGATGTTACATTCCCTGTTGATACTGAAATATCTTCCACTGTAATGTCTGTGAATCCTGCAACAGCTGAAAAAGTTACATCATAATTTCCTGCCGGAACCCCACCAATTAAGAAAGTGCCGTCATCTGCAATCAATGTTCCGATAGTATCTGAAGGGGTTGTTGCCATCACATAAAAAGCGGCATCAACAGGAAATATTGATCCGGAAATTGCTCCGGTTTCTGCTTGCGTATAAACATGTATCACCGGTTTTAAGGAATAGTCGCCGTTCCCTTTTTCCACAATAGATTGTTCTGCATCAAAGTCCATCCAAAGCTCATATGCTATACCGGCTTCAAATGTATAATGTACATTTAATTTTAATCCTGATGTTTCTGCAGAAGGTGTTTCCAGTGCATGTGTAACACCGTCAACCACTAAACTGTTATTGTCACCGAGAATTAATCTGATCTGAGAAATTGTTTGTGGTGCGATATCCTCATCAATGATAAGCGTATCAATTCCTGAATTAAATTTCAGCAGGTCATAAATTCCGGGATTAATCACATTTAAGGTTTTCCATCCATCCTCATCAGTATGAATTTCCACTGATTGCACATCAATATATACTGCATCATATTCAGCAGGTGCATCAGTTAAATAAATTTTTAATTGTGCAGTGCCACCGGAATTTGGCCCTTCGTTATCCTTACAAGATACCATTAGGGCTAAAAACAAGGCAAACACACCGGTAAAAATCGCGAACTTCTTCATAGTATCTTTTTTAGAGAGATGGTTCAAAAAATGTTCCATAACACCAAAAGCATGAATATCAGCGATTATCTCCCAAAAAAAAGTTGAAAATCATCGTAATCTGGGGAAATTTCACACAGTTGTGGATACACATTGATAATTGGTTAACCCGGAAAATTGAGCTCAAGGATCAAAGCGGGGTCCCTCATTTGCTAATTTGCTAATTCCTGCCCGAATGCGAAGCAGGCGGGGGCTAATTTGCTAATCATTCTAATCATGGTTACCTTACATGAAAAGAAAAACCCATCACCCAAGAAATATTTTCACTTGGAGGATGGGTTCATTTGCTAATTTGCTAATTAACTCATTTGCTAATTAATTTGTAGCGTGAGGGAGACTCGAACTCTCGACCTCAGCATTATGAGTGCTGCGCTCTAACCGGCTGAGCTACCACGCCATTTTTTTGGTGACAAAAACACATATTTCCATCACTTCGGGCGGCAAAGATAATAATTTGTGATTTTATATGAAAGGTTGGGAAGTAATACTTTGGAATAAATTAAAAAAGCGCCGTTACAGGAATCTCTGATAAGTTGTAAAAGTCCTTATGCCGAATGCCTTTATCTGTCATCTGCAGGGTGCAACACTCATGTAAAGCATCATGTTCAAAGAACAGGATATATTTTTTGTCGTTAGCTTCCTTTAAAAAACTTTCCTTTTCCTTAATGGAAACAAGCGGACGAATATCGTAACCCATAACATAAGGGATAGGAATATGGGCATAAGAAGGCAAAAGATCGGCACAATACACAATAGTTTTATCCCTGAATTTAATGACAGGTAACATCATAGCTTCGGTATGTCCGTATGTCCAGATGGTCGAAAATCCGGGAAATAATTCTTCATGTTCCTCTATAAAATGAAGCACTCCATGTTGTTGCAACGGGAGAAAATTTTCTTTTAAAAACGATGCTTTTTCCCGTGAATTCGGATTAGTTGCCCAGTTCCATTGTTTTTCATTACTCCAATAACGCGCATTCGGATAGGCGGGAACCAATTTGCCTCTGTCGTCTTTTTTTACCGCACCACCGCAGTGATCGAAATGCAAATGTGTTAGAAAAACATCTGTGATATCTTCCGGTAAAATACCGTTTTCTTTCAGATTTGAATTTAATGTAAAATCACCATGCGGTTCATAATGGCTGAAGAATTTTTCATCCTGTTTTGTCCCCATACCGCAATCGATCAACACTACTTTTCCTGAAGCCACCACAACTAAATTACGCATTGCCCAGGTACATAAATTATTTTCATCAGCTGGAATAAGTTTACTCCAGATCTTTTTTGGCACCACACCAAACATGGCACCGCCATCCAATTTGAACATTCCAGAATTTACAGATATCAGTTGCATTGGGCTAAAGTAATTAATTATTTGCTAATGCGTGATTTTCCAGCAGTTTCCTAATCAATTAAAACATTACAAATCCGTGCAATCCGCGAAATCCATAATAATCCGTGATTCCAATGTTGTGGATTCGCGCATCGTTTGCATGCTAAATCAATTTCTCCCGAAGCGCAGCCATTTTGAGTGCAGTAACTGCTGACTCATCGCCCTTATTTCCATATTTTCCGCCAGAGCGATCTAATGCCTGTTGTTCATCGTTTGTTGTGAGCACTCCGAAAATAACAGGAGTGGAATAATCAATACTTAAATTCATAATACCGTGTGCAACTGCAGCGGCAATATAGTGATCGTGTGTAGTTTCCCCTTTAATGATGCAACCCAGACAAATTATTGCATCCAGTTCCTGCGATTCCAATAGTAATTGAGCCGCTTGTGGCAATTCAAAACTACCGGGAACATAAACAGTAATAATATTTTCTGATTTTGTTTGGTACTTTAGTAAAGAGGCATGACATGCCTGATATAATTTTTCGGTGATCACAGAATTCCATTCAGAAACAACAATACCGAAACGAAATTTTTCGCCCGAAGGAATTGTTTCTTCACGAATATGGGAAAGATTCTGATGTTTAGAGCCCATTATTATTTATTCACCCAGTTTGGTTTCCGCATATGAAATATCGCTGTCGATATTCATTCCTTCCGGTGAAAGCGGATAGAGCTGTTTTATTTTTCTATACATTTCCAAAGCGCCTTTCAGATCATTTTCTTCCGACATAAGATCGCCGGCGAATTTATAATATAAAGGACTTTGCAGATTATTATCCGCCGATTCTCCGGCTTTAATATATAGATCAATTGCTTTCTTATATTCTTTTTTATCGGCATACATATGACCTAATAATTCATATGTTTTACCTGCAATTTCATCAGTGCCCGGTTTGTAGGCTTCCAGTTGTTTTATTGCATTGTCAATATCATTATTTTTCATATAACAAACACCTGCATAATAATGTGCAAGATTTCCTGTAGGGGTATTGCCATACTGATCTATGATACTTAAAAAGCCCATTGTGGAACCGTCACCATTTAATGCGAGGTCGATGGAATCTTTCATGAAATAGTTCTGTGCGCCCGAAATTGTATTTTGTGCATCAGCTACACGCGGTTCCATATATAATTTTTTATAACCGAAATATCCGCCAATACCGATAACTATGATCGCTAGTACACCAATTATCATGTTGCGGTTCTTCATGAAGAAATCTTCCACATTTAAGTATGTTCCCTTTTCTTCAGCGGGAGTTTCTTCAGTTATTTTTTTAATTTCTGCCATAACGTATTTTATAAATTAGTCTTTAATAAATGGGTAATCTTGTTGCATATAAATATCTTCAAATATCGCATCATCTTGTGGATATGGAGATTCTTCAGAGAACTTCACACATTCATCAATTTCTTTCTCAATGCGTTCATGCATATCATCTATCTCTTTCTGATTTGCATATTTTTTATCCAATATTTTCTGTAAAGTGGTTTCCAGAGGATCTCGCATTTTATATTCTTCTACTTCCTCCTTTGACCTGTATTTCGCCGGATCGCTCATCGAATGTCCCCGATAGCGATAGGTTCTAATCTCTAAAAATGTTGGTCCTTCTCCGTTTCTTGCCCTTTCCACCGCTTCATATATGGAAGCATGCACTGTTTCCGGTTGCATTCCATCCACAGGATAAGAAGGCATATCGTAAGCAGCACCTATTTTATACATATCAAGCTGATTGGTGGACCTTTCCAGGGAAGTTCCCATGGCATAACCGTTATTCTCACAAATAAATACAACAGGTAATTTCCACAACATGGCCATATTAAATGTTTCATGCACCGAACCCTGACGAACAGCACCATCACCAAAATAACAGAGACAAACATTGCCACTTCCCTTATATTGCTCTGCAAATCCGATTCCCGCACCCATTGGAATTTGAGCTCCAACGATACCATGTCCCCCGAAAAAATAATTTTGTTTAGAGAAAAAGTGCATCGAACCACCCTTCCCTTTTGTGCAACCCGTCACCTTTCCGAATAATTCTGCCATGGCAGCATTACAGCTAATTCCCTTGGCAATTGCTAATCCGTGATCGCGATACGCAGTGATAATGGGATCTTCATGCCTTGTCGCACTAATGGTTCCGGCAGCAATTGCTTCCTGACCAATATACAAATGACAAAACCCTCTGATCTTCTGCTGACCATACAATTGCCCTGCTTTTTCCTCAAAGCGACGCATTTTGTACATCAGTTCATACCATTCGAGGTAGGTTTCTTTTGTTATTTTTGAGCGATCCATGTATCTTCTTCGAAAATTCGAAGTGCAAAGGTAAGAAAAGCGGGTTACAATTTAAACAAACAGTGTTTTTAACAGGTATTCACATACTTCATTACAAGAACTACGGCGAGGTTTCCGTCAGTTTTGAGAACAAATTCTGCCTTATCAATGGTTTGAACGGCTCCGGCAAAACAAATCTTATTGACGCAATTCACTATTTATGTATGTGTAAAAGTTATTTTACCAGGTCTGATCTTAACGTGCTAAACCATGGATCTGAGTTTTTTCGCTTGGATGGTGATTTTATTTTGGGGGAAGAAAAAACACGTATTACCTGTAAGTTCACAAAACAAAAAAAGGAATTTTTTAAAAACGGTGTAATTTACGATAAACTCAGTGATCATATCGGAAATATTCCCGTTGTTATGGTTGCTCCTGATGATATTGCAATAATAAACGATGGCAGTGAGGAGAGGAGGCGATTTTTAGACGCCGCAATTGCACAGGTGAATAATATTTATTTACAGAGATTAATTACCTATAATAAAATATTGGTTCAACGCAATTCGCTGTTAAAAAACGTTGGCAATACCGGATTTCCCGATGAAACTTTATTGAATGTACTGAGTACACAACTCGCAGGACACGGTGATTTTATTTTTGAGGAAAGAAAAAAATATCTCGAGGAATTTTTACCTGTATTTGCAAATTTATATAGTTTAATTTCAGAAGAAAAGGAAATAGGGGCGATAGAATATATTTCCAATTTATCGCTCGAAAATCATTTACAGTTATTAAAGGAAAGTTTGCGGGAGGATTTAAATGCACAGCGCACCACAACCGGAATTCACAAAGATGATATCCGTTTTTCCATCAATGAGAATTTGCTGCGCGATATTGGTAGTCAGGGACAAATTAAATCATTTCTTATTGCACTGAAATTGGCGCAATTTAAAATGATGTACATGCTTACCGGTAAAAAGGCGATCTTATTGCTGGATGATGTTTTTGAAAAATTGGATAAACGCCGACTCGAAATTTTATTTAAAATTTTATCCACGGAAGATTTCATCCAGATATTCATCACCGATGCCGATGAACACCGCAGTGCAGAATTTTGTGAGGAATATTTGGAAATTTTTGATCATTTTCATGTAATTAATGGTAAAATTCAGTAAATTTAGCCTGTGAAAAAAGACAACGAAAAGGAGATAGGTAAAGAAATAAAATTACTGTTTAAAAGTTACCATCTCGACGAAAAGATCGCAGAGGTACGTATTAAGGAGCTTTGGGAAAAGGTAATGGGTAAAAGTATAAAAAACTATACCACGGGAATGCATTTGTATAAAGGTGTATTAACCGTTTTTATAGAATCAGCTCCCCTCAAACAAGACCTCAAATTTTCGAAGGAAAATATTGTAGCGCGCATAAATGAGGAGTTAGGAGAGAAGGTGGTGAAGGATATAATTATTAAATGAGAATATAGTATACAGTAGTTAGAGATTACGCATGTTAATTTATCTCTATCATTTGGAATTTATTTTCGCGTTTATATTTAAAAATTTCAGGTTGCTTCCTGCTTTTAACCTTGAGATTTAATATTTAAAAGGTTTATCATCCAATTAAGTTTTATTCGAAGAAAAAATCATCACTCCGTCAACCTGCCCACTGCTAACTACCATCTAAAAATGTGAATCCTTTGTTAACTATTACACCTTTATTACAAATATATGCAACAAACCACTCCTTTTTATCGTAAATTAGCGTTAAATATCGAACACAGCCGAAATTATGGAGAATTTAACAGTAGAAAAATTAACCCAGGACTACTCACAATACACCCCCGAACATTTTAAGGTTTGGGAGATACTTTTCGACCGACAAATGGCGCTTCTGAAGGATCGTGCGGCGCAGGTATTTATGGATGGAATTGAAACGATTCACTTTACTGCCGATTCCATCCCCAAATTCGACGAGTTTAATATAAGATTAGACACGCTTACAGGATGGAATGCAGTTGTGGTGCCCGGACTCATCGGCAACAAAGAGTTTTTCGAATTATTAAAAAACAGAAAATTCCCTGCTAGCACCTGGTTGAGAACCATGGAGCAATTGGATTATCTGGAGGAGCCGGACATGTTTCACGATGTGTTTGCCCACCTTCCGCTTTTAACCAACAAAACTTACTGCGCTTATTTATACGGATTGAGTAAAATAGCGCTCAGTTATATCGATAATCCCGTGGGAGTAGAGCTAATTTCGAGAATTTACTGGTATACCGTGGAGTTTGGCTTAATCCGCGATAATGGATTATTACGCATTTATGGTTCCGGAATATTATCCTCCCAAGGAGAAAGTATTTATTGTTTAAAATCAGGAATTCCTTCCAAACGCTTGGATTATAATCCCGATAAAATTTTGGATACACCTTACATCAAGGATAAATTTCAGGCTACCTACTTTGTAATTGATTCGTGCCTTGATCTGTTCGAAAGTCTCCCCGACATTGAACAAGGAATTATCAAAAGAATCGAACATCCTGAGCTCTTTGTGCCCTGACCTTCCCGATTTATTGCCTGCTAACACATTCAGCCATTTCCTGGTATAAATATTTATTGGGTTAAAAAGGTCCATACACCGACTGTTCATTCGTGCATTCGTGGCAACTCTTTGAACCTAAATAATGGACAAAAAAAGTTACCACGAATGCACGAATAAAAGCTATATTTTGATTTCAATAATAGAAGTCCTATTGTCCGTGTAATGTTCATTAATTCCCCTTTTTAACACAATATAAATAAAAAAAACAACCACAAAGATCTCAAGGGAACACACAAGGGACACAAGGTATTTTGGATTTAACATAGTGCTCTTTTTTGGCTTCTTTGGGACCTTTAGGTAAAAAAATAACTTCAAAGCATTAGAGAACCCTGGAATCATTTTTTGTTTAAAATTGAATTCACACAATAATTTGGCACAACATTTCGTATTTGTGTTATATATGAGGAAAAACCATATTGTTTGATGTTTATAATACTGTACATCAAACAATTACCTAACTAATAAGTTATCAGAATATAGCCAATAACTCTACACTTTTAGCTGTTTATTTGTATTTATAATTTAGGCAAGCTGAATCAATATTGTAAATTTATTTAAATAGATACTAATTATGGTTTTATCATTCATTCTTCAAATACAGGACACTGCTGTGTCAACACTTACAACACCCGCAGTGGAACCACAGGAAAAACTGAGAATATTTGAACTGCTTGCAAAGGGTGGTCCGGTAATGATACCGATCGCTATTTTATTGGTGATCACAATTTATGTTTGGATATATAAATTCATCACCATAAATGCCCAATCAAAAATTGATAACAGATTAATTCCACAAGTAAGAGATCAACTCGTTTTAGGAAATTTAAAGTCGGCAAAAGGATATGTGGCAAATGTAAATACTTCCGTAGCGAGGGTTGTTGACACTGGATTGGACATGGTTGGTAGTCCGATGAATGAAGTGGAATCAGGATTGGAAACTGCTTCCAACATCGAAATTCTGGAAATGGAAAAACATATGGGTGTGTTGAGAATTGTTGCAGGTATAGCTCCCATGCTCGGATTTATCGGAACCATTGCCGGTGTTATCACCATCTTTTATGATATTTCTACAACGAACGATATCAGTATCTCTGTTATCTCCGCAGGTTTATATCAGAAAATGATCACCAGTGGATTCGGATTATTAACTGGTATTATCGCATATGGTGCATTTAACTTACTTACAATGAAAATTGAACGTTTTGCATTGAGATTGCAGCGTGCGGCCTTTGATTTTATACGTATCATTAATACTAAAGAATAATGAAAATAGGAAGAAAAAAACATTACGATCTCGAAGTGTTTTCGTCAACGATGAACGATATTATGTTCTTCCTGATGTTATTCTTTTTGATCATTTCCACTTTGGCAAATCCAAACGTGATAAAAGTATTACTGCCGCAAAGCGGAACTACAGATACTTATAGCAAACAAGATGTTACACTTACAGTAAATGCTGCAAAAGAATATTTCATCGACGATCGTCAGGTGAGTTTCGACATGCTCGAAATGGAACTCAATAATGCAACTGCAAGCTCAACCGAAAAAGTTGTAGTACTTCGCGCAGATGCAACATTAACCATTCAGGATCTTGTGGATGTGCTTCAGATTGGCGCGAAAAATCATGTAAGGATTGTAATGGCGACGGATAAGAGTAACTTCTAGTTAGGATTTAGGACACGGGACATAGGACTGACAAATGACATTGTAAATTGGACAAAGGACAGAGTAGTCGTTTGATTGGGGGATTATCCACCTATTTGATTTTTTAATTAGCGCTAATTTTCTTAAAATATGGAGAATTCTACTGAATTAACGAAATTTGGTTGAAATTTATTAGCCCTATTAATTAAACCCTAAACTTTTCCTATGAAATTTTTATTAAAATTTATTTGTATTATTTTTTTATTTTCTAATAATTCTTTAGTTTATGGACAAATAGAAGTTTATCATTATTCAAAATCTGTGTTTGCAGAAAACATCGAAGAGGTAAAGAAAACCACTTTGGTTTTCGTTGTTACAGATAACTATAAAGACTCTTTAGATATAATTGAAAGAGCTTTAGAGAAATCATGGACACTAACAAAGTTCGAAGTGATCACATACGATGAGTTGAAATATTATGAGAATGAAGATGGATATTCTTATATGAAAATGCAAGGATTTCTTGCAACCCCTAAAATTTTATCAAGTGTGTATTTTAAATTGCAATTAAAGGTAGAAAATTCAGATAAGAGTAAAGTATCATGGAAAAATATTGCCTCTATGCACTTGTATATAGATAGGTCAATTGAAACAGAGGGAATCGAAAAGGGAGAAGAGTATCTTTATGAAATACCATACCATAATTATAATGCTGGTTTTTTAAAATTATTTGTGAAGACAATAAATGATTTTCTTATTGCTGGAAATTCGGTAAGCCAATTCGACACTAATATATCAATACCATCAGAGATAGAAAAATTAAAAATGGATACCTTATATATTCCGGACTATGTTTTGAAATTGTCTAAAAAATACGTAAATGAAAGTAAATTTAAGGTGAGAAGTCCCGAAGAATTTCTTGAGGATTATCCTTATGAGGCCACTATATTGAGCGCAGAAGAGTTAGGTAATAAAATTTTAAATGGCTCTATTGACTACGCACTTATTTATACGAGTGATAGTGAATTAATTTCATTTATGGTTTACAACGTTAAAACCGGTGAATTAATTTATGGAAAATTTTTAGAGTATAAGGAAAATCTTAAATCGAAAGATCTTATTGATATTTTTGAGTAAAATTTGAAATAGGAAGTAGGACACAGGATATTGTTTAATTTCAATTAATAAATTAATCTCGGATTTGAGTTGATTTTTTTTAATTGTAAATTTTCTTTGGATGACGGCTCTCGCTTTTTATTCAGTCTCAATAAAGGTATAATTGACCTTGGTCATTCTGGGATAATAAATGTGAATATTATTGCACAAGTTATAAATACAATCACGAATATCCACGAATAAAATCTAAATTGTCTAAATCCTTTTCATGGTTTGCTTCAAAACCTGCATCCTTTCTCTTACTATATAATAAAACATATTTTCCAGCAAAAAAACAATACCCGGAAATCAGGCAGACTGCTAATATGAGGCTCAATAAATCTTTCATAATTTTTTAATTAATCAGGACTACCACATTCTACATCATAACCTTTCACTATAGCATTTTGCCTTTTATAGTACGCTTAGTGTAAAAATCTCAATTTCTTGCACTTATAGCTCTTTATACCACCTACTTGTACTGTAAAGTTAGGGAATAAAAAACTGCCGCATTCTCCGTGATTCTGTTTAACCTTAAACATTTAAATCGGGATTATGTCCGGATTATCCTAATATTGGTAGCAGTTTAAATGTCTGTGGCAGCAATTCTTTAACTTTACACCATGCTTTTCAACACCATACCTCTCGCCGAACGCCTTCGCCCCAAAAACCTCGATGAATTTATCGGGCAGCAGCATTTAGTGGGGGAGGGACAGGTTTTGCGGCGTATGATTCAAAGCGGAAAACTGGTTTCCATGATATTCTGGGGGCCTCCGGGAGTGGGGAAAACAACACTGGCAAATATTATTGCGAAGTCGGCTAATTTGCCTTTTTTTTCGCTGAGCGCTGTTTCTTCCGGAGTGAAGGATGTGCGTGAGGTAATTGAGAAAGGGGAGAAGGGTGGAAAAATTGTATTGTTTATTGATGAGATTCATCGGTTTAATAAAGCGCAACAGGATTCGTTGTTGGGAGCGGTGGAAAAGGGCACTATTTTATTAATTGGTGCGACAACAGAAAATCCATCTTTTGAAGTGATATCGGCATTATTGTCGCGAAGTCAGGTATTTGTATTAAAGGAATTTACCAAAGAAGATTTACAGCAATTAATTAAGCGCGCAATTACCGAGGATGAAATATTATCCAAACGAAAAATAATTATTGAAGAAGAGGAAGCGCTTTTACAATTAAGTGGAGGTGATGCAAGAAAATTATTAAATCTATTGGAATTAATTGAAGAATCGGTAACAGAAGAAAAATTAATAATTACCAATGATCTTGTAAAACAAATTGCACAAAAAAAACTCGTTTTATACGATAAGAATGGCGAACAACATTACGATATTATTTCCGCATTTATAAAAAGTATGCGCGGAAGTGATCCTAATGCCGCGATCTATTATATGGTGCGTATGATAGAAGGAGGGGAGGACCCAAAATTTATCGCCCGTCGTATGTTGGTGCTCGCAAGTGAGGATATCGGAAATGCAAATCCCAACGCATTATTATTGGCTACAAGTTGTTTTCAAGCTGTTACTATGTTGGGATATCCCGAATGCAGATTAACCCTCGCACAAACAGTAATTTATCTCGCAACCTCGCCAAAAAGTAATGCCTCGTATGTCGCCTTACAAAATGCCACCAATATCGTAAGAGAAAAAGGTGATCTTCAAATTCCTTTACCTATCAGAAATGCTCCCACCAAATTAATGAAGGAATTAAATTACGGGAAAGAATATAAATACGCCCACGACTACGAAAACAATTTCACCGAAATGGAATTTCTCCCAGACGAAATTAAAGGCACAAAAATTTTCGAACCGGGCAGTAATGCGAAGGAAAATGAGATGAGGAGGTTTTTGAAGGAGCGGTGGGGAGGCAAGTATGATTATTAGGACACAGGAGGCAGGACACAAGATACAGGATACAGGACACAGGACACAGGACTGGACAAAGGACAATGCAAATTTGACATAGGATTTGATTTTTGTAAATTGGAAATTTATGGTCCTTTTCAAATCTATTATAAGTTGTAAGTTTAAGCGCTTATAAGCGATTAAGATTATTGAGCCTTTTAATTTATGAATTAAATATAATATTCTTCGCTAACAATTAGGTTTGTGATATATTTGTTTAGGCATACACGAAAGTTCGAGCAGGGTTCTTGCCAAAATAAATATTAATTAAAATCAGTAAATATCTGTACAAAGTTGAATTTACAATGAAATAGACTCATCCTAGCAAAACCCTGCGAAGGATGGAACACCCTAATACGTATCATGGCAGTCAAACGAACCCATAAAGAAATTAATACCACCTATTTTTTCACATTTACTTGTTTTAAATGGTTACCTCTTTTTGAAAAAACAGATCTGTTTGACGATATATATAAATGGTTTGACTTACTAAAAAAGGAAGAAAATTTTATACTTGGTTATGTAATAATGCCAAATCATCTTCACGCACTTCTTAAATTAAGCAGTCACAGCAAAACGATAAATAGATTAATTGCTGAAGGGAAACGGTTTAGAGCCTATGAAATAATAAAACGATTAAAAAAAATGAAACAATTTCAACTACTCGAAAATTTAGAAGATGCAGTTAATGATGTCGAAAAGAAAAAGGGTTCCATTCATAAGGTTTTTGAAGTGTCATTTGATTGCAAAGAATGTTTCACAAACAAATTCATTCTCCAAAAATTAAGGTATATGCATAATAATCCTGTAAAAGCAGGTCTCGTTAAGAATGCAATTGACTACATTCATTCCTCTGCAAAATATTATAAAACCGGCGAACAAGGAATTTATGAAGTAACAAATTGGTTGGATTATTATAGTATTCCGAATGCATGAAACTGATTACACTCCCGGCCGCAGGGTTTTGTCGGAGGCCGACAAGAACCCTGCTAGCACCAGCGGTGTCATGAAACCTATCGACTAAAAGGCAATTCGTTGTGAATTTCTTACCTTTGTGTTTAATTCATAAATCATGAACCCAAACCTCGACGATAAACTCTGGAAAATGGCGCAAAAACGCGTTTCATTTCGCAGACATAGTATAGTATTCATTTTGGTGAATATTGCGCTTGCAGTTATCTGGTATTTAAGTTGGGATCAAACTGCAGAACGAGGACCTCTCACTTTTTGGTTTTTATATACTTTATGTGGATGGGGAATTGGGTTAGTGATACATTATTGGAATGCCTATCACGACGATGAAAGTTCAGTGGAGAAGGAATACAATAAACTCAAAGAAAATAAAACAGCATTACCGGAGGAAAAACCTGCAGAACAAATTAAATCAGAAACAGAAAATCAATAATTTTCAGGGGTTAATTTCTACCGCGTAATTCTTAATATAAAAACTACCTGACACAGGACCATCTGAAGTTTGTGCTACAAATACATACATCCCTTCAGGATAATTTTCAACATTTAACATGTATTTATTTGTAGCAAGCGTATTTACATTTTCCGTTAATATCTTTTCTCCTCCTAAATTATAAATGGAACAAGTGAGATCATTTTCCTTTACATCCGAAATTTCGATCGTTATATTATTGGTGGTTTGTGCCTGATAAAATTTTATAGCCTCTTCTGCCGGATCGCGGAATTTTAAATTATGATCATCTATATAACCGGTAGTGTCCTGTTCGCAATCCTCCCATTGCACTCCTGCTTTGTACCACCAGCTCGACACAGTGTCGGTTTCGAAAAAATTGATCAGCATTTTTGCTTCTTTGTATTTTCCGATCTCCTCCAAATGAAATCCACCACCGGTATCGTCATCTCTGTAATCCTCACAGGGCCAACTCAGAAAATCTCCTCCGCGTGGTTTAACACCATCTGCCCAAAAATAAGGTCCCCAGTTTATATATGGTGCAACTCTGCCTTCACCTTCAAAATCAAGCGCGGGATCTCCGTTAATTTGTCGTGCAATCAATTCTTTAATCGCCAGATTTCCCCAATATCCCTTCGGTTCTACCAGAAAATCAAAAAGTTCATGTTCAGGATGCGTGTATCCAGTGTAATGAAACCCGCTTAGATATACCATTTTTAAGTTAGGCATACTATCCAACATGATATGCATTAAGGTGGTATATTGATCAGCAACATAATCTATATAATAAGCCAGATCAGTGGTTTCCAATTCGCTTTGTTCCAAGATCCAAACAATTTGAACCTGCTCCCACGTATCGTTGCGGTTGAAAAGGCGACCTTGCAATTCATCCCAATAAAAAGTGGAGGTAGAATCAATCATATCGTGAAGATCTTTTCCTCCGTAAAAGAGCCCTTTTACATTCATACACTGACTGGTTCCTTTCCAGTTATAACTTTTCATGGTATCGATAAACATATTATAAGCATTAGAAGCATTTGATCCACCCATGCCAATAAATAATACTTGACCGTTATCGTAATCAACACCTCCGCCATCATTCAATGGCTCAATGGTATGGGCAATATCAATTCCTTTTTGCAGATGGACCGATGGCCTTTCGTTACTGCCACCCGGATATAATCCTCCCTGAATACCCTCGTAAAATCCAGTGCCCAGATCGGTGAGCGGAATCAATCCGGAACTATCATTATCACAATTCAAAGTCAATTGCGAGTAGGAATTCATGGGTATCCCAAAGAATAGGAAAATGGCGATGATCTTGATTTTTTTCATGTGTGTATGCTACGCAAATTTAAGATTTTTCTGGAATTAAGGAAATATTACCAAGTGAGTTTATCATTCCAGGTGTTGAAGTATCCATGTTTTCATTAAAAATTTACTTTCACCAATTTCCTTTTTGAGTTTGTCCGCATTTTTTTGATCGGGATCGAGTTTTAATTTAACAAGTAAATTTAAAAAATTACAAAGAGTGATCCCTGACTGTTTTACATTTTCTCCAAGTGGTTCAGAATTATAATTGATGAAATGTTTGAAGCTGTCGAGATAGGAGGTGAGCGTCTGATATTCACCATTTTGGAAATAGATCATAACCTGCAGGTTGCGCAAACTATATTTAATTACAATATTTTCTGTTTCAATAGGTAATAAATAATTATGCGCTGCTGTTAGATCGCCTTTATAAAAACTGATCCATGCATAACATAAATTTCTAACGTGGTCTCGTATATTTTTTGAGATCTGTGATTCAAATTTTTGAACTATTTGTTCTGCATATTCTATTTTGCCTAACATTAATGAATTTTGTACAATATTAAGTAAGGAAGTATATGCAAAATCTGCATGCAGGTTCCACAAATTATTTTTAATGCGGAGGTCGTAAATTTCAAACATTTCAATATTCCAGCCTGTTTCACCGGATTCCACTTTTTTGGCTAAAAAATCGAGTATGGCAACCAATAGGTTAGTAAGTTCTATCGTAGGTGGTATAACCCTGTCAATTATGAGCATTTGCTTCAACTCATGATAATACCTTTCCTCTTTTTCTATAATAAGTTTAGCAGTTAAATATTGCGCCGTTACATATTTGTCCTCATTGCCTAACCTGTTTTCATAAATTGCGAAATAATGTCTTGCTGTTTCATAATTAAATGGCTTTTTTAATATTTCACAAGCGCGGTAATCATTAAAAATATGCAGAAATAATTTCCCTAATGCATAATCTATAATTCTTTTCCGTGCCTCCTCATTGCCCATTAATTTAGCGATATTCTCATGTTTACTCCGGTTTCTTCTTATACCTAACCTGAATATATAATCATCCAGTTTTATTAGTTGATTTAATTTCTGTGTGTAAGATAAATCAGACTTATTAATCGCTTGGAACAGATTTTTAATATTCTTTTCCATTAAAGAAAATAACTTATTTTCCAACAATACCTCGTTTTTGTATTGCAATTGATCCACATCCGATCTATGAAATTCTTCTTCGGCTAAAAAATTTAAGGTTATCTCAAGCATGTCCGAACATAAATTCCGATAATAGGCATCGTTATATGGTTTACCCGAAACCATTTTGCAGATATTTTCCTTTTGATCATCCTTAATTTCAAATTCAGGGGCAAATGGTTTTATCGCCTCCCAAAACTGAACGAGTGTCGCCTTTTTATTTAAATAAGGCGAATGCAAATAATCCGTAAAGGTTTTAAGATCCTTTTTCGTCAACTTCTGTAATACTTCCTGCAACTGCGTATTTTGCATTTACGAATGTAAGGTGTTTTGGTGAAAGATAGAAAAAATTATAATTTGATTGAGGCGCGAGGCGCGCGACATAGGACATAGGACGTATGACATAGGACATATGACATAGGACATATGACATATGACATAGGACATATGACATAGGACATATGACATAGGACATATGACATAGGAAAACAAACGGTGGAGTTTAAAAAATAATACATCATGAGATCTCGCTTAGGAGGGTCACTAACGGCATATTAGTGCTTGGAACCTCCTTTTTCAACCTTGCAACACCTTCCTTCCTTAGACCCTTAGAACCTTCACCCCTGCCCGACGCAGTCAGCAGGCGGGTTCAACTCTTCGAATCTTCTCCCTTCGAATCTTTAACACCTCAAATCTTCAACCCATCGCTACAATCTCCCTTTTTTCTCCTTGCTAAACTCAATAAAATACAGTCAATTTGCTGTATAAAATTTCAAACCTTTTATATGAAAAAAATAATATTCATCGCACTTTGTGTTACTACAAGGTTGCACGCCCAATACACACTGGAATTGATTAAGGACATTAACCCGGGTGAAGCGCACAGCGACCCCGGTTTATTTGTTGAAATGGGTGATATCATTTATTTCACTGCAAATGACGGTTCAAATGGCATTGAATTATGGAGGACAGACGCAACAGAAGCCGGAACCTGGATGGTTAAAAATATTGGAACCGGCGCCAATTCAATGTGTCAATCGGTGTATGGTTGTGGCCCCGAACATATTGTGATGAACAACATTTTATATTTCAGAGCTTCTGATAATGTTTATGGAGCAGAGATATGGCGCAGCGACGGTACCGAAGCAGGAACTTATATGGTAAAAGACATAAATCCGGGTTTAGGCGATTGTTCAAATTCGATATTTATGTCGGCGCAATATTTCACTGAAATGAACGATATTTTATATTTCGCAGCCGATGGAGGAGGCAACAATATAGAGCTCTGGCGCAGCGATGGAACAGAGGCCGGAACATATCTTGTCAAAGATCTGGCAATTGGTTCAAGCAGCGTTCCTGAATTTATTACAGCAATTGATAATGCCATTTATTTCCGATGCAAAAATGCAGACGGCTTATCTGAATTGTGGAAGAGCGATGGCACTGAGGCAGGAACCGTTCTGTTGAAACAAATGTGGGTTATTGCAAAGGAGTATAAGAATATGTTCATACAATTTGAAGATCATATTTATTTTGCCGGTGGTGATGGAGATCCTTATGATCAGGAATTATGGCGCACTGATGGAACTCCCGGCGGAACGGAATTATTTATGAATGTAAATGAGGATGAAGGTGATGGTTCGGAACCACATCAATTTTTTATTTTAAATGATCAATTGTTTTTTATGGCTGATAATGGTGATGACGAATTTCTTTTTACCAGTGATGGAACTGTTGCAGGCACTCAAAAATTATTGGATGAAAATGGAGAAGAATTCACTCCCGGAAATTACGCGTTTCTTCCTTCAGAAAATAAAATATTTTTTGCTGCAGATAATGCGGACAATGATGATGGTTTATGGGTAACCAATGGCACAAATGCAGGAACTAAATTTTTATCTGAATTCGCTTCCGGTTCCTTTGAGGCCAATTTTGCAACGGTTATCAATGGAAATAATATTGTGTATAGCGGTTATGATGATGATAATGGCTGCACAACCGTTTTTCAGAGCAATGGCACTGTTGACGGCACCTTTCAGCTTTTGGAATGCGACGAGTTGCGTTATCCTTATTCCATGATCACCTATAATGGAATGGCAATTTTAAATGGCAATGTAGATGCAGTGGGAGCAGAGATCTGGAAATTGGAAACGGAATTTGAAGTGGGATTGGAGGAAACAATAATTCCGTCAGACAGGTTTATTTACCCTAATCCCGCTAATAATTATATCACAATCAAATCCAATAGTTTTTCTGAAGAGGAGAATATATTTATAATAAATGCAATGGGCCAGATTGTTTTTCAAGCCAAACTAATATCTGCTGTTCAAACGCTAAACATTTCGGAACTCGGAGCGGGAATGTATCTTTTACAATCAAAAAATTATTCTGATAAAATATGTATAAATAAATAGCAATTATTTATGAACATAAAATAGTTAGTGTATAAAATACACTAATTCAAAATATCAAAAACATAAAATTTTTAAAATGAAAAATGTAATCCTCACTGCCTTTTTTACATTAATGGTAAATGTTCTTTCATCGCAAGCTATTCTTGATTGGGTAAATCATTTGGAGGGGTCCAATTCTTCTTTTTCGGAGATAGCATACGACATAATTATAGATGAAGAAAACTTTGTGTATATAACAGGATATTTCGACGACTCAATTGATTTTGATCCCGGTGTGGATGAAGCAATTTATACTTTTGGTGAGGATCGCACATCTGCATTTATTGCCAAATACAGCCCTTCCGGTGATTTTATTTGGGTTGTTCCAATAGGAAGTGGCTCCGGACAAGCACAGGGATCTGCACTGAATTTTGATGAAGAGGGAAATATTTTGTGTACCGGATGGGTGTATTCAACCGTTGATTTTGATCCGTCACCAACAACACATAATGTATCCGCCGTGGGTGCCGCAGTTTCTATTTTTGTTGCAAAATATGATACAGAAGGAAATTATATGTCTGCTTTTGCTGTGGGAGGAAATTATTACAGTGAAGGCAAATACATTTTGAGTGATGCCGATAATAATATTCTTCTAATTGGAAATTTCAGCGATGAAGTTGATTTTGATCCCTCGGGAGCGGAATTCAATCTCACTGCTGAAAACTTTTTTGGGGAATTGTTTTTTGCAAAATATTCAGAAACCGGTGAATTTATTTTTGCAAAACAATTAAATGCCACACCAGTTGCCGATAATTTCGATCATGGAGATTTTGTAAAAGAAGATGCTGATGGAAATATTTTTGTGGCGGGAATGTATGGCGCCGAATTAGATGCAGATCCCGATGGCGGAGAATTAATATTATCCGGTGTTGCTAATGATAATGTTTTTTTTGGAAAATATAATGCTGATATGGAATTGATATGGGCAAAAGATATTGAAGCAGGTGAGGAGGGAACAATTCAATGCCATGCCCTGACAACCGATGCGGATAATAATTTATATCTCACAGGATGGTATCGCGAACAAATTGACATGGATCCATCTGCAGCGGAATATTTTCTGGAACCGGAACTGGAGGATGCTTCCGACGACATGTTTTTTGCTAAATACACAAATACAGGGGAATTAATTTGGGCAAAAACGATGGGTGGTGAAGGATATGATTATGCACGAAATATTAAACTCGATTCCGAAGGAATAATTTGTGTTTCCGGCGATTTTTATAGAATGGTGGATTTTGATCCCGGTGTTGGCGTTGCAATTTTGGAGGATCTTACTGATGCACAGGATGGTTTTCTGGCTTTTTATGATCAAAATGGAAATTATCTCAATGCCTCCCAGATAAAAGGAAATATATTTAACGAAACACGGATATTCAATATGGAATATGACAATAATGATAATATTTATATAACCGGAACATTTACCGAAACATCTGATTTTGATTGTACGGAAAATGATTTTGAAGTGCAATCCATGGGTGGTTACGATGTTTTTTTAACGAAATACGATTCTGTAATTTATATACCCAGTGTCGCTGTTTTGGAAGCTGATAAGACTAGAATTAATATCTATCCAAATCCCGCAACAAATATTTTGCATTTTCAAAACGACAATCCGGATTTTTTCTCCTCAGAAATTCAAATTTTTACTTTAGATGGTAGATGTATTTTGCAAACAAAGGGTGTTTCCAATTTGAATATTTCTTCCCTACCTGCCGGACTTTACTTTGTAAGGATTCTGAATGCTTTTTACCAATTTGAAAAAATGTAAGTCCTGACAATTTTTCCTGCCTTTGAACTAAAACCCCTATAAACAGGCTGTCATGAGTCATAAAAAATTATGTAACTGAATGGTTACATAATTTTTTTTTACATTTTGCCACGCTGTAAACCGGAAGATACAACTCAAAAAATTTCTCTTTTCATTCGCCTGCATTTCTCTGTTTTTTTGCTGTATTATTTAAACCTAAAAAAATTAATATTATGAGAAATCGAATCTATCTACTAACGGCAATACTCTTCTGTATTTCTGTTCAACTGAAAGCACAAACAAATACATTTCCTACTTCAGGAAGTGTGGGAGTGGGTACCCTTACACCAAATGCATCCGCTGCTATTGATGTAGTTTCAACAACCCAGGGATTACTTGCACCAAGAATGACAAAAGTGCAAAGGGATGCTATTGTATCGCCCGCAACCGGACTTTTGATATTCCAAACAAACTCCACACCCGGATTTTATTATTATACCGGTGCAGCCTGGACCCCCGTATCAAGCAAAGGAGCAAATACCAGTTTATCAAATTTGGTTTCTACAGCAATTAATCAGTCACTAATTCCAAATGCAACAGGAACACTTGATCTTGGAAGCAGTACTTTCCGATGGGATGAAGGTTATATCAATACACTCCGTTTTTCTGACGGAACATCCATGACAACAGCTGCCGGTGGAGCCGGTGGTGGAGTTGGAGGTAGCGGAACCACTAATTATTTACCAAAATTTACCGGCACAACCACACTTGGAAATTCCTCCATTTACGAAAGTGCAGGATCAATTGGTATCGGAACAACATCACCCTCTTATAAAGTAGATGTGCGCACCACAGGTACTTCCACTTTAATGAATATTTCGAAAGCATGGACAGGAACTGGAACTACTAATTTTCCTCTTGTACTGATAGGCAACACTTACACATTCGGTTATGGAACGGGTTTACAAGCTGGTGGGGGCCAAACCGGCGTTAAAGGAACAGCATCGAACGGCGATCAAACCGGTTATGGTATTTACGGACTTGGTTTCGGAGCTACCGGTGATACTTATGGTGTTTACGGTACTGCCTCCACAACAGCAGGTACTTCTTACGGTGTTTATGGCGCTGTAACTGCAGGTTCAGGATGGGCAGGATATTTTGACGGAAAAGGATATTTCAGTGGAAATTTAGGGTTGGGAATTACATCAGCTGCAACAAGATTACAAATTGATGGAGGAACCGACGCCGGTTTGGCATCTGGTGGATTTATTACAAATGGTTTAACCACTGCTACAAATCTTGTATTGGATAACAATGAGATAATGGCGAGAAATAATGGTGCTGCATCTACACTTTATTTAAATAACGACGGTGGCAATATCAGCATGTGTTATTCAAGCGGAAATGTTATGATTGGAGCGTCAGTACCTGCCACCGGATATTTATTTAGTGTTGATGGTAAGATCATGTGTGAAGAATTAAAAGTACAAATGAGTGAAAGCTGGCCTGATTATGTTTTTGCGGATGATTATAAATTGCCTTCATTATATGAATTAGAAGCATCTATAAAATTAAATAATCATTTACCCGGAATTCCTTCTGCAAAAGAAGTAGAAACAAATGGATTTGAAGTTGGCGAAATGCAGGCAAATATGATGGAGAAAATTGAAGAACTCACTTTGTATATCATCGAATTGCAAAAACAAATCGACCAATTAAAAGATCAGCAATAAATTGATTTCATTCTTAAAACTTTATCTTATGAAAAAGTTAATGATAACAGGATGTTTTTTGTTGGTCTGTATTATATCATCAACAAAAGCACAAAATATTTCCAGAGAAGATCTGCAGAATAAAAAATTCAGCCTGTATCTTCATCCGGAAAGCACTCCGGGTTGGATACAATTCAGAAAGGACGCACCATACACAGCAGATGCCATATTTAAACAACAACCGGATATGTTCGGCTTGAAAGCAGAGGATGAAATGCGTTTGCTTAAAACAAATACAGATGCTGCAGGAAATAAACATTACAAGTACGCGCAATTTTATAAAGGAATTCGCGTGGAGGGTATTGAACATATCACACACGAAAGAAATGGAAAAATTCATCTTGCAAATGGTTATTTTGTAAACGATCTGCAAATAAATATTAGTCCGGATATTACTTCCCAACGCGCCATTGAAATTGCATTGGCTAATTTTCCTGCAGAAAAATATATGTGGCAGGATGCGGAAAAAGAAAACGCTTTCAAAACAAAAAAGAAAGATGTGAATGCAACGCTTTATCCGACTCCGGAATTATTGATCGTGAAAAAAAATGCGAAAGGAGAGATGAAAGCAGATAATTATGTATTGGCGTATCGCATGTATGTTTTTGCAATTCTTCCCTATATTGCAGAATATGTTTATGTGGATGCACACAGTGGTGAAATTATACGAACAAAAAGTCTTGATGTAACATGCAATCCAACAACGATAGGAACTTCTTTTAATGGTGATCAAACGGTAAATACAGATTACAGAACGGAAGATTGCGGCAGCGGTGCAGATGAAAGTACTGATTATTTTTCCATTGACGATTGTAATCCATCCACTGAAATAAGAAGTTATTATTCGGGAACCTATGGCACCTTTTATTACGGGGATGATTGGTTGATATGCGATAGTGATAATGATTGGGATACATGGGTTTCAGGAAATAATCAAATGGTACTCACTACTTTATGGTCGGTAAAAAGAGCCTATACCTATTATGTAAATATGCATGGGCATTACAGCTTTGACGGTAGCTCAGGATTAATAGATTGTTTTAATAATAAAACCTATTTTGATGATTTTGATGATCCATATTGCACAAATGCAAATTATACCAATATTTTAGATAATTTGAGTTTCGGAAGTGGAAACGATTGTGAAGCGGGTTCTACCGATGATTATAATACACTTGATATTGTTGGTCACGAATATACCCATGGCGTAATTGAATACGCACATTTTGATGCATTGGATTATTCGGAAGAAAGTGGTGCATTAAATGAATCGTTTGCTGATATTTTTGGAGAAATGGTGGAATATTATGTAGAAGGTGGAACATTAAGTTGGTTAATGGCTGAAGACAGAGGCACACTCAGGTCATTTTCAGACCCAAATTCTACCGGTGATCCGGATACTTATTTCGGGGATTATTGGGCAAGTTTAGATGGTGATGATAATGGAGGAGTGCACACGAATAGCGGCGTTCAAAATCATATGTTTTATTTATTAAGCGAGGGTGGTGAGGGTGTGAACGATCATGGTGTTGAATATAAAGTGGATGGAATTGGATACGATCATGCACGTGATATTGCCTGGCATGCAATGATGAATTATTTAAATTCTGATGATGGATATTTAATTGCGAGAAATGCGTGGATACAATCTGCAATAGATCTTTTTGGAAGTTGTTCGCAAGAGGTAATTTCTGTGGGACAGGCATTTCAGGCAGTTGGTGTAACTTATTATACTGCATATGATCTCGCGCAAATGTGTGGAACTTATATTTTATCAGGGTATATTGATGCAACCTATGGAATTGAAAATTCGACACTTTTCTTCGGTGGTTTTATTGCCGATTGCGTAACTACTGTTAATTCCACTGCAACGGTAACTTTAGAATCAGGATACTATGTAAATCTTAATCCCGGATTTGAAGCGAAATCAGGTTGCACATTTGTAGCATTAATAGATGAATGTGAAGTAAGTGATTATAATCCTGATGATCTGAGAACAGTTTCTGAAACAATTTCTGATGTTGAAGCAGAAGAATTATCATCCATTAATATTTATCCGAATCCTGCAAATACAGAAATTAAAATTGAATTTGATCTGAATTCAATTTCTGCTGTTGATATTTCTGTATTCGATATTTCAGGAAGAGAAATAACAATTTGGAAAGAAAATGAAATTTTGGATGCAGGCAAACATCAATTAGAATTTAATACCGAAGAATTTTTATCTGGAATTTATTTCTGCAGTATAAAAACTTCAGATGGTATTTCAACTAACAAATTTGTAATTCAACATTGATCCTCCTTTAAAAACATTCGCCTCAAAAGCGGATAGGTTTGAAATCCCGCCTTGGTAAAACAAGGTGGGTTTTTTTGTGTGCGGAAATAGGAAGTAGGACATAGGAAATATGACTTGATATAGGACATTGGAAAAATGATATAGGACTTAGATTGATTTTTGTTGAAGTATAATTTGGGTCTGAAATTTTGAATCATAATTTGTTTCCCCTTTTTGAACCTTAGCCAACCCTTCCTTCCTTTTTCCCCCTTAGAACCTTCCCCTTCGAATCTTCGAATCTTCTCCCTTCGAATCTTCGAATCTTCTCCCTTCGAATCTTTACCACATTTATGTCAGTCATTTTCGCAAAAATTAAGGATTTCTGAAATTTTGTCTGACCTTTGCGCCTCAATTAGCAAAAATGCCCGATGGCACAATATCTGACAGGCGGGCAGTAGCAATATAAAACTCACTTAATCAATAAAAAATCAAATATGGCGAAGACAAAAGAAACGGCTAAGGCCAAAGTAAACATCACGATCAAACCTTTGGCTGATCGGGTATTGGTTTTACCTGCTGAAGCAGAAACCGTTACAAAAGGAGGAATCATAATTCCTGACACTGCAAAAGAAAAACCACAAAAAGGCACCATAGTAGCTGCCGGTCCGGGTAAAAAAGATGAACCTGTTACTGTTAAAGTTGGCGATTCCGTTCTCTACGGAAAATATGCCGGAACTGAAATAAGCGTGGATGGTAAAGAATATCTTATCATGCGCGAATCTGACATTTTTGCAATTTTATAATGTCCAAACGCGATATCAATTAACAAATTAACAAACTAACAAATTACCAAATACTAACTATGGCAAAAATTATAAAATTCGATACCGAAGCACGTGAGAAACTGAAAGCCGGTGTTGATGCATTAGCAAATGCAGTAAAAGTAACCTTGGGCCCTAAAGGTCGCAATGTGGTTATTGAGAAAAAATACGGTGCACCAAATGTTACCAAAGACGGCGTTACCGTAGCGAAAGAAATTGAATTGGAAGATCCTATCGAAAATATGGGTGCACAGATGGTGAAGGAAGTAGCTTCCAAAACATCTGATGTTGCCGGTGACGGAACAACCACTGCAACCGTTCTTGCTCAGGCTATTATGGCTTCGGGTTTAAAAAATGTTGCTGCCGGTGCAAATCCGATGGATCTTAAACGCGGTATCGACAAAGCAGTTGAATCTGTTGTGAATGAATTGAAAAAAATGGCTCAGCATGTTGGAAACGACAATAAAAAAATTGAACAGGTTGCTTCCATTTCTGCAAATAACGACTCAGAAATTGGAAAATTGATCGCTGAAGCAATGGTGAAGGTTACTAAAGATGGTGTAATCACTGTTGAAGAATCTAAGGGAACAGATACTTATAGTGAAGTTGTGGAAGGTATGCAATTTGATCGCGGATATTTATCTCCGTATTTCATGACCAATGCTGAGGATATGGAAGCGGAAATGGAACGCGGTTATGTTTTGATCTACGATAAAAAGATCAGCGCGATGAAAGATCTTCTTCCTATTTTGGAAAAAGTTGCTCAGCAAGGCGCACAAATGTTGATCATTGCTGAAGATATTGATGGTGAAGCATTGGCAACACTTGTTGTAAATAAAATAAGAGGAACCATTAAAGTTTGCGCTGTAAAAGCTCCTGGTTTTGGTGATCGCAGAAAGGAAATGTTACAGGATATAGCAGTATTAACCGGTGGTATCGTTATCAGCGAAGAACAAGGATATAAATTGGAAAATGCTGACCTTACTTACTTAGGTAGAGCAGAACGAATTACAGTTGACAAAGACAATACTACCATTGTTGGCGGAAAAGGTAAAAAAGAAGATATCAAATCCCGTATCGCTGAGATCAAAAATCAGATTGAAAAAACAACTTCTGATTACGATCGCGAAAAATTACAGGAACGTCTTGCAAAATTAAGCGGTGGTGTTGCTGTTCTTTATATCGGAGCTGCTACGGAAGTTGCTATGAAAGAAAAGAAAGATCGTGTTGACGATGCTTTACACGCAACTCGCGCTGCAGTGGAAGAAGGAATTGTTCCCGGTGGTGGAGTAGCTTATATCCGTGCAATGGTTGGTTTGGATAAAATGAAAGTGGTAAATGATGATGAGCGTATTGGTGTGGAAATTATCAAACGCGCATTGGAAGAACCGATCAGAACAATTGTTGCAAATGCAGGAATTGAAGGTTCTATAGTTGTGCAAAAAGTGAAAGAAGGAAAAGACGATTACGGATTTAATGCACGCACAGAAAAATACGAAAATCTGTTAAAAGCAGGTGTTATCGATCCGGTTAAAGTTACCCGCGTAGCATTGGAAAATGCAGCATCTATCGCAGGTCTTCTTTTAACAACTGAATGCACCATCGTTGACAAACCTGAGAAAAAAGACAATCCAATGGGCGGAGGAATGCCTGGTGGAATGGATGGAATGATGTAAGATGGTGAGTGGGGAGTGGTGAGTAGGGGTGAGTGGGACTTAGTGAGTGGGAACTAGACCTGAAAATTATCGCTCCGAATTAATACTTTAATAGAATTAAAACCTTTCTGGAGTTTTTCAGGAAGGTTTTTTTTATATATGAGTAATGAGTTATGAGTTTGATCCTGCTAACATTGGTGCTTTGATTTCCTTTTTGAAAATTTTGCTACCATGTTGCGCAAAACGTTTTTCAAAGTCGAACCTACTCATAACTCCTTCTAATAGAATCGTAATCTAAATCGTTGGTATGATCATTATCCTAAACGTTTAAATTTAGTTTAATAGTAGAGACACAATGCATTGCGTCTCTACTATTAACCAAAATTTCACGCCTCACACCACATAATTCAGAACCCAGAACTCAGAACCCCGAACTCAGAACCCCGAACCCCGAACCCCGAACCCAGAACTCAGAACCCAGAACTCAGAACCCAGAACTCAGAACTCAGAACTCACTACATTTGCAATCCAATGACCTCCGTTTTTTTATTTACCCCGCCTTTCACTCAACTCAATACCCCATATCCAGGTACGGTTTATTTAAAGGGCTTTTTAAATACGCGCAATATTTCCTGTTATCAGGCGGATCTGGGAATTGAGGTTACGGATGTCATTTTTTCAAAACAGGGATTGATCAATTTATTTGAGGCAATAGATCCAAATGCTGAAAGTATTTCTGAAAATTCTGCACGAATTATAGCGCTTAAAGAAGATTATATCAATACCATTGATCATGTAATGCATTTTTTACGTGGAAAAAATCCAACACTTGCTCACGTTATTTGTTTGGGTGATTTTTTACCGGAAGCTTCCCGTTTTGCTCAAATTGAAGACCTGGATTGGGCTTTTGGCACAATGGGAAAACTAGACCAGGCAAAATTTCTAGCTACTATGTACATGGAAGATATTTCTGATCTTATCCGTGAATGTATAGATCCTTTTTTTGGATTCAGCCGATACGCCGAACGTTTAGGAAGGTCAGCAAATACATTTGATGAGTTATATGCATTATTACACGGCCCTGAAACTTATATGGACACCGTTTTATTAAAAATATTAAAACAAAATTTGGACAATGTCCAAACTTCTATTGTCGGCATTTCTGTTCCGTTTCCGGGCAATTTATATTCCTCCTTCCGATGTGCGCAATTCATCAAAAAAAATTATCCGCATATTAAAATTGTTATGGGTGGAGGATTTCCTAATACGGAATTGCGATCTCTTTCCGACCCGCGTGTATTCGAATTTTACGATTTTATTTGTCTTGATGACGGTGAAGCACCGCTTGAAAATATAATTAAATATTCGAAAGGGGAGATACATTTAAACGAATTAAAAAGAACATTTACGTTAATTGATGGAGCGGTTACCTATATTAATAATCCTGCAACTAAGGATTATAAACAAGGAGAGTTAGGCACACCTGATTACAGTGATCTTTATCTCGATAAATATATTTCGGCAATAGAGATCATGAATCCCATGCACAGTTTGTGGAGCGATGGACGTTGGAATAAATTGACCATGGCACATGGATGTTATTGGGGAAAATGCACTTTCTGTGATATTTCCCTGGATTATATCAAACTCTACGAACCGGTTGCAGCAACACTTTTGGCTGATAGGGTGGAGGAATTAATTAAACAAACCGGTCAATCAGGATTTCATTTTGTGGATGAAGCTGCACCACCTGCATTAATGCGTGCCTTTGCAATTGAAATAATAAGACGCAATATTAAAATTACCTGGTGGACCAATATTCGCTTCGAAAAGAGTTTTACAAAAGATCTGTGTCTGCTATTAAAAGCAAGTGGATGTATTGCAGTTTCGGGAGGATTGGAAGTTGCATCCGATAGATTATTGGAATTAATTCAAAAAGGTGTAACCGTTGCACAAGTCGCGAAAGTAAATCGCAATTTTACAGAAGCGGGAATTATGGTGCATGCTTATTTAATGTATGGATTTCCTACACAGACCACACAGGAAACAATAGATGCACTGGAAATGGTGCGACAACTATTTTCTGCGGGAATAATGCAATCTGGTTTCTGGCATCAGTTCGCCATGACCGCGCACAGCCCAGTCGGATTAAATTCATCATTTTTCAAAGTAACAAAAATACATGATACGATAGGCACCTTTGCTAATAACGATATTGAATTTATAGATGATAGCGGAACCGATCATGAAAAATTCAGTTTCGGATTGAAAAAATCACTACTTAATTACATGCACGGCATTGGTTTGGAAGATGATCTTCAAAACTGGTTTGATTTTAAGATACCCAAAACATTAATCCCGCCAAATTATATTAAAAAGGTATTGTCGGAAAAGGAGAATAATGAAATTAATCCAACATCAAAAATTATTTGGCTGGGCAATCAACCAATTATTGAAATTTTCGAACAAACAAAAAAGAATTCAAATGTTGAAATGATTCGCCTATCTTTTGTTGACAAAAGTTCTGAATTTAATATTTTGCTTCCCAAGGATCAAGGAATTTGGTTAGCAGGAATATTGCCAAAGTTATCCGTTAATTGTTTTCCAATTCTAACAATTAAGGATATGCAAGAACTTTATCTGGCTGCAGAACTTAGTGATTTTGAGCAGTTTATTCATAGTAAATCCATTTTGGGCTTATTTGAAAACGGACTATTAATTCTTTAAGGTTGATACAGGTGGATCAGGAAAACGAACAAATGTTTAATAATCCGCTAAGTAAAAAAATGATTCTAATGTACTTACTTCAATGCGTCAAAATATAGTTTCCGAAATACCACTTATATTCTGCCTATCTTTGCATCATGCAAAAGGTTAAATACGATCTGAATAAGATTCTTAATAATTTCAAAATAGATGCTCTCAATGAAATGCAAATTGCAACCATTGAGGCAAATAAAAAACATGCCGATGTAGTTGTTCTTTCTGCGACAGGTTCAGGTAAAACACTTGCTTTTTTATTGCCGGTTCTAGAACTGCTAGATCAAAGTAATAAAAAAACACAGGCGATGATCATTGTTCCTACTCGCGAATTGGCCTTGCAGATCGATCAGGTTTTTAAGACAATGGGCACAGGATTTAAGATCAGTTGTTGTTATGGAGGACATAAAAGGGAAACAGAAGAAAATAATCTTATTCAACCACCAGCTGTAATTGTCGGAACTGCCGGAAGATTGGCTGATCATATTCGCAGAGGAAATATCACTACTGATACAATTACCACCCTTGTTTTAGACGAATTTGATAAGAGTATGGAAATGGGTTTTACGGATGAAATGTCTTTTATTATTTCCTCATTGCCATCCATAAATAAAAGAATATTAACTTCTGCAACACATACCCATAGTATCCCCGAATTTATCGGAATTAAAGATCCCGAATATCTTGAATTTGTAGGTGAAGAAAAAAGTACAACAACACAATTAGCTATTCAAACAGTTTTGTCGCCCGAAAAAGATAAAGCTGATACTTTATTCAAATTATTATGTTATATCGGCAACAGATCTGCAATTGTTTTTTGTAACCACCGTGAATCCGTGGAACGCACAAGTGGACTATTAACACAAAAAGGAATATACAATGTATTTTATCACGGAGCAATGGAACAGCAGGAGCGGGACAGTGCATTAATAAAATTCCGCAACGGCACTTTTGATGTTTTAGTAACAACGGATCTTGCGAGCAGGGGACTGGATATTCCGAACATCCGATATATCATCCACTATCATCTGCCACACACGGAAGATATGTTTATTCACCGCAATGGAAGAACAGCGCGAATGGATGCAAGCGGAACAATTATTTTAATATTATCAGAGGATGAAAAATTACCTGAATATGTTAAACACGTTGACGAAGAAATTCAATTACCCGATACGGAAATCCTTCCCGACAAACCAAAATGGTCAACACTTTATATTTCAGTGGGCAAAAAAGATAAAGTAAATAAAATTGATATAGTGGGCTATCTCACCAAACGCGGAGACCTTAAAATGGAGGATATCGGATTAATAGAAGTAAAAGATTTTTTCAGTTTTGTAGCTGTCCGTAAAACTAAAATTAATCAGGCATTACATTTATTAAAGGAACATAAGCTTAAGAATAAGAAAGTGAAGGTTGAGGTTGCGAAGTGAGGGGGGCAGTGGGCAGTCAACAGTGGGCAGTGGGCAGTTTGTAACATTGGAGTTTTTTGCTTCGAAATTAATATTTCAATTTACGAAAAGGTAAACTCCCCTATGGGGCTGGGGGCGCGTCGCAGTCGCAGTCGCAGTCGCAGTTTTATTAAAAGTTAAATTAAAAAAAGTTCAGTCTTAATATAAATATCTTGCAGATCTAAAATGTATAATTCAAAGTAATCGTCGGCTGTTCCATTTGCTAATTTGCTAATTGGCCGAAGGCCTCCAAATTTGCTAATTTAACATACTTAATCTGTTCCCCTCGCAACACGGGCAGGCATTGGTACATTAATTTGACTGTTCATCGGTACATTGGTACATATAGACCGCAGGTCCGGCTGTTCATCGGTACATTTAGACCGCAGGTCCGGCTGTTAATTATTACATCCATTAATTATCGCAAAGTCTCAACATACAACTCCTCCACCTTCTTCCTCGCCCACGGCGTTTTTCTCAAAAAAGTTAAACTGGATTTTATACTTGGATTATCGTTAAAACAATTAATTCTAATTATCATCCCCAGATCTTCCCATCCATATTCTTTCACAAGAAATTCTAAAATAAATTGCAATGTTTTTCCATGTAAGGGATCCTTGTTTTGTTCTGTCATTTTAGAGATTATAATTTCACAAATTTAAAACTTTCCTTATTACTGCCGTTATTAAATGTGATAAAATAAATCCCCGCAGCAAGGTCTGCGACAGAAATTTCATCTTCTGTAATTCCGGCATCCATCGTGGTTTCAAAGTTTTTTATCACTACGCCATTTATATCAATTATACGCACATTAATATTTGCATCCGGTTTGTATTGTAAGGTGTAATGCAAAACATCATTCACCGGATTAGGAAATATTTGTGCTGAGAATCCATTGGCAGGCGCTTCTAATTTTGCTCCGCTTATATCTCCACTTGCAATAATTTCTATTTCGGCAATTGCACCAATTTCGTAACCATAAAATGTTCCGCTTATATCTTTTAATTTAACACGCACACTCTGCGCAATAACATCGGCAAAGGTTGCATGTTTTCCATTAACGGGAACATTATTTATATTTTTTGAAATGATCGGAATTAAACCGTTTGCATCAGAATATAAAGTAACAGTGGTTTTATTTAATGCGATGGTGGAATTTCCTTCTCCACCCGAAGGAACATTATATAAAACTATGGTGCGGATAGTGATTGGAACCGGAAATTTTAATAATACCCATTGATTATCACTGGTGCCAATTGCAGAATTCCACACTTGCCAATCTTCACCCTTTTGTACTCTTCGGTCGATCACATGTTTATTTAAAGCTGCATCTCTTGTACTGGAAACTTCCACAGTTGCTCCGGGTGAAAGGTTTGTAAATTCGGCATCGGCACGTGTTGCAGGAACCGGAATCATACTATGTCCACTATGACATCCAACACAGGTTGCTTTTGCTCCTTCTCTGCTGAAATTCATTCCGGCCACATGTGCAACACCATTATCAAAAGGTTCTCCCGCCATAGGCACATTATATCCAAGCGGATTACTGCTTCTTAATTGTTCAAATAGCGGAACATTTGCCGGAGCATTGGGTTCTGAAACAAATCCATCTGGTTTTATTGTTTTTTCATTTAATAAGATAGGCCAATCAAGTGTTGGAAATGATCCGGGACTTGTGCGCTGATGATCAATAAAAAAACGAATTGTTTTTGCAGAACCAATTGCCGGTGCACTTACAATGTCAACATCGATCTGATCATTGTAATATACATTAAAACATTCAAAAGTAAATACACCATCCCCATTAAATGGCCCGGCTTCTGTTGGTGGTAATAAAGAAGGATTGGTAAATATGGAATCAGCAATAATTGGAGGTAGTGGTCGTGTTTTAAGTGCTTTAACTCTTAATTCCGTGGTTAAGGGGTTATCATAAATTAATGTCTTTCCGGTACCATCTGCATTCATAACATAGAGACCATATTGCTGATAATAATCAGAGCACCAGCTGAACATAATTCTTCCATCAGGTAATACATCAGGTTCGCCTGCATATTCACCATTATAAATTCCATAAGAGGTAGGATCCGTTTCATGCGCATAATTATCAATGGATATATCTGTTATGCCAAATAAATGTTCGTAAGCACCCGGACCTCTTTCATATTTTCTTAATCCTCCAAAACCAGCAGCTTCCGTCATGTTGAACATCGGAAAAAAATTGGTTATTAAATCACCGGAAGGTGTAAACGCACATCCATAAATATGATTTCCAACATCACCTTGAATTCCTCCTGCAAACATTTTAATATCTGTTCCATCAGGATTTATAGAAGCTGCATGCCAGGCATTTCTCCACATCATGTCAGCTCCTCCAACCATGATATTTCTATCAGACGATAATCCAGATTTAAATAAATATCCGTCGCCATCAGCAACCGTTGTCATTTCATCATACGGAAAACGATGATTTCTCCACCAACGTGAATAAACTATTCGACCGGTTTGCGGATCAACAACAGGCCTGTCGGCGCCATTGCGTTCACTTGTAATGCGGTGCAAATTGGATCCATCTGAATTCACAACAAATAAATTGGTTGTTCTTACACCGCTGTATTGCGCATACGATGGATATCGTGTAGAAGAAAAAACAATTCTTCCATCGGGTAAATAACAAGGATCAGTATCATCATATCCCATCAAACCACTTGCAGCATCTCCAAATTGCCCATAATCCAGACTCATATCGCTGAATGTCAATTGTGTTAATCCACTCCCATCTTTGTTAATTGTGTACAATCTCCAGGCATTAGGATTGGTGTTTGGCCCTATATCATATTCTTCACCAACGGGTGGAGCAGGTAATCCTGCAAAAACGATCTTATTTCCTGCATAATTTACTTCAGGTGCATGAAAACAACGGAATAGGGCACAGGGCTTGGAACCAAAGGTGCAAAAGACATAAGCGGTGAAGAGAATTGAATATTTCCAAGACCTGAACCATCAGATAATTTTGACTGTGTTTTGAATACGGATCCTATCAAAATAAGCAAGGTCAGTAAAAGTCCCGTTGATAGAATAACCCAGTTGTTTTTGCGGGGGAAACTAATTATGGAGTAGATATTTTTTGACATATCCGTTTGATTTGGGGTGAAGGAAACAAGAATAAAATTAATATAACTATGGAAATTAAGGTAATATCTGCAAGGTTTGTTTAATTTAAATTTTATCTGCCATTAAAAAATACCGTTTATTGAATAAATTTCGTTTCCCCAAAAGACTAATTAATATCTTTACGAAAAAAAAATAGAATGCAATTCAGGAAAATACTTTTCAGCACTGTTTTAACTTTGTTTATTGGCCTGCTTTCCGCCCAAACCTATGTAGAAAAATTGGAGGCACATAGACAAAAATATATCAGTGATTTTTTAACGGATGAACATTCGCCACTTACAAAAAAGGACATAAAACATCTTGATTTTTATCCAATTGACTCAAATTATTCCGTTAAAGGAAAAATAACGCTTACTCCTGATGCAATCCCATTTGATATGGCAACTTCGTTGGGAATTGTAAAACGGTATGTGCAATATGGGACTATAACTTTTCAATTACATGATTCCACATTTACCCTCAGTATATATCAGAGTATGAAATTGCGTGAGCAGGAAGAATACAAAGATTATTTATTTGTTCCTTTCAACGATAATACTAATTATACAGAAACTTATGGTGGCGGAAGATATCTGGATTTCAGGATGAGCGACATTACTGATGAAAATATTATTGTAGATTTTAATAAAGCATATAATCCATATTGTGCCTATGCGGGTGGTTATGCCTGTCCTGTACCGCCCGCTGAAAACAAACTGGATACCTATATTAAAGCAGGTGAAAAACAGTATAAAAAGAAATAAAATTAAATGTCTTATCCTGGTATGGAAAAAAAATTTAGAACAAATGGTGCAGCAGGCGCCTTAATGGATGTTTATGAAAAAACAATTCGGGAGTTGCAATATATCATAACGGATATTACAAATGACGAATTGAAACATATTGCCGATCCCCTTACAAAAGATACAAATTGCAGATCAATTCAAACGGTACTATCACATGTAATTAAAGCCGGGCATAATTATGTGATTGCCATCAGAAAAAATTTGGGAGAGGATATTGAATTTCAAGATGCGATAATATTGAATTCCATTGCTGAATATGATATTGCATTTGATGCACTGATACAATATACGGATCGTTTATTTAAAGATTTTCCGGATCTGCAGTTGGAAGTTTTTAGAAATGAAGATAAAATTTTATCCCGCTGGGGACAACAATATGATCCTGAGCAGTTACTGGAGCATGCTATTGTTCATGTAATGCGCCATCAAAGGCAAATTGAGCGGTTTTTGCAGGGTATGAGAATTCAGTATAATTTTTAATGAATTTATTTCTTTCCACATTGTTATTGGTGAAAATTAACTTATGAAAGTAGAGATATGGAGTGATGTAATGTGTCCGTTCTGTTATATAGGTAAACGAAAATTTGAACTTGCCCTGAAGAATTTCCCGCATAGAGAAAAGGTAGAAATTACCTGGAAAAGTTTTCAGTTAAATCCTGATATGGTAACTGATCCGGATAAAAATATCAATCAGTATTTAGCGGAAGCTAAGGGTTGGAGTTTGAAACAAGCGGAAGATGCCAACAATTACGTGACTGATATTGCTAAAAATGTAGGATTGACCTATAATATGGATAAGGCTATTGTTGCAAATTCTTTTGATGCGCATCGTTTATCGCATTTGGCAAAAAAATATAATAAGCAGGATGCATTGGAGGAGCAATTATTTCTCGCCTATTTTACAGAGGGAAAAAACACTGCAGATCATAATATATTAACGGAGATAGGAGTGGGGATAGGGCTAGATGAACAGGAAATTAAGACAATGCTTAATAGCAATGAATTTTCACCTGAAGTAAACAAAGATATTCTCGAAGCACAAATGGTAGGCGCACGCGGAGTGCCATTTTTTGTTTTTGACAGAAAATATGCTGTTTCCGGCGCTCAGGATCCTGCTACTTTTGAACAAGTGCTGACTACGGTGTGGGAAGAGTCAGAGCCGAAAAAAGTGATAGAGACCAATTAATTTGCTGAAAATGGCTAATTTGTGCTTTACAGGGCTTGAATAATACAGTTTGACACCCTATTTGTAATAGTGTAAGCAGATTTGTTAAGTACTTTGTAAATTTGTTATCGGACTTGAAAAATTATTAAAGGAAATGTTTAATCCTTTATAATTATTTTAAGTAAATAACTTATTCATGATGTATAAACACATACTCCTCATTTCTTCCTTTCTTGGATTGCATATTCTTCATGCCCAGGATTTCACCGATTCCAATCTGCCAATTGTTGTTATCAATACCTTTGGGCAAAACATTATAGATGAGGAAAAGATCACTTGTGAGATGGGTATTATCAATAATGGACCCGGCGTCCGAAATTATCTTACAGACCCCTACAATGATTATTTCGGAGATATAGGAATTGAATTGCGCGGCTCAACCTCTCAGCAATATCCTAAAAAATCCTATGGTGTGGAAACACGTGATTCACTTGGATTTAAATTAAATACCTCTATATTGGGAATGCCTTCAGAAAACGATTGGATATTGTATGGCGCCTACCCCGATAAATCACTGATGCGCAATGAGATCACTTTTAGTATCTTTTCCAGAATGCAGCCATGGTCGCCGAGGTACGTATATTGTGAATTAGTTTTAAATGGAGCCTATAGGGGAGTATACACCTTTATAGAGCGCATTAAACGCGATGATAACAGAATTGCAATAGCAACTTTAGATTCTAATGATACAGCCGGTGATTCTCTTACAGGTGGATATATTTTTAAAATTGATAAACTTACAGGCAGCAGTATAACTACATGGACTTCCCCCTATCAGGATAAATTACTTTATTTATATCACGATCCTGAAGATATTGAATTAACCATTGAGCAATCAGAATATATTAAAGATTATGTAACTGCATTCGAAAATGCAGTATACGGTCCCGATTTTTCTGATCCGGAAATTGGTTTCAGAGCGTACATAGATATGTCAACCTTTGCCGATTTTTTCCTCATGCAGGAATTAGGGAGAACTGTTGACGGTTATCGCTCCAGCAGCTTTATGTATAAGGATAAAGACAGCAATGGCGGAAAATTAAAATGTGGCCCGATGTGGGATTTTAATCTTTCTTATGGAAATGCGGATTATTGTGACGCATACGATACCACGGGGTGGCAATATAATTTCGCAACCGTTTGTCCCGATTTCACTACAGAACCGCCGCATTGGTGGCCGGTTTTATTGGAAGATCCGGGTTATCGGCGTTTGGTAAAATGCAGATGGAATGAATTGCGCAGCACGATTTTGCATACAGATTCCATAAATGCCTGGATTGATTCTGTTGCAGCTTACCTCGAAGAATCTCAGTCCAGAAATTTTGAAAAATGGGACATTTTAGGAACATACGTTAACTGGAATTATTTTGTGGGTGACACCTATGCGGAAGAAATAGATTATTTAAAATGGTGGTTTAAGGCGCGTTCTGAATGGCTCGACGAAAACTTGCCAACAATTGCAGGGGAATGTGGCATTGAACCAATAGAACATGAGGACCCTGTGGATGGAATTGAAGAATTCGACATTGCAAAATTGCACATTTATCCTAATCCTTTTAATACCAGTGCAACTTTCGAATTTAGTACGCTTACCTCTGAAAACAGAGTACTATTGATCTATACAGTAATGGGCGATCTGGTGAAGGAGATAATTGTGCCCGCTAATGTTAAATCGATAACAGTTACGGCAGAAAATTTATCGAGCGGTGTTTATCTGTTTAAACTTATAGATAACCGTGATACGCTTACCACGGGGGCATTTGAGATCAATTAAAAGGCTTTTTCCTCTTTCCCAACTTAAAATAATAAACATAAAAAAAGCAGAGTTTGTCTCAGAACGAGACTCCCTCTGCTATCCCCATGAAAACACAAAGCAATGTTAATATGAATTTTTGAAATTGCCAAATTTATTTCGAAATATTTATTTACTTAATTTGAGTTGCTGTGACAGACTAAGGAAATCATCGAGTGATGAAATTCGACCCCAAAAATTAATCCCAGAATTTACTAATTGTTTTAAAACGCCGGAAATACTTTCTGTGTGTAAAATGTGGATTTCCTAAAACCATTTTTAAAGATTTACGTATAATTGCAGGATAAAATTTACAACTATGGCAAAAGGTAAAAACACAGTTAAGGAAACAAAGAAAAAACCTGAGAAAACAAAAAAAGAAAAAAGAGCTGAAAAAATAGCCAAAAAAGCAAAATAGTTTTTCAGGGAAAAAGAAAGCCTGCAATATCAATTATTGCGGGCTTTGTTATTTTATTTCCCGCCGGGGATTGGTTTTTGCAAAATAGTTTACAAGGTTTCCCGCAGAGTTCGCAGAGGAGCAGAGCCAGCAGAGTTTGTAGGGTGTGTTATTTTTTTGTTGCACAAAAAAAAATACGATGCGTATTTTAAAAAAGGTGATTAAAAAATGATAATCATTAATTAATTTAGGGATCTTGAATTTTTATCTTCAAACAATAAAACATTTTCAGAAAAAAAATTAAATTCAATAAATTCTGTCACATCATTTTATCCCTTCAGGGATAAAATATTTCCCACTTCATTTCCCTCTGCGCTCTCTGCTACTCTGCGAACTCTGCGGGAAACCCTTTTTTACACCCGGCGGGAAACAAAAAAAAACAGCCGAAAATGTTTTGCATTTCCGGCTGTGAGTTTATTGCTGCACGTAGCAGTTATTATAAATTATTAATTCGCGAACCTGCGGGCTCCTGAATTATTTGCACTGCGATTTCCGTTTCTGGTTGGGCTGGAAGTTCTTCTTCCCGCCGCATTTGCATTGCGATTAAAATTGCGCGCAAATGGTTTCTTTTCTCCTTCAAACGTTACAGGATCGTTTATATTCATTACGAAAGGATGTTTTTCAACGATAGGAATAATTTTTCCTGTTAATTTCTGAATATCGCGTAAGTATTCTTTTTCTTCCATATCGCAAAAAGAAATTGCTATTCCGCTTGCACCGGCTCTGCCTGTTCGGCCGATACGGTGAACATACGTTTCTGCAATATTCGATATTTCGAAATTGATCACGTGTGTTAATTCATCCACATCAATACCTCTTGCGGCAATATCTGTTGCAACCAATACTCTGGTGCGTTTTGATTTAAAATTAGACAATGCATTTTGTCTGGCATTCTGCGATTTATTTCCGTGAATGGCTTCGGCTTTTATACCTGCTTTAATTAAGTCTTTACAAACCTTATCAGCTCCGTGTTTGGTGCGGGTAAATACAAGTGCAGTTACTATGTCATCATCTTTCAATAAATGCAGTAATAAATTCTTCTTATTTGTTCTGTTCACAAAATAAACAGATTGGTCAATAATTTCCACAGTAGAAGAAACAGGAGTTACTGCAACTTTAACAGGATTAACCAATAACGAATTTGCAAGTGCTGCAATTTCGCCAGGCATTGTTGCGGAAAAAAACAATGTTTGTTTTTTAACCGGCAACTTCGCCACTACTTTTTTTACATCGTGAATAAATCCCATGTCCAACATTCTGTCGGCTTCATCCAATACAAATATTTGTATGGAATTTAACCTGATAAATCCCTGATTCATCAGATCCAGTAATCTACCGGGTGTAGCGATCAATATATCAACACCTCTTTTTAATTGTTGTGTTTGAGAAAATTGTGATACACCACCAAAAATAACAGTGTGATGTAATCCGGTATATTTACCATAAGCCGCAAAACTTTCTCCTATCTGAATTGCTAATTCGCGGGTAGGAGTGAGGATAAGCGATTTAATAGTTCTTTGTGTGTTGCCCTCTTTTTTTTGTTCGTGCAATAATTGCAGAATAGGAATAGCAAAGGCTGCAGTTTTTCCGGTACCTGTTTGGGCGCAACCCAACAGATCTTGTTTTTGTAATACTACAGGAATAGCTTGTTCCTGAATTGGCGTAGGACGGATATAACCCTCCTGCTTCAGAGCCTTTAGTACAGGCTCAATGAGTTGTAAATTGTCAAAAGACATTATTAAAATGTTTATTTTTTATAAGGTGGGAAAAAGTTACAGATACAAATTCGGCGGATGCCTGTGATGCAGTGTTCTTCTCTAATTGTTTTAACTCCTTATCTGTTAATTATAGCGCTTTTTCTATCGTGATCTTTTTATTTTTTCATCTGAACACATCCTGAAAACAATCCACTGAAAAAGCAATCTGGTGCAAAGATACGGATAATTAATGACATTTCCAACTTTAAGCTGGAAGCCTATACAAATGAGGGTTTTAAAGGAGAAAGGAGTGAGGAGAAAGGAGTAAGGAGAGAGGAGTTTAAATTTCTTGCG
>JBGAWP010000119.1:0-5888 GCA_044227505.1 Chitinophagales bacterium | reverse complement strand
TTGATATTTTTTATTTTTTGATTATTATTTATTATTCATACCAGTTCAATTCGAAGCGAACATCTCCAATGTTACAACCCACTGCTCACTGTTGACTGTTAACTGTTAACTTTTCATGGATAATAAAAGTTTCAGGGCTGAAATCCGATTGATATTTTTTATTTTTTGATTATTATTTTTTATTCATACCAGTTCAATTCGAAGCGAACATCTCCAATGTTACAAACTGCCCACTGCTCACTGTTGACTGTTAACTGTTAACTTTTCATGGATAATAAAAGTTTCTGGGCTGAGATCCGATTATTATTTTTTATTTTTTGATTATTATTTATTATTCATACCAGTTCAATTCGAAGCGAACATCTCCAATGTTGCAAACTGCCCACTGCTCATTGTAGACTGTTAACTTTTCATGGATAATAAAAGTTTCAGGGCTGAGATCCGATCAATGCCTGCCCGGCCACTGACGGGTTCTTTATTCCTTGTTCTTTAACTGCCTACCGGCAGCCAGGTTCGATATTATTTCTGGGTTAAGAGTTAGAAATTTTATTCCTTGTCGGAGCATACTCACGACTCACCATTCACCACTCACCAACTGTCACAATTAATTCAAATTAATTCCAATCCCAAACAAAACTCACATTTTTATTAAATTTGTATATAATCAGACATCATGCAAAGAAAATCATTCCTCAAAGGCCTTGGATTAGCAGGTTTAGGTTCATTAATTCCAATTAATAAATCGAATGCTGCAAATAAACCCGATAGATCTTATTACAAAAAATTAGGTGTGGATTGTGTATTGATTCCACATGAAACCGCAGGACCTTATCCTCTTGATCTGAGCGATGATGAAAGCTATTTCAGGACTGATATAACCGAAGGGAGACCTGGAATACAACTAGATATGACCATTACTATTGTAAGTGTAATAGATGACTGTAATCCAATTGCAAATGCTCGTGTTGATCTTTGGCAAACGGATAAAGATGGCGTATATTCAGGATTTGTTCAACCCGGTGCAAATACTGTCGGCGAAACGTTTTGTCGCGGAATACAAATCACAGATGTGAACGGACAAGTTAAATTTAAAACAATTTACCCTGGCTGGTATCCGGGACGTACAACACATAATCATTTCCAGGTTTTTTTAAGCAATGTTTTAAGTGCAACATCACAAATGGCATTTCCTGATGCGATAAATACTATTGTGTATGATTCACCATTGTATGCTGCGAAGGGACAAAATACAACTGTAGAAACTACGGCGGATGATGGAATATTTGCTGATGGATATGAAGATCAATTATTGACGCTCACTCCCAATTTAGATACCGGTGGATACGATGGAACAATAACAGTGGGTATTGATGAACCTGCAACCGGCCTGATAGATCTGGCTCCGGAAACCGGCGGACAATTTATACTTTCCGCCAACTTCCCAAATCCATTTACCAATGAAACTACAATACCATTTACACTTTTATTTCCTGCTGAAGTAAAAATTGAATTATATAATTTAATGGGAATTAAAGTTGCAGAATTATTGCATGAAAAACTTGGAATTGGAAATCATAATTGTATTGTGAATAGAAATAAACACGCTTCTTTGCCTGCAGGTAATTACGCTTATCAATTAACAACACAAAATGAAGCCGGCAAATTCATGCAAGTAAAAGTACTTACTATCAATTAAAAATTTACAGATCAATAAAATTATAAAGTAAATTACAAAGCTGTAAAAACAAAGATGCGATGTACAGATTCCGCATTAATATGCTCCACTTGCAAAGTTGTTTCTGTAATGCTTAAAACTTTTAAACGCATCGAACTGCCATCGCTCAGCGAAGCAGATAACCATGTATTTCCACCAACCAACACATAAGTTCCGGTAAGAGTAACGCCATTAAATGTAACACTAATGGTATTATCCAAATTAATAATAAGTTGATCACCAGCCATTATTGCCTCCGGTGCTTGTTGCACACCACCTACAATTTCACCTGAAATATTCCAGGTTTTACAAAATGGTTCTGTTCCATCTGGCAAGGTGGCTGAATTTGCAACTGCTGTTGCTGATATAAAGGTGATCACAAGGGCAAACGAAAGGAGATTGGTTAATTTTTTCATGCTATTTTGGTATTTTATTATTTAATATAACTGCTGTTTTAAAAAGCGTTTGGCATTTAATATCATTTTTTTTATAGCTGAACTTTTGTTTTCGATAAAAATAAACCGACAGCTACTTATCTTTATATCTGCCTGAACCACACGCTTTAGCAACAGTAAAAATAATAAAAAATTTCCAATCCATACTGGCACACTATTTGGCTTTGGAAAAAATCTTCAACAAAAAAATGGAATATGCATAAAACCCTACTCTTCACCTTTGTTCTGCTTAATGCCCTTATGATGAACGCTCAAAGCCTTGTCATGGCTAAGCAATTTCATGGCAACGATGCCCAATCAGTGGGGTCTTTAGCTGTTGATAATGAGGATAATATCTTTACAAATGCCAATTTCTGGGACGACCTGGATGTAAATCCCGGGCCTGAGATACTGAATTTTAACTCTTTTGGCTCTCAAGACGTGGCGATTATAAAATTAAACAGTGCGGGTGATTTCATTTGGGGCATCCAAATGGGAGGTGCCGGATTCCAATCTTCCTCCGTGATCAAAACCGATAATGCAGGCAATGTATACATTTTTGGATATTTCAATGGAACTATGGACATGGATCCTGGTGTGGGAGTTTACAATATTGTTTCCGCAGGAAGTGATGATATTTTTTGTGGGAAATACAACCCTTCAGGAGCATTGCTATGGGCAGTTAATATAGGCGGAACAGGAACTGAACAAAATTATGGTTTCGATCTTGATTCCAATGGAGATCCCTTTTTATTCGGTTATTTTCAAAATACAGTCGATTTTAATCCCGGAGGTGGAACATTTAATTTAACTGCAGGTGTTAGTGGTTCTGATTTTTTATTGAAATTAAATAGTGATGGAACATTTAATTATGCCCTTTTAATGAATTCATGTTATGGCAATTATATGTCGATCGATCCTGATGATAATATTTTTTTTACCGGCCTTTTTTGGGGCACAGTCGATTTTAATCCTGGTGTTGGTGTATATAATTTAACCGCAGCCGGATTTGGTGCTGATTGTTTTGTATTAAAATTAAATAGTAGTGGGGTCTTCCAATGGGCTGGAAAAATTTCCGGCAACGATTCGGAACAAGGAACCACACTTGATTATGATGCAACAACGTCTTCTATAATTATTGCAGGCTTTTTTGAAGGAACCATTGATACTGATCCCGGTGGTGGAGTTAGTAATGTTATATCTGCAGGATATGTTGATGCTTTTGTTGTTAAATTAAATGCAGCTACCGGTGCATTTATCTGGGGGAAGAGTATTGGTGGTTTAGGTTTTCAACAAGTTTCTTCTTTAAAAATAAATGCATCTGGAAATATTTTTATGACAGGTGTTTTCGAACAAACAACTGATTTTGATCCTACCGGGACAACATATAATTTGACTTCTTACGGCTCCACGGATATTTTTAAAATGGAATGGAATAATGACGGAACACTATCAGAAGTTGGACAGATTGGTGGTGCACAAGGCGACTGGGGTTCCAGTTTAATTTTGGATAATACAGGTGCCGATATTATTGGCGGATTTTTTGATGGCACAGTAGATTTTGATCCGGGTGCTGAGGTATTTAATATGAGTAGCGGATTTACCGGTTGGGATGGATTTCTTGCCAAATATTGCACAACGTATACCATTAATAATGATGTCGCAATTTGTGAAGGCGAAAGTTATTTTGCCGGTGGTGCATTTCAAACTGAACCCGGTGATTATTACGATTATTATACCCCTGTTGAAGGATGTGATTCTATCGTAATTACGCATCTTACCATAAATACACCTGTTGTAAATCTCGGACCGAACACAACAATTTGCGCCGGTGAAATATTAACGCTTGATGCGGAAAATATTGGTGCTACTTATTTATGGAGTACAGGAGCAACAACACAAACAATTAATGTAAGCGCTACAGGCACATATTCCGTAACAATTACCGATGCCTCCGGATGTGTTGCTTCTGATGCTATAAATGTTACCGTAAATCCGGCACCGAATGTAAACCTTGGTGCTGATATAGTGGCATGTTCCGACGAAACTGTTACGTTAAATGCCGGAAACCCGGGTTCCACTTATTTATGGAATACAGGTGCTACTACACAGTCAATTAATGTTACCGTTACCGGTAATTATAGTGTTGTAGTTACCAATGGATTTGCTTGCACTGATTCTGATATTATTCATGTAACCATTAATCCAACACCTGTTGTTAATATTGGTAACAATATTCAGATATGTGCAAATGAAGGAATTATTCTTGATGCAGAAAATGCGGGCGCAGAATATCTTTGGAGTACAGGTGCTACAACACAAACAATTTTTGTGAACAGCACTGCAATTTATTCTGTGGAAGTAACAAATGTTTTTGGTTGTTCTGCTTCCGATAATGTAAATATAGTTGCAAACCCTGCTCCTGTTTTTGATCTTGGTGATGATGTGCATTTTTGTGATGGAGGTTCTATTATTTTTGATGCTACAACCCCACTCTCCACTTATCTTTGGAGCACAGGAGCAACATCTCCTACAATTACCGTAACAGAAGAAGGAATATATTCTGTTACCGTCACAAATAATTTTGGTTGCTCCGAAACCGACGAAGTGGAAGTTACCATTGATCCTTCACCTGTTGTAGAACTTGGTGGTGATATAGGTTTATGTGCAGGTGATACGCTTGTATTAAATGCAACGAACCCTTCAAGTAATTATTTATGGAATACCGGTGAAACATCTGCAACTATAATAGTTACGGAGGAAGGAACATATTCGGTGCTTGTTACCAATATTGCAGGATGTACCGCGAGTGATATTATTAATGTTGAAATAAATCCAACTCCTGTTATTGATCTGGGTTCAGATATTGCAGTTTGTGAAGGAGAAACTGTTGTATTAAATGCAACAACTGCTGATTGCACTTATTTGTGGAATACAGGAGAAAATACTGCAACAATTTCAATAACCGAAGCCGGTATTTATTCCGTTGAGGTTACAAATATTTTCGGATGCAGTTATACCGATATTATTAATGTGGATTTTGTTCCGATACCTGTTGTGGAGTTAGGACCTGATGTATCCTTTTGCGATGGCGGAGCTGTAACATTTGATGCAACTAATCCGGGCTGCACTTATGTATGGAGCACAGGGGAGACTACCTCTTCAATTACTGTAACTGATGCAGGAATTTATTCTGTAATGGTTTATAATATTTTAGGATGTAGTGAAACGGATGAAGTGGAAATCGAAATTTTTGTCTCCCCGGTTGTCGACCTTGGTCCGGATATTATTTCTTGTGATAATGAGGAAGTAATTTTAGATGCAACAACTCCACTGTGTACTTATAATTGGAGTACCGGCGAAATTACTGCAAGCATTATTGCTGAAGAAAGCGGAATTTATTCAGTGATCGTAACAAATTCATTCAGTTGCACAGATACTGATGAAATTATTATCGAATTACTTGAATCGCCTGCAATTGAATTCATACTTCCCGAAACTATTTGTTCGGATGTAGCTGCCTTCGAATTAAATGCAACGCCTGAAGGTGGTATATATAGTGGCGATGGCGTTTCCGACAGTATATTCGATCCATTTACAGCCGGTTTAGGCAGTCATATTATTACTTATACTTACACTGGCGATAATGGATGTACAAGTGTTTCAAGCAGTGAAATTGAGGTTACAATTTGCCAGGCTATTGAGGACATTATTCCTGAAATTAATATTAATATTTTTCC
>JBGAWP010000118.1:0-5910 GCA_044227505.1 Chitinophagales bacterium | reverse complement strand
ACCAGAGGACGAGAGCGAAGCAGAGATGCTTATTCAATAGTAGCCGAAGCCACAGATCTATATCAAAGAGGATTCAGGGATGTGACATTATTGGGCCAAAATGTAGATTCATATAAATGGTCAAACCCCGAGGGGTCAGAACATGTCAATTTTGCTCAATTGCTGGAAAGAGTAGCTCTCGTTCACCCTGATCTTAGAGTGAGATTTTCTACATCACATCCTAAAGATATCACAGATGAAGTATTACACACCATGGCTCGATATGAAAATATCTGCAAGTACATTCATCTCCCTGTGCAATCGGGTAACAGCAGGATACTTGAATTGATGAACCGAACATATGACAGAGAATGGTATCTGAATAGAATAGAGGCTATTAAAAGAATAATCCCCGATTGCGGTATTTCAACGGATATGATCACCGGATTTTGTAGTGAAACAGAAGAAGAACATCAGGACACTATAAGTTTGATGGAAGAAGTAAAATATGATATGGCTTATATGTTCTTTTACAGCGAACGTCCGGGTACTTTGGCTGCAAGAAAATATAAGGATGATATTCCTGAGGAGGTTAAGTTGAGGAGATTGAGTGAGATCATAAATGTTCAGACAAAACACGCCTTGGAAAAAAACCTTGCCGATGTTGGAAAAACATTTAAAATATTAGTGGAAAAAACTTCAAAACGATCGAAGGCAGATATGTGTGGAAGAAATGATCAGAATAAAATGGTGGTATTTCCGTCTACAGAGGCTAAACCCGGTGATTACGTATTTGTAAAAATTACAAGCGCAACATCGGCAACATTATTAGGGCATATCGTTCACTAATTTATTTTAAGTTATCAAATGGCAGACGAAATTCAATCGATAAAACAACGTTTCGGCATAATAGGAAATACGCCTGAATTAAATTACGCGTTAAGCATCGCAGCCCGTGTTGCTCCAACAAATTTAACGGTACTTATTACAGGTGAAAGCGGAGTAGGGAAGGAGATATTTTCGCAGATAATACATCAATTTTCTTCAAGAAAACATGGGCCGTTCATTGCCGTAAACTGCGGTGCAATTCCTGAAGGCACCATTGATTCAGAATTATTCGGTCATATTAAAGGATCTTTTACCAATGCGCTCGACGATCGCAAAGGATATTTTGAGACCGTAAATGGTGGGACTATATTTTTGGATGAAGTAGGAGAGTTGCCTTTAGGTACCCAAGCGCGTTTGTTGCGCGTTTTGGAAGCCGGCGAATTTTTAAGGGTTGGATCTTCAAAAGTGCAAAAAACAGATGTGCGTGTTGTTGCTGCAACAAATGTTGATCTGCACAAATTAATTGAAGACGGAAGATTCAGAGAAGATCTTTTTTACAGGTTAAATACAGTTCCTATCACTGTTCCATCTTTGCGTGAAAGAAAAGATGATATCAATTTATTATTCAGAAAGTTCGCCAGCGATTTTGCAGAAAAGTATAGAACAACATCTATTGTTTTAGATGCAGATGCAACCGAAGTTTTAAAAAATTATACCTGGCCGGGTAATATTCGCGAGTTGAAAAATATTGCGGAACAGGTTTCCGTTCTTTCGAAAGATAAACAGGTTTCTGCTGCGGAATTGACACAATTTATTCCAAATATAAGAAACAGTATTTTACCTGCATTATCACTAAAAAATAATGGAAGCGGAGATATCAGTGAACGGGAAATATTATATAAAGTATTATTCGACATGAAAAAAGATCTGCATGATCTTAAACAATTTGTATTGAATATTGCAGATGCAAATCATTTAAAAACAGACGTTCCCGTTGGAGCTGATTTTTTTGAAAATAATATTTCTGAAATAAATGTTATGCCCCAAATGCAATCGGATAATATGAGTAAACAACCCTTTATGATCAATCCGACTTCAACAACCGCAGCACAGCACCATGAGGAAGTAGAAGAGTCATTATCATTAATAGATAAAGAAAAAGAACTCATAATTAAGGCGCTTACAAAACACAAAGGCAAACGAAAAGATGCCGCACTTGATCTCGGTATTTCTGAAAGAACTTTATACAGAAAAATAAAAGAATATAAAATTGAGGAATAGGAAATTAATTTTACAATTTTCAGGGATGATGGTATTTTTAACATTAATATCTGCAACCTGTAATGTTTCGATGAGCGGAACAAATATTCCTGTTGATATAAAAACAATTACCATAAATTATTTCCCCAATCAATCAAATTTTGTTGCTCCTTCTTTAAGTCAAACATTTACTGAGGCGGTAAAAGATAAATTTTTACGCGAATCTCCTTTAACTTTAGCCGATAATGGTGGCGATTGGGAATTGAATGGAGCTATTACAAAATATTTGAGCACACCAATTGCCCCTACCGGAACAGAAACAACCGCACTTAACAGATTAACCATCACGATAAAGGTTGATTTTTTAAGCAGAAAGGATGAATTGCAAAATTGGAGTCAGACCTTTAGCAGATATGAAGATTACGAAAGCACAAAAACACTTTCGCAGGTGGAGGGTGACCTTTTACCTAAATTATCAGAGCAATTGGCTGACGATATTTATCAAAAATTAACGCAAAACTGGTAATGTATCAGGAAGAGTTCAATAAAATAGTTTCAAACCCTGCCCAGTTATTGGATATGGATATGGTGGATGTTCGATCTATGTCCGAACGTTATCCCTATTGCCAGATCGCGCATATTTTTTATGCAAAGAAGTTACACGACATCAACAATCTGCAGTTTGAAAATCAGTTAAAGAAGGCTTCCATTGCGGTTTACGACAGAAATGTTTTATACGAGTTTATTGAAAAAACCAATCTGCAAAAACCAATTCATGCAGGATTTGAAGAAGAATTGGAAAAACCTGAAGCTATTGTATCAAATTTTGGACAGAAGGATCATGACGATAAAGGACCGGTTTTAGAGGAAGTTGTAATTCAGCCTGTTGAAGAAAATATTGAAACTGTTGAACGAGAGGTAATTGAAACTCAATTGCAGGAAGAAATTTTGTCATTGTCTTCCGATGTGGTTGAAAATGAACAAATTACTGAAGAAATAATACCAATAAAGGAAGAATTAGAACCAGAATTTACCATTCCGGAACCGGAATTATCAGAAACTGAGATCTCAGAACAGGAATCAGAATTGATCATGCAGGAGTTTATTCAGAGTATTCCAGAATTGATAAGTGAAAACCAGAATCTACCTGAATCTAATATTGAAGAAGAGGCCGCAACTGAGGAGATCGCCGAGGTTTATGAGGAATCTGCCATTGAGGCTGTGGATCAGGCCACTGATCTGGTTGAGAATCCGGAAAGTGACCCATTAAAGATAGACATGGATGGCATGTTGAGCATGGAGGACGAAGAAGGTGCGGAGGATGAACTTATTTTTGACCTTCCGCCTTATGATATAGAATTTGAGCTTGGTCCACTTCCTGATGAACAAAAGATCAATATTACCATACAACGGCCCGTTTTTGAGGAGAATGTAAAGGATGAAGAAGTTTTTGCCGATTCCTTTGTGGGTTGGCTCAACCGATTGGGAGGGGGAACGAAGGTGAATTTGGTACAACGCAATGAAAGTAACAGGCCAATCAGGTTATACAGTAAAAAACAGGAAAACGAAGAAATAACCCCTTTCCAAAAACAACCGGAAAAGGTGGTGGATGAGCTGATAGCAGGGGAATTAGCTAAAAAAAGCATTCAGGCAGATGAACATCTTATCACAGAAACCTATGCCCGAATTCTCGTAATGCAGGGCAAATATCAGAAGGCTGTGGAGATGTATTCTAAACTAAGTTTGTTAAAACCCCAAAAAAGCGATTACTTTGCAGCCTTAATAGATCAATTAAAAAAACGAATCAAATAAAATGTTATTTACAGTTATTATCATAATCGCAATTATAGCCGCAATTTTATTGGGCTTGATCGTGTTAGTTCAAAATCCGAAAGGGGGTGGTTTATCCGGAACTTTTGGAGGTGCGGCAAATCAGATCTTTGGTTATAAAAGAACAACCGATGATATAGAAAGAATTACCTGGGGACTTGTAGTTATCGTTTTTGCTCTTTGTTTGAGTTCTGCAGCCTTTAAACCAAATGAATCGGTAGAGGTTCAAAATGGTTTGCGACCTGAAGCAGTTCCTCCAACAAATTCCATCAACATGCCAACTCAGCCAACTGAAGAAGAGGCTGCACCCGTTGTAGGTGATGATCCTGCAGATGGTGGAGCTGAAGATCCACAATAAAAAATATTGATATTTTAATTTAAAGCACCTTACAAGGTGCTTTTTTTGTTTATAAAAAATCCACTCAATTCATAAATCCCGTAAATTCCGAGTTACTTCTATTGCGTTTCATTGTACCATCCAAATTAAAAATCTGTGAAATCCGAGTAATCCTTTAAAATCCGTGATCTCTATTTCTTATACTTCTCCTCATATTCCGCGATTATGTTTTCCAAAGTCGGATTATTCTCCGCGATGTATCCTTCCTTCAGATCATAGCCATAAATCTTCGATGCATTATTCCACCAAAATGCACTGGAACCATTTTTTACATCTTTTAAAATATTATACATGGTTTGTCCGCTGTTTCTTTCAATAATATCAATTAATACTTCTCCCTGTGATCTGGATAGATTTTTTAATTTATCTTCAAAATTATCGCGCAATTTATCCTCTAATTCTTTTTTGTATTTTTTTTCTTCTCTTTTCTTGTCAAAGGAGAGGGCATTTAATTCCTTTAATAAAGACACGGCAGTATCTGCATACGGATACACTTTTTTTACGATGGCTTCGTAGCGGGAGTAATTATAATTGTGAACCGGACGTGCAGTTACACTGAATGTATCTAGTTCCACAAAAAATATAGTATCATTCTTTTCATCACCTTTAAATACATTTCCTATCTGTGCAAAACAATTTTGGGCAGAAAAAAACAGGGTGAGTGAAAAAATTAATCCTTTCATATTACTTGTAATACAAATCCTGTGCTAAACAATTATTGTGTTACCGGTAACACCTTTTGAGTGTATTTTTCCATGGTACCGGTAGTGTTTTTATAGGCATTTTTGATGTCCTGACTATAATGTGTATTAATAAATTCGGGAAAAGCCGATTCAGCTCCTGGCATAACAGGGAAAACCATGTGCAACTTTTTCGCCTCGTTTTTTCCTTTGTATACCCATGTTGGAACATAATCCACTGTTGTAATTTTTATTTGGTTTGATCTGATATTCTTTTCCAAATGGATATTAACGATCACGCCTTCATTTGTGTATTGATCCTGTTGGTTGGAAATAAAATTTCCCATGGAATAAATAACAAATCCCGTATCGAGTTTTGCATTTTGTGTGGCGAAAAAATCCAGTGGTTGTAATACGTGTACATGACTTCCCAGAATAATATCCGCCCCGCATTCAATTGCATATTTTACAAGATCTTTTTGATATGCGCCGGGTAATCTTTCATATTCATTTCCAAAATGATAAAAAACCAAAACTAATTCTGCGCCTGAAGTGCGACTTTGTTTAATATCTTTTTGAATAAGTGCAGAATCACAATAATTCACTAACCAGGGTTTTCCTTCGGTAAGCAGCAAACCATTCGTGGAATATGTATAAGATAAAATTGCAATTTTAATTCCTTCCACATTTACTATTCTAATAGAGTCTCTGTCTTTTTGTGAAGTATAGGTTCCGGTGTGATCAAACCCTTCTTCCTCCAATTTTTGTATTGTTCTTAATATCCCTTTTTCGCCGGTATCATTTGCATGGTTATTTGCCGTAACAAGAAAATCGAATCCAACTTTCTTTAACGATGTTATATAATCATCAGGTGTATTAAAATAAGGATAACCCGAATATGGAATCGAATTTCCAGCAAAGGTGGTCTCTAAATTT
>JBGAWP010000117.1:0-6148 GCA_044227505.1 Chitinophagales bacterium | reverse complement strand
ACTGTAAATCAATTACCCGTTGTAGATATTGGCCCGTTTGAAGGATGTTATCAAACAACAATTATTGCGCCGGGAGGATATTCAAGTTATGTGTGGACCGACGAAACAGATTCGGTTTTAGCTACAGGTTCCAACAGTTTATTTGTTGATTCTACCGGTATTTATTATGTAACTGTTATTGATGATAATGGTTGTGAAGGAAAATCGGAACCCATAGAAGTATTTATTTGGGAAGCACCTGTAATTAACGCATATCCCGATACTGTTTTTGTGAACGACGGAGCTCTGGCATTATTAGAAGTGGAAACAATTGTTGGAACTGATGTGAATTATTTATGGTATCCTGCGGATGATATCAATTGTCCCACCTGTGCATCAACGCTCGCATTTAGTGTCGGCGAAGAAAATGTTTATTATGTTACCGGCGAAGAACATGGTTGTATTTCGGAACCCGATTCCATTATTGTAATTATGTCGGAAAGCGAATTAATTATTCCCAATGCATTCACACCGAATGAAGATGGCGTAAACGATAATTTTCATATTTTAAATCCGATATTCTATCCCATATTTACTTTTGATATTTACAATCGCTGGGGACAAAGAGTGTTTGCCACACAGGATATTTTATATGGTTGGGATGGAAAAGTAAATTCTATAGATCAGGAAATTGGCATGTATGTCTGGATGGTAACCTACGAAAAATCGAACGAACCGGGGAAGGTGTATTCGTTGAGAGGGACGGTGACGTTGTTGCGTTAAATTATTTTTTTCTCCTAACAATTTTTAGTCCCGAATAATCTGCATTTACTGCACAAACCTTAATATCCACTAATCCATTTAATATTGCTTCCTCGCGTATTATTTCTTCTGTTATACCGGAAAATAATTTTGAACTTTTTTTCGCCCAGCAACACCAGCACATTCCTTTTTCCAATAACATATTTTCCAACAATGGAATTATTTCTCTTAATTCATTTTTCGCTGAAAAGAAACATATCACCATATTCACCTTATTTTTCGAAGTCTCCACAATTCTTACATTTTCCGGAATCGGAGAAATTAAAGGGACTAAAATACCGGGATCATTTAATACAAGAATTTGAAAACCCTCTTTAATGCCAAATTTTTGAGCGAGCGGTTTTGAAGGATTTGATTCATTTATTTCCATAATTAAAAATAATACATAAATCGACCTACAAGGTTTTTTTCAAACCTGGTAGGTCTGATTTTCGGCGGGCGGAATATATCATTATTCATAAATTAATAACGACTTCTCCAACCCGACCTACCAGGTTTGGGAAACCTTGTAGGTCTACATTTTTCAAACCTGTGAGGTCTAAGTATGATCTAAAAATTATTTCCAATGAAACCGAAGAAATTAAAACGCAAAATTAAAATAACGTCTAATTTTTCATCGTAAAAACCTCACAGGTTTCCCAAACCTGTGAGGTTTTCGAAGTTGATAGGATAATCAAATAAAAAGTATAATTTTATCTAAATATCACGTTAAGCATTTAAAGAATTGACAATATTAAATCGAGGATATGAGAATCATAATAATATTATTAACCGCACTAACCCTTTTACCATCCTGCGATTGTTTACAGCGGGTTACAGGAACCATCGTTGACAAAGAAACCGGCGCACCTTTGCAAGGTGTTACTGTATACAATAAAAATAAGGATTGGAATAAAATAACTACAGATTCTTCAGGACACTTTGAATTGTCAAGTATTTCAGGTGGTTTTCGTTGTCCCCCCATGGAAATTGTAGTGGAAAACACAAGTTATAAAAAATTCGAGACCAAAATTCCTGCGGGCGGTGAGATGATAATACAGCTTGAAAAATAAAACATTATTAAATTAATTTATTATACCGTAATGCTTGAAATTAATAAGACAAGAAACATTTACTAAAATGTCAAAATCAAAACTCCTCCTCCCAATTTTCATCCTATTACATCTACATAGTTTCAGCCAGGATTTCGGATTTAAATATCCCGGCGATACTTTGGCGTTTTCCCCTTCTATTGTAGGAACTCCTATTTCTTCTTTAGATTCCGTACAGGGTGAAATAATTGACACCTTTGTTGAACGTAGGGCTTTTTTATTTAAAAACAAACAGGATTCTATTATTCACTATTCTATTGTAGTGAAAAGGGATGATAATTATTTACTATACCCTATACTTTCATGTAATGCAGAAATTGGAATTCTAACAGAGGTATTTATACGAAGAGGCAACTATATGAAACTTTATGTAGACGAGATCATAAAATATAAATTTAAAGACTCGGCGGATAGTTTTTTAATATTCCGGTTTTCTGATAATACATTATTTAGCAATAGCAGTGGCTTTGAAAAAAAAGATCAAGGATATTGGATATGGAATATAAATAAGATGCAGGCATTACAAATCATATATTATCAAGAGGTGGAAACCTGGCCTTATGGCGACGGTATGGTAGCAACGAATTCGGGTATTGTGACGAGAAATGGGTTTGATGTGTTTTTTGAAAAGGGAGAATTAATAACCATTGTAGATGACAAGAAATATCGATATCATTATAAAGATGGATCATTGATCAGAATTAATTAATTTATAACTAAGGAGATCTGTTGAACTGAAAAAAATTATCCGACTTAGTAAGTGAAACTTTTTGGGGAAAGGTCTGGTGCAGCATAAAAGTTGATTCAGTTTCAAGCTTTGGCATGAAAAAAATGCAGGAATGATGGGTTTTGTATGAAAAATTTGCATCATGATTCACTATAAATAGTGAATTTGATAAAAGATTTGCAAAAGGTTCGTGGGTAAGAGGAGTAGTTTGTATTTTTAGAGAGAGTTTCCTATAACCTAAACCCAAGCCCTCCTTAAATTGTCTTTGGTGATTTGCGCATGTGTGTTAAGCGGTTTGAGCAGATAATGTGCTGAATAATAAGGTGTTTTTGTTTAGGTGGAAGTGAACGGTTGCGTAAATAATCCGTTATAGGATATGCTTTTGGAGGACAACATACTATTTGAGACAAATGAGACTGACCTTTACGACAGTTCGTAATTAGTAGAACCCGGTAGGACAAAAACACACAAACTAAATTCTTGACAATTTCACATTAAAACAAATATAATGAAACACATAAATTTAATTCACGCACGAAAAATATTGATATTTGGAACGATATGCCTTAATTTTACTATTTTGCAAGCACAAATGTTTCCAGAACCTGATACTGAACCAGGAGCTATGATTGAAGGATATTACACAGATGGTGGTGACACAATTTGGCTGGAGAGTTCTGACTCACTCGAGGGTTTTGAAGGTGCAAAATTAGATTTGACTTTCGGAATTAATTATAATATTGGCATTTCACTCAGCTCAAATGTGGAGCCAGTTACTGAAAGTTTATATGGATTGCATCTTGCAGGAATATTTAAACCCAAAAATATGCCGGCTGGCACATATGGTGCAGATCAAAGCAGAAACCAAACTACAACACCCCTGGTTAACCATAGATTCTACTGATGCTCCAGGTACTAAAACCCAAGGATATGGTTATGATATGGATGAAATTATTCGGTATTTTGATTATTCTGACACTATATTAAATGTAACAGGAAATCCATTAACTGATCCCGAAGGTCTTTTAGTTCTATGGATTGACACCGCATATGTATCTGATTATCTAAGGTTTAGAACATTTTATAATGAGCAAATTACCCTTCCGGATAGTACAAATTACCTTGATCAATTTATTCGACTTGTAGAACAAATAGATTCAGCAAATCCTGAATCCCGAGTTAAGGTTATCGTTGACTTAAATATTATAAGCGAACCGGCATCAGTTTCAAAAGCAATGATTGAATACATGCGGAGTAATGCAATTTATAATTTAAATGTTTATGGTGTTGAAATGGGAAATGAAACCTATGCAGGTTTTTACGAACATGTAATGGGTTTTGATGCATTCGAAAAATATTATGAATATATAAACGGTGAAGATGTAACCGGATTCAATATCAGTAATGTATTAACTCCGGCAATGTACAATGACCATGACTTTTTGCAAACATTTAAGGGTGATATTGACTTTGATGTTAAAGTCGGACTAGTTGGGTTTGACAATCCTGATAATGATCCCTCCACCGACCATGCACTTGGGCCAATTGAAATTGGAGAGCCTGCGCCTTTGAGCAGCGATTGGAATGCCCAACTTCGTTCTCATTATAATGACCTCATTTCCATTGAAGGAAAAATTTTCAGTAGAAAGGCCTCCGACGCAGTTGTAATTCATCCTTATTATGGAACTAATAACTATAAAGACTCTCTAATATCCTATATGGATACAAGCTACCTTTGCAGCAGTCCTGATGCGGTTAACTGACATTTTGATTACACTGATCCACGACTGGACACAGCTTTCCGATATATTAAGAAACAATTTAAAAGGTTCATAAAAACCGAATTTAAAGAATCATGGTTAGCCTGGAATGAAGATTTAGGGTTTGATTTACCGGAAGAAGATGGTAAAGAATTATGGACCACAGAACATAATTATAAAGATGCTGATATTTCAACTTCATTGCCTGGCGACCTAAGAAGATTAAGAACCTATTCTGGTACTTTTATGCAAGGCATGATCAACTTGGAATGGTATCTGAAAAACATTAAAATGAATTATGATCCGAATTATAGAAATAATTTTTATACAATTTCGGCTTTTCACAATTGGGGAGGAGGTGGTTATGCTGAAATGCTTAGCCCGGCAAATACTAGGGAGAGAATATTTTATGGTTTAAACATTTGGCCCTATAATTTACCATCAACAGATCCTGACTTCAGAAATTATTATTTAAGACGTATTCCTTATTTCGTTTACGAACTGGCACATGTCATAACTGCCTTGGATCTTGAATATATGAAAACAAATTTTACAGTTGATCTAAAAAGTTCGAATGTACAACCTACAGTTTTTATAGATGCAAATAGAGAATATCTCTATATATTTTTCACCAATGTAAATCCCGATTTCCAAAATCTTATCCTTAATACTACCGGATTACTGGGATTTTATCCAGGTGCAGATAAAATTCAAGTTTTCCCTGCAACAATTTATTACATTTCGGCGGAACAACCTTATTCAACAGTAGGTAAATCTTCTATTTTCGAAATGAATAAATGTTACAATATAACTGATAACCTCCATCCAATGGGAATCGACAGCATACACACCACATCCAATATTTCTGAATGCGCTCCGGCAGTTTCCGGGAATCGGTGCCTGAGTGCATTGCCATATTCGTTAGGTTATTTCAAAGTCCCTTTTGCACCGCACTATCCTGAGGCAAGAATATTAGATGATGAAAACACTCTAGAATCTAAAATAAAAATATATCCAAATCCAACTTCCGAAGTAATTAATATTATTTATGAAGGATTTGTCGATCCATTGATAATAAAAATATATGGATCAAATAGCAAGTTATGTTTACAATCTACAATATCCGCAAACATTGAAGTAGATATTTCTAATTTACCTTCAGGGAATTACATAATTTAAATCAGCAATCAATCAAATGAGATTTTAGGAACAAAACCGTTTGTAAAAATTTAATTAGCATGAAAGTAAATGAAAAGTTAAAACAATATTCTACAATGTGTATCAGTGTTTTAGCAACACAATTTAGTGCTAAGGCCGAGGCTGTATATTCTGATATTGACCCGGATTTAATTTTAGATTCAGATCTTGATTTTGCATATATCGACCTGGATAATAATGGTGTATCTGACTTTGTATTTTTTAACTTTTCATATTATACAATTACTTCATATTTTATTACCCAACTTAGACAACGAGTATTAGTTTGGCCTGAAGGAGATGGTAATGCAATTGCAGGATCGCATCAAACTTGGGATTACATTCGATACCTTCCATACGCATTAGAAACAAATCAATTAATAAATGAATCCTTAATCTTTCAGGATGGATATAACCAACGAATTGCATTTAAAACATATTTTAGTGGACTTACCGTGGCCTATGGTGGAAATTGGTATCCTGAAATTATCGACCACTATTTGGGAGTTAAATTTTTGGATATTGAAAATTGTTTACATTATGGTTGGATAAGGTGCGATGTAAAGGACAAT
>JBGAWP010000116.1:0-6221 GCA_044227505.1 Chitinophagales bacterium | reverse complement strand
CTGCGAAATTTTTTTGGGTTTTAACGTTAGTGAGACCTTCGCTAAGAGCGAAAGCCTCACTTCCTCCGAATTTAATGTAAAGCCCACCCTTTGTTTTCCTGATACTTGATTCCTGATACTTGATACTCAAAAGAAAGGAGATTAAATTTCTTGCGAAATTTTTGGCTGATTCCATCCTTTGTTTTCCTATGTCGCTCTCCAATGTCCTTTATCCAGTCCTGAGTCCTATGTCCTGTGTCCTATGTCCTGTGTCCTATGTCCTGTGTCCTATGTCCTGTGTCCTATGTCCCGTGTCCCAAGTCCCCCTTACCACTTTTTGTATTGAAGAAATTTCCCTTCCATGGTTACGCGAATTCTGTCGCCATTTGGATTTGGGATCTTTTCGATATTCATATTATAGTCGATGGCGCTCATGATTCCTTCTCCAAATTTTTCGTGAATGATCGCTCGCATGGTTTTTCCATAGATCATATTTATTTCATAAAAACGATAAATAAGTGGATCGGTTGGTGGCATTTCCTGATTGTCGCCACGGTAGGCGTATGTTTGCAGTGCATTCGTAACATCTGCACTTAAACCCAAATAATCCCCGATTTTTTTTGCCTTGGTAGCATCCATGGTATTTTCCCCGTAGATAACGGAAGTGGTCCAAGTTTCACTTCTTCCAACAGCGTCGGCAATTTGCTGGTAAGTTACGCCCTTCGCTTTTTTTGCTTCGAGAATTATTGGTGTGCAAGCATCGCGAGATAACGCAGGAGTTGCAACAATTGGGGTGAGTGGTTTATTTACGGTTTCATTGGTAATTTCGGCCAACCATTCTTTTTTGAGGTTTTCAATATCCTCATCGCTGTAATATTTTCCATTTTTTACAAGGTCGGAAGACGACAATAATAAAACCGAAGATCCTGTTAAAAGGATAAGGGCAAATAACCCGAGGTGTTTCTTTTTCATAGATGGTTTTTAGTGCAGGCAAAAATAATATTACCCGCAAGGAGCATATGAATTTTATTTTAAAATTTTTGTAAATAATAGGAAGGGAAAGAAATTTCCATAAATATTTAGATTAATTATGTTGAATAAAAAATAAATTATGGATTAAAAAATAAAATGTCAATTATATTAATTTATAATTTAGCAAAAAATCAATCATTAAGAAATAAAAACAAATATTTTTCTAAAAAAAAATAAATTAATATTAAAATTTAAATGATAGTTTAATTTGAAATTATAAATCGAATTTATACCAAACGGAATTTTATATAATGTTTAATAATATATGATATAAATATATATTATCAGACTAACGCAAATAATACTTATTCACTTCAGGTGTCACTCACTAAGAAATAATGGAACAAACCATAATAATCTGAATTATAATGGTTAAATTAAGGTTAGCGTATAAAAATACGTAACTAAACATGTATATTTATACACTTATAATGTCATTTACATTCATTCAGGTTTAAACATGAAAAAATTCATTTTTCACCTGTTTTTTCTTTTCATGTCCAATAATTTCTTATTGGCACAACCGGTATTATATCAATGGGACTATAGATATGGAGGCAGTGCGGATGACTGGTTATATGAATTTAAACCCACTTCAGATGATGGTTATATTCTTGCAGGATTCTCGTATTCGGGTATAAGTGGTGATAAAACACAGACATCATGGGGCGACCGCGATTATTGGTTGGTAAAAACAAATGCATTGGGTATACTTGAATGGGAACAGCGTTATGGTGGTTCAAGCTCTGATATTTTACATTGTACTTATCATACAGCAGATGGAGGTTTTATTGCAGGAGGAATGAGTAATTCTCCGCTCAGCGGAAATAAAACAGAAGGCATAATGGGTAGTTTTGATTATTGGGTTGTTAAAATTGATGCGCTTGGAAATTTGGAATGGGATAAACGTTTTGGAGGTGTGAGTTCCGACGATCTTCGTTCAATTTATCAAACCAGTGACGGAGGATATATTTTGGCCGGACGTTCTCTTTCAGGTATCGGTGGTCATAAAACAGAAGCTAATTATGGTACAGGTGATTGGTGGATAGTTAAAATAGATGCAACAGGAACTTTGGAATGGGAAAAATCGTATGGTGGTGCAGGTGATGAATATTTTGTAACTGCTGTTCAAACTACCGATGGTGGATATTTGTTGAGTGGTGATTCCAATTCGGGAATAAGCGGAGATAAAACCATGGTCTCAAAAGGTTTTTCTGATTATTGGATAATTAAAACTGATGCTTTGGGAAATGTAATTTGGGATAAAAGTTATGGTGGAAATAGTTATGATATTTTATATAATATGATCCCAACAACTGATAATGGATTTATGCTCGCAGGAATTAGTTGGTCAGGAATATCTGGCGATAAAACACAAGCGAGTTGGGGATGGAATGATTACTGGCTAGTTAAAGTGGATGCTTCCGGAAATTTAGAATGGGAAAAAGATTTTGGAGGCCTTGATATTGAAGAAACTATGGGAAATGTTATTCAAACTCTTGATGGCGGATACCTTGTAAATGGTGTTACTTACTCCGACATCAGTGGAAATAAAACAGAATTAAATCTGGGTTTTCGTCAGCAATGGGCAGTAAAAACCGATGCTGCGGGAAATATTTTATGGGATAAAACTATTTTGACCAACGATCAGGATTATAATGGGTTTGTGGCGGAAACAGACAGTGGTTGTTATACTTTTGCAAGCTTTACTCCTGCCGGAATTGGAGGATACAAAACCCAACCCTCCTGGGGAATTAATGATTACTGGATGATTAAATTCTGTTCTGAACCTGTGTTATTGCCAATTGCTATTATTTCTTTTACCGGGTATAATACTGTTAAAAAAAATGTTCTGCTTTGGTCTACTTCCTCTGAAGTGAACAGTGCAAATTTTGAAATTCAAAAAAGCACTTCTGGTGAAACATTTTTTACTATCGGACAAATAAAGGCTGCAGGTAATTCTGTTGAATTATTGCACTATACCTTTTCAGATCACAATCCTGTAATTGGAAATAATTATTACAGACTTAAACAAATGGATCTCAATGGAGAATATACTTATTCTTCTACCATAGTTATTTCTACCAATGATAACATTCATTCAAGCATTATAATCAATCCTAATCCGGTTGAAAATGTTTTTACAATTCAATTACCACAATCTGATTATTTTACAGTAAATATTGTAAACAGCAATGGGATTTTAATTCTCTGTGAATTAAACTATTCTTCGGGTAGGGATATAAATGTCTCCGCATTACCAGAAGGAATTTACTTTCTCAATATTATAAATAACAATTACCACTTTAACGGTAAAATCATTAAAAAATAACAGGGATACAATTGTGTATTTAAACCCTATGCGCTTCAAATAATTTCCCCTAATTAACCTCTAAAATTATAGCTTGTTCATCCACTTTTGTTTTCTCTTCAAAGAGCTCGATCATTATAGCTGTCTGGTGATCTTGTTTTTTATTGCCAAACGAAGGAGGTATTCCGCCAGCAATTCCAACTCCTAAGGAAGCGAGCAATAGGATGAATACAAACAATGAAATTTTTAATGCTTTCTTTAAATATTTCATAAATAGGTGAATTGAAAAAATCAATTAAAATCAATACATTAAATATTTTGGAAACAAGTAAAGGATAATCCGAGCCGGAATTTATCCTAAAAAGGAAGCATTGTAATCTTCTTCGGTAATAACAGGAATTTTTATCCTATGGAATTTTGGAGTATTATTTGCAAAACTATTTAAAGTAGTTCCAATTACATCAAATTGCACTGCCAGTAGCTGGTCAAAGTTTACCGGAAGATTAAAAGAGTAGCAATTATTGCAATTCAAATGATATTTATAGAAATAGGGTATTAAGTTCTGATGAATCTTCAGGCTTTTGGCAAAACCCGACGACTGTGCTTTAATAACGGATTCATTTTGGAACAGTGAGGGTTTATGCAAACCGGCTCTTCCAGCATTTCCGTTAAATGAAAAAACAGAAACAAAAATGGTTATTAATACCAACCATTTAAGATTCACATTTATAGGTATAAAAAACTTTGGCCGCATTAGATCCTTAAAAGATAGAGCTATTGTGGTTTAAACAATTATTATACAAAATAAGTTCCGCTCATAGGAGTTTGTATCTGTTATCGCTATTTGATAAATGTCACTTTTCCTCTCATCAAAAGTCATAACTGAGGATCTGTTTCGTACCGAACTTTAAACTAAATAATTGTTATGTGGTGGCTTATAATAATATTTTTTCTGTTATTATTTTCCTACTTCCTTTTCGCTCCTTTCATTTTGGAAATTAATAGCGACAAGGGGATTTTCAGTTTAAGATCTCACTTTATAGCATCAGCAGATCTGGCACTGTATCGGGATGCATTTTTTTTAAACGTAAAAATCGCCTGGTGGAGAAAACAGTTTAATTTATTAGAACCAAATATCAAAGATCCAGAAACCAGCCCCGCAAAAAAACACCGACAAAAATCGAGCAAAAAAATACCTTTCAAAAAAATATTAAATCTCATAAAGAGTTTTAGGGTAAGAAAATTTTTAATTTCTTTGGATACAGATAATATGCAATGGAATGGCATTATGTATCCTATTTTTTTATTGGCCGAGCATTATAGTGGCAGACAGATAGAAATAAATTTTACAGGAGAAAATATTGTCATCATGAAAATCGAAAACAATATTGCCCGGATTTTATGGGCTTATATAAAAAAATAATTATTAACCATTAAAAACAAATAAAATGACAAATTTTAATGACAAGCTCGGCAAGATGACCGAGTTTTTAAAAACAGAAGCAAAAACCGAGACCATAATAGGCCAACAATTTCAACTCGGTGAATTTACTTGTGTACCGGTTATGTCGATAGGACTTGGATTTGGAGGTGGAGGCGGTGAAGGAAAAGGTTCTGCAAAAAATGCCGGGGAGGGTGAAGGAACCGGAGCTGGCGGAGGTGCCGGAATGGGAATGGGTCCTGTTGGATTTTTAGTTACCAAGGGAAGTGAAATTCAATTCATTTCCGCAAAATCATCCAAAGGATTAAGCTCTGTTTTTGAAAAATTACCCGACCTGATGGAAAAGTATTTGGATAAAACCAAAGAAGCCAAAAAGGAAAATGCAGAAACTGTATAGTTTTTAATTCCAAATAACAGTGATGCTGAAAAATAATACATCACTGTTATTAAATTAAACCGGAAATTACATCATCAAATAAATGGCTAATGAAGTTGTTTATTAAAATTGCCGTTGGTTTATTGTTGCTCTTTAACGGTGTGGGTGCAATTTATGGTGGACTAAACCTTATAATTCATCCCGATGGCAGCAGCATCCAACTCTCCCCCGAATGGATAGAGGGTACAGTATTTAAAAATTATTTTGTACCCGGGCTTGTGCTGTTAGTAGCAAACGGGTTGTTTAGTATCCTCACTTTACTTGTTATGATATTTAAAACCAGAAATTATTTCTGGTTTATAATATTACAAGGAGTGATTTTAACCGGATGGATATTAATTCAAATAGTATTGATCCAAACTATCTATTTTTTGCATATTATTTTAGGGGGAGTGGGAATTGTACTTATTGTGTTGGGATTTGTGCTGAAAAATCGCGAATCGAGAGTCGTAGGGGAATGAATAATGAGTAATGAGTAATGAGTGTATAAACCGCTCTTTCATTGGAGATTGGATTTCCTTTTTGAGAATTTTTCTTACCTGGTGCAATAAAATTAATGCCGAAGTCGAACCTACTCATTACTCATAACTCATTACTCATTCAGGTGAGTGGTGAATGGGGAGTGGTGAGTATGATTCCCGGTAGCCGGAAAGTTGTTACTCTTGACCCCTGACCATAGGTGAGTGGTGAATGGGGAGTGGTGAGTATGATTCTCGGTAGCCGGAAAGTTGTTGCTCTTGACCCCTGACCATTGGTGAGTGGTGAATGGGAAGTGGTGAGTATGATTCCAGGTGGCCGGAAAGCTGTTACTCTTGACTCTTGACCATTGACTCCTGACCATAGGCGATCTAGTAAATCACAACCTCGCCGGTGTTCACATAAATATCATCTGCAGTGTAAATATCTACTACAAAAGTTCCTTTTCTGTTAAAGGTTTGTTTTACAAAGGCATAATCCCAATCGGGTTCAACTGTTATGTTATAAGAATCAACATCAATAAAATCATCCCCCACATCCTCAAA
>JBGAWP010000115.1:0-6926 GCA_044227505.1 Chitinophagales bacterium | reverse complement strand
CTTATCGAATACAACTTCCGGATAATTTACCTTCGGGCACTTATTTTATCACATTTCAAAGCAGATCTCAAAAGTTCAGTGTGCAATTTGTAACTAAATAATAATTCTCCCTAAAATTTACCGCTATTGAGACCCTCCTTAGCGAGAGCCCCACTTGAAATTCTCCTGCGAAGTTATTGAGGCTTTCGCTCCCAGCGAAGGTCTCAATAAAGCCTAAGACAAAAAAGTGAGACGCTCTTCGGGAGCAAGGTCCTTAGGTCGTCCGTTTTTTTTACCTCCGTATAAAACCCTGCTAACCCTGTAAACTTTTGAAACGCTTTTTTAACCCTTCCTTCCTTCCCTTTCCTTAGAACCTTCCCCTTCTCCCTTCGACTCTTCTTCCTTTGATTCTTCCTTCGATTCTTCTTTTGTGTCACTTTTGTGTAAAACCAACACACCCCTATACCAATATATCCAACATTTCGGTTTATCATCGCACAACCGTTTTAAACAATTACCTTTTACTGCGGTTAACATAAAAATAACAACAGCAAATTGTGGATTTTTTAATTAAAAAAACACTTTTTTAAAAATTAATCTATATTTGCCAACTCTAAACATTTAAAAAGGAAATTAAATTAAACCTTATGGCTCAAACAGCAGCAAAACCAACTAAGAAGACCACGATCACGGGTCTAGGAATCATCGTTATGGGGATAAATCTCGTTATCGGTATATTGTTCTACATATTTGTAGCAGGTAGCGATTCCAACTTTACGGCAGATCATAAACCAATTCCTGGTAATTATTTGGCCCTGGTTCACGAGGGAGGATTCATCGTGCCGATTTTATTAGCATTATTCTTAACGGTAATGGTTTTCTTTTTCGAAAGATTGATGACCATCACCAAAGCAAAAGGAAATGGTTCTATTGAGTCATTTTTACAAAAGATCAAATATCATTTAAGCAATCAGGATATGACGGCAGCATTGAAAGAATGTGACCGTCAGAAAGGGTCTGTGGCAAACGTTGTTAACGCCGGTTTACATAAATATGCCGAAATGAAAGCCGATAAAGAAGCCACCACAGAACAAAAAGTGCTTAACATAAGCAAGGAAATTGAAGAAGCTACCGCTTTGGAAATGCCGGCTTTGGAAAAACACCTTCCCATTCTTGCAACTATTGCATCCATTGGAACGTTGATAGCCTTATTGGGAACGGTATTAGGTATGATCAGAGCCTTCGCAGCTCTTGCAGCAGAAGGAACTCCCGATCCATCCGCATTATCTGCCGGTATCTCTGAAGCCCTTGTAAACACAGCAATTGGTATCGGAACCTCAGCATTTGCCATCATTTTCTATAACATTTTTACAGGAATGATCGACAAACTGACTTACGGTATTGACGAGATCGGATTTACGATCACGCAAACATTTGCCGCTTCAGAAAAATAATCCTATTAAGTGCACGTTTAAAAAAACGTAACGATGCCAAAAATTAAAGTAAAAAGAAGCAGTACAATTGTGGACATGACCGCCATGACAGACGTGTCGTTCCTATTGCTGACTTTCTTCATATTAACGGCTAAATTCCGTCCCTCTCAACCGGTTGTTATTGATATGCCGAGTTCTGAATCGGAGATTGTGGTGCCGGATAACCTCATGGTGATCTCTGTAGACAAGGAGGGTAAGGTTTATTATTCTATGGATAATCCTAAAGTAAAGGTAGTAACACTTCAAAATCTTATTGAAAGATATGGAGAAACCTATCCTGCTTTAAAAGACCTCTCAGACCAACAGATCGCAAATTTTGCGAATGTGGAGATGATGGGTTATGAAATTGCACAATTACCGCAGGTTTTGAGCATGCCGCCCGACCAACTTGCTGCACTGCGCGATTATCCGGGTGTACCTATCGATTCTGCAAATAATGAGCTCCGCGACTGGATTCAATCAGGTCGTTGGGCCGACAGATTGGACAGAGAAGAATCGGGAGCCGACAGACCTGAGGTTCGCATTGCGATAAAAGGCGATAAGGATGCAAATATCCAGGCCATACAGGAGATCATTAAAACATTGACAAGCGAACCTGTAAACATTCATACATTTAATTTAATAACCACTTTGGAAGGACCGGTTACAGGTGCAACTGTGGCCCCGGTAACCAAATAAAAACATTAAGGTTATGTCAGATATTCAAACCCCGGAGAAAGGGAGTCATAGTAAACACGGTAAAGGTAAGGTCAGGTCGAAAAAAATGTCAACAAGGGTGGATTTTACCCCTATGGTGGATCTTGCCTTCCTATTGATCTCCTTTTTTATGTTAACCACTACCCTCAACAAACCTGTGGCAATGGAATTAAACATGCCTAAAAAGGATGAGGAAGTTAAAACAGACGTAAAAGAATCGATGGTTTTAAACGTAATACTCGATAAAGATGATAAGATCTGGTATTATGAAGGACAAGTGGTATTTGACATGAAAACCACGAATTATTCAGCAGAGGGAATTCGGAATGTGATTTATAAAAAACAAAAATCTGTCGGTAAAGAACACGGTGATCCGGAGAAAATGATCGTGATCATTAAAATGACAGATGGCGCATCCTATAAGAACATGGTGGATATTTTGGATGAAATGGATATCACAAGCACAAAAATTTATGCCATACAGGATATTGCGGAACTTGAAAAAGAAGCTATTGCCAATGGTGGCAAACTTGATGTTGTTCCGGAATAATAATTGAGGAAATAAATTATGGAAATTTAATTCTATTAGCATCAGACTAACAAACGAATCGTTATGATGGAAGATAACAAAAAATATTTAAGGCAATCGATGGACGAGATTGTTTTCGACAATCGGAATAAAGCCTACGGTGCATTCTTTTTACGCCAATTATCGGTAAAAAATACGGTTGTAGCCTCTGCTATTATTTTTGGAGCAACAATTGTACTTACAAGCGCCAGTTATATCGATTTTGGTTTTCTGAAAAAAAGTAAGGAAGATGATTCTATTTCAAGAGTTGTTACCCTTACAGCACCACCGCCTTTGGATGAAGCAGCTCCGCCTCCTCCTCCGCCACCACCACCACCACCACCGGTAAGACCTACCGTTAAATTCGTGGAAATGGTAGTTAAAAAAGATGAGGAAGTGGTGGACGAAGAGGAAGTTGTTCGTGTTGATGAGATCAAAGCGGATATCTCCACTGAAACTCAGGAAGGCGATGAAGATGCAGAGATCATAATCGAAACCGTAGTAACTGAAAAAGAGGTAGTAGAAGATAAAACAATTTACAGTTTCGTAGAACAAAATCCTGAATATCCGGGTGGAGTTAAAAAATTATATGAATATCTTGCAAGTCATATCGAATACCCGAGAATGGCAAGAGATAACGGTATAGAAGGAACCGTTTACCTTAAATTTGTTGTGGATAAAAACGGTAAAGTTTCAGATGTAAAAGTTCAAAGAGGAATTGGTGCCGGATGTGATGAGGAAGCCGTGAGAGTTGTAAGCACAATGCCAAACTGGACACCGGGAAGACAAAACGGAGCAGCAGTAAATGTTTATTTTACCCTGCCTGTTAAATTTGATCTTTCTGATTGATAATTGTTTAATCATTATTTAAAACCATCTGAGGCGAAATCCTAAGATGGTTTTATTTTTATATAGCGATGCGATTTAACATATTAAAACATCCTGTGCTTCTCTTAAAATCATTTGCCTCGGTAATGTATATTGCCATCGGTTTGATCCTGATCATAATTCCCGAACTTATAGTAGCATTAGGGAGAACATACAGTTATGCCTTGGGAATTGTATTAATGGTTTATGGCATTTTCAGAATATTTCGCGTGGTTACTGAAGCAAAAGAAATTATACGCGAAAACGAATATGAATAAAAAAAACATCCATATCATATCTCTTTTATTACTGACCGCACTTGGGTTTTCGCGATGCAGTTCCGGTTCATTTGATAAAGATGTGGAGAATATGAATAAAGGTGAAATTGTAATTTACGCCGATACAAGTTATTCCACTTTGGTAGGCGAACTGATCAAATCTTATGAAAACGTTTATCCGGAAGCAAAGATCAAGGCCACTTACGGTAGTGATCGGGAAATACTGGATGCATTTTTGCAAAACAAAACGCAAATGATCATAACAGGCAGAGAACTTACCTCAATAGAATTATCTGCACTTGAAAAAACACATAAATTCGAACCGGAACAATTTAAAATAGCAACTGAGGCGATAGCAGTTATTACTTCAGAGAATAATCCCGATTCTATATTCGATATGAATGAGTTTATTAAAAGCAGAAAACAGGGTTACACCGGTAAATATCAAAACACCAACTTTGTATTTAATAAAGCGAATGGAAGCATGATCAATCAGTTGATCGAAAGTGAAGGTGCTTCTTTAATCAACATGTTCTCTCTGGATAATAAAGACACACTTGCTTCCTATATAGCAGCTAATAACAATGCTATCGGGTTTATTTCGTTCGCAGAAATAAGTGATATGGACGACCCGTCTGCACAAGCTATTTTGAAAGGAATTAAGGTGTTATCAGTTTCAAAAGCAAATTCAGAAGGGAAAAACCAGGTATATGAATTATCCCAATCCACTATTGCTACCAACAGTTATCCGCTCCAAAGGAGTGTAACAGTGGTGAAAGGTAACATCGCTCAGCTATTAGGCACGGGTTTTGTCAACTTTGTATATAGAAGCAAAGCTTCAAGAATAATTTTAAAAGAAGGACTCATTCCGGCAAAAATGCCTGAACGGGAAATTAAAATAGTAGAATAATAAACTAAAACCGAAAATGAAGATCATTAGAACATTAATTGCAGTATTATTAATTCAGAGTGTTGTACAGGCTCAAACTTTACCTGAAGCAAAAAAGGCGATAGAATCTGAATATTATTTCAAGGCGAAAAAAATATTATTATCTCTTAATAATACTTCACCTACTGTTGAAACAAATTACTATTTAGGAAACGTTTATTTAATCACAAATAAAGTGGATTCCGCTAAATATTATTATACAAAAGCCGGTGAATTTGTTGAAAATAAAAATGCACTTGTATTTGTAGCCAAAGGGAAGGTGAATTTATTAAACAACAAACCTGCAGAAGCCAAATTAAACTTTGACGATGCAGTTAAAGTGAGCAAATCGAAAAATGCGGAGATCTTTTATCAGATCGGTGATGCATATTACAAAATAAATAATGCAGAAGCCATCAGAAATTATGAGATCGCCTATTCAACCGATCCAACTCTCATCATCAATCTATTGGCTTATGGAGATGCATATCTCGATATGGATAAACCCGGGGAAGCCATGACCAAATACGAACAGGCGGAAGCAGCAAATCCAAATATCGCAGTAACCCATTTGCGTATTGGACGCGTGCATGCTAAAACCGGTAAACACAAAGAAGCAATTGAAGAATTTAAAATTACGATCCAACATGATCCGAATATTGCAGTGGTTTGGAAAGAATTAGGAGAAGAATATTATCTCGATGGACAATATGATAAGGTGAGAGCATGCTTTAATAAATATGTGGAATTAAATGCCGAAGATAAAGAAGCCAGAATTGTTCCCGCAGTAACATGTTATCAGATCGGTGATTATATCTGTGCCATTGAAGAAGCAAGAAAAATTGTTGCTGACGATCCTTCTAATTTTATTGCATGGAGAATTATTTATTATGCAAATTATGAACTGGGAGATACGCTGAGAAAAACAGATGCAGCGTCTGCTCTTTTAAAATTCACCGAAGGATTTGAAGCTTCTCAAACCTATTGGAACATACCCGAAAAGAAAGTGCAACCTTTAGATTATCAATATTCTGCAAAATTAGCAGTGGAAATGAAGGATACTGCAAAAGCAGTTTTTTATTATACCATGGCCATTGAAAATGATACAAATACAACTGCAGAGGTTTACACCGAATATGCGAAATATTTGTATTCCACAAAAAAATATCCTGAAGCAATTATTGCATACAATAATACAATCGCCAAATTTGGCGGCGGACCTTTGGATTTTTATTTCTTAGGACGTGCCTATTTTTTAACTGCCGATTATGTAAATGCAGATACCATCTTTGCACAATTTATAATAATGCAACCTAATTCACCAGATGGATATTTACAACGCGCAAAAACAAAATTAAAAATAGAACAAGAAGTAAAAGGAGATGCACTGCCATATTACCTTAGATTTATAGAACTTGCTGAAAAGGATATGGAAAAAAACAAAAAAACATTAATAGAAGCATATTCCTATTGCTGCACATATTATGCATTGGTTGCAAACCAAAAAGCCGACGCTTGTATTTATTACAATAAAGTATTGGCTTTAGATCCGAATAACGAATACATTAAAACATTGGAGTTGGATTGCGACTAAGGTGGTGAGTGGTGAGTGGTGAATGGTGAATAGTGAGTGGTGAGTGGTGAGTGGTGAATGGTGAATGGTGAATGGTGAGTGGTGAGTAGTGAGTGGTGAGTGGTGAGTGGTGAGTTTGATCCACCGAGGATGAAATTTTTTACTCTTATTGAAAGGCGATTGAAATTTCGGATTCACGATTCATTAAAAAATGAGTTATGAGTAAATTCACGAAAGGCTCATGTTTATTCTCCTGACGATTTATTCCTCACCATTGTAACGTTGTTATTAAGACGTGCTTTTTACATGTGACCACCTTCGGGGTCATATAAATTTCACTTCAAATTTTCTATAAACATGCGACCCCTTCTGGGTCGGGAATTCTTGTTACAAATTTCGATTGTCTTATAAATTCAATTATAATTTATTCAAATTAAGATTGTCTGAGATCAAAGCAAAATTCTCCTTTAAGTGATCATTAAAAAAAATACTGCCTAAAGCGACTCCTTCAGAGTCGGAAATCCTCGTTACAAATTTCGATTGT
>JBGAWP010000114.1:0-6998 GCA_044227505.1 Chitinophagales bacterium | reverse complement strand
ATTTTGATTGGTGGAAATATGTATGATATCTGCAATGGGATTTGGTGCGATTGTAATATTTAATTCCAGCGATTCGTGTATGGATACATTTGGAGGTTCTGCTCTCGGCATAACAATTTTCCATGCTCCACGACCGTAAGTTCCTGCAAATAAAGTGTTGGATTCCTGATCGTAATAAATTTCATAAACTGAAACAACAGGCATGGTTGATCCCAAAAAATTCCAATTAACACCTTCATTATACGAATAATAACATCCTACATCTGTCGCGATCATTAAGGATGTGGTATCTTCATTTAATTGTCCTATCACTATATCATTAACCGGAATATCTGGAAGATCACCTGAAATATCAGTCCAACTATCGCCAGCATTTGTGGATTTGTAAACATGTGCGGCATTGTCGGCCCAACGGAAACCACTGAAAGTTACATAAACGGTTTCTGCATCTTCAGGGTCTGTTTCAATACTCATACAATATCGGTATGGCAAACCATCTGTAATTAATTGCCAGGTATCACCATAATCTTTACTTCTCCAAACATTTGCATCATCAGTGCCCACATAAATATAATTAGTGTCAGCAGCTGCATTGTGAATGGTGAAAATACTTCCGAATGTTAATCCTGTTCCGGTACTTCCGTTAGAAAGATCATCACTTATAGTTTCAAAATTATCTCCATAATTCGTAGTTCTTTGAATTTTACTTCCACCAATATAAATGGTAGATGCATTTAATGGATTTAATTCCAAAGGAGATCTCCAGTTATGTCTATCTCCCCAATCATATCCGAAAAATGCTTTTTCATCACCATCTACTACACCATAATAATTTCCGTATTGAATATTTGCATAATAGGAATTTTCATTTATAGGCAACCATTTAGTACTAACACCATCTCCCCCATTTACGTAATACCAATCGCCGAAAGTATTTTTCACAAAACTACCATTGTCTTGCGCACCTCCAATTAATAAACTGGTATCACCCGGAAAAACATCTAATGTATATAATTGTGTTACTGGAATATTTTGATCTGTTGTAAATGTTGCAAAATCATTTTCCGTGAAAAATAATCCCCCATCACTACCCATTATTTTAAAATTTTCATTTGTAGGAGAAATATATAGTGCATGACAATCAACATGCGCGGAAGTTGCCATTCCACTCCAGGTATTTCCGCCATTGTTGGAACGTGCACAGGTAAATCCTATCCAGTATACTTTATTTGCATCACTCGGACTAATACGCATACCGCCGAACCAGGTATCCTGTGCGGAGGTTGCAACTTCATCGGCGCAATTTAATGCTATCCAGGTATCACCTCCATCCACTGTCTTATATATATCTTTTAATGTTTCTGCAGGATCAACAATTGAGGCATATAATACATCAGGATTTGATGGTGCTATAGTTAATGTAATTTTAGCAAGTGGTTCTAATGGCAATCCGTTTGTGAGCATCTCCCAGGTATCACCACCATTCTCACTTCTGTAAATTCTGCTTCCATTTCCGGAATAATCCTTTCGGTTATATCTGCGCACGCGTTCCCAAGTGGATGCATACACAATATTCGGATCATCGGGATTAATACAAACATCAATTCCGCCGGTTGAATCATTTACATATAAAACTTTTTCCCAGGTAGCACCACCATTTTCGGTGCGATAAATTCCGCGTTCAGAAGAGTTTTCAAAAAGATCTCCCAACATTGCTGCAAATAATATTTGATTATTATCGGGATGAATAATTATTCTTCCTGTATTTCCTCCTTCCGTTAATCCGATATTTGTCCATGTACTTCCACCATTGGTAGATTTATAAATTCCATTTCCATCGTAAGTAACCGAACCTGTTCCATTTCCGGGTTCACCGGTGCCTACATAAATAATATTGGTATCCACTCTGTCAATAACTATATCGCCAATAGAAAGCGTAGCATTATCATCAAAAATATTAGCCCAGGTTGCACCGCGATCGTACGATTTTAATACGCCACCTGATGCAGTTCCAACATAAATGGTATTGTCGTTGCCGGCGGGACAATCAATATCCAAAATTCTACCTCCAATAGATACAGGCCCAATAAAATTCCAGTCCTCTATATCAGTAGTTTTGGCATTTCTATTTTTTAATTTCTGTGCCAATGCAGATTGCACTGCTTTGCGTTGAGCAACTCTATCAGTTTTATCGTAGGGAAATGCTTTTTGCTGATAAAGCCAATCGTCGATGCTTTGTTCTTCATTTTTTTCAGCAATTTCTTCTGAGGGGGAAATATATTTATATTGAAAAAGTAAAATTGCACTTACGAGCAATAAAATAAGGAGAAAATATTTTTTCATAGTTTTTCTTTGAAGATATAAATTTACGAAGCTTCCATTAAACCACAAAAAAGACCGGCACCATGGAGGGAGATGCCGATCAGTTGCAATGTTTAAATAATTATCTCGCGCAGAGATGAAAGCGTGAATCGTCATTCGTGAGCCGTGAATCCGGTTTGTCTCAGATCAAACTTTTAGCCCAGAATAGTCTAGAGTCAATATTCAGGTGAATAAATTTGCGGTGAACCGAGATTCCACTCATTACTCATAACTCATAACTCATTTGGGGAGTGGTGAATGGGGAGTGGTGAGTTAACTCCTGCTTGGATTAAAACTCATAGCTCCTTAAAAAATCCCTGCATAACCTTTTGTAGTAATTTCAACAATTCCACCGGTAAAATCGCCATAATTTGCTGGTATTCCTCCTGTTAATACTGAAATAGTTTCAATAGAATTCATAGGAACATATAAACTCCCAACAACTCTCACTCCATCAACAACATATAAAGTTGCGTCTTCTCTCGAGCCCGCAATAAAAAGGCCACCTGTTCTTTCATCAGTCAAAACAGTTGCGGCCTGGGCTGCAACTTCAACTGGATTGGTTACAGCCATATGTTTAAAATCTTCAGCTTTAAACTCATCAATTATGCCTGGAACCTGATCATCAACCAACGATGGTCTTACAGTAAATCCAACCAATTTTATTCCCGGGGTAATTATAAAATCCTGGTAATTAATTCCATTGGAGTTTACTTCTAAACCAAGATATCTGGTAGTATCATATCCGATAAAAATAATAGATATATCATAAGTACCCGGTTTGACAGGTTTGAATACATAAATTCCGTTATCATTGGTGGCAACTTCCATCACTTTTGTGTCACCACTTTTTAAAATCATATGTGCGCCGGGAAGCGCTTCGTTTGTTTGTTCGTCTAAAACTTTTCCCGTGATCTCTCCTTCGTTTTGTGCTTTGCAATAAAATGTTGCAGTAAGCAATAATAACAATACAGTAATTTTTTTCATGTGTCGCTTTTTTAGTTATTTAATATTCCAAAAGTAATGGTATAAAAAAATCGCTGTGTCATCGGATTACAATCTAATTGGAAATGACGCGAAGTTGACAGATGTGAGTTCGGGGTTCTGAGTTCTGGGTTCGGGGTTCTGGGTTCTGTGTTCTGTGTTCTGAGTTCTGTGTTCTGAGTTCTGTGTTCTGTGCCTGCCTGCCGACTGCGTCAGAGTCAGGCAGGTTCTGGATATCTAAAACCTGAATATTTAAGTTTGCCTGGCTGTTTAATTGTCAATTACATCCTCCTTCCCTTAGACCTACCAGGTTAAAAAAAACCTGGTAGGTCGAGGGCATATAGGGCTGTTTAATTGTCAATTATCAATTATCAATTATCAATTACCTTCAGTTTATTTCCACGACAAGTGTTTCGGCAATCAGATCATGCAAACCTTGTTTTTTATCTGTGAAAAGTACCATTATAAAACCTATTCCGATTATAAGTGCAGATATTATTTTGCAGATATTTCTAATGAATGCTTTTTTGTAATTAATGGGTTCCCCTTTTAAACCGGTAACTTTTATGTTGAGGATTTTTTTTCCAAAAGTAGCCTGCGAATTTCCGCCTTCCATAATGATAAAATAAACCATGGTTAAAATATTATCGAACCAAATAATTCCCCATGATTCCTTAAAAATATTTACACCAAGAACCAAACCGATAACATAACCGGCAAAAGAAATCAAAATACAATCAATAAGCCATGCAGCCAATCGTTTTCCAAATCCTGCCGGTACCTGAAAAACAGGTTGCGTAAATTCCTGATCGAGTAATTCCATAAGTTTAAAGATAGGGAAAATTTTGAGTTCTGGGTTCTGAGTTCTGGGTTCTGAGTTCTGAGTTCTGGGTTCTGGGTTCTGGGTTCTGGGTTCTGGGTTCTGTGTTCGATACGGAGGAAAATTTATCTATCATTCATAATCAAATTATAATCCGAAGGAAAAACCATCGATGCTACAAACTGCCCACTGCCAACTGTGACTGCGACTGAGACTTCGACTACCCCCCCTCTCTATCTCCCAAAATCCCCTCAACCAAAAAATTTCCCCCTCTCCAACAAATTAGCTATCTTTGCACCCTCAAATAAAATTCTATGAATAAATTAACCGTATTACCAATAGCTGCGCTGTTTGCAGTGGTAATTTCCTCATGTAAAGAGACTAAAATACAGAATGTTAAAATGGAAAATGGTGCAGACTCACTGAGTTATGCAATCGGTATCAATATCGGTGAAAGTTTTAAAGAACAAAAGATCACGGAAGTGAATACAGAGATCATGGCAGCTGTGATCAAGGCCATTCTGACTGAAGACACGATCGGACTTAAAATGAATGATTCCAGCTCCCTTGCATTTTTAAATACTTATATGCGCAAAAAAGCGGATATTGAAACTGCAAAAGCTAAAAAAGAGGGTGATGACTGGATAGCGGCAAAAGCAAAGGAAGATGGCGTGATAGCAACACCGAGTGGTTTACTTTATAAGATCATAACTTCCGGAACCGGTGCCACTCCTGTTGATGGAGATCAGGTAGTAGTGCATTACACAGGAAAATTCATTGACGGTGAAATTTTCGATAGTTCTGTAAGAAACGGACAACCTGTAACACATCCTGTAAATGGTTTTATGGCCGGTTGGACAGAGGCGCTAAAATTGATGAAAGTAGGTGATAAGTGGACTTTATACATACCATCTCAACTGGGGTATGGACCGGCAGGATATCAGGGATTTATTCCACCTAACGCAGCACTTGAATTTGAAGTGGAACTTTTAGGTGTAATTCCTGCAGGAACGCAACCTGTAACAAAATAATATTGCATTCCATAAAAATATAACAAAACCACGCTCTGGCGTGGTTTTGTCGTTTTATACCAAGTCCGATTTCGCTTAATTTGTTAAAAATCAAGAGATCTTGTGTTTACATCGATTATACAATTACTTAACAAATAATTAAATTTACAGCGCTTATAATCAATCAGTATAGATGAAAATATATTTACTCCTCCTTACCACTGCCATTTCTTTGTCGGCAGCATTTGGTCAACAACTTCAAATTAATCCTGAAATTCAACAAACTACTTTTTCAGAAAGTGTTTCCCAGGATGGACTTTGGACAAATTATGATAAAGGCGAAGACAAAAATGATGAAACTAATGATGCAAAATCATGGGTCCGATCGTTGTTGTCGTGGTTAAAAGGAGATATTCCGGGCGAATCAGAAGTGTATGATATTGCCGGTGGATATAGCGTTGCAATTACAGAAGTAAATTACAATTCTGATAATTTCAACGATTCGAATGCATGGGTAGAATTACATAATTATGGCGGCAATGATGTCGACATCAGCAATTGGAAATTAAAAGATGAAACTCCATTTAATTCTTATACCATTCCGCCCGGAACTATACTTTCCCCTGATGAATATTTAGTAATTGTACAATCTATTGATACTTTTTTAATGGTGCACAGTGGTGTTACAAATTATATTGGTGAATTTGGTTATGGATTTGATAATACTTCCGGAAGTGTAAAACTGGAAGATAATTTAGGTGCTGTTGTGAGGCTAATTAATTATGTTGATTCTATTCCATGGCCCAAAGGTGCAGACGGATTAGGACCTGCCTTACAAATATTAGATGAAACCGGAAATGAAAATGATCCCGCTAACTGGATAGCAAGTTGTGTATTAGGAACACCTGGTGATGATTATACACCCTGTGATTATGATATAATTATTTCAGAGATCAATTATAATTCATTGCTTGCCTATAATCCCGGTGATTGGGTTGAAATATTAAATCGCGGAGCTTCTGCCGTTAATATTGGGGGATGGATATTGCGAGATGCAAATACAGATAATATTTACGTAATTCCAACAGGAAATATATTGGATCCGGGCGAACGGCTGGTTGTAACCGATAGCCTCGAATCATTTACCGTTAAATTCCCTTCCGTTACAAATGTGATCGGTGAACCTACATTTCATTTTTCCAATGGAGGTGATGGTGTTCGACTCTACACTCCTACCGGATTAATAAAATACAGCGTGCGATATAATGATAATGCGCCTTGGCCTATTGATGCTGATGGAACAGGATTCACCTTAGAACAAATTGATGAAGGCGGAAATCCAAATATAGCAACAACCTGGGTTGCCGGATGTTTATACGGCTCTCCGGGAAATCCTTTTGTGGTTCCTTGCCCTACAGCAATTGAAGAATTATATCCGGCATTCTTTACGCTTGCACCTAATCCGTTTTCACAACAATTAGAAATTACCATTGATGCAATGATTGATGTTGAAGATATTTATATTTCAAATGCTATTGGTCAAAAGATAAAACATCTAAATGCTACCAATAAAATTATTACCTGGAATGGCGATGATAATAATGGAAATGCAGTGTCAAATGGTATTTACTTTATTACGGCCACAGATGTAAATGGCAGTGTTTCTTCTGCACGTGTAGTTAAGAGGTAGGACGTAGGACATAGGACATAGGACATAGGACCTAGGACATAGGACATAGGAAATAGGTGTCTTGTCCTGAAATAGGTTGACAATAAAAAGTCACCAAAAATCAGGACAAATATGGAAAATCAAACTAAATCAT
>JBGAWP010000113.1:0-7045 GCA_044227505.1 Chitinophagales bacterium | reverse complement strand
GCAAGCAATCAACATTACCGGCATAACCGATTCTTCCTTCACTGCCAGCTGGCCCGGTGATGATAATTATGATGATTATACCATTTATTTAATCTCCGGAGCAGACACCACTTTTTATTCCACAAGCGACACAAGTTTCACCTTCAGCGATCTTGATCCGGGAACAATATATACTGTTTTTGTAACCATAAATTGTTCCGATTCTGTTTCAGAAAAATCTATGGATAAAGAGGTTACTACTTTACCTGTTGATGTATTAAATAATTTGGGGGGGATGGAAATTTTAGTATACCCAAACCCGGCATCAGATCAATTATACGTAAATATAAATGGATCGGATAATGTTTATTATTTAAATTTATTTTCTGCTAATGGTAGTGTTTTATATCGATCTATTATTTTACAAAAATCGGAAACTTTAATCCCACTGAAAAATATATCATGTGGAATTTATTTTTTATCTATTACTTCTGATCATGGAAGGGAGTTAATCAAAGTAGTGGTAAATAAATAAAAATTTAAGCCACAAATACACGAATGATAAAATTCGTGTATTCGTGGCTTTCTCCACAAAGTTACCGAAGGATTTCTGTGGAAGTGAATATCGCATTAACTCACTCTTTCTTACAACAAGAATGCAAATTCTCGTACGCCTTTGCATCTGCAGGAACATCGTCTGCGTCGTAACCAATATTTACTATAGCAGATTTTAATGCCTCAACATTTGTTTTAGAAACATCGTATTTAACCGTAACAATTTTAGTTTCCAGATCCAGCTCTGCAGATTTAACACCATCCACATTATTCACTGCTTTTTCAATCGCACTTTTACAAGAACCGCATTGTGCAGAAGTTTTAATGTCCACATAATTTTTTCCCGTTTCAGCAGTTTGTGAAAAAAGGGAATTTGTTGCTGTCATAAACAGTGTAAAAACAATTACACCAAAAGCTTTTTTAATATTCGATTTCATAATTTTTGTTTTTGTTGCTGATTTAATTCCTCAGCTGTTGTGAAAATAATAATTATTAATATATACTCCATCTCAATCCACCATAAAATTTGCGCTCCATGATCGGCGCATAAATTACAGATGCATCAAAATCCGCTCCAAAAGGCTCATCAAATCCTAAAATAGGATGATGTTGCGTGTAATTGGTAATGTTTTCTGAACCCGCATAGATCTCCAGATTTTTGAACTTTTTGGTAATTTGCCCTAATAATAAATAATAGGGCGCAGAATATTCTCCTAAAAAATGCGCATCGTGATTTTCAGTTAAATCAGGCAATCTTGAACTGCCATAAAATTGTGTTGTAAAATCAAAAACCCAACCATATTTTTTAAGATCGTATGCAAGGTTAACAAGTCCTCGGTGTTTGTTGGTTAAAGGAACTTCAAGAAGTTCACCGTTATAAGTCGACTTTGCATCAATATATTTATAAGCAACACGAAGATCAAAGTTTTTAAACAACTCATAATTCACTTCTGCCTGAAAAACATTGGAATATGATCTGCCATTGAGATTGCTGATATATACGTAACCATAATCACTATCGAGATCAACCACGATCTGGTTTACGAATTCAGTTCTATAACCATCAAGTGTGAATGATCCTTCCTGCTTATTCAATTTAAATCGCTGCATCACCGAAACGCCGTAATTCCATCCTTCCTCCGGCAACAGATCTTCCGTAATTATTAATGTTCTGGAACTTGTGAGCACATTGCTATTCTCTACAAATACATTTGCTACTCGGTATCCCTTTCCCACTGAACCACGGAGCGTAGTGTTTGAAGTTGGATTATATTTTAAATGTACCCGGGGAGTAGTAAATATTCCGTATAAATTATGATCATCCACACGAATTCCGGCAAGTAAACTGAATTTCGTTCCGGACACAAAATGATATTCTGCAAATAAACCCGGAACATATTCTGTCCGCAAATAATTAACCGAATCAAAACTTTCATTATAATCATCCACCATAAAACTTGCTCCAATCTTATAGCTGTGGTTGGTATTGAACATAAATGATTGGTAAATAAAATTTGCGTTTGCATATCTTTCAATTCCGCTGTAGTTATTTAATCCGTAAAATGCGTTCTGATCGTGGTAAACATAATTTACAATAGTTCCAATTGAAGTATTAGGTTTATCAAATACAAAACCGTTTTTCATAAACCCTTCAATTCGCTGTGTAGTTACGCCAACACCATAACCATTTTCAACAGTGTGCTCTTGCTCCGGATCAAAGTTTACCTGACCACCATTGATATCAGAAGCAATGTATTTCACTCCAAACTGTGCCTCATGTTTTTTACCGGAAAAATAATTCCATTTATTCATGAATACATAGGTCTCATTTAATGGCATGTCTAAAAAACCATCTTCATTGTGATCCAATTTATTGTGGAGCTGACTGGTATGTGTAAAAATTGCCGTGCTCCATTTTTCATTCAATAAATGTTTAAAATTCACGTTTGCTTCATAACGTCCGGAATTGGATCCAAATAAATTCAACAGAAAAGTTTCACCTTCCACGTGAAAAGGTTTTTTAATTTCTGTGTTGATGGAACCGGTAATACTTTCGTATCCATTCACAACTGAGCCTGGTCCTTTTGTAATTTGAATAGACTCTATCCAAGGGCCCGGAATATAGGTCAATCCATAGCTCGATGACAATCCCCTAACTCCCGGCATATTTTCCATCATGATCTGAGAATACACTCCATCCAGCCCCAATAATTTAATTGTTTTTGCTCCGGTAATTGCATCGCTGAATTCTGCATCCACCGAATTATTTGTCTCAAAACTTTCACTGAGATTACAACAGGCTGCTTTTAATAATTCTTTTTTATTCAGCGATTCCATATTAACAGGATTTACTGTATTTATAGAACTTGCAGAACTTTCTCCTTCAATAATAACCTGTGTTAATTCTTTTACAGGATCTAACATAATATGAAAAGATGTTTTATCGCCAACAGTAATCGTATCTGTTTCAAATCCAACATAAGTAACTTTAAATTGAATTTGCGAAGGATCCGTTTTTTCAAGAATAAATGACCCATCCTCGTTTGTTGTGGTTCCAGTAGTAGTATTTAACCAAACGATATTGGCGCCGGGAAGGGCTGTCATACCACCATCTTCATCCGCACTCATTACATGGCCTTTAAGTGTTTGGCTTTGAGAATTTCCGTAAAAGAATGCAGTAATTAAAAATAATATTAAATGATGTTTCATTACAGTAAGTTTAAATAAAATAAAAAATCATTTCTTCACCCGGTGAAAAAACGAGAACTTAACTGCAATAAATCAAATACGGAAAACCTGTTTGTTCAATAGAATATTTCTGCCGGATAATGGTGGTGGCAGATCCTTAAAAATATATCCTGAATATGTTGTAGAAAAATTTTCAGGTTCAGAATCAAATATAGTTATAAAATGAGGAGCGTCAGAAAATTCTAAAACTCTTTGCGTTGCTCCCGTAAAATCAAATTTAACAAATGTTGAATTATCAATACAACAATTACTGCTGTTCAACCCTTCTGTATCGGTTGTTGTAATTGGTTCCTTTGCGCAACAATCAGCCATTTTTTGTGTGGTGATCGTTTCCTTTTCTTCCATCAGGCAAATATGAGAAAACAGAGTAAACCCCGTGGAGGCAACAAATAAAATTGCCGTCATCAGGTAAATACTCAAATTTTTCATGAACCCTTTCATCAACACAAAGTTAACCTTTTTACGTATATATGACCATATGCAGGGCGCGAAACCAAACAAATGTCATCAAATTCAGGTTAATAACGTCTAACTTTACATAATAGTTTACACCATAAACAAGAAAAAATATGGGATTTAAGGGCTTTCTCCTCACCATTAGCGCACTTTTAATACTAATTAGTTTCAATTCCTGCAAAAAGATCGAAGGATGTACAGACGAAACTGCCACAAACTACGATCCTGAGGCAGAAGTGAATGTTGGATGTATCTATAACGAATCGTTTGCCGTTGAAATGCACATGCATCAATACATTGGGGCAGAGGAGCTTGTAGAGGAAAGCATTTACGAGCTGGGTGGAGTTGCAACCAAACTGAATTTGGTGCAGTTCTATATTTCAAATATCATTTTGGTTGATGCCAATGGTAATGAAACACCGGCTGAAGGTGTTTATTTGCTCATGAAACCGGAAGAAGAGGAATACGCCATTGGCAACTTCCCTGCCGGTGATTATACAAAGATCATGTTTGACGTTGGAATCGACTCCGCAACTAACCATGCCGATCCTTCTCTTTACGAGATCGGTGACCCATTGGGAGCTCAGTTTCCAAATATGCATTGGGGATGGAGTTTCGGGTATATTTTTGTAAGAATTGACGGAGAAGCAGATGTTACAGGAGATGGCGCTCCTGATAATCCGGATGGCCTTTTTGAATTACACCTCGGAAGTGACCATTATGTTGCCACCATTGAAATTGACCTTCCCCTAACTATTGGCGAAGGCCAGGAAAATATTTGTCACCTTAAGACCCAGTGGGAAACGTTTTTTAATGGGGTAGATCTTTCAACGGATAACACTACGCACTCAACTGATAATGTTGATCTGGCAAATACTATTTATGGAAACATTTTCGATATGTTTTCACCTGAAGATTAGGAAATGAAAAAAAACAAAAGCTATTACGTTTGTTTTATTTTACTGACAACATTGTCATTATTTTCCTGTTCAGTGGATGATGAAATTAATCCACAGGAAGATAAATATGTATTAATTATTCCTGCGGGATTTCCGTATCCGGATATTCCTATAGATAATCCATTAACGCAGGCGAAGATAGACCTTGGAAAAAAATTATTTTACGATACTGCACTTTCCGTTGATTCAACAATTTCCTGTAGCAGTTGTCATAATGCCGAACTTGCTTTTAGTGATAATGTATCTATCAGTGAAGGTGTTTTCGGGCGACTTGGATTTCGCAATTCACCAAGTTTGGCAAATGTTGTTTATTATCCGGTTATGTTAAAAGATGGGGGAAATCCAACATTGGAAACGCAACCTTATGTACCGTTAGAGGACCATTTTGAAATGGATTTTAATATGGTGTTATTGGTGAATAGATTAAATGAAAATCCAGAATATGTTGCTGAATTTAAAAATGTTTTTGGCAGCGCTCCTGATCCTTTTGGAATTACACGTGCACTCGCTGCATTTGAACGAACCTTAATAAGCGGAAATTCACCTTTCGATAAATATACCTATCAGGGAAAAACATCGGCACTCACAACATCACAAAAAGAAGGCATGGAACTTTTTTTCAGTCCGGAACTCAATTGCAGCAGTTGTCATGGAGGTTTTTTATTTACAGATAATACTTTTCAGAACAACGGTTATTTTTCCGACTACAGTGCCGATTCAGGCAGAGCAAGAATATCTCTTTTAGCCGAAGATGTTGGCAAATTCCGGGTGCCAACCTTGCGCAACATCGCATTAACTGCCCCGTTCATGCACGATGGCTCTGTTGTATCTTTGGAAGATGTTTTGGATCGGTATATGGAGGGAGGCAGCGGACACGAAAATCAAAGCGAATTAATAAAACCATTTAATTTAAGTGCCGGAGAAAAAAGTGATCTTATTAATTTTTTATATGCGCTTACTGATGAGGAATTTATTTCAGATCCGGCATTTAAGTAATTATTAAGAAACTGATATCTTATATCTGAATTAATTTTAATAATAGTTTAACTATTTATTTATGAAAAAAAATATTTCTGTTTTATCTCTTTTATTTTTATTCGGAATAATTATATTTTTTTCGCAATGCGATATAGATCCTGAACTAACTGATGAAGATCCTACCGCTTGGGTATATGATCCAACTCCCTACGAGGTTGTTCACGTTGGAGGAATGCCACCATTCCCTTATCCTGTTATTAATCCATTAACTGCAGAAGGTGTTGCCCTGGGAAGAAAGTTATTTTATGATCCTATTTTATCCGGCGATAGTACCCAATCCTGTTCAAGTTGCCATAGTGTGAATCACGCATTTTCAGATACAACACAATTTAGTATCGGAATTGACGGTCTTCCGGGAAAAAGAAATGCAATGCCGATTTATAATTTGGGTTATTCTCCTTTTGATAATGGTTTTTTCTGGGATGGACGTGCAATTACCTTGGAAGATCAGGCAATAAAACCAATTCAGGATCCATTGGAAATGCATGAAATAATGCCGAATGTAATTATGAAATTAAGCAGAAGCGATTTTTATCCTGAAATGTTTTATGAAGCTTTTGGTGTGGAAGAAATTACCAATGACGATGTTGCAAATGCCATTGCACAATTTATTAAATCCATTGTTTCCGGTAATTCGCGTTACGATAAAGCAGCAGCAGGAGAATTATTTTTAACTGATCAGGAAGTGCAGGGTTTCGAATTATTTAATTCGCTCGAGGGGGGAGATTGTTTTCACTGCCACGGAATTAATGCGGGTTTATTTACCGATTTTCAATATCGCAACAACGGACTCGATTCCGTTGTGAGTTTTGTCGATTTTTTAGATGCCGGTTTAGGTGCTGTAACGGGAGATACTCTTGATTATGGAAAATTTAAAACACCATCACTTCGCAATATTGAACTAACTGCACCATACATGCACGACGGTCGTTTCGCAACATTGGAAGAAGTGCTTGATCATTACAGCGAAAATGTAAAAGACACTCCCTTCACCGATAATTTTATGCAATTCGCATTTCAAGGCGGCGTTCAATTAACCGCTGATGAAAAGGCAGCGATTATTGCATTTCTTAAAACATTAACTGACGATGGATTTAAAAATAATCCGGAATATCAGAATCCTTTTTAAGGAGAAAGGAGAGAGGAGAAAGGAGTTTAAATTTCTTGCGAAATTTTAGGAGATCTCACAGTTTGTTTTCCTGATACTTGATTCCTGATACTTGATACCAAAAAAAGGAGTTTAAATTTCCTGCGAAATTTTTTTGGGTTTTAACGTTAGTGAGACCTTCGCTAAGAGCGAAAGCCTCACT
>JBGAWP010000112.1:0-7726 GCA_044227505.1 Chitinophagales bacterium | reverse complement strand
ATAGTGGTGTGACCACATTTAGGACAAGGAGGAGCATCTCCCATCAGCGATTTGTTTGCTGCCTCTGCTGCGTCTAAAATTTCATATTTTACTGCTGTTTTTTTCTCAACAGCTTCTTTTTTAGTTTGTTTTTCAGCGATCGGTTCTGTTACAGGATAGTTACCGGTTGCTTCCGTGGAAATATCCTGAGTGCTTACTTCGCGCTGTTCCATTTCTTCCGGAGCAATATGTACAAGATCTGTTCTGTTTAAATATTCAAACGCCAACAAACGGAATACATAATCAACAATGGAAGTACTGAATTTAATGTTCGGGTGATCAACAGGTCCACTTGGTTCGAAACGCGTGAAGGTAAATTTATCAGTATATTCTTCCAATGGAACTCCATATTGTAATCCGATGGAAACTGCAATGGCAAAACAGTTCAACAACGAACGGAAAGAAGCTCCTTCCTTATGCATATCAATAAAGATCTCTCCAAGTGTCTGATCTTCATATTCCCCTGTTCTTACAAATATTGTTTGTCCGCCAATTTTTGATTTTTGTGTAAATCCGGAACGTTTGGATGGTAATTTTTTGCGTTCCACCACTCTCGACAACTGGCGTTTGAAAATAGTGTCAGTTGATTGCATAATTATAGAGCGCGCTGCTTCCAAAACTTCTTCCGATGTCCAAACATGTTTTGGTGCTTCGGCAGATTCTTTCGAATCGCTTTTTGTTGATAATGGCTGCGATAATTTTGAACCGTCGCGATAAAGCGCATTTGCTTTTAATCCCAATTGCCAGCTCATTAAATAACAGCTTTCAATATCTTCAATGGTTGCCTCGTGCGGCAGATTAATTGTTTTGGAAATTGCTCCCGAAATAAATGGTTGCACTGCACCCATCATTCGGATATGTCCGTGCTGATGAATATAACGCTCCCCGATTTTTCCGCATTTATTTGCACAATCAAAAACAGAATAGTGTTTCTCCTGTAATAACGGTGCACCTTCAATGGTCATGGTTCCGCAGATATGATCATTTGCTGCTTCAATTTGTTCTTTCGTAAATCCTAATGCGCGCAATAAATTAAATCCGGGTTCTGTATAATGTTCTTCGCTGTAACCTAATCTTTCTAAAGTTGGAACACCTAATGTAAATACATTAAATGCAAAACTTATTTCGAATGCAGCAGCTACAACTTTATCTACATGTAATATTTCCTGTTCAGTAAATCCTTTTTGTTTTAATGTTTCGAAATTAATATGCGGTGCATTTTTTAATGTTCCTGTTCCTTTCGCATAATTAACAATTGCTTCTATGCTCTCATCTTTATAACCGAGATTTTTTAATGCAAGCGGAATAGATTGATTAATTATTTTAAAATAACCACCACCTGATAATTTTTTAAATTTCACCAACGCAAAATCCGGTTCAACACCGGTGGTATCACAATCCATTAATAAACCTATGGTACCTGTTGGAGCAATTACAGTTGCCTGCGCATTTCTGTAACCGTGTTCTTCTCCGAGTTGTAAAGCGCCGTCCCATGCATTGCAAGCAGCTTTCAATAAATATTCAGGACATAAGGCCTGATCAATTCCCATTGGTTTAATTTCCAGTCCTTCGTAATTATCTGCTGCATTATATGCGGCATACCGATGATTGCGCATTACACGCATCATGTCTGCTTTATTTAATTCGTATCCTTTAAATGTTCCGAGAGATGCTGCCATTTCTGCGGATGTTTTGTAGGAAATACCCGTCATGATCGCAGAAATAGATCCTGCAATTGCACGAGCCTTATCACTGTCGTAAGGAATTCCGGAGATCATTAATACAGATCCTAAATTCGCAAAACCCAAACCTAAGGTTCTGAATTCGTAAGATAATTGTGCAACTTCCTTACTTGGGAATTGCGCCATTAAAACAGAAATTTCTAATACTACTGTCCATATGCGACAAGCATGTTCAAATGCTTCCACATTAAATATTAATTTATCATCATCATAAAACTTGCGTAAATTAATGGATGCGAGATTACATGCAGTATTATCTAAGAACATGTACTCACTGCAAGGATTTGATGCATTAATTGGTCCTGATTGCGGACAAGTATGCCACTCATTAATAGTAGTATCGTATTGCATTCCGGGATCCGCACAACGCCAGGCTGCGTATGCAATTTTTTCCCAGAGTTTTCTCGCTTCCACGGTTTTGAAAACTTTTCCATTGGAGCGACCAATTAATTCCCAATCGCCGTTCTCTTCCAATACTTTAAAGAATTTATTCGGGATACGAACGGAGTTATTGGAATTTTGTCCCGCAACCGTGCGATATGCTTCGCCTTCATAATCGGAAGAATATCCTGCAGCAATTAAAGCGGCAACTTTATCCTCTTCCTTCACTTTCCACTCCACAAAATTTTCAATTTCAGGGTGATCAAGGTCGAGACAAACCATTTTAGCAGCGCGACGAGTAGTTCCACCCGATTTAATTGCACCTGCAGCAGCATCACCTATTTTTAAGAAACTCAATAATCCACTTGATGTACCTCCACCGGAAAGTTTTTCTCCTTCTCCTCTGATTTTTGAATAGTTTGTTCCAACACCGGAACCATATTTAAAAATACGTGCCTCACGTGTCCACAGATCCATAATTCCTCCCGGATTAACAAGATCATCATCCACACTTAATATAAAACATGCATGAGGCTGAGGGCGCTCATAGGCAGAGGTTGATTTTTTTAATTCTCCGGTTTGCGGATCAACATAATAATGTCCCTGCGCTTTTCCTTTTATACCATATGCTGAATATAAACCTGTATTGAACCATTGCGGTGAATTTGGAGCGGCCATTTGCCCCACTATCATATATACGAGTTCTTCATAAAAAACAGCAGCGTCGTCAGCCGATGCGAAGTAGTTATGTTTTTCTCCCCATTGTTTCCAACAATCTGCCAAACGATGTGCAACCTGTTTAATGGAAGTTTCACTTCCTAATGTTCCATCTGGTTGAGGCACACCTGCTTTGCGGAAATATTTCTGCGCAAGAATATCGGTTGCAACCTGGCTCCATTCTTTTGGAACTTCTACATTGTGCATTTCAAAAACGGAATCTCCTGTTGTGTTGCGAATAACAGAGGAACGTAGTTCATACTCATACAAATCGAAGGGGCTCACTCCTTCTTTTGTGAAATAACGGGCGAATTTCAGCCCTTTGCTGTGTTGTTTGTTCTTGGCCATATCAGACGATGTTGGTAACGGTTTCAATTAGGTTATTGACAGAAAAACCTCCCGATTTTTTTTCGAGAGGTTTTACGAAAGTATGACATAAAACTGTTTACAAACAAGTGCTATTTTTCCACTACCCTGTTTATAAATCGTATTATGTTTGTTATACCCTACATTGCCTCCGTACACATATATTTTTTATTAATGTGTATGTTTCAAAAGGGTGACAACTAATGTTGAAATAAACATATGAAATGGGGAAAAGATTTCATAAAAAAATTTGGATGCTTGTAAAAATGTAGTTTAGCTTAAGAAAAAGCTTACACGAGTTTAACCCTTTCTACATATGCGAATCATTAACTTAACCTACACTTTACGAAACCAAATGCACAAATCTGTTGAAAGCCTTTCTCTGCTTATGTTTTGTCGGTTTTTATGGCAAAACTGACAAAAACTAATATCATATTACCGATTAAACGAGGATTTAATGAAATTGGTATTTCAACGTGCTTACAACAGTAATATTTAATGTGGGACAGGCAATTTTAATATGCCGGGAGTTTGCATTTTTATGGTCAATTTTTATGTAAAAAATGAATGAAAATTATTCCTTTTATACCGGCAGGACCTTTGAATATTTAACGAAAATGTAAAATCTCATGCAACATTTGATTTCAATAAAATTCAACATTAACACTAAAAAAATGATTCCGTTTTGGTAGTAGGGTTAATCAAAAAAAATTGCTACTTTAATCTAAATAAACCTTTTTTGTAAACCTTCCTTCATCTGTAATTATTTCTACTAAATAAATTCCTTTTGAAGCATTTACTTTTATTTCTGAAAATTGATCTTGCAATTCATTTCGGTATATTTCTTTCCCTTCCAAATTATAAACATGCAATTCGGCATTGTTTAGCGCTCCATTTAATTTAACAAATACCGATTTGCCAAAACTGTAAACAACAGCATCTAAATTGTTGATATCACCAATTCCAACTGTTGTATCGCCAATTGTATCCCCTGCTGCTATGCCGGTATTACATTTGGATTCATATGCATAATCGTGTATAATTAATTTATTTGCAGTGTCTAGCATGCTGCAACGTATCCAGCCATAGTGCAGGCACTCATCCTGTCCTATAAATCTGACCCCGATGTATTTATTTTGGGGGTCAAACGCCCATCCTCCGGTAAAAACATACCAATCTTCATCTATCTCAATTCTTATCCGTGCAACTGCCATAACCTGAGAGTTTGCATTTTGAAAAGATAAGGCATCATAAATTAAATATCCAGAATTTAATTTATATGCAAAATAGGTAGTTGGGTCCCCTCCATTTGTTGCATACACACCTACTAATTCATTTTGAGAAGTGCCGATTGCGCCAACCCATAAACCACGTCGTGAGCGATAATGTGCAGGAGTACTTGCAGAAGAAAAATAATAACTTTCCATTGAAGTTTTCAAAAATCTAAAATCATTCCCACCATAACTATCAATATTAATATTGAAAGTTTCGCCATCAAATTGAATTTCAATATCCGGTTCTAAGTCGGAATAAATAGCCTCGGCTTCAGCATTTGTATGTATGAGTAACAATACTCCTGCCAAGCAGGAATATTGTTGTAAGGTAAATTTATTTGTTTGCATCGTTATTCAGCTTTAATGCATTTTTTGTAACGGTAAATGTTTTTCTTTGTTGCTGATAACGATCATATAAATACGATATGGACGGTTGGAAATATCTGATGCACAAAGTAAAAAGTCAGGGGTTTAGTGCTTTGAGCATATAAATATAAGTAATGACTTCCAGATATCAAAATAACCAAGTGCTAATAAGCCCGGCATATAGGCATTAGGCAATGAATACAACTAATTTACTGCCTAAACCAAGCTAATTTCCTGACCAATTTCAATGTATACTGATCTTTTCTATCGTTGATTTTGTTCTATAAATAGCACTTTAGGTAAAATTTTATTAAAAAAAGCGATTGGATACGAACTTTTTACAATTATATATGTATATACATATATATTGCACTAAATTTAGGGCTCAATAGTCCAATTAAACTAAGAACAATATGAAAAATACGATTTTACACAAAGCAAACACCCGCGGACATGCTGATCACGGTTGGCTGAACAGTTTCCATACCTTCAGTTTTGCGGGGTATTACAATCCTGAAAGAATACATTTTGGTGTATTAAGGGTCTTAAACGACGATACTGTTGCCGCCGGAATGGGTTTTGGCAAACATCCCCACGACAATATGGAGATCATATCCATTCCTCTGGAGGGAGATCTGGAGCATGAGGATAGCATGGGTAACAAAACCGTGATAAAACAGGGTGATATTCAGGTAATGAGCGCCGGAACAGGCGTAACACACAGCGAATACAATAAGAATAAAGATAAACCAGTGAAATTTTTGCAGATATGGGTTTTCCCGAATAAAAAAAATGTGGATCCAAGATATGATCAGATCACATTAAATGCGGAGGAAAGTAAAAATAAATTGCAACAAATTCTTTCACCAATAGCAGAGGATGCCGGAGTATGGATACATCAGGATGCCTGGTTTCATATTGGTAAACTGGAAAAAAATACCGAACTAAATTATTCCTTACATAAAAAAGGAAATGGTGTGTATTTTTTTATTTTAAAGGGAGATATAAAAATAAACGACCAATCGCTGAACGAAAGAGATGGGTTTGGTGTTTGGGACAATGAGCAATTTAATATTTTGGCAGAAAGTGAAAATGCGGAAATATTAATTATGGAAGTTCCTATGGTTGTATCTCAATAATATTATTTTTTTTCTTCATAATATCATTAAAATCAATTTTAAAAATTAATAAAACAACTAAAATGCAAACTACAGAATCAACAACAAGAGTAAAATGGATCGCCGACCCAATGCATACCAGCATAGGTTTCAGCGTAAAACACATGATGTTAACGACAGTGCGTGGTGAATTTGAAAAATACACCATAGAAGCGGAAACAATTGGTGAGGATTTTATGAATTCTTTCATCACATTTACTGCTGAAACAGCAAGTGTAAATACCAGAAATGAAGGTCGCGATAGACATTTGCGCAGCGAAGATTTTTTTAATGCAGAAAAATATCCGACAATTACTTTCAAACCAACAAAATTTGAATTGGTAGATAATGATGGCAGTTATGAAATGTATGGTGATCTTACCATGGGTGATATAACAAAAAATATTAAATTGGATGTAGAATTCGGAGGAGTATTAAAAGATCCCTGGGGAAGTGCAAAAGCCGGTTTTACCATCAATGGAAAAATAAATAGAAAGGACTGGAATTTGAATTGGAATGCTGCTCTCGAAGGAGGTGGAATTTTAGTGAGTGAGGATGTGAAAATTAATTGTGAAGTACAATTAGTGGAAGTGAAATAAATTCTATAAACGATAATTTTAAACCTGCAGAAAGGAATATTTGGCCCGATCTGCAGGTTTTTTTTATTTAATAATTTTCTAAAAACATTGGTCAAATTCATTTTCAAAAAAACAGCTTTTATTTATTATTAAACATTTAATTTGTCACTTTATAACTATTAAAAATCAAAATCCAGCTCCGATTATTTAATACCCGTTAGATCAAATTTGCTACCTTTTTCTTAACAAAAAGGTAGCACCAAAAGTCAAGGGCTGCACCAGACGGCTTAAATGTCCCTAATGCTTGCCACCCGGAGCGAAAAAGGCGCCACAACTAACCAAAATTAGCAGCTTCGTATAGGAATTAACTGTAAAATGAAATTAATACATTACAAAATGGTGGCGCTTATTTTCGCTCAAATACTACTATCATTGAAACATTTACAGTGTTGTGGCGGCGCATAAGGGACATTAAAGCCACCTGCTGATGCCCACTTCCGTCTCCGCGAACCATTGCGGAGGAGAATATTAGAGCAAGCATTAAAAATTTCTACCAAAGACAAACAACTAAGCGAGAATATATGATTCGAATATTTAAATATTCCCAACCATAATTTTAATCTGAGGCCAAAATTTTTACTAAAATTAGCTAAATCTCCTACTTTCATTATTGCCCTGAAACATAACTGCTTTCTATTTTACGATCGCTATTTCACGCTCACTTTTCCGTAACAAACGAAAATACCCTATTTTTGCCTTGAAGCCGATAGTTGTCGGCGAAAACAGATGCGAAACACCGTTTATCAAAAAATAGCCGACGACCGCAAAAAAGGACTCAAAAAGTTCGCGGTGCTGATCGACCCCGATGAGGTGGATGCGAAAGCATTGAGCCAATTGGCGGAGCTCGGCAACGACAGTAATGTCGACTACTTTTTTGTAGGCGGTTCATTGGTAATTGGTGATTATCTGGACACTACCATTCGGTTCTTAAAACAACATTCCAATATTCCTGTGGTAATTTTCCCGGGAAGCATTCAACAGGTAAGTCCCGCTGCCGATGCATTGCTCTTTTTATCCCTTATTAGCGGCAGAAACCCAGAATTATT
>JBGAWP010000111.1:0-8027 GCA_044227505.1 Chitinophagales bacterium | reverse complement strand
GGACGACCATCAACTTATGCACCGACAATATCCACCATACAAAAAAGAGAATATGTTGTAAAACAAGATAAAGAAGGAGTGGAGCGTCAATTTATTCAATATGAATTGAAGGATAAAAAAGTAGATAAAAAAATATTAACGGAGACGTACGGAACAGAGAGAATGAAATTATTTCCTACTGATCTCGGTGTATTAGTTACTGAATTTTTGATCACGAATTTTCCGCAGATATTGTTTTATAATTTTACTGCGAGCGTTGAAAATAAATTTGATGAGATTGCAGTAGGAAAAGTGGAATGGCGAAAAATGATAGATGAATTTTATGTGCCTTTTCACGAACATATGAAAATTACGACGCAAACCGCACAAAAAGTGACCGGCGAACGTTTATTAGGTATTCATCCAACAACAAATGAACCTATTAAAGTAATGATGGGAAAATACGGTGCCATGGTTGTGATGGGTGAAACATTGGATCCGAAAGAAGCAAAGAAAAATCCGGATGCAAAAAAACCAAAATTTGCAGGGTTATTAAAAACACAAAATCTTGCAGACTTAACATTAGAAGAAGCAATAAAATTATTTGAATTACCAAAAACAATTGGAACATATAGAGAAGATGATGTGGTTGTGGGCATAGGAAGATTTGGTCCTTATGTGAGAAATAATAAAAAATTCTATTCCATTCCAAAAGGAACCGAAGCTGCTGCAATTACCTTAGAAGAAGCAATTGTTCTGATAGACGAAAAAGATCTGAAGGATAAAAATAAATTGATACACGATTTCCCTGAACACGAAATTCAGGTATTAAATGGTTTATACGGAGCATATATTAAAAAGGGAAAAGAGAATTATAAGATTCCGAAGGATAAGGTGGCGAAAGATTTGACGTTGGATGAGGTTTTAGATATAATTAAGAATACAGATCCATCGGTGAAGGGGAAACGTAAGTTTGGGAAGAAAAAAGCCTAGTTGGGACACAGGATGCAGGACACAGGACACAGGACTGGACATAGGACAATGGAAATTTGACATAGGACTTAATCCTGCTAACTATGTAAACCTTGCTGACCCGGTAAACTTTTTAAAGAATGCCGGTAAGTCGGTGAGATCGGTAAGTATTCGGTAAGTTAAAATATACGTCTTCCCGTTTCCTCCCCGATCTCACCGTCTTCCCGGCCTAAAAAATGAGTAATGAGTTATGAGTAATGAGAGTGCTCCATGTTATCCGGATGTATTTACTCCTGACTAATGACTATTGACAATTGTAACATTTAAAATCGCACCATAAAAGTAGCACACAATACAAAACTTGAGCAACACGAACGAAATAGCTGCATTAATTTCTCTTCTCGACGACAACGATCCGGAAGTATTCGACCATGTGGCGGAGAAATTACTTTCTCTTGGGCCGGTGGTGATAGATAAATTGGAGGATGCGTATACTTCCATTCCGAATCCGGTGATGCAGGAGAGGATAGAGGAGATAATTCATAAAATTCAGTTTTCGGAAGTAGAAAAAGATTTTGAGCAATGGGTGCAATTTGAAAGTACAGATCTGCTGAAAGGAATTATGATCGTTACGCGTCATCAATATGCTGAGCTAGATGAAGAACAATTATTAAAAACAATTTCCCGCATACAAAAAGATATCTGGATAGGAATTAATTCCTATTTATCGCCTCTCGAACAAATGAATGTGGTGAACCAGGCTTTATTTTCCCATTATCAATTTACCGGATTACAAAATAATGATGATGAATTGCGTTACATGTATCTCAACAATGTTTTGGATGCATTTAAAGGAAATCATTTTTCGATAGGATTATTATATCTGGTATTATGTCAGCAATTAGACCTACCCGTTTACGGAGTGCGCCTAAACACCCATTTCATCCTTGTCCGCACCAAAGATTATATCACAGATTTTGAAGATACGGAAAACAACAAAGAAGAAGTTTTATTCTACATAAATCCCTACAACAAAGGCCTCGCATTCAGCGACCGCGAAATAAAAAATTACCTCCAAAAACTGGATATTGAAGCCAGTGATAAATATTTTCTCCCGGCATCGAATAAGGATATTATCAAAGAATATATCCAATATTTAATGCGCCTGCACGACAAACCAAATGATCAATGGAAAGTGGATGATTTGAGGAAACTTGAGGGTTTGTGTGAGGAGGGAGAGGAGTCGTAGTTTTTCTCGCAACGTGATTTTATTTTAATACATTTTATTATACATGATACAGCGGCTGTTCCCTTTGCGCCTTTGCGGCTTTGCGTGCAATTATTTTTCTCGCAAAGCCGCAAAGGTAGGATGTTTTAAAAAAATAATATTTGAAATTTAATTTCTGACCCGGAAAGGGTCGAATGTAAAGATCACATAGGTGGAAAATACGTTTTTTGTATTATGTGTTAAACATGCGACCACCTATGGGGTTGAAATAAAATTTTGGGATTTTGTTTCAGGTGTGGGCTGATAACACTAGTGAAACCCTCGCTAAGAGCGAGAGCTTCACTGAAAGCTCCATGCGAAGACATTGAGGCTTTCGCTCTTAGCGAAGGTCTCAATAATGTACAAATAAAGAAGGTCTCAATAATGTACAAATAAAGAAGGTCTCAATAAAGCACTGGGGTCGGCTGTTACCATTATTTCGAATTCCTGCCCAATGACCCGGAAAGGGTCACATGTTTATAGATAAAATATTCGTTATAGAACCGACCCGGAAAGGGTCGCATGTAAAGAGCACATAGGTGGAAAATACGTTTTTTGTATTATGTGTTAAACATGCGACCACCTTCGGGGTCGAAATTCAATTTTGAGAATTTATCTATAAACATGTGATCCCTTCGGGATCGAGGTTGCCTAAAAAATGTTGATTATTTTTCATGAAATTGTATTTATATCATGCAGAAACGCAAAGTTGGAATTGGTTAAAATAAATTTATTTTAATTATACATTTTCACATTATCTTCTTAATTTTTTAAATACATTATAACACCTTTTGCATATCATAAAATACATCCCCACCGTGCACCGAACGCGATAATCCTGCATTTATAAATCCTGATTTTTCATAGTAGGGGATAAGATGTTTTTCGCAGGTAAGGGTGATGCCTTTTCTGTTATTTTTTCGCGAAAATTCTATGAGATGATCCAATAACATTCGCGCATAACCTTTTTTTTGATATGCTGGTGATACTGCCAATCCAAAAACAGATTGCCAGTTTCCGTTTTCATTGTGTAGTGTTGCATTTTTGAACATGATGTCTTGCACGGTATCGTAATTAGTGATCATACCATTAATAAAACCTAATACTTTACCATCTTCCTCGAGTAACCAAAAGTGTTGCGGAAAAATATTCAGCCTGCGCTCCAAAGTTTCGAGACTTGCTGCTTGATTTGGAGGGAAGCAAGCTATTTCGATTGCATGAAGAGCATCGAGGTCTTTTATTGTTGCATTGCGGATGGTCATGCTCAGGGTTTGTAGATGTCTCTGTTAATTAATTGAAATGTTTATGGGTACCATCTGGAATTAGTGTGAAAATACATTTTATTTTACATAATACAATGGCTGTTCCCTTTGCGCCTTTGCGTGAAAAAAAATTGCACGCAAAGCCGCAAAGCCGCAAAGGTAGGATGTGTTTAAATTGACCTCCTCTATAGTTTGTTTAAGTAGAAAATTAAACTTAGCTTTAATGGGAAACTCTATGAAAACACCTTTACTCATACTTTTATTTTATTTGGGATTTCATTCTGCGATATCTCAAACCACGTTCAATAAAACTTACGACTTTGATTCGATTGCTAATATCATTTATACTGCCATGCCGGCTGATGATGGTTATATTTTAATAGGAAATGGCGTCGACGAAGATACATGGATTTGGCGGATCGAACTTGCTAAAATAGATCTGGAGGGAAATATAATTTGGAAGAAAATATATGGTGAACCCGGAGTGGATTTTGCACCCTGGTTTTGGGCAGATGAATTTCCGGATGGCTCCATAGGTTTTGCAGGTGTTCGTGCCTCTGCTGATAGCTCAGATATCTATATTTTTAAATTTGATCCGGATACCGGCGATTCACTTTTTTCGAAAATTGTTGATTTAGAAGGTGAACAACAAGGAGCATGCATACGGGGACTTGAAAATGGAGATATGATCATTTCCGCTTTCACATCAGATCCCATGAAGGAAATTTTTTTTATAAAAACAGATGCTGCAGGAAATGTCCTCTGGGAAAATGACTATTCAGCCGGTGGCGCATTAGACTGGTGTGGATATTTCGATATGAATAGTGCTAACCTTATAACTTATGTCAGCGTGTATGATCCTTGCTTTTATGGATTCAGAATGAATGAAATTGATACTTCTGGTGCTACGGTTTATACTTCGGTGATTGGGGATGGTTGCGTTACGCTTGCAAAAAAATCGATCAATGAGGGATTTCTTGTATGGGGAGTATACTCATTAGATTTTCTTCAGACGTATATTGCAAGACTTGATATAAATCTAGATTCGATCTGGAATTATCGAACATCCATTCGTGATGATAGTATTGGATATATCGAAGGTCAGGTGGATTTTACCGGGTATGAAGAACTGGAAGACGGAAGTATAGTCGGAGCAGGATTTTATGAAACATACGACAATTATGGTTATCATGCTTTTATTTCGAAGACGAATGCTGAAGGTGAGGAACTCTGGATTCGACAATATGCAACGGATGAAAATCATACGGAGGGATGGACCTATAATTTACTTGCCGCTAATGATGGAGGCTTTTTACTCAGTGGAACAGGAGACGGTCCTCCACTCGACGAATGGGGCCACCCAAATCAAAATTTTTGGGCACTCAAACTAGACAGCATGGGTTGCCTAATTCCGGGATGCGATTCACTCGATGTTGCGATCTTTGAATTGCCAACTGATAAGGCGGGTTTACTAATTTATCCTAACCCAGTTTCGGATGAAGCAATAGTTCAAATCACCTTCAATAATCCGAAGGAATTAAATCAACTTGAAATAAAATTGTTTGATATAAGTGGGCGGTGTGTTTTGTCGCAGTTGGTTGGAGATGTTGAAATGGATGGGGATAAGGTGAGGTTTGGGTTTGAGAGAGGGAATTTGGTTGGAGGGATTTATTTGATGGAGATAAATAGTGGAGGGGAGTTGATTGGTGGGGGGAAGGTGGTTTTGAGGTGAGAAGGGATTATTCGGAACGGAGTGTAAGACACTGGTAACTTCAGTCAGAATATATCAAATATTTATAGCGGCTGCATGATAAACCGAATGATCAATGGAAGGTGGATGATTTGAGGAAGTTGGAGGACGTGTATGATGGGGGATATTTCTCGCAAAGTGAATTTAGTTTAATTAATTATAGTATAACATTTTATAGATGCTGTTTTCTTTGCATCAATTATTGAATTTTAGCAATTAAAAACCTGGCAGAATTTTGGAGATATTATGTCCCGGTTTTTGGCATGGACAAGGTGAGGTATGGAAATACTTAAGCTCAAATTTAATTTATTGGTAATAGAAAGTATAAATCTTCAGCCATTTTCAAAATCCGCGATTGCTATCCCCAATGAAAGCATTGGTTTATTTTGAGCGTTCAATTATATTGTCTACTAGGTATCTGAAAAACTTTTTAATACTTTCTGTTAATTCTTCTAGTTCTTCCAATGTAAACTTAAGATCATCATTTTGTAAAACACTAGTTTTAATATTTCTTAACTTAGTGTCGGAGATTTGTTGTATAAACTTTTCATCTGCAATAGCTAATGAATGAACTATTGCATGTCTCGCAGCCTGCCCTAAAATAACATTATCAATGAACATATTCTTTTCAGTTTTGAAGCCGAAATATACTTCAAACTCTCTTAGGGTAGACTGCATGTCTTGAAAGCTGATACTTTTTTTCTTTATAATTAAGTCACCTATACTTGCCGATAAATTAAAGTCTAAAGAACGTAATTCATCTAAAGTTATTTTGAATTCAGTGTTAACTTTCGTAAATAAATCTTTATTGTGGGTTGCCCAATAATTTAAACAATGTGAAAATAAATCCTTAATTGATGAGGTTAAATACGATACTAATAAAACAACTCCTTGGTTATACATCGATCCATACATCAATTTCATTGAATCATTTTGTTTTATATTCCGTAACATTGTTAAAGTATGGCTTGGATAAAAGCTTACATTTGTTATTTTTATTTCAGCATTATTTTTAATGCGTTCATCAAGTGCTTCAAGATGGTCTATACACAAATCAAGTAGTATTTTATCGAATTTTACTAAGTCAAAAACTGATGATATGTTCGCTTCCAAATTTAACATAATCGGCTTTATTGCGGTAGCAACAATGGAGCCGATTTTAAATTCATTTTCGCCTAATTTACTAATTATTAGTTTAGGTAAATTGTATTTTTTAGAAAGTAAATTAGTTGCTGACTTAAAATCACTTTTATTATACTCAATAAGAAATGAAATTGCGTTACCACTCTTTCCGCATCCGAAACATTTATAAATCTGTTTTGCAGGGGAAACTGTGAACGATGGAGTTAATTCTTCATGAAATGGACATAGTCCTAGATAATTGGCACCTCTTTTTTTCAAATTAATATAATCTTGAATTACTTCTTCGATTTTTACTTTTGATAATAATGCATTAATTGATTCTTCCATGATTATTTTAACTAATGTTTTATATATTCTTGAACAATAACTAGTATTAAATTAGTTTTTATAGGTTCATTTTAATTGAATTATTTAGTCGTTTCCAGATTATGTTATTTTTAAACACGTTGGGGTTTATATACTATTATCGATTAATTTACTCTGCCCAATCAACAATTGTTTTGGATTTTATATCACTTTTTCCTCAAATAAATGATTCATAAACTGCGCACTCGTATGGGCCACGAAATCCTAAATTTTTCAAATGTGCGGTAAACGGTTGCTTTTATTTCGTCCATGACCAATTGTTATGATTAATAATGTTTGGTTTAGAATTAGAATGGCCTAACCAAATACCACTGATATTTTGAGAATCGACAATTCTGAGTTCATAAGAGCCAAAGTAACCGAGAGTATTTTTCACATCGCCCCATTTTCCTACAATATTTCTTCCTATTATTTCACCAAAAACAAAATATTTTTCATCATTATTTACACGAAATTCACCGTAAATATATTTGCCAAATTGTTTGAGTTTCAAACTGCTTTTTCTTCCAGCAACCTCTTCATATTTTTCAGAATTAATATTTTCCCATAGTTGTGTCCAGTTACCTGAAATATTTTCATGTTTTGCTCTAAACAACCATCTCACAGGCAGCCAGTAAAAGTGTTTGACAACAAAAAATGCTAAATTAAAATCAAGGAGTGTTTTTAATATAATCCCTAGAGTGAAAGGAATTAAAGGGGTTAATAATTGATTGTCCATTAGGTAGGTTAGTATTGATTTTTAAGCTGTCTTAATGCCTGGATATTTTTTCGCAGTTCTTCGTTTGAAATTCCTGTCGGTTTATGAACAAGTTTATTTCTAAACATTCTCAAATAGTCAAACTCTTTTAATAAACCTATTTTTTCCTCTTTATACTTCATTAATACATACAGTGCGTCTCTGGTGTTATGAACTTCTCTAACGTGTTTCCTTGCATCGCTTAGAATTAGCTGTTCAAATTCAGTCCACAATTTTAAGAAGTCACCAAGATTTGATGGGGCAATTTCAGAACTAAGTTCACTTCCGATTTCTTTACAAATTCCTTCAATTGTGTCTTTTTTAGGGTAAAGAGCGGAGTCTGGAATACTATCAAATTCCTTTCCCCAAAATTTGTCGGTATTAGGTATTTCAAATTTTGCAATGAGTCGGTTATTTAAGTCTAGTTCGCCTTTGTTGATGTATTCATTTGTTATATCGTCTGTCCCTACCAAATAACCTTCTTGGAAATAGGGTCTTAGTGCTTGAGGTGGAGAAATACTAAGAAGTCTAACGTTAATTAAGTCGTGTTCT
>JBGAWP010000110.1:0-8552 GCA_044227505.1 Chitinophagales bacterium | reverse complement strand
GCCTCACGCTTCACGATTCACGAAAAATAGACTATGGGCAAAAGTAAAAACATTTGAATAACGAAAATTAAATATCGGATTCACGATTGACGAATCACGCCTTCACATCTCCCCCAACACCTTCTTTATTGCCTCAAAATCCGGTAATTTCCCTGCATCATCTAAAATTTCTGCATATCGGATAAGTCCTTCTTTATCAATAATAAAAGCACTTCGTTTTGAAACACCTTTTAATTCCATTCCCCATCTGTCTTGTAAACAACCATAGGTTTCAGAAACTGTTTTATTAAAATCGCTGAGTAAAGGGAAATTCAGATCTTGTTGTTTGCGATATTCTTTTAATGAATAAGGAGCATCAACACTTATACCAATAACTTGGGCATTACAGTTATTGTAAAAAGAAATATCATCTCTTGTACTGCATAATTCGGCTGTGCATGTTGAAGTAAACGCAAATGGAAAAAATAAAAGTAAAATGTTTTTATCCCTGTGTTCACTTAAACGGTAAGGTTGTTTATCGGTATCATACATTAAAAAATCTGGAGCTGGTTGGCCTAATTCGAGTTTCATTTATAAGTTTTTGTAAAATTAAACATTCGTTTTTTATTCGTTTCGGGGACTAGTTGAAAGTCATTGAACAGCGAAATTTCGGAATTGTTCGTTTTGTTTTTCAGTATACAATACAGTTTTTGTGGATTGGTTAATAAATGTATTTGTTTAGAATGAATATAATTTCAACATTTGTGAACATTTAAAAACAGGCAAAATGAAAAAACTAATTATCGAATTCATCGGGACAATGTTCCTGGTTTTGGTTATCGGTGTTTCCGGCAATCCATTGGCTATCGGCGCTATTCTGATGGTGATGATCTATATGGGAGGACATATAAGTGGAGGTCATTTTAACCCTGCTGTAACAACTGCGGTGTTGTTAAGGGGTAAAATTGCTGCCAAAGAAGCTATGCAATACTGGGTTGCTCAAATTATTGGTGGTTTAGTTGGTGCAGCAATTGCGCATTGGCTTAAAGGCGGACCTACAGAAGTTGCTGTAACAGAGGGGATGTGGATGGAAGCAATTGCAGGTGAGTTACTTTTTACATTTGCATTGGCATCTGTAGTATTGAATGTAGCTACTTCCAACGAAACAAGTGGAAATTCCTTTTACGGATTAGCTATCGGGTTTACGGTTTTTGCAGGTGCAATGACTGTAGGTGCAATTTCAGGTGGGGCTTTTAATCCGGCCGTGAGTATCAGTCATAACCTTATGGCATTGAATTTCAGCGACTTAGGCGCAGGAAACTGGTGTGACATGTTATTGCACATCGTTTGCGCTATGGTGGGTGGTGCAGTTGCGGCAAGTGTGTATAAAATGACCAATTCCGATTAACTTTGAACAAAATTTAATTTTTTCAAAAAATAGAGATATATTTATCTTCGTATTATTAATTAACAAATAAAAAAAAACAGAGTATGAAAATTCGTTTACTATTAGCAACCTCTTTAATTACCCTCACAACTGTTTCCTACAGCCAGGTTCCAAATGGCGATATGGAGGATTGGACAGTATATACTTCAGTAGCATCCGGAATTTCTTGCGATGTACCTGATGGTTGGGATGTGCCTGATAAAATTGCTGCCGATTTAGGAATTGCAGACAGAAATTGTGAAAAAAATACCGATAATGTTCATGGTGGATCTTTTGCAGCAAAACTCACTACTAAAACTTTAGACGTGTTAGGAACTCCTTTAGACGTTCCCGGAACTATCACTACAGGGGTAATTTCCTTTGATTTTGTAACGTTTACACCGGCAGTTGCTGGTGGAGCTTCCATATCATCAAATTATGATGAGTTAGGTGGATTTTACCAATATGCACCGGCTGGATCTGACACAATGAATGTTGCAGTTTTAATGTTTTTAGGAACTGATACAGTTGGAGCCGGTCAATACCGCGATCCAAACACCTCCGCAGGTTATGTATCTTTTGTTTGTCCTATCACTTATTTTGCTCCGGTAATTCCTGACAAAATGCAAATAACCATTACTTCTTCCGGTGGATTTACTTCCCTGGTTCCTGGTTCTGTATTATATGTTGATGATCTTGAAGTTACAGGTGGAGTAGGAGTTGAAGAATGGAACGGTTACGGTATCAAACGCAACGTATATCCTAACCCTGCATCAGAATTTATCAATATCAACAATCCTGCAAGCAACGATGTAACCATCGAAGTTTATAGCCTAAGCGGACAGAGAGTTGATGTGCAAACATTATCTCCTGATATGAATAGCATTAACCTTGAATCATACTCAAGCGGAATTTATTCTTTCCGTTTGGTGGATAACGGAACTGTTGTTTATAGCAACAAGTTTGTAGTTAGAAAGTAATTTCGGTTAACTTATATAAAAGGCTGCCTTCGAAAGAAGGCGGCCTTTTTTTTTCGGACTGAAGCACGCTTTGTTATAAAAAAGTGATGTGCTTTTTGGACTATTATATTCCTCTTCAACCATATTTGCCAAACGACCTCACAGGTTTTCAAAACTGTACGATCGACGAAGTCGCGGCTGTTCATAGACCGAAGGTCAGGCTGTTCATTGGTACATTGGTACATTTTTTTTCATTGGTACATAAAAAAAGGCCATCCTCTCGGATAAGCCTCTTTTTCATTTCAAACCCACTCAAAATCCCACTTATTTAATTTCCACTTTTTTCACGGTTGTCTCTGCTGCAACTTCTTTTTTAGGTAAGTTCAGGTGAAGAATACCGTTTTCATAGATTGCTTCTATCTTCTCGGTCGCAACATTTTCAGGTAAAGTAAATGTGCGTTTAAAACTGCCGAAAGAAAATTCTTTTCTGGTGTAGTTCTTTTCTTTTACCTCGTTGCTCATTTCTTTATTACCGGAAATGGTGAGGTATTCTTTGTCGAGTTGCACATCAAAATTCTGTTTTTCAAAACCGGGAACAGCAAATTCTAATTTGAATTCCTTTTCGGTTTCAGAAACATTTACGGATGGAACAAATTCTCCCTTGTCTTCGAAATATTTTTCAGGGAAATTGTTGTTGAAGAAGTTCTCAAATACATTTACTAATGCAGGAACTCCGTTTGGTCTACGTCTTACGGTTAACATATCGTTTGTTTTTTTTGTTTTTTAATTATTAAATAATTTTAATTCCATTTACTTATTGATTTGCCTAGCTATAGCATATCAATTTATTTGGATCTTTGTTTTGCAATTGCAAGATGCTTCGGACAAACTAAATACCAAACCGAAATGAGCAAAGTTTGGCTGACAAAATGTAATAAATGAATGGAGAGGATTACACAAATTGTCATGTGCATGGGAAATTAGTTGACAGAATTTCCGATTTTTATTTACTTTAAACTTGATCTTCCATTAAAATCAGCATTGGTTCGGTAGGATGGGTTATAATGTCACCCCTAACGGGGTTTGTGTTTGTATAATTAATACTTTACTATAATAATGTCACCCCTAACGGGGTTTGTGGTTTGTATAATTATTACTTTACTATAATAATGTCACCCCTAACTGGGTTTGTGTTTGTATAATTAATACTTTACTATAATAATGTCACCCCTAACGGGATTTGTGGTTTGTATAATTATTACTTTACTATAATAATGTCACCCCTAACGGGTTTGTGTTTGTATAATTATTACCTTACTATAATAATGTCACCCATAAAGGGGTTTGTGGTTTGTGTTTCCGAACTTGCTTATAAATGCCAAATTTAAAGGGGTTTGCATTTCGAATTTATTAACGTCAACTAAAAAAGGAGAAAGGAGTGAGGAGAAAGGAGATTAAATTTCTTGCGAAATTTTTGCAATTTTTTAGGGTAATAAGCCAACTCACTAGTTTTACAGGATTCAGCAAACATTTTAAGCAACAATATTGCCCCTTTTTCCCAATTCTATAACTTCCGGTTGGAGAATTTTTCCTGCGTCAATTGAAAACCTGATCATGGTTCTCATTTTGTGAAAACCGTGCACTCCGGCAGCTCCGGGATTCATACACAACATATTGTATTTCTGGTCGCGCATTACTTTTAAAATATGGGAGTGACCACAAATAAATAATTGGGGAGGATTTACTTCTAATATATGCCGGACCCTTCTTTCATAATGTCCGGGATAACCTCCTATATGAGTTATATAAACATCGAGTCCATTTATAATAAATCTATTGTCAAGCGGATAAATAACGCGCAGGTCTTTCCCATCAATATTTCCATACACAGCTCGCATGGGTTTTATTTTTTCCAATTTATCTGCAACTTCTACATTTCCAATATCACCCGCATGCCAGATCTCATCCGCCCAATCGCAATGAGCGATGATCTTATCATCGAGAAAACTATGAGTGTCGGAGAGGAGAATTACTTTTTTCATGTTTAATTATAGTTTCAGGGAGATAGCAATTACCAAATTGAAAATTAAGACATTGTCAATTTATTAATTGTCAATTTGTTAATTGGACCTCAACTATGGATTGAAGTTTTTCGTAATCATCAGCGTTAATCCAAACAAATTCTTTGTCCTTTCTAAACCAGGTCATTTGACGTTTGGCGTAGTTTCGGGTGTTTTGTTTTATTTTTTCTTTTGCTGTTTTAAGGTCTATGGAGTTTTCGAAATAATCAAAAAGTTCCGAATATCCCACCGTTTGTAAGGCATTTAAATGGCGCAGCGGAAATAAATTTTTAGCTTCATTTAATAATCCATCCTCAAACATTTTATCTACGCGGTCATTAATGATATTATAAAGTGTTTCTCGGTCTAATTCCAAACAGATCTTAATTGATTTAAATGGTCTGTTAAGAGTTTCTCTGATATGATAGGAAGAAATTGGTTTTCCGGTAGCATAAAACACCTCCAAAGCTCTGATTAAGCGCACAGGATTTTGAATGTCAACTTTTTTATAATATTCAGGATCCACATCTTCCAGTTTAATTTGTAAGGCTTCAATTCCCTGTGTTTCAAATAATTCCTGCAAAGATTCCCTGATTTCCTGATCTGCGGAAGGCAATACATCCAAACCTTCGGTAACAGCTTTAATAAATAATCCGGCACCACCGGTCATAATTACAACATCGTGCGTTTTAAATAATTCATTTAATTTCTCTAAAACATCCTTTTCATATTGCCCAACATTATAAACATCCTTTACAGATAAAAAATCAATAAAGTGATGTGGGATCAACCGTAATTGTTCTTCCGTGGGTTTTGCAGTTCCAATATTCATTTCCCTGTAAAATTGCCGGGCATCTGCAGAAATTATTTCCGTATTAAAATATTGCGCAAGCCTTATTGCAATAGTGGTTTTGCCAACTGCCGTAGGACCAGCTATTACGATAAGGTGTTTTTGAGTCATATTTAAATATTGTTGGGTTGTTTTTGTTATTGGCGTTAGACCTCACAGGTTTCCCAAACCTGTGAGGTCGCTCCAAACCTGTGAGGTCGTCGTCCTCCAAAACCTGATAGATCGAAATAAATCAATTTATTTTATTATCTTTTTTCCCTTATCCTTTCTTTTTTTATCCTCTTTATCCGCCAAATCTGCGTCATCAGCGGTCCCCTTTTTTTTCATACCATGATTACTTCATTCTTAATTATTCTTTGCCTTCCCTCAGACCTACCAGGTTAAAAAAAAAACCTGGTAGGTCGAGGGCCTAATTTTTTAACCCCAACTCTTCTCCTTTATTTATCATTAATTGATATGCGGCATCATAATTATTCGGAATAACACCATCCAAGATCGCTTCACGAATAAAATCTTTTATTATGCCAACTTCGCGACCGGGTTTGAGATTAAATGTTTGCATAATTAATTCACCGGTTATAGGTGGTTGAAAATTTCTGAGATGATCGCGTTCTTCCAGATCTATGATCTTTTGTTTCACCATCTCAAAATTTTCTTTATAACGTTTCACCTTAAGACGATTCTTTGTGGTGATATCTGCATTACACAACAGTAACAAACTTTCCATATCTTCTCCTGCTTCAAATAATAATCTCCGTATGGCACTGTCGGTTACATTTTCTTTGGTGAGTGAAATTGGTCGAAGATGCAATAAAACTAATTTCTCCACAAAACGCATTTCATTTTGCAGCGGTAATTTTAATTTCTTAAATATCTGTTTGGTCATGCGTGCTCCAACCACTTCATGCCCATGAAAGGTCCACCCGATTTTTGCATCAAATTTTTTTGTTGCAGGTTTGGCAATATCATGCAAAATTGCAGCCCAGCGTAACCATAGATCATTTGTGTATGGAACTAAATTATCAAGCACTTCCAAAGTGTGATAAAAATTATTTTTATGTCCTTTGCCATCAATTATTTCCGTGCCATGTAAATTATAAAATTCAGGAAAAATAATTTCCAATAATCCGGTTTCAGATAGAAGTATAAATCCTTTAGAGGGAGTAACAGCTAAAATTATTTTATTTAATTCGTCGGTGATCCTTTCCTGAGATATTATTTTAATGCGTTCTTTATTCTTGGTTATCGCATCCAATGTTGTTTGCTCAATGGTAAAATCCAATTGTGTTGCAAAACGAATTGCACGCATCATGCGCAAAGGGTCATCGGAAAAAGTAATATTGGGATCAGTGGGTGTACGAAGAATTTTGTCCTCGAGATCCTGCAAACCATTAAAAGGATCGAGCAACATTCCCCAATCTTTTTTTTGTAATGATATTGCCATTGCATTTATGGAAAAATCACGTCGTAATTGATCATCCTCCAAAGATCCGTCTTCCACAACCGGTTTTCGCGAATCTCTGTGATACGATTCTTTTCGGGCTCCTACAAATTCAAGTTCCAATCCCGCATAGGTAAAATGTGCGGTTCCGAAATTTTTAAATTCACTTACCAAAGGGTTTCCCGGAAGGAGAGAGGCAATTTTTTTTGCAAGCTCAATACCACTTCCCACACAAACAAAATCAATGTCTTTTTTAAAATCCCGGTATAGTAATTTATCGCGTACATATCCTCCCACAATATAACACGGATAATTAAGCTCCTCCGACACCGCAGTAATTTTTTCGAAAAGAAATTTTTCCTCGTTCGTAAAATGAAAATTTATTTTATATGTCTTTGGATCAACCATTGATAAATAAATGTAATATTTTATTAATTTATAATTGCGGAAATAAATTCAGTTTAACTAAATCTATTGCGATCAAACTGCAACATTATTTTCTCGTAAGGCATCGTTCAGACTCACCTTTTTATCCGTACTTTCCTTTCTTGTTCCAATAATAAGCGCACAAGGAACCTGATATTCGCCGGCAGGAAATTTTTTAGTATAAGAACCCGGTATAACCACTGATCTTGCGGGAACTCTTCCTTTATATTCAATGGGTTCATCACCGGTTACATCAATAATTTTAGTTGATTGCGTGATCACCACATTTGCTCCTAAAACGGCTTCTTCCTCAATTAAAGCTCCTTCCACCACAATACAACGCGACCCGATAAAACAATTATCCTCAATAATTACCGGACTTGCCTGAACGGGTTCCAGAACGCCACCTATGCCAACTCCGCCGCTCAGATGCACATTTTTGCCTATTTGAGCGCAACTACCTACTGTGGCCCAGGTGTCAACCATGGTGTTAGAATCAACGTAGGCGCCAATATTAACGTAAGAAGGCATCAAAATCACTCCCGGCGCAAGAAAACTGCCATATCGGGCAATTCCGTGAGGAACAACCCGAATTCCCTTTGCCGCATAACCGGTTTTTAATGGAATCTTATCGTGAAATTCGAAAGGCGGCACCTCCATGGTATGCATCTGTTGAATCGGGAAATACAGGATCACAGCCTTTTTGATCCATTCGTTCACTTGCCAGTTCCCGTCAATTTTTTCAGCAATACGTATCTCTCCTTTATCCAATTGAGATATCACTTCACGAATGGTTTCCTGAACATTTTCTTCCTTCAATAAAGCCCGGTTTGACCAGGCTTTTTCAATTATTTGCTGCATGTTGCAAAATTATACATTCATTTGATTGTTTGCTTTTTATATTTTCAAAGAGTATGAAGTGCGATTGATGGAGTAATCTTTGTGCTTGTGTTAAAAAAAAATAACCACGAAGAACACAAAGGAACACACAAGGGGCACAAGGTATTTTAGATTTAACATAGTGCTCTTTGTGATTTCCTTTGTGCTCCTTGTGGTAAAAAATAACGTGTATTGATTGGTGAGACATTTAGAATTTTGTAGTATAATTAATCAAAATACCACGCATAGGATAGGTGGATTTTTAACCATAATATTACTTGTGTTAATCCAATACTTTTTTATCTGCAATGTATTTCGCACATTTAGGCTTTAATAAATATGGGTAAAAATCTTAAGTTATTGGCCGGTCCGGTTTTGGCAATACTTGCAGCATATATACTGTTCCTGCAAGGCAATGACCTTATATTATGCAAAGCAGCCGGGGTGCTCGTATTAATGGCATACTGGTGGATAACGGAGTCGGTAAATATTTTTGTAACGAGCTTAATGCCTGTTATTTTATTTCCACTTT
>JBGAWP010000010.1:0-84861 GCA_044227505.1 Chitinophagales bacterium | reverse complement strand
AGATATTTTCGTTGATTTTTATTTGTTTGATTTGTAGCGTCACAAAATTTTGTGACGCTACAAATCAAACAAATAAAAATTTGAGGAACTGCGACTGTGACTGCGACTTTTTTCTACCAACTCCCCCCAGCTCCACCGCCACCAAATCCTCCGCCACCAAAACCACCGAAGCCACCACCACCTCCGCCGCCGCCGCTTCCACCAAAACCCCCAAATCCACCGCCACCCCAATAAGTGGGACCGTGACCGCCGAAAGTTGTTCCGCCTTTTCCTCCGCGGAAAAATTTAGAGAGAATAAAAAGGATAACAAAAATTAAAATGATGAGACCAAAAATATTTGGTTTGTCTTGCGAGTTACCCATAGGTTCTCCATCGTAAGCACCGGACAAATATTTTATCATTTCAGTTGTAGCTGCATCAATACCACCATAATAATTATTTTGCTGAAATGCAGGAGTTAATATTTCGCGATAAATTCTGCTTGCACGCGCATCGGTAATATAAGATTCAGTACCATATCCTGTTGCGATGAACATTTTTCTATCATCCACAGCAACTAATAAAACAATACCATTGTCGAGATCTTTTTGACCAACACCCCATTTTCTTCCTATTTTATAAGCATAGTCGGAAATTTCAAAATCACCAATTGTTTTTAAAATAATTACAACAATTTGGGTGGATGTAGAATCGTTATATGCCGTTAATTTATTTTCGAGATTTGCTTCCTCACCGACTGGAATAATATCTGCAAGGTCATTCACCAAATGCGGTGGTACTGGCCTGTCGGGGAGCTGATCGTCATTTTGAGCGTATAGAGAAATATTTATCAGCGATAAAATTCCGATAATAAAAATTCCGGCAGATCTGCGTTTAATCATCGTGAAAAGATATTTCATCGCTTACTTCATTTACATCGGCTTGATGAAAAGGAAAGAATTGTTTAAGTTGTTCGCCACTTTCGTTTATTGCACCAATAATTCCATCTATAAAATTACCATGCGAAAAAGAAACCGCCATATTATTTTTAATAGTGTCCCAGAAATTTTCCGGGACACTATTATTTATTCCTTCATCGCCTATAATAGCAAATTTTTTATCTTTTACGGCAAGGTAGATCAAAACACCATTTTTTAAATCTGTTTTGTGCATATTCAATTTAGCAAAAACCTGTGTAGCGCGTTTAATTACATCATCACCACATTTTTCTTCTAAATGCACACGAATTTCACCCGAAGTTTCCTTCTCGGCAAGTGCAATTGCCTGAATGATCTTCGATTTCTCTTCTTCCGAGAAAAATAACTTTGCGTTGGGCATTATTTATTTATTATCGCTGAAATCAACTTTTGGAGCTGTTTCTGCTTCTTCCGGTGCATCGAAAGTTGCCCGCTTTTCTAAACCAAATATTCCTGCGATCAGGTTGCCTGGAAATCTTCTGATTCTGGTATTATAATCCTTAACTGCAGCATTATAATCTATGCGTGCAACATTGATACGGTTTTCAGTGCCTTCCAACTGTGATTGTAATTCCTTAAAATTTTGTGTTGCAGTAAGTGTAGGATAATTTTCCACAACTAACAATAAACGGCTCAAAGATGAACTCACCGCACCCTGCGCCTGATTAAAAGCGGCCATTTGTTCCGGTGTTGCGGTGGATGGATCTATATTAATACTTGTTGCCTTTGCCCGTGCTTCCACGATTTCAGTAAGCGTACTTTTTTCGAAATCGGCTGCTCCCTTTACGGTATTTACCAAATTATCGATAAGGTCGAGACGGCGTTTGTAGGTTGATTCCACATCGCCCCATTTCTGATTAACCACCTCATCGGCGCTAACCATTTTGTTGTATGCGCCAACAACATATAATACAATTATTACAAGAACTCCAATGCCTATCCAACGCCCCATGCGCGGATTAGCCTTTGTTGTGGTTGATGCTGGTGTAGTAGTTGCCATATTTTAGTTTTTTGTATCTGTAAAGATAGAATGAATTGTTAAAACATTGAATATGACGCAGTTTTACCTCAAATATTTTAAATGCATTTTGTTCTTCCTCTCTCAAACCCGAAATTTGACCAAAATAGCAATATGAGCGAACTAGTAAACGAATTCAACACCTACCGTTCTAAAATGAACGATGTGATCCTCGGCAAACAAAACAAAGTGATCAACCGACTTTTCAACCTCGATACCAATACTTACGCCGAAGGAGCCCTTTCGGTGAAAACGAAGGAAATGCTGGGATTGGTGGCTTCGATGGTACTGAGATGTGATGATTGTATAAAATATCATTTGGGCAAGTGTCATGAGTTAGGTATAAGCACAGAGGAAGTTTATGAAATTTTTGCTGTAGCTAATATTGTGGGAGGGACAATTGTTATACCTCATACTAGGAGAGGGGCGGAGTTTTGGGAGGAGTTGGGGAAGGAGTAGTCGCAGTCACAGTCGCAGTCACAGTCGCAGTCACAGTCACAGTTGCAGTCACAGTCGCAGTCGCAGTCGCAGTCACAGTCGCAGTTAGTACGGATTAATGATTCGGGATAATTTAATTAATGTCGGTTTTTTTTGTTAATTAAAAATTATTCAAATTATTTATCTTTGAATTTATTGTTTAACCCTTAAATAATAAATTTAATGTCAGATTTTTATGAATTGTATGCCTTTAAAAAGGGCTTTGAATTATCAATGCAGATTTTTGAACTATCTAAAAATTTTCCAAAAGAAGAAAAATATTCACTTACAGATCAAATTAGAAGAAGTTCTAGAAGTGTGTGCGCAAATATTGCTGAAGCATATAGGAAAAGAAGATATAAACCTCATTTTATATCGAAATTAACTGACAGCGATGCTGAAAATTCAGAAACTCAGGTTTGGATAAAATTTGCCTATGCGTGCAAATACATTGATGGAATTACGTTTAACGATTTGATTGAAAAGTCAATTGAAATAGGAAAGTTACTAAATTACATGATTAACAATCCTGAAATATTTATGTTAAAGAAATAAAATTATTTGAAGCGAAAGAATATTAAAAAGTTTTATTAATAATCCAATTTAACGGAATATCGAATAGTTTCACTTTACATACTGTGACTGAGACTGCGACTGTGACTTAAATAATCTTCAAATCGATAATTATAAAGATACTTATTAACTAAATTTGTAAAAAAAACCAATGCCCAACAACAACGACGAAAAAAAACTCTACCTCCTCGATGCCTTCGCACTAATATTCCGGTCATACTTTGCGTTTGCGAAAAATCCGATAATAAATTCGAAGGGACAGAACACTTCTGCCATACTTGGATTTGTTAATACACTCAATTTGTTGATGAAAAAAACAAACTCCACGCATATTGCCGTATGTTTTGATTCTATAGAGATAACACAAAGGGAAGAAGTATTTGCGGATTACAAAGCCAACCGCGCCGAAACGCCGGAGGATATCAAATTTGCAATCCCATATATCAAAGCAATTGTAAAAGCATTTAATATTCCTTTGATCGAAAAACCGGGTTATGAAGCAGATGATATCATCGGAACGCTTGCGAAAAAAGCAAAATCAGCAGGATATGATGTGTATATGGTTACCATGGATAAAGATTATGGACAATTGGTGGAAGATGGAATTTATATGTACAGACCAAGTTTCACCGGAAATGGATTTGATACCGTAACACTGGAAGACATTTTAAAAAAATGGGAAATTGAAAACCCTCTGCAGGTAATAGATATTTTGGGATTAATGGGAGATAGTGTAGACAATATTCCCGGGGTTCCTGGTGTTGGTGAAAAAACCGCCAAAAAATTAATAGCAGAATTCGGCTCTGTGGAAGGGCTATACGAAAACACAGATAAATTAAAAGGGAAACTTCAGGAAAATGTAGTGAATTTTAAAGAACAGGCAATCATGAGCAAACATCTTGCAACTATTATGTTGGATGTACCCGTAGAATTTGAAGAAGATAAATTGATAATTGAAGATCCCGACAGAGAAAAATTAGCTGCAATTTTTCAGGAATTAGAATTCCGTAAATTAGGAAAAGATATTTTAGGGGAAGGATATAGTGTTAATGCAGAACAAAAACCGGAACAATTAGACCTTTTTGGTCAGCCGGTAAAATCAACAGGTAATAAAAGTGAAATCCAAAACGAACGAGAAGAAGTTGTTGCCGGAAAAAATATTACGAATGTTGAACATAATTATGTTTTGATCTCTACGCCTGAACAACGCAAAGACCTGATATCGCAATTAAACAAACAGACAATATTTTGTTTTGATACCGAAACAACCGGCATTGATGCAAATGTTGCGGAATTAGTGGGACTTGCATTTAGTTGGAAACAACACGAGGGATATTATGTTCCGATTCCCGCAGATCAAAAAGAGGCGCAAAAAATAGTGGATGAATTTAAAACCATTTTAGAGGATACTACAAAAACCAAAGTAGCACAAAATTTAAAATATGACTATTTAGCATTAAAATGGTATAATGTAAATGTTGCAGGTCCGTTTGAGGACAGTATGATCGCACATTATTTATTGGAACCTGAGTTGCGTCACGGCATGGATTATCTCGCGGAAAATTATCTGGGTTATTCGCCGGTGAGTATAGAAACACTGATCGGAAAAAAGGGTAAGAACCAGTTGAGTATGCGCGATGCCGATGTGGAAAAAGTGAAAGAATATTCAGCAGAGGATGCAGACATTACTTTACAGTTACATCATCTATTTAAGCCAATGCTTATTAAGGAGGAATTAGATACACTTTACAAAGAAGTGGAAATTCCATTAATTGAAGTTTTAGCCGATATGGAATTTGAGGGTATTAATCTGGATGTTCCTTTTTTGCAGGATTATTCAAAATTATTGGAAAAAGATATTGCCGAAGCTGCAAACAAGATCTATGAGATCGCTGGAGTTCGATTTAATATCGATTCGCCAAAACAATTGGGAGAAGTTTTATTTATTAAACTTAAAATTCCATATGAGGGACAAAAAACCAAAACCGGGCAACTTTCCACAGGAGAAGATATATTGGCAAAATTGGAACACAATTATCCTATAGCAAGTTTGTTATTGAATTATCGGGAATTGCAGAAATTAAAATCGACTTATGTTGATTCACTTCCTCTGCTCATCAATCCTAAAACAAACAGATTACATACCACTTTTGCTCAGGCTGTAGCTTCCAGCGGAAGATTAAGTTCCAACAATCCGAATTTACAAAATATACCGATACGGACTGAACGCGGACAACAGGTAAGAAAAGCATTTATTCCACGAAGCAAAGAATATAAGATATTAAGTGCCGATTATTCGCAGATAGAGTTACGCATTATTGCGGCATTGAGCAATGATGAAGGCATGATAGATGCATTTAAAAAAGGAATGGATATTCACAGCGCAACTGCGGCAAGAGTATTTAATGTGCAGTTAAATGAAGTAACCAGAGAAATGCGCGGAAGAGCCAAGGCTGTGAATTTTGGAATTGCTTATGGGCAAACTGCATTCGGTCTTTCTCAAAATTTAAATATTTCGCGAACTGAAGCTAAGGAGATCATTGATAATTATAACAAACAATTTCCAGGGGTAAAATCACTGATGGAAAGCAATATTGAATTTGCACGAACACATGGTTATACTAAAACTATGTTAGGAAGAAAACGGTATATCAAAGATATTAACTCCCAAAATAATACTGTCCGTTCCCAAGCAGAACGCATCGCTGTGAACTCTCCTATTCAGGGTTCAGCAGCTGACATGATCAAGGTTGCCATGATAAAGATCCATCACGCAATTAAAAAGGCAAAATTAAGATCCACTATGCTTTTACAGGTACATGATGAATTGGTTTTTGATGTGCATGAAAAAGAGGTAGAGGAATTAAAAAAATTAGTGGTTGACAATATGGTGAATGCAATAACCATTAATGTACCGATAGAAGCAGAAGTAGGAATTGGAGATAACTGGCTCGAAGCACATTGATAAAAAGATAAAGCGATCTGATGAGAAAAGTAGAAAATGTAAATCTGCAAAAAATTGTGCTCGGTGTTGCAATAGTGCTTTTGCTTATAAAATTTACTGCTTATATCATTACGCATTCCAATGCTGTTTTAACCGATGCTATTGAATCGATTGTAAATGTAGTAGCAGGTGCATTCGGATTATACAGTTTAATTCTCGCATCAAAACCACGCGACAAGGATCATCCATATGGACATGGCAAAATAGAATTTATTTCAGCCAGTATTGAAGGAAGTATGATATTAGTTGCGGGAATTATTATTGTTGGAAAATCCGTTTTCAATTTATTTTATCCCCAAAGCATTCAAAATATCGGATACGGTATTATTTTGATCTCTTTTGCAGGCACGGTGAATTTTTTACTTGGGCTAATTATGGAAAAAAGAGGTATAAAAGCGCAATCACTTACTTTAATAGCCGGCGGAAAACATTTGCAAAGTGATGGATGGAGTACTGCCGGATTACTAGTTGGATTATCACTTCTGTACATTTTCCAATATGAATGGATCGACAGTGCGGTTGCAATTTTATTTGGCAGTTACATTTGTTACGAGGGATATAAAATAGTAAGAAAATCGGTTGCAGGTATAATGGATGAAGCAGATTCTGAACTTTTGGATTCTATAATTACAACACTAAACAAGAACCGCGAACCCAACTGGATTGATATACATAATATGCGGGTTATAAAATACGGAGCCAATTTACATTTCGACAGCCATTTAACGGTTCCTTATTATTTTACTGTAAAAGAAGCACACGACGAATTAGAAAAAGTAGAATCTATTATTCACAAAAATCATGAAACATCCGATGAGTGGTTTGTTCATATTGACGCCTGCGTTCCACCTGATATGTGTAAGATCTGCCTGAAATCTGATTGTTTAGTTCGCAAGGCTGATTTTGATCATAAAATAGATTGGAACTTAGAAAATGTGATCAGAAACAGAAAACACGGATTAACTTAATCAGCCAGCTTTTTTGTGAGATCGATCTTATCTGTTTGAAAAGCATCCGGTTTTTTAGATAATACTTCTTTTATTCCGACACGCGTTTTTTCTCCGTAAATAACAACCTTTTTTCCTGACTTTTGAGCCATCATTACCTGCTCAGCAGAGATGTTTTTATTTTGTACCACCAAACCCATGAAGTTATTTTCCAAAACATATTTATAATCATTTTCAAAAGCTCCTATATCCTGCATCACTATTATCGAACTGTCCAATAATTGAATTTGTTTTAAAAGTCTGATATCGGAGGTCTCAATAATTGCATTTTTCTGAATTCGAAATGACTGAATAATTTTCACCAATTGTTCACTCATTACCTGCGTATACTTTTCCACGTCAGGATCCACTCCTTGTTTAATGTTAAAATAGAAATATTTGGATTGCAATTGGTCTTTAAAATATGTAAGTACTTGTTCCAGCGAAGAAATCACGTGTTTACCCTTAGAGAACATAGCAAAATCGCCATGAAAATCACAGGTATTCAATTCTTCAAAAAGTTTCCCGCGAACAGGTCCTGTTAAATCCGTTTTGTGTTCCAATATTTTATCGTGAAAAACAACTATTACATCGTCTTTTGATAATTGAAGGTCCATTTCAATCCCTTCCGCTTCATCCTCCAAAATTGCTTTTTCAAAACTGGCAAGGGTATTAGCAGGAAGCTGGTTGAAAAAAGTTTCAAATCCTGAACCTCCATGCCCTATGATGTCGATATCATTGGTATCCCCAAAATCACTTTTGGCGCTACATCCTATCAATGTGCAAATAAAAATGATATATAATATTGTTAGAGCAGATCTCACAAAGTAAATTTATTCATTTTCAGGATCCTTTATGTGCAATAATAATCCCGATGTGATGAGATATTGTGCGATAATATAAGTGCTCATGATCAACAAGGAGGCTGAGGATATTTCAGTATAAAATCGGTTGATTGCTATCATTGAATCAGAGGCAATAAAAAACAAAGCCCCGATAAACACAAATAAAAAGCTATAAAAATTAGTTCGGCCCGATCTGTTTATAGCAGCTATACACATAACAGTTATCGCAATGGCATAAATTATTACCGGTATCATCATATCTTCCAAATTAGAGAAAACGATGCTTATCAGCACAATGGAATATAAAACAGGAAGTAAAATTATCCATGGTTTTCTCTTAAACAGTGAAATTGTTTTATGGGCATATTTCCTGAAACTCCAGATATAAAATAGATGCCCGATCAAAAATGCAGCTAGGCCAAACATAAAAAATTGTTCATATACATCTGCATAGATCAACAAAATATCCCCCACCCAACAAAAAAACAAAGCCGTGATAAATGGAATTACATTTTTCAACACCTTTTTGCAATTTACGATAACATGCAGAATCAGCATCGGCATCAACAAATATTTCGAGATCAAAATATATTGTTCGTTATCAGAGATCAACGTGTAAATATGTACAATGGCAACAACCATATACAGATTCAGAAACAACTGGTTATTTATTTTCATGCGCCCTTTTTGTAAAAACATTTTTAAATGGTGTAAAAAAAACCAGTGAAATCAGATTAATGCCAACGAGTACAAATAGATCATATCCTGAATAGTTATTAATAATTTTGTTTTGCAGCAAATAATTATAGAAAAAGATGGTCACGACCAAACGGAAGATCTCCACAAAATAGGCATTCCTGTTTGCCTCAAGAATTAATCCTGCAGCAGTTACCGAAAGAAGTATCAATAACATAAATAAGATATTGGTCAGGAGATCAAAATTGTCGAAGGAAAATAAAAAATAAGAAGTAAAGCTCAGTATTAAAACAAACTGAACAAAAACATAATAATTCAAACCGACAGGAATTTTTGTATCGAATTTAACTGCTGTTTCACGGGTGATCTCCGGAGCGAATTTCGGGCCACCGAGTTCTGCAGGAAGCCAGCCCGGTGGAAGAAATAACAATTTTAATTTATCGCTGAATTTATGTGTATGACTCAAGTCCAGCGCAAGATCTTTCCAGAAATCCAATTGTGCACGAAGCGGGTTCCAGGTATTTAATGGTTTTGTAATGCCATAAATAACTTCCTCCTCTTCTTTTTGAAAGGTACCGAATAATCTGTCCCATATAATTAATGTTCCACCATGATTTTTATCAATATATTTCGGATTTCTGCCGTGATGAACACGATGATGTGAAGGAGTATTAAAAATAAATTCTATAGGTGGCGGCAATAATTTGATGGTTTTAGTGTGTATCCAAAATTGATACAGAGTTTGAAACTGACTAACTACGATAAACAATACAGGATTAAATCCCAACAACGCGAGCGGTAAATAAAATAAAAAGGATCCGAATTTTTGAAATGCTCCCTGGCGTAAAGCAACACTTAAGTTGTATTCTTCACTTTGATGGTGCACCACATGTCCTCCCCACAAAACATTTACCTCATGTGCCAGCCGGTGAAACCAATAATAAAAAAAATCAACTGCTATAAATAAAAACACCCAGGTTAGAACAGTATTTGGAACGGTTAATAATCGATAATGATCAAACAACCACGCATAAATTCCAACAACAAAGGCTTTCAAAAAAGCGCCGGTAACCTGTTCGGTAATTCCCGCATTAATATTTGTTAATGCATCATTCAATCTGTAATAACCGGTTTTATTAAGTTTATCAAATAACAATTCTATTCCTATGAGCAGAAAAAAAACTGGAATGGAATAAATAATATAGTTTACGGCTTCCGGCATATCAGGACAATGATTCCGATAAATTTTATCCTCAAAAATAAGCATCTGAACGCGTTTTTTCGGCATGAAGTTTTTAACCATTTCAAATATGCCTTATCTTCACCCCATGCGTTTATTTATTATTGCAGTTGTATTCCTTTTAAGTTGTTCGTCTTCATCGAATCAAACTGCCCCTCAACAACAAAATCAACCCGCCAAATTTTTACAGGGCCGAACACATGGCGTTTTAGCTGATACGGCAATGGTTGTTTGCGCTCATCCTGAAGCAGCAGAGGTTGGAATACATATTTTAAAAGAGGGCGGAAATGCCATTGATGCAGCTATTGCCGTTCAATTTGCGCTTGCTGTAGTTTATCCAAATGCCGGAAATTTGGGCGGAGGTGGATTTATGTTGCTGCGCATGAACAGTGGAGAGGTAAACGCGCTCGATTTCAGAGAAAAAGCACCTTCCGCGTCAACAAAAGATATGTTTATTGATACAAAAAGCGGTGAAGTGGACCGGAAAATAATTGAAACATCCCATCTTGCTTCCGGTGTGCCTGGCAGCGTCGACGGAATGTGGACTGCACATCAGAAATATGGTTCGTTGTCGTGGGAAAAACTTGTGCAGCCCGCAATTGAACTTGCTCAAAAAGGATTTCCAATAACAAATGATCAGGCAGAAGATCTTAATGGATTACAAAATGAATTAAAACAATTAAATAAGGGAAAAAATTATTTTATTAAAACAAAATGGACAGAAGCTGATACTTTAATTCAAATAGATCTTGCTAATACATTGATCGCCATTCGCGATCAGGGAAGAGATGGATTTTATGGTGGGGAAGTTGCCGAAAAGATCGAAAAGGAAATGAAAACACAAAATGGTATAATTACTAAAGATGATTTGAAAAATTATCATAGTGTATGGAGAAATCCGGTTTCAGGTACTTATAAAAATTATAAAGTGATCAGCATGCCTCCACCTTCTGCGGGAGGAATTGCATTAATTCAATTATTGAATATGATGGAAAATTATCCTTTAAAAAGTTGGGGATTTCATTCATTAAATGCAATTCATATAATGACCGAAGCAGAAAAACGGGTTTATGCAGATAGGGCAACATGGTTGGGAGACCCTGATTTTACGCGTGTTCCAGTGCAACAATTAACTTCAAAAAAATATGCCTCCCAAAGAATGTTTAATGTTGATACAATTAAAATCACTCCTTCAGAAGAAATAGCATCCGGCAATTTTCCCGATTATGAAAGTGAAGAAACCACACATTTCAGCATTATTGATCAATTTGGAAATGCAGTTGCCATTACCACTACATTAAATGATAGTTATGGTTCAAGAATTGTAGTTGCGGGATGCGGATTTATTTTAAATAATGAAATGGATGATTTCAGTGCCAAACCGGGTGAACCAAATTTATATGGTTTAATTGGGGGTGAAGCAAATGCAATTGCACCCAATAAAAGAATGTTGAGCAATATGACTCCAACCATTCTTTTAAAGGACAATAAACTTTTTATGGTTGTAGGAACTCCGGGAGGTTCTACTATAATTACCAGTGTTTTTCAAAACATCATCAATGTTGTCGAATTTGATATGACCATGCAGGAGAGCATCAATGCTCCGCGGTTCCATCACCAATGGGTGCCTGATGAAATTAAAATGGAAAAAGATTTTAATAAAGCTATAGCAGATGCATTAACTGCGCAAGGATATACCATTGTATTTCGCGCTCCAATGGGGAGAGTGGATGCCATTCTTATCCATGAAAATAACATGATGGAAGGCGGCGCAGACCCAAGAGGAGATGATGTTGCAACTGGGTGGTAACTATACATTATCTCACTACCTGCAATTTATTTGCAATCAAATTGCCTGAATACACAAAATATAACCCTGGCGATACATTTTCAAAGTTGCAATCATACTGTGTTAACCCGGCCGGCACTTCAAATTTCAGTATTTCATTTCCAACAATATCACAAATCCTCACATCAGAAATATTAGATGTAACTTCATCAAATACAATTATGCAATTATTATTTGTCGGGTTTGGATAAATATTAAATGAAGGAACATCTACAGGTTCAATTGCATCCTGTATAGTATAATTTACTTCCAATTTCGGATGCATATCTTCGTTAAAATGGTAAGAAGATGCAAATATTAAACTACTGTAAAAATCTGCTTCATCCTGTAATCGAATTGTAAATCCGAAAGAACCGGTGGGGTCATCTATCATGTCTTGTATCATTGCAGTTGCATCCAATACGTAATCCTGAATAGGATCAGTGCTTTCGTCAATTACCAAGGCATTTTCCGTAGTAACTTCAGGCTGATCTGACCAGGTTAATGTAGCATCATCCCAATCCTCGATAACACGAAAAACATTTGCGTCATTATTACCTGTTTGTGGTTCAGATCCACCAAAACCAATACCGGTTGTGGTGTTTGCAAAAAGGTATAAACTGGCAGAATTTATTAAGGCCCCTGCAGGAATTGCCTCTAATCCGATCTTAAAAAATCCCCTTCCGTTACAAAGGTCGCCATCACAGGTCCATGCATAAGCAGTCAGGTCTGATGATCCAACAACAGGTATTTCAGGAAGATTACTTCTGATATAAGCATTGCTGCCATCGGCATAATGCGGTTGTAAAATGATGGTTGTTTGTGCAAATGTTGCAAAGGGCGCAAGCAAAAAAGTTAGGATTAAGTGTTTCATTTTTTAAATTTTTAAGATTTTAATAATTTATTTAATTAACAATTTCTATTGTTTTGTAATTACCATTATTATCGCTAATAAAGTATAATCCTGAAGGAATATCGGTTATTGAAATTTCAAATTTATCAGATCCTTCCTGGAATTTGAAAGACCTGATAATTCTACCTGAATGATCGCATAAATTAAAAATTGAAAATGTATTGGCATTATAATTCAGCTGAATAATAATCGTTTCTTTTGCCGGGTTTGGATAAATAGCAATTTCAGGTGATGTTGTATTTGAAATATCCAATTGTTTGGTATACTCAACAATTAATTTTGGATGTTTTGTGGTGTCAGTATTAAAGGAAGAACAAAAAATTAAACTGCTATAATAATCTATTTCGTTATCCAGTTTTATTAAAAATCCAAAGGAGCTAAGGGGATTATCTACCCAATCTTGTACTAGTGTGGTCACATCTAATATATAATCCTGTTGAGGGTCAGTACTTTCTTCGATAGGCACCGCGTGCAATAGTGAAAAGCCAGGCTGTGTATTCCAGGTAACGGTGTTATAATCCCAATTTTCCAATACCCGATAAATATGAGACGCATTTGTACCGGCGTGTGGCTCATCACCTCCATAACAATTTGTTGTGGTAAGGTCGGCATATAAATATAACAGTGCGGAATTTACAGTGGAGCCCAAAGTAATTTCCTCCAAATTAAACGTAAATAGACCCCGTGCCAGGCAAAGATCGCCACTGCAAGTCCAGGTATAATTTGTAAGATCTGTAACACCAACAGCAGGAAGATCAGGCCATCCGGTTCTGAGATACGTATTATTTCCGTCCTCAAAATGTGGCTGCAATGTGATAGTTGATTGCGCTGTTAAAATTACCGGAATAATCAAAAGTATAGAAAAAAGTAGTTTCATGGATTCAATTTCCTTCCACAAAATTAAAAAAAACAAGACGAAAGTCAAGTGCATTAGGAGTTTGGTTCCTCTAATGTTTTATTTTTGTGTCGAAATTGAATACAAATGCATAGTTCAACTTATTATAGGTCAAACACTTGTGGTGAATTGCGGATATCAGATATCGGAAAAACGGTAACTCTTTCCGGATGGGTAAATATTAAACGAGATCTGGGTGAAATGGTGTTTATCGATCTACGGGATCGTCATGGATTGACACAATTGGTTTTTATGGTGAAAACTGATGAGGTTTTATGTGATACCGCAAGAACCCTCGGCAGAGAATGGGTGATACAAGTAAGTGGAAAGGTTGCCGAACGCTCCAATAAGAATACGAAAATCCCAACCGGTGAAATTGAAATAATTGTGGAAGCATTAACAATTTTAAATGCTTCCGAATTACCTCCTTTTACCATGGATGATGATACTGATGGTGGAGAGGAATTGCGTATGAAATATCGTTATCTCGATCTTCGTCGCCCGCAAATGCAAAAAAGATTAATGCTTCGGGCAAGTATGCTTCGAGCTGTTCGCGAATATTTAGATGCGGAAGGATTTGTAGAAATTGAAACTCCCAACTTAATTAAATCAACTCCTGAAGGTGCAAGAGATTTTTTAGTGCCGAGCAGAATGCAGGCAGGTTTATTTTATGCATTGCCGCAATCTCCGCAAATATTAAAACAATTATTGATGGTTGCGGGGATGGACCGATATTATCAAATTGCCAAATGTTTTCGCGATGAAGACTTGCGCGGCGACCGTCAACCGGAATTTACGCAAATTGACTGCGAAATGAGTTTCGTGAATCAGGAAGACGTTTGGTTTATGTTTGAAGGTATGGTGAAACATGTATTCAAAAAAACGAAGAATATTGAATTACCTGATTTTCAAAGATTGCCTTATTTAGATGCAATAAAATATTACGGTTCCGATAAACCGGATCTGCGTTTTGATTGCAAAATTCACGAACTCAATAATGCAGTTGGTGGAACAGAATTTTCTGTATTTAATTCTGTAATTAATTCAGGAGGATTGGTTGCAGGTATAAATGCAAAAGGATGCAGTGAATACACCCGCAAACAAATTGACGAATTAACGGAATTTGTAAAAGCGCCACAGCGCGGTGCAGGTGGATTAATATATATCCGTTTTAATTTAGATGGAAGTATTAAATCGTCGGTAGATAAATTTTATTCGCAGGAACAATTAATATCAATAGGAAAAGAAATCAATGCAGAAAAAGGAGATCTTATTTTAATTGTCGGAGATAAAATAAATAAAACAAGAAAGGTATTAGGAGAGTTGCGTTTGGAAATGGCCAAACGTGAAAAATGGATTGATGAAAATGCATGGAGTGTATTCTGGGTTGTTGATATGCCTTTATTTGAACCCGATGAAAATACAGGAGAACCCATATTTGCACATCATCCATTCTGCTCACCACACCTGGATGATTTTCAGTATATGGACAGCGATCCTTTGCGTGTTCGCGCGCAGAGTTATGATCTTGTAATGAATGGCAACGAAATATTAAGCGGAAGTATTCGCGTGCACGATAAAGTTTTACAGGAAAAAATATTTACCATACTCGGATTTTCAGAAGAAGAAAAAGAGAAACGTTTCGGTTTCATGGTTAATGCATTTCAATACGGCGCTCCACCACACGGAGGTTGTGCCTTCGGTTTCGATCGTTGGGTAATGCTGATGTGCGGCGGCGAAACTATTCGCGATGTAATTCCTTTCCCCAAAAATAATGCAGGAAGAGATCTTATGATGGATGCGCCGGGAGAGGTGGATAATGATCAGTTGAAAATTGTGGGGTTGAAGTTGTTGTGAGGTGTCAGCCTTCCACAGAGTTCCTTCGGTAACTCTGTGGCGAAGTACCAGGTTGAGAGTTTCTCCACAGAGTTACCGAAGGAACTCTGTGGAAGGGCGGAGAATAATTATCAAGTTAATTTAGAACTACTAATTAAAATCTGCTGCAACCCCAATCTCAATCTCCACTTGATTCCTCAACAAATCATCCAAAGTCTCCCTTTTTCTTATAAGATGCGCTTTACCATTTACAATAAACACCTCCGGCGGACGCATTCTGCTGTTGTAATTATTGCTCATGGTAAATCCGTAAGCGCCGGCATTTTTTATTGCGAGAATATCACCTTCGTGAATTTCAGTTATTTTTCTGTCGCGCGCTAGAGTATCTGTTTCACAAATATATCCAACTACAGTATAAATTCTTTGTGTTCCGGTGGGGTTTGAAATATTGATGATGCCGTGATAAGCATCATAAAACATGGGACGAATCAAATGATTTTGACCGCTGTCAACGCCTGCAAAAACTGTTGCCATGGTTGGTTTGATTACATTCACTTTAACCAATAAAATTCCGGCCTCGCTTACTAAAAATTTTCCGGGTTCAAACCAAAGTTCCAATTTGCGACCATATTCTTCACAAAATTCATTAAATCGGGTGCATAAAGTATTTCCTAATTCTTCAATATCAGTGGTAACATCTTCCTCCTTATAACCTACTTTAAATCCGCTTCCAAAATCAAGAAATTGCAGATCAGGAAATTGATAAGCTGCATCAAATAATAATTCAGCTCCCTGTAAAAAAACATTGCTATCTAAAATATCAGATCCGGTATGCATATGCAATCCGATGATATGCATTTTGTTTGCAGTTACCACACGGTGCACATGTCGCATCTGATAAACAGATATACCAAATTTACTATCGATATGTCCGGTTTGAATATGTTGATGTCCTCCCGCTTCAATATGCGGATTTATTCTGATACAACAGGGAACAGTATTTCCATAAAAATGACCGAATTGTTCGAGAACGGAAATATTATCTATATTAATTGTAACGCCCAGGTCCACCGCTTGTTTAATCTCTTCTATGGAAACACAATTGGGAGTAAATAAAATTTGTTCAGAAGAAAAACCTGCGTGCAATCCAAGTTTTACCTCTTCAATAGAAACAGCATCCAGATCAGATCCCAAGGACTTAAAATGTTTTAATACGGAAATATTGGTAAGTGCCTTACAGGCATATTTTATCTTAACATCAACCCTGTCAAAAGCCTTTTTCAAACGATTGAATTGGGTTGTCATAATTTGTGCATCATACACGTAAACAGGTGTTCCGTGTTCTTCGGCAATGTCGAGCAAGCGCACATCACCGGAATAATAATCGTTGTTTTTGAGTTGCATCATTTCAAAGTTATACCTATTAAAAAAGGCCTACCTTTTCGGGTAAGCCTTTCGATTTATTTTACAACAAAATCTTCACGACTCACCAAAAAGTGGGTAACGTTTAGAAGATTTACGTTTATTGTTGTTCATCATGTTGATGCAAATATACGCAACTAACTCAAAGTTGCAAATTATACCATCATACCTACACTGCGTTTTACAAATTCTGTTAAGTCATTTCCTTTCAATATACCCTGCGATAACAAGGCCAGGTCGTGTAGTTGTTTAACAGATGTCTGTTTTTGATCCTCATCCATTTTCAGAATTTTATTTATTAAAGGATGATTTGTATTCACAACAAGATTATATTGATCGGGCATCATGGCAGCAAAATCCATCCCGTTCATATGGCTCATTTCTTTCATACGGCGCATAAATTCTGGTTTCGTGATGGATACAGGACTATCATCAGGCGATTGCGGATTGATAACAACTGTTCCTGCGTTTGCATCAATTACTTTTTCAAATAATTCCTTAATTCCATTCTGTTCGTCTTCAGATAAAACTGACTCAACTTTTTCATCCTTATCTATCAATTTATCTATCGTATCTGCATCCACTCTTTTAAATTGAACACCGGCTAATTTTTGTTCAAGCAGAGAAATAAAATGATTATCAATAACATTATCCACTTCCAAAACATCATATCCTCTGTTTTTAGCAGCGTCTACATAAACATTATGATCAATAGTGTTATTTGTATATAAAGCAATTTTCTGTCCGTTTTTATCTGTCTGACCCGCTTCAATATGAGCACTGTATTCATCGAAGGTGAAATATTTTTTCTCTGTATTTTGCAATAAACAGAATTTTTCTGCACGACCGCTGAATTTATCATCGCTCAACATTCCGTACTTAATGATCACATTGATATTTTCCCATTTCTCTTCAAACTGCGCTCTGTCTTGTTTAAATAATTCTTCCAGTTTATCAGCAACCTTTTTCGTGATATAGGCATTTATCTTTTTAACATTCTGATCACTTTGCAAATAACTTCTTGAAACATTTAAAGGAATATCAGGAGAGTCGATCACACCGTGTAATAAAGTCAACCATTCCGGTACAATTTCCTTTACTTCATCTGTTACAAATACCTGATTGCTGTATAATTGAATTTTATTTTTTTGAATTTCGTAACTCTTTTTAATTCTTGGGAAATATAAAATTCCCGTAAGATTAAAAGGATAATCCACATTTAAATGGATCCAGAACAAAGGAGCCTCTGAATAAGGATACAATTCACTATAGAATTTTTTGTAATCTTCATCCGTAAGATCAGCAGGTTTTTTGGTCCAAGCCGGTTCTGTGTTATTGATGATATTCGGAACTTTTATTGTTTCGGAGGTCTTTGCATCATCTTCGGTATCTGTTTCCGCTTCGTTGGTAATTGTCTCTTCCTTCTCACCAAACTGAATTGGAACCGGTAAAAATTTGCAGTATTTATTAAGAAGTCCCGCAATCTTACTTTCTTCCAGGAAAGATTCGTTTTCTTCGTTGATGTATAGAATAACATCTGTTCCGCGACCCTCCTTTTCAAATGCCTCCAGCGTAAATTCGGTACTGCCGTCACATTCCCAGCGCACTGACTCACTATCAGCTTTAGCAGATCTTGTCACCAATTGAACTTTATCCGCAACCATGAAGGCACTGTAAAATCCAAGACCAAAATGTCCGATTATACTTTTACCTTCCTCCACCCCATTATATTTTTCCAGAAATTCGCTGGCGCTGGAAAAGGCGATCTGATTGATATATTTTTTCACCTCCTCGGCTGTCATTCCAATTCCTTTATCAGAAATAGTAATTGTTTTTGCTTCCTTGTCAATTTTGATTTCTATGGTCGTACTCCCGATCTCACCGCTTACTTCACCAAGGGAAGATAGTTTTTTCAGTTTTTGTGTGGCATCCACAGCATTGGAGATCAACTCACGCAAAAAGATCTCATGGTCGCTGTATAAGAACTTTTTTATTATTGGGAAGATGTTTTCCGTTTGAACGGCTATGTTTCCTTTTTCTATTGTCATAATGCGAAATTTAGCAGGACGCAACTTTCAAACCATATGCCACGCCATAGTTGCTGACAAATTGTCGTTAGTAAATGAAGTCACAAAAAGGCAAAATTGGGTAACTTTGACAATTAAAATTTTGAAAATACAGGATGCCGGAAACCAAAGCGCTACATAAGAAGGAAATTGAGAAAAAGATAGAAACGCTGCTCCATACCTCCTGGGATCTGGTTTCAAAACGCAATTCAGAAATAGGCGATCTATCTGAAGAAGCCTTAGAACTCGCAAAAAGTATAAACAGTAAAAATTATCAGGGTCTGGCCTTGATGGAAAAGGCGCTGTTTGAATGTTTAGTAAATAACAATTATTACGAATCGATAAAACTATGTGATACTGCTTTTGGCTACCTGAAAGGTGAGTTCAAAAAAAATTATTCCCCCTATTATCATTTGAATCTGGGAAGAAATTATCACTTTACCGGTGATAATGTATTATCGCAAAAACACTATCTCGAATGTATAAAATTGTTGGAATTAAAATCTGATAAAAATTATTACGAGAAGAAGTGGATTGCACATGCCTATTACAATGTATTTATACTCTTTAATTTTACCGATACCGGATTCGCTCAGGAAGAATACCTGAATAAAGCACTCAGTTTATACGAACAAATTGAAGACTATTCAGGTGTGGCGAACTGTTATAATTCCTATGCTGTTTTTTATTTCAGGGCAGGAGAATATAAAAACGCTCTTAATTACCTGTTAAAAGCACTTGAACTTGCTGAAAAGGAAAACTCTGTTTCCTTTCTTTCTATCTATTGCGCAAATCTTGGATTGGTTTATACAAAACTAAACGATTTTGAAACAGCCTTAAAATATTTTAATCGCGCAGAAGCATACGATGAACAAATAAACAGCATATATAATCGTGCACATACCAGTAACCAAATGGGTGAAGCTTATGCAATTGTTGGAAAACCAGAAGAAGCTATAAAATATTTTGTTACTGCTGAAACGTTATTCGAACAGCTCGGCGTAACCAGGTCACTGTCGAATGTATACGAACAACTTTCAGAAGCATACTCCGCAGTGGATGACTATAAAAATGCATTTATTTATAAACAAAAATATGCTCAAACGTTGAAAGATGTTTTCAATGATGAAAAAACCTTTGTAATAGCAAAAGCGAGAAATGAATTTGAGTTAGAGAAAAAAGAAAGAGAAGCACAACTACTGCGACAAAAAAATGAACAAATTGAAAAATATGCTCATCAATTGGAAATTTCGAATGACGAATTAAGACAATTTGCACATGTTGCCAGCCATGACCTTAGAGAACCACTTCGAATGGTTACCTCTTATGTAACTTTATTAAAAAGGAGTTTGAAAGAAAAATTGAGTTCTGATGAAATTGATTTTATGGATTTCATTACACATGGAACTCAAACCATGCATAATTTGATCAGCGATCTGCTAACACTTTCAGAAATCAATTTTGTACGGCCAAAAGAATTAGTAGATCTGAATATTGTATTAAATACCGTCAGGTCAAATTTATACACCCAGATAAATGAAAAGAATGTGATCATAAACTGTCCGGTGATGCCGGTAATAAATGCCGATGAAACCCAAATGATCCAACTATTTCAAAACCTCTTTTCCAATGCAATTAAATATAATGTCGAAAGTCTCCCTATTATAAATCTGTCATCAACTATTACAGGCAAAAATTATCAATTCACCATTTCTGACAATGGAATAGGAATAGCAGAGGAATTCCGGGAAAAAATATTTATGATCTTTCAGCGCTTACATTCCAGAAACGAATATTCGGGAACCGGAATTGGTCTTGCAATCTGTAAAAAAATTGTGGAGCAGGCCGGCGGAAAAATATGGATGGAACAAAATGAAAAGGGAGGGAGTGATTTTAAATTCACCTTGCCAATTAACGCAAATAGCTGATACTATAAATATGGAATGAGATTTGCTTGTCAGGCTTACAAGCACCACTTTTGCTTATACGAAAAAATTAAAATAATGTTACGCAACAAAACGATATCGCTTAAATTAAGCCAAGTTATTTTCCTCCTGATCACGCTGGTTTTGTTTGCATCTTGCACGGTTTCCGAATCACTTCAACTTAAGGGTTACGATAATTTTAAGGTGACGAACATCATGTCGGAGCCCCAGATAAATGCAGATATCACATTATATAATCCGAATAAAATAGGAGCAACCATTCGCGAAATGAATATTGCATTATCGGTAGATAACAAGGAAATTGGAGTGCTTGGGTTTGATGACAAGGTAAGAATAAAAAAGAGATCGGATTTTGTTTTACCTATTGAATTCAATACCTCCTTAAATCAGCTGGGTGGGGTTTTATCCTTTGGTTTAACCTCTTTCATTTCAGATAAAGAAATTCCTGTCGGACTTACAGGAAGCATTACCGTGCAAAAATTTATTTTCTTCAGAAAAACATTTGAATTCAATTATGTTGATGCCCTCGACGTAAAAAAGATAAAAGGTTAATTTATTTTCTCCAGATAGATAGAGGGCACGTTAACGATCAAAACCTGATTTATCATTTCTAATCTTACAATAAACTGTTTTTCATTTTTGATATTTATTAATTCTCCTTCACAATCCTTCATTGGTCCGAAATTAATTTTCACCCTCTCCCCTGCTGCGAAATTTTCTGATGAAACTTCCATCGGCAATCCCGTTTCGATAAATTGTTTTATAGATAAAATTTTTTCTTCACCGATTATTGCATGTTTTTTTTCTTGCTGCACGAAATTTACTACGCCTTCTATCATCCTTACCGCAGCAAATTGGGTTGGATCAACCTTTATAAAAAGATACCCTGTAAATAATGGAACCTGCACCTGCTTTTTTCGATCGCTCCATTGGCGCATGGTTTTAATGAGCGGCAAAAAAACAGTGAAATTGCGTTTTTGCATTCGCTCCATTACCTTTTTTTCTGATCTTGATCGGATGTATAAAATATACCAGCGTGGTTCCGGTTCGTATTTGACCTCTGTAATTGGAAGGGAAGATTTAGCCATTTACAAAAATTATTTTTTATTCAACAATTCCGCAGGGCGCAACTGATAAATTCTTTCAATAATATCAACCACCAACATTCCTTCTTCCGCTGTTGTTGCAATTTTTCCATTGTGATTTAATACATCAACAATATTCTGAATGATGTGGTGATGGTTCGCTGCAGATCCGGTATAAGCACCATAATTATTTGCCTCACCCGTTTTTTCCAATTCAGGTTTGTTATAATCTTTTATATTACAATACTTCACTTCATTCATGTATTGTCCGCCAATTTCAACAGTTCCAAATTCGCCGATAATTCTTATGCTGCTTTCATAATTGTTAACATACACGCTCGATGAATAATTAATTGCGCCCATTCCCCCATTACAAAAATCAAACTGGATCAATCCTGAATCCTCGAATGCAGTTAATTGTTGATGATTAAAATCTGCAAATTTTGCCTGGATGTTTTTAATATCCCCGAATAACCACACCATTGTATCTATAAAATGGGAAAATTGGGTGTATAATGTTCCACCATCCAGATCGGCTTTCCCATGCCAGGTATTTTCATAATAATAACGTTCATCCCGATTCCAAAAACAATTCACCTGAACCAGAAATATCTTTCCCAATAATTTATTCTCAATAATGTTTTTTATCCAGACAGAGGGTGGTGAAAATCTGTTTTGCATCACACAAAAGATCTGTTTTTGTTTTTGAGATGCAATATCGATTACCTGTAAACAATCTTTTTTATTTAAAGCCATTGGCTTTTCAATAACAACATGTTTATTGTGTTGCAACGCTGTAACAGCCTGTTCAGCATGCAAACCATTAGGAGTGCAGATATTTAATACATCAAAAGCGCAATTACTTTCTATTAAGGCTGATAAAGATTGAAAAAAAGGGATATTTAAATGTGTAATATTTAATTGTTCCACGGGCAAAATATCACAAACTGCAACAAGCTCAGTTTCCGGATTGCGTTTGATCATTTCAATATGCCGTTTACCTATATGTCCGCAACCAACAACTGCAAATTTTACTTTACCCATTCTTGTAAATTAGATTTTTGTCACTACTCCGTTTTCCAATTTATATTGTTGATCCGAATCAACACATAATGCAATTCCTGCCGAATTAAATTCAAGTTTATGTCCGGCCTCGCTCATCCAACCGGTTTGTTTTGCCGGATTTCCTGTTACAAGTGCATAGGCATTGATATTTTTAGTTACCACTGCACCCGCACCAATAAATGCGAACTCCCCTATTTCTATTCCACATAAAATTGTTGCATTTGCACCAATGGTAGCACCCTTTTTTACCAGTGTTTTTTTAAATTCATTTTTCCTCACAACAGCACTTCGCGGATTTACAACATTGGTAAATACCATAGATGGGCCCAAAAAAACATCATCCTCACAAACAACTCCTTCGTAAATTGAAACATTGTTCTGCACCTTTACATTATTTCCAAGTGCAACATGGGAAGCAACATAAACATTTTGTCCGAGGGAGCAATTTTCACCTATCACACAATTTGGCATCAAATGAGAAAAATGCCAGACTTTGGTTCCGTTACCTATTCTGGCACCATTGTCAACAACTGCCGTTTCGTGTATGAAGTAGCTCTTTTTTGACATATTAATTTATATTCTGCAAATATAAGTGTTAAACCAGAAGCCTTATCTTCGCCGGCAATATGTTTCGCAGTAGTAAAATATCCTTTTTCGGGCTTTTGTGTTTCGCAATGGTTTTAACTTCCTGTAACAGGGAATTGGAGGGAATTATTTCTGCGAACCTCGCCCCCGAAACACATACAGTTGCCGATACCATCATTCGTTTTGGTGACGACAGGCTCGAAAGCGAGGTAGAACTTCGGTGGTGGGGAGATGACAGCGACGGTTTTGTAACTGGTTATGAGTTTACCTTTGAAGCTGTAATTACTCCGGCAACCATCTGGAACTATACAGAATTGCAGGACAGCACCTTTATTCTGGCTCCCCCTGCAGGAGCCGATTCAGCCGATTACGTATTTCATGTGCGCGCTATCGACAACAGCGGTGAAAAAGATCCCAGCCCGGCAACACTTGTAATTCCTGTTAAAAATTCGCCCCCTACGGTTGTTATCATCAAAGGCATAAATACACCGTTAAAAACTTTCCCTGTTTTAAAATTTTATTGGGAGGGAAATGATCCTGACGGAGTCGATAATTTATTGCAATATGAAGTGTATTTCAACGACACTTTAAATGAACCCTATATATTAGATAAAACGGTAACAAGTGCAATTTTTGAAGCGCAGGACCCGATGATAAACGATCTTGTTTGTGATGTTTATCAAAACGCAGCTACCACACCTAACGCAATTTCCATTAACGGATTAAAAGCAAATGACTGGAATAAATTATATATAAGAGCAGTTGATCAAAGTGAAGCTAAAAGCGATTTTGCAATTTCCGATTCTGTTTTTGTTAAAAAAGTGAATAGTAATGTATTAATGGTAAATGGTTATACTACTACAACAAATGAAACCTTTTATGGCAATAATTTAATTGCAAGCGGAATAGCTGTTTTCGATACCACACAAATATTCGAACAAGTAGCAGGAAATTACACACAACAATCGGCAGATAATATTACACAAGGTAAAGTATTTGCCCTATTTGATGTAATTATATGGTTCAGCAACAATGCAGATAATTCTTTTTCCTTAGCGCAAAAAACAACCGAAGCATTTTTTAATTCGGGAGGAAAAATGTTAATGAGTGTTTATATTTCTTCTTCCTTTGATCCACTTAGTAATTTTCTTGATTTCACTCCCATTGCAGAACTGGTAAATCCCGTGGACACCACGCTGATATTAGATCTTGGAGCTCAGTTAAATCCTCTTGATGTTGAATATCCCACTCTCCAGGGAACAGCAATTGTAGGCATTGTAAAACCCATTATTTTACAAATTGGTGCATCTCCATTATATGAGGCAGAGCTTACTGCAAAAGATAATATTACGTTATCGCTAACACCATGGACCGGAATTTCCACCGTAATTGCAAAAAAATCTGATTTCGCAGGTAATACTAATTTTGTGATCTCTACACTGGAGTTAAATAAATTAGATGGGTTATTAAATATACAGGATCTTTTTCAAAAAATATTAATAGATGAATTCGGACTCTGAACAACAAAAAACTATAATTAAAAATATTGCCATTTTCGCTTCCGGTGCGGGTACAAATGCAGAGAATTGTATTCACTATTTTGAAAAAGATCCAAATATTAAAGTGCAATTAATTGTTTCCAATAAAAGGGAAGCCGGTGTAATATCCATTGCGCTAAAAAATAATATCCCCTTTAAAATATATGAGAAAAAAGATTGGGAGCATGTTGAAAATATAATTCAGGATCTACATCATTTTCAAATTGACCTGATACTGCTTGCCGGTTATTTGGCACTTATCCCAAAAGAATTAATTCAGGCATTTCCACACAAGATCATCAATATACATCCTGCACTTTTGCCAAAATACGGTGGTAAAGGTATGTATGGAAAAAACATCCATAAAACCGTTTTAGAAAATGGAGAAAAAGAGACGGGAATTACCATACATGAGGTGGATGAAATATATGATAACGGGAAAATAATTTTTCAGCATGCAGTAGAGATATCTCCCGACGATACCATACGATCCATTGAACAAAAGGTGCGTAAATTGGAATACTATTATTTGCCTCGTGTGGTGGAAAAATTGTTGTTAAGTAAAAAGTAATTCCCCTCCTAAATTAGTATTGCAGATTTACAGGAGCATAATTTGAATGCAAGCCGGTAACTTTGCCTTTACGTTTTCAAAACCTATATATGCAACTTCCTGTTCAGATCAAGTCCGCTTTAATTTCTGTTTACTACAAAGACAAGTTAGACATTCTCGTTAAAAAACTCAATGAACTTGGTGTAACTATTTACTCCACCGGAGGCACCAGAACCTTTATTGAGGAAATGGGAATACCGGTAAAAGCGGTGGAAGACCTGACCGATTACCCCAGTATTTTAGGCGGAAGGGTTAAAACCTTGCATCCAAAGGTATTTGGGGGCATTCTGGCGCGTCGCGAGGAGGAGGAACACCTTCAGCAACTAGCCAAATACGATATTCCTACACTTGACCTGGTAATTGTTGATCTCTATCCTTTTGAAGAAACTTTAAAGAAAAGCGATGACGAAGGGGAGATAATTGAAAAAATAGATATCGGAGGAGTTTCTCTGATCCGTGCAGCGGCAAAAAATTTCAGAGATGTTATGATCATAGCATCCAAAGATGATTATGATGATTGTTTAGAAATTTTAACGGAACAAAAAGGTGTCACGGAATTAGGTCAGCGCAAATATTTTGCAAAAAAAGCATTTGAGATCACATCCGATTACGACAATGCCATTTATAGCTATTTTAATAATGATGAAAATTTTGGAATACGATTTTCGCCGAAGGTTCCTATGCGTTATGGCGAGAATCCACATCAGCAAGCTGCCTTTTATGGTAAATTGACAGAAGTATTCGACAAGTTACACGGTAAAGAAATTTCGTATAACAATCTGGTGGATATTGAAAGTTGTATCTATTTGATGGAGGAATTTGATGAGGCCAAAAAGCGCGGTTTGAGCACCTTTGCCATCATAAAACATACCAATGCCTGCGGACTGGCTACTGCCGCCAATTTGGAGCAAGCCTGGGATATGGCATTGGAGGCCGATCCGGTTTCCGCTTTTGGTGGTGTTTTGATTTGCAATTCGAAAGTTGACCTGAATACTGCTTATAAGATCAATCAATTATTTTTTGAAGTATTAATTGCACCTGACTTCGAACCGGAAGCTTTAGTTGTTTTACAAACCAAAAAGAACCGTATACTCCTTCTTCAAAAAATATTTTCTTTCCCGGCACAACAATTTAAAAGCATGCTGAATGGAATTTTGGTTCAGGATAGAAATAAGCGAGTAACTGAAGAACTTCAATATGTAACAGAAATAAAACCGGATGCTCAACAAATCATTGATCTTCTGTTTGCGGAGAAGGCTGTTAAACATTTAAAATCGAATGGCATTGCCCTGGTTAAGAACAATCAATTAATAGGATGCGGTACCGGCCAAACTTCCAGGGTCGATTCGCTCAATCAGGCCATTGCAAAGGCTAAGAATTTTGGCTTCGATGTAAAGGGTGCTGTTATGGCAAGTGAGGCCTTCTTCCCTTTCCCGGATTGCGTACAGATTGCCCATGAAGCGGGCATTACAGCCGTTATCCAACCAGGAGGAAGCATCCGCGATCAGGACTCCATTGACTATTGTAATGCTAATGGATTAGCTATGGTTTTGAATGGATTAAGACATTTTAAACATTGAGATTTTGAGGAGCAATTAACACAGCATTTAATTTTAAAATGGAATTTATTTAGAGATAAATCAAATTGAAAAATGGAATTTAATTCTGCTGTTTACTGATCCCTTATAACATATTAAATATCGTAAATAAACTGCTAATAAATCCAAAGTCATATTGATCTTATAAATCAATAATAGCAACTTACTATTTTTGCCGTATCATATCCTTAAAAATTATTTTACATTTATTTATATAAATCGTTATTTATATCCTCTCAAGTAAATAACAAACTTTAATTTTGCATCTTTATAGATATTTTAAGAAACGAACATGGGTATATTCAACTTTCTCACGCAGGAAATTGCAATCGATCTCGGCACAGCGAACACACTCATCATAGCACATGACAAGGTTATGGTGGATGAACCATCAATAGTTGCTATCGACCGCAAAACAGAAAAAGTGATCGCTGTAGGCAAACGCGCAATGCAAATGCATGAGAAGACCCACGATAATATAAAGACGATCCGTCCGCTGCGAGATGGCGTTATTGCTGACTTTCAAGCTGCTGAAGCGATGATTCGCGGCATGATCAGCATGATCTTTCCTAAAAACAGATTGTTCAAGCCATCACTTATCATGGTGATCTGTATCCCTTCAGGAATTACAGAAGTGGAAAAACGCGCGGTAAAAGACAGTGCCGAACAAGCCGGTGCGCGCGAAGCCTGGCTCATACACGAACCAATGGCTGCAGCTTTAGGTATAGGATTAGATGTTCAGGAGCCGATCGGCAACATGATCATTGATATCGGAGGCGGAACTACGGAAATTGCAGTTGTGGCACTTTCCGGTATTGTGTGCGACCAATCCATCAGAGTTGCCGGAGATGAATTTACGGCTGATATTGTAGACTATATGCGACGCCAGCACAACCTTTTGATAGGGGAGCGCACTGCGGAAGCGATCAAAATAAATGTAGGTTCCGCACTTCCGGAACTGGATGAAGCACCGGAAGATTATCAGGTGAGTGGTCGCGACCTTATGACAGGCATACCGAAACAATTGGTAGTAACCTATTCGGAGATATCACATTCGTTAGATAAATCCATTTCAAAAATAGAAGAGGCTATTTTGAAAGCCCTGGAAACAACTCCTCCCGAATTGGCCAGTGATATACAGCGCAATGGAATTTATTTGACCGGTGGCGGAGCATTATTAAGAGGTTTGGATAAACGTATAAGCATAAAAACCAAACTCGCAGTGCATGTGGCCGACGATCCTTTAAAGGCAGTTGTGCGCGGAACCGGAATTGCATTGAAGAACCGCGAACAATACGCAGCTTTACTCATGAACTAATTTTATGGATGAATAATGCGTAGCTTCTTTTTATTCATCATACGGCACTATACAGTATTTTTATTTTTACTGCTGGAGTTCATTTCCTTGTATTTTGTTTTCACCTATAATAATTACCATCGCACATTTTTTATAAACTCAGCTAATGGAGTTACCGGAAATGTGCTGAATACTTACGGTAATTTTCAGGATTATTTTGCTTTGAGGGAGGTAAATGATAGTTTATTGATTGAAAACAGCAGGTTAAGAGCTCAATTGGCCGAATCGAATAAAACAGATACTTCTTCTGTATACTCCGTAAAAGACTCCCTCGGAATACAATTATACTCCTACATACCAGCCGAAGTGATCGGCAACACGATTACAGAACCAAACAACTTCATCACCTTAAATAAAGGCTCAAACCATGGAATAAAGGAGACCATGGGAGTAATAACCTCCAGTGGAATTGTTGGAAGAGTTGTAAAGGTTTCACCTAATTATAGTGTGGTTATGAGTGTTCTGCACAGTCAGTTCAGGAGCAGAGTTGCCGTTAAAAAAAATAATGCCACAGGGCGTATGATGTGGGAAGGAAAATCGCCTACGCATATAAGTATAGTAGAGGTTTCGGAACCCGGACAGTTGCAAAAGGGAGATTCTATTGTAACAGTTGCAGGTTCTATTTCAGCTAAATTAGGTTCCTTTCCACCAAATATTATGGTGGGTATATTGGAGGATTTTGGCAAGGATCAAGGTTCCAATTATTATCGACTGGATGTAAAACTCTCCACAAATTTTAACGCTTTAAAATATGTGTATGTAGTAAATGAAATAATGCGTGAAGAAAGAGAATCCATTGAAAATGAAGTAATAAATGCAGACAATTAACTGGATATTGCGTTTTCTCGGTTTGGCATTCCTGATACTCTTTCAGGTACTGGTACTCAATGAATTGAATGTGAGCACCTATATCCATCCCTATATTTATCCAATGTTCATTATTTTATTGCCATTTGAAACTCCAAAATGGCTATTGTTGCCGCTTGCCTTTTTTGCAGGTTTATCAATTGATCTTTTTATGGTTACCGGAGGCATGCACGCCGCCGCTTGTGTATTTATTGCTTTCATAAGACCTCAACTTATTAAGTTTTATACACCGATCACCGGTTATGAAAATGTTACCTCTCCTTCGCTTTCTGAGTTAGGCGTAGTGTGGTTTTCGCTCTTTGCACTTACCATAATATTTATTCATCACAGCATCTATTTTTTATTACAGGTTTTTTGGATGAATGATATTGGATATCTGCTGTTAAAAATAATTTTAAGCACAGCAATTTCAACTCTGCTCATTATCATTTTTGCGTTTTTATTTTCAAAAAGAAAAGTCAGAAAATAATTATTGCCTTTATTGTATCAAACTGTACTGAATTGCAAAAACATTTTCGAAATTTGCAGTATCTAATATTCTTCAATTTTACAGGTATCTCAAATGGCAGTCATTGAAAATTTAAAGCCCCGCAGTTATATCGTTCAGGGATTGATAGTGGCCATTTTCATTATTTTTTTCATCCGTCTTTTTTATTTGCAGATCATCGACGATACCTATAAACAAATTGCCGATGACAGAGGTATCCGCAAAGAGCAGGTAGACCCTGATCGGGGACAAATATTCGATCGCAACGGCAAACTCATCGTATATAATGAACCCAGTTATAAACTTATGGTGGTGCCCTCACAGGTGAAGAATATTGATACCACCCGTTTCTGTGAGATCGTTGGAGTAGATAAAGAATTTTTCATCAAAAAAATGAAGGAGGCCAGGTCTTACTCCCGTATGCGGGAAAGTGTTTTTTTATCACAGATATCTGCAGATGAATTTGGGAGGATAGAAGAATATTTATATGAATTCAAAGGATTTTATACCGCAATCAGTCCGGTGAGAAGATATGCATATCCGGCAGCTGCCCATTTATTGGGTTATGTCGCGGAAGTGGATTCCAACGATATTAAAAAATCGGGAGGATATTATCGCAACGCAGATGTTATTGGAAAAAGCGGAGTGGAAAAAAGTTATGAAAATCTTTTGCGCGGACAAAAGGGTTATAAAAATATTGTGATAGATCGTTTTGGACGGGAAGTTGGTCCATTAAATGATGGAAGTGAAGATGTTGCTCCAATCGCAGGAAAAAATCTTACGCTCACAATAGATATTGAACTTCAGGCTTATGCAGAACAACTACTGCAAAATAAAAGAGGTGCTTTGGTTGCCATCGAACCTGCAACAGGTGAAATTCTGGCAATTGTAAGTTCCCCCAGTTACGATCCAAACCTTTTGGTGGGAAGTTTACGCACTAAAAACTTTGCAAAATTGGTAATGGATGAGGAACGTCCGCTCAACAACAGGGCTTTAAGCGGATATTATCCTCCGGGTTCCACCTTTAAACCTGTTATGGCTGCAATTTCCATGGATATTGGAAGTTTGGCTTCCACCGATGGTTTTGGTTGTCACGGAGGTTATGCAATGGGAGGGCATACTGTTGACTGCCATAATCATCCCTATGCAGGAAATGTGGAGCTAGGAATTGGCCATTCCTGTAATTCATACTTCTGTTATACATTCAAATATTTTATGGAGCACAATCACGCAACGCCAACGGATGGTTTGCGCGATTTTAATGAACATCTCGCTTTATGGGGAATTGGAACCCGCACAGGAATAGATCTTCCAAATGAAAGAAATGGCAATGTTCCCGATCCGGAAGATTATGATAAAATATATGGTAAAGGAAGTTGGAAAGCTTCGAATTGTGTTACCTTGGGAATTGGTCAGGATCAACTTATTGTTACTCCCTTGCAATCTTCAAATTCCATGGCTGTAATTGCAAATAGCGGATTTTTTTATACGCCGCATGTTTTAAAATATGCTGAAGATGCAGATACTATTTTGAGGGAATTTAAAGTAAAACATGAAACCGGAATTCACGATTCTATATTCCCATATATTCAACGAGGGATGGCAGGAGCAGTAAATTATGGAACAGCAAAAATTGCACATATTGATTCCATTCAGGTTTGCGGAAAAACAGGAACTGCAGAAAATCCACATGGAAAAAGTCACAGTTGGTTCAGTTGTTATGCGCCGCAGGAAAATGCAAAAATAACAGTGGCAATTATTGTAGAAAATGCAGGTTGGGGAGCAAGTTATGCTGCACCAATTGCAAGTCTTGTTATCGAAAAATATTTGAATGGAGAGATCAGTGAAAAAAGAAAAGCTTTAGAAAAACGCATGTTCGATTCCGACCTGATACAAAAACCAAAACCCGAATCAGAAACACCTGCCGATTCTGCAAAAACGAAAAATTTAATTCAGGCTGCAGTTTTACCAAATAAAAAATGAGAGAGAAGAATTCAATCATGCAAAATGTTGACAAGCTCGCTCTCGGGCTGTACTTTGCATTATTGGTTTTTGGATTGTTAACGGTATTTGCTGTGAGTTATGATCCTGATGTAAGTCGCTTTTTTAATTTCTCGCAAACACACGGCAAACAAATGATCTGGATGTTTATTTCCTTAATTGTTGGATTTAGCATACTCACCTTCGACAGTACCTTTTTTACAAAATTTGCTTTTATTTTTTATGGAATAATGTTGGCTGTTCTTGTGTTAACGTATTTCGTGGCAGAGGATATAAATGGTGCCAGAAGCTGGCTACAGGTGGGTTCCTTTCAGTTTCAACCGGCTGAATTCGGTAAAACTGCTACGGCACTTATGCTTGCCAAATTTTTAAGTATGATAGTGGGACAACCACGCAATTTTAAAAATAAAATTATTGCCTATTTAATTCTTGGAGTTCCAATGGGAATTATTGTTATGCAAAGCGATCTTGGCTCCGCTCTGGTTTATGCAAGTTTAGTTATTGTAGTTTATAGAGAAGGGTTTAAAATTAATGAGGTTATTTTGGTTGTTGCAATTATGCTCGCCTTTGTTTTTTCATTATTGTATGATCACGTAATTATTATTTATGTTTTATCACTCATAATTATTGGTTATGTTCTTTCAAATTCAATGCGTTTTATCAGGAGGGATAAACCAAAAGGAATTCTTTTTATCAGTTTATTTATTGTTGCAGTTGTTGTATTGGTAATTGCCCTTCAAAATATTGAATTCAGAATAATAGGAAGTATCACCGGTTTGGCAATTCTGTTTTTTTCTTACATGTTAGTTCGCAAACAAAAAAATCATCCGGTTTGGCCAGCTATAATTATTTACCTTTTAATTGGAGCTTTTGTAACCTATGGTTCCGATTATATCATGACTAAAGTTTTGAAAGATTATCAGGCCGAACGCGTATTAGTAACCGTAGGGGTAATTGACGATGATAGTGATCTCACTTTCAATATTACCCAAAGTAAAATGACCATTGGTTCGGGTGGAATTGCAGGAAAAGGATATCTGGAAGGAACACTCACCCAATCGGAACAAGTGCCGGAACAAAGCACAGATTTTATATTTTGCACCATTGGGGAAGAATTTGGTTTCATAGGCACCTTTATTTTCCTGACTGTTTATCTTGTATTTATTTTGAGGATAATATTTATTGCAGAGCGACAGCGTTCACCATTCTCCCGGGTATATGCTTATTGTGTTGCAAGTTTCTTCTTTTTACAGATCATGATAAATGTGGGGATGACGATAGGATTAATTCCTGTAATAGGAATTCCGCTTCCTTTTATTTCTTATGGTGGGTCTTCAGTATTAGCGTTTTCAATTTTAATATTTATTATGTTGAGGTTGGATGCGGATAGATTGTTGATACTTAGGTAGTGACTGAAATTTTCCTAATCCTTAAACAAAAGGCAATGGAAATTGATAAAAGAAGTTTGTAAGATTCACATCTTTTGTTGAATATACTCGTCTTTTTAGAAAATATTTCATACTTCATTTGGAACTTCAAAAAACTTTGTCCAAATTCACAGTATGCTATTTAAAGTGCCATAAAATATAGAAGTGAAAAATAAATCATTTATATTATTAATTATCACATTAAACTTTCTGGCATGCACCTACCATACTATGGAACCTGATTCGGATTGCCTAATTTTTGAAGTCCCGGCACTTGGCGTAGGCGTTACTTATGGAGAAACAACTTTTCAATTCAAAGCACCTTGTTTTAATCCAAATAACAATGAGGAATTTGTATACATATATGAAAATAAAATTACAGGAATAAGTTCTCTGGAAATTTATAATCTTACCACAAAAGAAAAGAAAGTTTTAGTTGAAGATAATGTGTGGGACAAATCTCAACCTACCTGGGGAATAAACAATAGGATAGCTTTTATTATGAATAATCAGGTTTGTTGGATTAACAGTGATGGTACAGATTTATTGCAATTAGGAAATGATTACAAAAGTCACGCACCGGAATGGATAAATCATGATTCTTCTTTGACTTTTACCAATTATTGGCTTGAGCCACCAAGTCCTGACAATGGCGCAAAAGAACATATGTATCAATCAATATTAAGCTCAGATGGAACATCAATGGATAGTTTTACAGTTTCATTTGAAAACGGTAATGTAGGCGGTTTAGGGTTAGGTTCATTTAATAATAATTCAAGGTTATTTGCAAGAATCTATAATACTGATGATAACGAAGAATTTAGGTTGGGCCTCATTGATATACAAAATGCACTTTCCCTACAAACTATTGAGATTCCCAATTTAGGGAATCAATCAATAACTTGCGTAAAGTGGCATCCGAATTTTGAGGATATTTATTTTAGTTTTTACTATTCAGATTTTTATAAATATAACTTGCCATCAAGTAAATTGACGGTTATAACGGAAGCTTGTGATTCAAAATGGTATGATAAATTTTCATTTTCACAAAATGGCGAAAAGATGTTAGTAGAAAAAGTCTGCAACACCTTTGATGGAATATCTATTTGGCAAAGCTCCAAAATAGTCTTAATCAATATAGATGGGACAGGAGAGGAAATTGTTTTAGAATAAATACACGTGAATCATATAAAGTGTAGAAATACCTCCCCATTGTGATACGGTTTTACAACAATTTGCAACATCTTCTAATGATCTATTTTCATACAATAGCTGAAATGTCTCATAAACACTCACTTTTCCAAAAAATATTTTTTTCGCATGATATTTGAACTATCACCACCTAACCAAACCCAAAAATAATGTTTAGCAATTTTCGAATTTTTATTCTTGCAATTACTCTTGTAACATTTGCAGCTTGTGCCAATAAAACGGATGAACCAGTTGAAACGGAAACTGATGTTCAAACTACAACTCCCGCAACAGATGATAATGGTACAACCATTATTATTGAAGGCGGAGAAAAAGGTAAAGTAGAGGTGGAATCAAAGGAAGGTTCCAATGTGGAAATCGACCTTGATAAAAAAGGTGGAAGTATTAAAGTGGAAGATGGTGATAATAAAATAGATGTGAAAGTGAAAGATGATGAGAAAAAATAATTAACCGGATAAATAATTCCGGTTGTATTTTGAATGCTTGATATATATATAATAAAAGCTCCTACGGGGGCTTTTATTTTTTTTATCCTTTATAAAACATCCACTTCACAACTTCCCTGAATTTAATTTTCTTACCATACATCAATATTCCTGTTCTGTAAATTCTGGATGCAATAAAGGTGGTGAAAATAAATCCGCCTATCAGCATTCCAATAGATAAAAGAATTTGCCAGGTTGGCACACCAAATGGAACTAATGCCGGCATTACTACCGGAGAGGTAAACGGAATAATGGATGCCCAGAAGGCGAGTGGTGTATGCGGTTGTTGCACCACACTCATCATAATAAATATGGAAGCAAGAATTAATAAAGTGACAGGCATGGCATACATCTGCACATCCGTATCGTCATCTCCTGCAAGTGATCCAATTGCGGCAAACAAGGCAGCATAAATAAAATATCCTCCCAAAAAGTAGGTGAGGAAAATCAACAAATAATAATATACAGGATGTGCACTTAAACTTTCATATGCCTGTGTTATCACCAACATATCTGCATCACCTCCCTGAGCAGCAGATACATTTTGCATTTCTGCAATTTGTCCTCCGAAAACTCCTCCCAAAATTATATTTAATATGGTGATCAAAAATCCCCAGGCAACAAATTGGGTTAATCCTACCAAACCTATACCTAATATTTTTCCCATCATTAATTGAAAGGGTTTCACACTGCTTATAATAACTTCTATAATACGAGAAGTTTTTTCTTCCATTACTCCGCGCATTACCATGGTGCCATAGATCAATAAAACAATGTAAATAATAAATCCCATTGCGTATCCGAAAAAACTTGCTACCACAGCATCTCCTTCCTTTTGTATCGCTCCGGAAGTAACCTTATCATCAATGGTAACCTTTGGTCGCAATTTTAATATCTGTTGTTTACTCAGGTTTTGATTCTTCAAATTAATTTCTTCCAGTTTATCTGCAATGATACTTTCAATATATATTCGCGTTGTCAAACTCATCTGATCGCTGCTGTAAATTTCTATACCATAAGGTGCATCGGGTTGCATCTGAGGAATATAAAGCAGTGCATCATAGCCGTCATCCAACTTAGGAAATTGTGTTTTTAATTCTGCAAGTGGTTGGGCATTGTATTTAAAATTAAAATACAATCCGGCAGTATCAGGCAATGCAGTAATTAATCCCGAATCATCCTTAACCAATATTTTTTGCGAACCTTTATTTGCTGTTGCAATAATTATCGGCAAAATACTTATTCCAAGAAATAGCAGAGGCCCCAATAAAGTAAAAATGATAAAGGACCGTTTACGCACCCGCGTAATATATTCGCGACTCACAATTAACCAGGTTTTACGCATGGTTGGTTTCGTTTACGAGGTGAATAAATATTTCATTCAGCGAAGGCAATATCTCCTGAAACAAATTGATCTCAATATTTTGTTGGATAAACATTTGTAATAAACTATTCCTGGAAGTATCTCCTTTTAATTTTACTATCATACTATTTTCATCCTGCTCCAAAATTTCAAAGTTATCATTAGCACTTATTAAAGGAACTCCGGTAAATTCTATCTTATATTTATTTTCTTTAAAGCGGTTTTTAATACTACTCACCTCTCCGTCAATAACCAAACTTCCCTTATTTATCAAAACAATATTTTTACATATTTCCTCTACCTGTTCCATTCGGTGCGTGGAAAAAATAATGGTCACTCCCTGTTTATGCAGATTATAAATTTCATTTTTGATCAACTCCGCATTAACGGGATCCAGTCCGGAAAAAGGTTCATCTAAGATCAACAATTTCGGTTCATGTAAGACAGTAGCTATAAATTGTGTTTTTTGCTGCATCCCTTTCGAAAGATCTTCCAGTTTTTTATTCCACCAATCGGCAGCATTTAATTTTTTGAGCCAATATTCTGCCCTTTCCTTTGCTTTAACCTTCGATAATCCCTTTAATCTTCCTAAATAAATGAGGTGTTCTCCCACTTTCATCTTTTTATACATGCCCTTTTCCTCTGGCATATAACCGATATTGGAATAATCATCAGCATGCATTATTTCACCTCCAAAATGGATCTGACCCGAATCAGCAGCAAATATTTTGGTGATGATCCTTATCAGCGTAGTTTTCCCCGCCCCATTTGGACCCAGCAACCCGAAAATGGAATTTGCAGGAATAGAAAAACTAATATCCTTCAATGCCTGCACTTCCCCAAAACTTTTGTTTATCCCATTAAAGGTCATAATATCCTGCATCCTGCAAATTTAATTTTATTTTTGTCGGCGAAACATTAAAATATGGATACTTATCATATTGGTTCTGAACCATTGACTATTGAAACGATCAACAACATCCTCACCCAAAAAACAAAATTGGCTTTAACGGATGAAGTGCGGGATGCCATTCAAAAATGCAGAACCTATCTCGACAAAAAATTACAGGAACGCGAAGAACCCGTTTATGGAGTAAATACCGGTTTTGGTTCACTCTGTAAAGTAAAAATTTCTGATGATGATATTGAGCAACTACAATACAATCTGATAAGAAGTCACGCATGTGGTGTGGGCGATATAATTAATGATGATGTAAATAAAATATTATTGTTATTAAAAGTGCAATCACTCAGTTATGGAAATTCGGGTGTAAGTGTTGAAACTGTTTGGCGCCTGATCGATTTTTTTAATTTGGATATTTTACCTGTTATTTATGAACAGGGTTCACTTGGAGCGAGCGGAGATCTTTGTCCTTTGTCACATATGAGTATGGCATTAATTGGTGAAGGAGAAATGAAACACGAGGGACAAATTAAAAATACTAAAAGCGTACTGGAAGATTTTAAATTAACTCCCATTCGTTTAGGTTCTAAAGAAGGACTTGCCTTATTGAACGGCACACAATTTATGAGTTCGCACGCAGTAAAATGTTTATTGATGGCGGATCGCATTTCAAAATTATCAGACCTTATTGCATGTTTAAGTCTGGAAGCCTGGGATTGCAAAGCTGAACCTTTTGATGCGCGTATCCATAAAATAAGAAATCAAAAAGGGCAAATAAAAACCGCAGAAAATATTCTGGAAATATTAAAAGGTAGTGAAACATTTTTTGCTCAAAAAGAACAGGTGCAAGATCCCTATTCATTCAGATGTATACCGCAAGTTCACGGAGCATGCAAGGATGTAATAGAATATGTAAAAGAAATTGTAACAAGAGAAATAAACGGAGTTACCGATAATCCGAATGTATTTGCAGAAGATGATGCCATATTAAGCGGCGGAAATTTTCACGGTGAACCACTTGCATTAAGTTTAGATTTTTTAGCAATGGCTTTGAGTGAATTAGGAAATATTTCGGAAAGAAGAATTTATCGTTTGTTATCCGGTGCAAGAAAATTACCGGAATTTCTCACCAATAATCCCGGATTAAATTCCGGATTGATGATACCGCAATATGTTGCTGCGAGTATTGTCTCCCAAAATAAACAATTATGTACACCGGCTAGTGTGGACTCCATTTCCAGTTGCAACGAACAGGAAGATCATGTGAGCATGGGTGCCAATGCCGCAACCAAATGTTTACGCGTGGCAGAAAATCTGGAAAAAATACTGGCCATCGAATTGCTGACAGCTGCGCAGGCGTTTGAATTCAGGAGACCGGCGAAATCATCGCCCATTATTGAAAAATTGTTTGAGGAATATAGGAAGGTTGTAATTTTTAATGAGTTTGATCGGTATTTGCATGAGGATATAGAAAAAAGCATCGAGTTTTTGAAGTGCTACGAAGTTGATTAAATGGTGGTTGGGTTATTGTATGCTTTCAGGTAACATTGGGGGGATTGCTTCGGAATTGCTGTGCAATTCCTCGCAATGACGGTTCCAGTCATTGATGCTTTTTGAATGCTACTCATTCAAAAAAGGATTCAACTTCCGCTCTCTGCCAATCGAGGTGGATTGCATATGTCCGGCATATACCTTTACATCATCGGGCAAAACCATCAATTTATTTTTAATGGATTCCATTAAAGTGGTATAATTTCCACCCGGGAGGTCGGTTCGGCCGATGGAATCGAAGAAAAGAACGTCGCCACTGGCAATAAATTTATCCTTTTCGCAGTAAAAACAAACACTATCGGGTGAATGGCCGGGAGCGGAGATCACTTTCAAAATCGTATTTCCAAAGGTGATATCTACCCCTTCTTTTACAAAAATTGCTGCATCCGGCGACTTTTGGTAGTTAATTCCCATAGAGGGAGCATAATTTACAACCTCATCCAACACAATTTGTTCCCCTTCCGGCATTAAAAATGGCACATTGTAAGTCTCGGCAACATATTTGTTGCCTAAAACATGGTCGATATGGCAGTGCGTATTCAGGAGGTAGACCGGTTTGAGCTTGTGTTCACTTATAAAAGAACTAAGCTCAAGTTGCTCTTTTTTTGAATAACAACCGGGGTCAATCACAACACTTTCACCTGTTTCATCGTATATGATATAGGTATTTTCGTAAAACGGATTAAAGGTGAAAGAAACAATTTGAGCCATGAGAATATCGTTATTTTGTAAAATTTAAATGAAACCTTGAACTTTATTGCAAAACTACGTATTTTGCAAAGGTGAAGAGGACAGAAGGATGAAAGTTTACGCGTTAAAAGGTCTAAAAACACTACTATTTGCCGCAATGCTGCTGTGCGGAGCTCAATCCTTTGGACAAGGCACTCAAATTCAGTTTGGCCAAAATCGCGTGCAATACAAACTATTTACCTGGCAGTTTTATGAGGGAGAACATTTTTTGGTCTATTTCAACCAGGGCGGACTCAATCTTGGAAAATTTGCGGCACAAATTGCCGAAGCCGATCTGATCCAAATTGAAGACCTTCTGGATTATAAACTCAATGGCAAACCGGAGATCATTATCTACAATAATATTTCCGATTACAACCAAAGCAATTTTGCAGTTGGAAAAGAAGAACAATACAATATTGGCGGAGAAACGAAGATCATTGGAAATAAAATATTTGTTTATTTCGACGGGAACCATCAACATTTAAGAAAACAAATTCGCGAGGGAGTTGGAAAAGTTTTAATTAACTCCATGATATTCGGAGGTAATTTGCAGGAAATCGTTCAAAATGCAGTCCTACTTAATTTACCTGAATGGTTTACCGAAGGATTAGTTTCCTATATCGGTGAAGAATGGAATTCAGAACTCGACAATCAATTGCGCGAAGGAATATTAAGTGGCAAGTATAAAAAATTTAATAAGCTCACCGGTGAAGATGCTCGTTTTGCAGGCCATGCATTGTGGTATTATATTGCTGAACATTACGGAGAAGCCACAATACCGAATTTATTGTATCTCATCAGAATAAATCGTTCGCTTGAAAATGGATTTTTATTTGTTTTGGGGGAAGGTGTGAATAGCACCATTGATGATTGGTATAGTTATTTTTTAAATAAGTATCAGAAGGAAGCACTGGAAAAAAACCAACTTACCACCGAAGAACTCATTCCGCGCAAAACAAAAAAACACGTAAAATATCATCAATTAACTATTAGTCCCGATGGAAAAAATATTGCGTACGCAGTTGATGATTATGGAAAATTTAAAGTTTATATTCAGGAAATTGATTCCAAAGAAGCACATAAAGTAAAACGAGGCGGATTAAAAACAAGAACACTCGCAACCGATCTAAGCAATCCATTAATCAGCTGGAGTCCTGATGGCAAAAAATTAGCTATTGTGTACGAAAAACGCTATAAAAATTATGTTACCACTTATAACGTAGAGGACAAGAAAAAGGAAACAAAAGAATTAACACGTTTTCAAAAGATATTGGATGTATCCTTTGCAAAAATGAGCAATCGTTTAGTGATGAGTGTTATGAATAATGGTCAGAGCGATATTTATATGTATCACCTCACCAACGATCGCGTAGAACAACTCACAAACGATTATTACGATGATCTTAATCCTTGTTACGTGCAACTCAACAATGGTTATGAGGGAATTATATTTGCTTCCAACCGCGACAAGGATACCATTTTCACCACTAAATCCATAGATTCTATTTTACCTGTCGGTAATATGGATCTTTATTATTACGATTATAATCACAAGGCAAAAGATCTTGTAAAAATTACCCATTCCAAAAAAATAAGTGAAAAGGATCCGCTGCAATTTGATGAAAAACATTTTGCTTATTTGAGTGATCAAAATGGTATTGTAAATAGATTTGCAGGATATCTCGATAGTTTATATGACCATACCGATACATTAGTGCATTATCCGGATTCCATTACTACAAATCCTGTTTACGATTATAACGATTTTACCACCTTTATAAAATACGATTCCGTAACTCTTGCCGATATTTACAGAGATACCGCTTATATTTTTCCGGTAACTAATTTTGCAAGCAATATAATCGAACATGATGTGCTTTGGAAAACCGGAAAGGTAGTGGATGTTTTTCAGCGCGGAAAGGATAATATGTTTTATCTCACCAATGCTCCTGACGACATGAGTGAGGTTAAAAACAACACACTCAAAAATACCACCTTCCGGAATTTTATCAATTTAAAAAAGAAGGATGATGATGTTATCACCAAAATAAGTGTTGTAGACAGCAGCACTCAAGTGAAAACCGAAACAATTATTACCAGCACTGATACCATTAAAAAAGAAATTGATGAAGGCATGTATTTCCAAAGTGATTTCCCTGAACCTGAATATGCAGTAAATGGAGAAATTACCAATGCGGTCTCATTGGGTCAATCAGATAATCCTGATCAGCAAAATATAAATACAGGTTCAAAATTCCGCTCATCAAGAATTATTCCTTATAGAATTAAATTCTCCAGTGAGTATGTTACCAGTCAGCTCGACAATAGTCTTTTTGTAAATAAATACGAAAGTTTTAATACTACCGGTGGAGTTTATTCCACTCCAAACCTGAGTGCATTATTCACAGTGAGCATCAGCGATCTTTTTGAAGATTATCGTTTTACCGGTGGAATACGTTTTCCAACATCATTTTCGGGTGGCGAGTATTATTTATCCTATGCCGATCTGAAACGCAGGCTTGATAAAAAACTAACATGGTATTATCAAACAGAAAAAGCACAATATACTTTCCAGCCTCAATGGTATCCATTGGTGGATGCAGGAATAAAATCAAATATTGTGGAAGGATCCCTTAAATGGCCTTTTGATGTGATACGGTCTGTACGTGGAAGTTTATCCTACAGGGGAGAAAAAATAATATTTTTAGGGAATGACACTTTCAGTCTTAATTTACCGAATTACAAAGAAGATTGGCTGTCCTTAAAATTGGAATATGTGCATGACAATACTTTTCCTGTGATGACAAATATTTTAAATGGATTGCGTTACAAGGTTTGGTTTGAAATGCATAAACAATTTGAGGTTAATACTTCAGAGGGATTGAAAGTGAGTTTGTTTGATGGATATCTAGGGGTTATCGGATTTGATTTCCGCCATTATCAGAAAGTACACCGACAAATAATTTGGGCAAACCGCTTCGCAGGCGGAACTTCCTTTGGAACACAAAAATTAATTTATTATTTGGGAGGAGTAGATAGTTGGATCGCTCCTGTATTTAATCAGAATATTGAAATAGATCAAAATGCAGGATATGCTTTCCAAACACTCGCAACTAATTTGCGCGGATACGATCAAAATACGCGAAACGGAAATAGTTATGCGGTATTTAATTCAGAATTGCGTTTCCCGATTTTTACTTACATTTTCAATAAACCAATTAAAACAGAATTTTTGAAAAATTTTGAGATCATTGGTTTTTATGATATTGGTTCTGCCTGGCAGGGATTGTCACCTTTTGAAGAAGACAATCCATACAACAATGTTATTATTTCTCAACCTCCAATAACCGTAGATGTAAATTATTTCCGCGACCCCGTTGTAATGGGAACCGGATTGGGAATAAGAACCACTCTCTTCGGATATTTCATCCGCGTAGACCGCGCGCAATCCATCGAATCATTTAGTTTGGGAGATCCGAAGTGGTATTTTTCTTTGAGTCTTGATTTTTAGAACCCAGAGCCACGAAGGCACTAAGACACGAAGGTTTCACTAAGTTTTTTAGGTATTATTATTTATGAGATTTAATTTTTTTTATGAATTGTTTTTTTCATTTATTTAATCAAAAATCAATTCTTACAACTTATAATTTATATCTCAATTCATTATTTATATATTTTTCTTCGTGTTTACTTCGTGTCTTAGTGCCTTCGTGGCAAAAAAACTTAGTACCTTTGCATTGTGAAGAATTCACTCAAAGCTCACCTCTTTATTTTATCCGCTAATATTATTTATGGAATTAATTATTCTATAGGTAAAATTGTTTTGGAACATATTCCACCTTTTGGAATTGTTTTGATGAGGGTTGCCGGCGCACTTTTAATATTTTTCCTTTTACATTCCATTTTTATAAAAGAAAAAGTAGAAAAAAAAGATCAAAGAAAAATATTTCTCGCTTCGTTATTCGGAGTGGCAATAAATCAGCTGTTATTTTTTAAGGGATTGAGCCTCACTTCTGAAATTCACAGTGCACTTATTATGATAACAACGCCCATTATTGTTTTGGTAATGGCTTGGATCATATTAAAAGACAGAATTACTGTATTTAAAGCCTTGGGCATTATAACAGGAGGCATCGGTGTTGCCATGCTTATTTCGTCCGGAGCCAAAGATATCAGCTCACCCTCCAGTATTTCCGGAGATATCTGTATCATGTTAAATGCCACATCGTATGCAATATTTCTCGTAATTACCAAACCCTTAATGCTAAAATATGCGCCACTCACCATTGCAAAATGGATATTCTTTTATGGCTTTTTTCTGGTTTTCCCCTTCGGAATAAAAGATTTTTTATCCATTGAATGGTCTTCAATTCCAAACATTGCACTGTGGTCCCTGGCAATTGTTATACTCGGAGCTACAGTTTTAGCATATCTGTTTAACATACTCGGACTCCGATATGGAAATCCCGCTTTAGTTAGTGTTTATATTTATCTCCAACCTGTAATAGCAACCCTGATCGCAGTATTTATGCAATCTGATACCATTTCCATCACCAAGATCATTTCTTCCTTATTAGTATTTGCAGGAGTTGCATTGGTGAGTTTTTCCGGAAATAATAAGACTTTGAAAGCAAGAGTATAATCGTATTTTTGCACTCAAATACCATTTATGATACTATCCATGACCGGCTATGGAAGAAAAACTTTTTCCCTCAACGGCAAAAATATTGTGCTCGAATTAAAAACTCTGAACAGCAAAACCTTCGATCTAAATCTACGTCTTTCCCCATTATTTAAGGAATATGAAATAGAGATACGCAATATATTGAACAAAACCATCATCAGAGGAAAAACCGATTGTACATTAGGATTTGAATTAACTGATGACAAAACAGGCGACATCAATGCTACAGCAGTAAAAGAATATTATCGTCAAATAAAAAATATTACCACCGATCTTCAGGTGAACGAAACAAATATTCTTGATCTTGTTTTTCGTTTACCTAATATTACCACAACCTCAACAGATTCATTATCAGAAGAACAACAAACAGAATTATTTCACCATTTAAATACTGTTTGCGGGCAGTTACAAAAATTCAGATTGGATGAGGGAATCAATCTCGAAACAGACCTTGTTTTGCATGTGGAATTAATTTTAAATGCACTGGTAGAAGTAGAACATCTCGATCCATCCAGAATGGAACAACAAAGAACTAAAATGTTTAATGACCTGAAGGCATTTGTTACAGAAGAGGAGATTGACAAAAATCGTTTTGAGCAGGAATTGATATTCTATTTTGAAAAAATGGATATCACCGAAGAGGTAATAAGACTGCGATCACACTGTAACTATTTTGTGCAGACCATTAACGAATCTCTTACAGAAAAAGGAAAAAAGCTCGGCTTTATTTGTCAGGAAATGAACCGCGAAATAAATACCATAGGCTCCAAGGCATATCACGCCGAAATGCAGCGCAAAGTTGTTGTGATGAAGGATGAGCTCGAAAAGATAAAAGAACAGTTAAACAATGTATTGTAATGCCGGGTAAATTGATCATAGTTACTGCTCCTTCCGGTGCAGGAAAAACCACTGTAGTTAGACATCTGTTAAAAACAATTCCTTCTCTTGCATTTTCAGTTTCCGCAACAACCAGAAATAAAAGAGAAAATGAAGTGGATGGAAAAGATTATTATTTTTTATCGAATGATGAGTTTAAAATAAAAATTGCGGCAAACGAATTTGTAGAATGGGAAGAAGTATATCCGGGTAAATTTTATGGAACTCTGGAAAGTGAACTTAAACGATTGTGGAAAGATGGGAAACATATTATTTTTGATGTAGATGTAAAAGGTGCATTAAGTCTGAAAAATAAATTTCCGGAAAAAACCTTATCCATTTTTATTCAGCCTCCTTCGCTTGAAATATTAATTGAAAGATTAAAAAACCGCGCCACAGAAACTCCGGAAACTTTAAAGACCAGAATTGAAAGAGTTACCCTAGAACTAAGCTTTCACGATCGCTTCGATTTTGCCATCATAAACGACAAACTGGACATTACCCTTCAAAGAGCAGAGGAACTCGTGAATAACTTTCTGGGTTAAAAGTAGAGTGGTAAGTAAAAATATCTCTTACATTTACAGTCTTATTCCTCAATAATATGGTAACAAGCATTACTCAGGGTGTTAAAGTAAGCGTGGAAACCTTTTTCCAGCACAACTATTCCAAAAATGGAGAGTTTGTATTTGCTTACCGCGTAACCATCGAAAACAAAAGTGAAAACACAGTTCAATTACTCCGCCGCCATTGGCATATTTACGATGGAATAGGCGTTTGGCGTGAAGTAGAGGGCGAAGGAGTGGTTGGGGAAACCCCGGTTATTGTTCCAGGTGCTTTCCACCAATACGTTTCCGGTTGCAATCTCATAGCCCCAATGGGCAAAATGAAGGGAACCTACCTCATGATCAAAAAACTCGATGGGAAACATTTTGATGTTATAATTCCGGAATTTCAGATGATCGCTCCCTTTATGATGAACTGATCTCAGTCGCCCGGTTCGTATCCCGATTTTTTAAGTATTGATAAAGCATCCGGCTCATTAAATAACTCGTTTAGCGTTACATCAGGATTTTCATGCATATAGGAACGCACTATCTGCCAACCTGTCCATACAGCTGCTCTTCCCGGCGATTCGGCAGGCATGCCTACAGATGTCGGAGCCTCATCGGTGTAACGTCTTTTTTCATCGCCCCTCTTTGAAAATAATAATTCCTGCCCGGCCAAAAATTTCCAGATCTCTCCTTCATTTTCAGCACACCAGATAATTTGTTCCTGAGTATACCCCATTTTTACAGAGTCTTCCACCTTCGGAAGCACACAATCGAGATAGTACAACATTTTCCCTTGCGCCAACATGGCATCCAGGATGGTAGCCTCTGCTCCAAGGTCAGCAATAGCGCCATCCACAAGACTTTTCATAATATTTATAACAATATAGGGTTCAGCACACCTTGTGATAATATATTGAGGCATATTATTTTCGAAATTGCCGAAATTGGCAAAGTGTTCACCCATATACATGTCGAGCTCTATGCCCAGTGACGCACTGTCAAATAAGGTCCAGTAAACAAAAGGACCAATGTATGTATAAAATTGAGGTATGATGCTGTCTGGAAAATAATATTTATAATATGTTAAGGCCTTGTTGAGGTCTTTAGTAACATCATCTAAGTTTTTATATTCGAGATTTACGCTATCTAACAAGCGGTTCATCCATTCATTTCCATCAGTATTTGTATAGAGAGAATCGTAAACTGCAATGATGTTAAAACTGTCATTCGGAGTAAATCCCCAGAAATTTTTATAATAAGAACGGAATAACTCTGGGTGTTGAGCCTCTATCTGACCATAAATTTCCCTGTAATTAGTGCTGTTCGCAGCCGACATCAATTGTTCCAACCGAATGATCTCCACATTTGGAGCTTCAATATGTGAAATATCCGGATCGGGATTTTTATTTTCATTTTTACATGCAGATATAAGGAAAACCACCAATAATAAAATATACGTGTTAATGAAAAATGACTTATGTTTGTAATACATGTTTGCTTTATCTTTGCTTTTCAACTGTAAAACTAAAAAGGTATGAAGAAAATTATATTATCTGTTGCAATATTTTGTATGGTGATAACAACTGTACGCGCACAAGAATTTCGTTTCGGACTCACTGCCTCGCCGGTTTTTGACTGGTTGAGAGTGGAGGGAGATCAATCGGAGAACATTGGGACCAAATTTGGCTTCCAGTACGGATTACTTTTCGACCAGACGATCGGAAGCGTAGAACGTTATGCATTTTCAACAGGTTTGATCATTAATTACGCAAATTCAGGAATTACTTATATTGATACTGTTGGCGCTGTTGACATCACTTCTGAATGGGATGCAAAAACACAATATATTGAAATTCCATTAACGGTGAGATTGCGCACTAACGAAGTAAATTATATCAGTTATTACGGTCAATTTGGCGTTACTCCCGGAGTATGTATTAAAGCGAGAGGAGATTATTCCATTGATGGAACTGTATTGTATGAAGATATAAATTTCAGAGATAAGGACAACGAATCCGGATCACAATATCAATTGCTTAATGTGAGTTTAACACTGGGTGCAGGATTGGAATATTCTATGGCCGAAAATACTTCTATTATGGCTGGAATATTTTTCCAGAATGGATTCGCTAATGTAATTGATGATGATATTGATGATAACAGTTCAACGCTTAAACAATTCGGAATACGTCTGGGCGTTTTATTCTGATCAGATTATAAATAATTGAATTAAATTTGTCACGCCCAAAAAGCGTGACTTTTTTTTATGAAAATAGCCCTTGCACAAATAAATGTTCATATCGGAAATTTTGAAGAAAATTTTCTGAAGATCGCCGATTATATCACTAAAGCAGAAAATCAGGAAAGTGATATTATTTTATTTCCTGAACTCTGCGTTTGTGGTTATCCACCCAGAGATTTTTTAAATTTTGATGATTTTATTGAAAAATGTTACGAAGTAATTGAAAAAATAAAACCACTCACTAAAAATATTGCTGTAGTGGTTGGATCACCATCACGTAATCCCAAAATTGAAGGAAAAGATCTGCATAATTCTGCATTTTTTATTTATGAGGGGGAGATAAAACATATTATAAATAAAGCGCTCTTACCTACTTATGATATTTTTGATGAATACCGATATTTCGAACCGGGCACCGAATTTCAAAACATAGAATTTAAAGGCAGAAAGATCGCATTTACGGTATGCGAAGATCTGTGGAATGTTGGAAATGATAATCCGATGTACAAAGCTTGTCCTATGGATGTTTTGATAAAGGATAAAATTAAACCCGAGGTGATGCTTAATATTTCTGCATCTCCATTTGACTATGATCATGCAGCAGGAAGAATAGAAACACTAAAAGCAAATACAGCTAAATATAAAATTCCGGTTTTTTATGTTAACCATTGCGGAGCTCAAACCGACCTTATTTTTGATGGCGGCAGCATTGTTGTAAATGCCAACAGCGTTGTGTTTGAGGAGATGGAGTATTTTGTGGAACAGATGAAAATATTCGACCTGGATGAAGTTATTAATTCTGCAAAAACACAATCAGAAGATAAGGTTCAACCAAAAGAAAAAATCGATTTAATTTATCGCGCATTAATTACAGGAATAAAAAATTATTTCGAAAAACTCGGATTTAAAAAAGCAATTCTCGGATTAAGCGGAGGAATTGATTCGGCAGTTACAGCAGTTCTTGCAGCAGAAGCACTGGGAGCTGAAAACGTAATGGGATTATTAATGCCTTCCCAATTTTCTACCGGTCATTCCGTTACAGATGCATTGGCGCTTGCAGAAAATATCGGAATGAAACATCAAACAATTCCCATTAAAAATATTTACGAATCTATTTACAGCGAATTAAATCCGTTTTTTGAAAATAAACCCTTTGATGTAACGGAAGAAAATATTCAGGCACGTATTCGCGGACTAACTCTAATGGCGATGTGCAATAAACACGGTTATATTTTATTAAATACTACAAATAAAAGTGAAGCCGCCGTCGGCTATGGAACTTTATATGGTGATCTTTGCGGAGGAATAGCAGTACTCGCTGACCTCTATAAAACTGAAGTCTACGAATTAGTTAAATATATTAATCGCGACAAACAAATAATTCCCCAAAATATCATCACAAAACCCCCAAGTGCCGAATTGCGTCACGGACAAAAAGACCAGGACACTTTACCTCCTTATGATATTCTTGATAAAATATTATATCAGTATATCGAATTACATCAAAGTCCCCAGGATATTTTAGATCTCGGTTTCGATGAATTTACTGTAAGAAGAACATTAAAAATGGTAAACAGCAACGAATGGAAACGCTACCAATTTCCTCCTGTACTTCGTATATCTCCAAAAGCTTTTGGTTTTGGAAGAAGGATGCCCATTGAAGGAAAATATTTATCCTGATCACAGATTTCACAGAACAACTTTTGAACCACAGATTTTTATGGATTGCACGGATTTCGCGGATTTACTTTTGGATCACAGATTTTGATGGATTGCACGGATTTCGCGGATTTATTTACTGTTTAATTTCCATCTGCAGGCCCACACAATAAAAACTCTGCAACCTCTGCCCCTTTGCAACCTCTGCATGAAACTTTTCAATCACCTCAATTTATTTTAATTTTGAAACATGACCTTCCACGAACCCACCCGAAGAGGACCTGTTCTCGCAATTAGCGCTGTAATTATTGTTGCAATTATGAGCGTTGTATTTTTCTTTTCCTTTAAAGAATGTGGCAGATCCGGTATGCTTCGCTCAGGGAAATCGAGTGACGCAACAAGTTTATACCAGGTATTTCCGGTGGAGATGCAGGGCAAAAATTATTTGTTGAGTCTGGAAGGTGTTTTTAAAACGCGCATTTATGAAAGATCAGGCGGATTTACACGCAGAAGTGGAACTACGGATGTGCGCTTAACACTTCGCGACCTCAGCACCGGTGAACAAGTTAACCGGGAAGTGCTTGGCGATTATCACGAGGCATTCACAAAAATATTAGGTGTAGGAAATGATGTTATATGGATGTATAACAAAAAAGATGGTCTGCACGGAATTAAATTGGCTGATTTTGAAACATTGCACACACAGGAAAATATTATCAATGCCAACAGAGATCTCTCTGAAGGAATTGCAATGGCAGATGATTATTTAGGGAATTTAGAAGAATTATATGCATATGATAAAAGTTCTAATGCGCTTATGATCACCACAATTACCGGGAAAAGAATTTTTATTGATGCGACAAATTTTTCTACTGTTGATGCCCCAAATATTTCAATAGAAACAAGAAGTTTAGATGATCTTATTTCCGACATTACAGAAAGAGCTAAAATGGGTGAAATGCCTGATATGGATGTAGTATATCAGGAAATAATGAAATCGGCATCAGATCTAAGTTCCTTTTCCGACATAGGACACACTGCTGACAGAGTAACGGGAGTGGACAGTTGCACGTATTCTTTTGATGGAAAATCGGTGCGCACAATTATTAAAAGTGATTGTATCATTCCGGTAAAAAAAGAAACCGTAAACAATACTAAGGGCAAATATATTTCACTGGTATTTTTATCTGAATACAATACGGAACTCAGTAAATATATAAATCCAACATTTCTGGGGAATGAAAATAGCATCATTTTTCATTCCGATAAAATTGGAGATAAAACGAATCTTATGATCAGTTTAATCAATACCAAAAATTTAACCGCCGAATATTCCATAAAGACAGGTATTGTATTAAACAACCATGGCAGCACCTATAATATTACCGGAAGTTTTAATATAGGCGATACTTTATACATTGGTATTAATGATCAATTATTATCGCTTAACGCAAAAACAGGAAAAATTTATTGGAAGGTAACTGTAAGTAAGGATGAATATTATTCTCAACTTTATTATTTAGGATTAGCGGTTCAAAATGGAAAAAATTATTTTATTGCAGCGAGCAGTTATTTCACAAAATTAAGTCAGGATGGCTTTTTCGTTAATGGCAGAACTGATTATAAGGTAACTGTAATTGATGCTGTTACCGGAAAAGAATTAAAAAAACTGGAAGCCATAAAAGGCAACTCAGAAACCCTGCCTTATTATCTCGGAATGAGCGATGGAAAATGTTGGTTTTATTCTAAAGCAAACAGCATTCACACCAGGTCCATTCCCGATCTAAAGGTTATGGACGACGGGTTCGCAACACAACTAAAAAATGCAGGCGTGGAATCTCCTTTAGTAAATACAACAAGGTATGACGATGCCATTGAGGATAAATTTATTGCAATGGACACACGCCACAATACTGTTTATGTAACCACCCAAAATGGCTTGCACTATGCATATAACCTTACGAATAATAAAATTACAGAAGTAGAAGCTCCTGAAACTAAAAATTATGAGTACTGGATGACCGAAAATACCTATGTGGAATTTTATCGTATGCGTTTACAAAATATGTTCCAACACGACCTTTTATTACAAGATGGAAGAGAAATAAGTTTTGAAGAAAAAAATGATGTCGCAACATTAAAGATCAAAGAAAATAAATCAAATTCCGAGTCGAAAAGCACAACACTAAATGCAAATCAATTTATTGATGCAGAATTTTTAACCAACGGAATTTCACTTAACAACAATTTTCAATTTACAGGAAAGGGGCATTCCGCTTTAAGACTAAACAATTCCGAAAGGTCATTTTATATCTGGCACCACGACAAAATTTCTCCGGAAGCTCATCAGATCATCACAAAATATAATTATGATAACGAATCCATAAAATGGACACTCGATGTAACTTCTTTGTTAGGGATAAAGGCAGAGATCATCCGTATTTACACCCTTAACAACACGATCTATTTTGTATTTAAAACCCACCCCGATCTGGATGATAATTTTGTTTGTGTGGCGATAAATGCGGAGACAGGGAAGGAGGATTGGATGTTTAAGTTTTGAGAGAAATGAATATCAGACAAAAACCACATACTCTGTTTATTATTGTTGCGATCTTTCTGTTCAGTATTTCTTTTTTTGTAATTGATAAATCATTTGATATCAGAATGCACGATACTTATTTCGTAATCGCAAATACATTTATTTTTATTTTGTTATCCTTTTTATGTATGTGTTATTGGCTAATTTATAAACTTACTACTAAAATACTAATATCAATTATCTTAAGTAGATTGCATATTATATTAACATTAATATCAATCCTTATTATAGCATTTGTAATTACATTCGATCAAAATTTATTTGAAATAGCTATATCAAATGGGATACAATTTGCTGATATTAATTTAGTTATAAGAAATTCCTCTATAGTGCTTTTTTTAATATTCTCCATTGCCCAAACAATATTAGTGATAAATTTAATTGGTGGAATTTTTAATAGAATGCGACAATCTCCTTAGTGCCCCGGCAGTGTCTCCATTAACGTATTATATTGGATTATATCAAACTTCAAATGGGACGCTGCCGGAATTAGGACGGGGTGCTTAGGTGATAGAAATTAGCGAGCTTACCGAAAATATTCCAGCAGCGTCTCACCATTCTACACCAATTGAAAGTTTAAATTCTTAATTGAAATTTATTTTATTCTGAGAGATTATGATTTGCCGTGTGAAGACACTGCTGGGGCACACAAGGGAAGATCTTCTGGGCATCTAAAAAGAGAATGTCTATCCTGAATTTATTAGTGTAAAATTCACACTAACCCACATAAAATACTTTGTAAAAAATAAATCAAGCCCCCTACTCCACAATTATCTCCTCATCCCCCTTATCAAAAAATCTAAATTCCGTTAAGAAGAAATCATCACTTCCCATAACATGGATTTTTTGTTTGTATTCAAAATACCATTTCCATTGTATGCTGCGGAACCATCTTCCTTTTTTAATAAAGGCTTCAACAAACGGATGCACAACCAATTTAATGTACTTCTGATTTTGATTTTTAACGAGATATTTAATTTTGCGTTCTATATCATCCACCAATAAAATACTGGCTTCTATTTTTCCGGTGCCGTTACAGGTTGGGCATACTTCTGATGTAGTAATATTAACTTCCGGGCGAACACGCTGACGGGTAATTTGTGCAAGTCCGAATTTAGAAACAGGAAGGATGGTATGTTTCGCCCTGTCGTTTTCCATCGCTTCTTTTAATGCATTGTATACCGTCCGTTTATTATCCGGATGGCGCATATCGATAAAGTCGATAATAATAATCCCCCCAAGATCGCGCAATCGCAACTGACGTGCAATTTCACGAGCTGCTTCCATATTAACTGCAAGTGCATTTTGTTCCTGATCACCTTTAACTGCAGTTTTATTTCCGCTGTTCACATCAATTACATGCAATGCTTCAGTATGTTCAACAATTAAATATGCACCGCTGTCCATATTTACCGTTCTTCCAAAAAGCGATTTAATTTGTTTGGTAACTCCGTATTGTTCAAATACCGATTTAGGATTATTGTGAAAGGTTACCATTTTTTCGGTACCGGGACTTACCTTTCTCACATAATCGCGCATTTCTTTAGCGATATTCTCGTCGTTAGCTACAATATTGTTAAAAGAAGAATTAAGAACATCTCTTAAAAGCGTATTTGTTTTTCTTGTTTCGCTATAAACTATTTGCGGAGCCTGTAATTTTTCCAGCCGCTTGGTTATCTCATTCCACTGCGCAACCAGTTCATTGAGATCATCGTGCAATTTTTGCGTAGGAACTCCTTCTGCAACAGTTCTTATTATCACCCCAAAACCCTTGGGTCTTAATTGTTCAATTACACCCTGCAGTCTTTTTCTCTCAACAGCAGAATCAATTTTTCTCGACACACCCACCACTTCATTAAATGGAGTAAGTACAAGATACCTTCCGGCAAGTGACAATTCGCAACTCAACCTCGGACCTTTTGTTTGAATAGGTTCTTTTATGATCTGAACAAGTATATGCTGATTTTTAGCAATTACATTGTTGATCTTACCCGTTTTAACAATTTCGGGTTCCTTTTCAAAGTTGGCCATTTTTTGAGGATGACCTTCCTGAGCAGCTTTGGTATATTTATAAATTGATCGGAACTGAGGATTCAGATCCGTATAATGCAAAAAAGCATCGCGTTCAAATCCAACATCAACAAAACAGGCATTTAAACCCGGTGTGATCTTTTTTACTCTTCCGAGATAAAAATCACCCACATTAAACCTGCTGCTCTGCGTGTCGCGATGGATCTCAACAAGACGCTTATCTTCTAATAACGCTATTTCAGCTCCGGTTGGAGTTGAATTAATAATCAGTTCCCTTTCCAAAATAAAATGTATTGTCCCCTTTACAGGAATTATTTAATAAATGGTTTATTCCGATACTTACCGGAATTAATGGAGGTTGGAAAATATAAAGGGTGGAAATTGTGAATTAACGCGATTTCTTCTTGTGACGGTTCTTTCTCAAGCGTTTTTTGCGCTTGTGGGTGGCCATTTTATGTCTTTTACGTTTTTTACCTGATGGCATACAATGCTTTTTTTAATGATTTAAATTATGTATTTCAACTTCCACCTGATCAATAATTGTTTTGTCGGTGGTAAGAGATTGCAATTTTTCCAGTTCCTGAACAGCTGCTGTTGTATCCTTCATACCCAGATACGTTTGCGCCATCATATAACGGGCCTGCAAATTTAGGGAATCTTTTTGTAAAACACTGCCAAACCTTTCCAAAGCTTTATCAAATTGACCGCTCATGACCGAAAATCTGCCTAATTCGAGGTTTACTTTGGCATTTCCGGGGTTTTGAGCATCAATTTCCCGCAATTTCATAATGCCTTCCATCGGATTATTTGTGCCGGATACCAAAACAGAAGCCTCACCAATAGATGCTTCCAGGTCGCCTGGTTTCAATTTCAGGGCGGTTTCGTAACAATACCTCGCCCCATACACTACATTTACCCTGACATTATCATCCTGTTCGAAATCAATCAGAGTAGCTAAAGCAGCTCCTGCAGTCATATAATTTTCGTAAGTAGGTTCATTATCAGCAATCTGACGCAAGTAATCTGCAGAAATAGAGGGTTGTCCAATTTTTAGCCACTCGTCGGAAAGCTGTTTTAACAAGGCGGTTTTTGAACCTCCATCAGCCTTTTCCATGTCCTCATGCATCCTGAGTAATGACTCGCCATTTGGATATTGAATAGAATCAACCAGTTTTTCGCGCTGCAGATCATATACACTTTTAACAGGAGGTTTGGTGCTGAACCCAAAGTAGAACACGATTATAACCAAAACGGCCAGTCCTACAGCCACTACATATCTTTTCACGCAATTATTTTATTTTGTTCTTTTTACCGTCGCGCACTCTCTGTAAAAACACCTTGGCGGGTTTAAACACCGGAATCTTTTGCTCGGGGATCTCTATTGCAATATTCTTTTTTATGATACGGCCGATCTTCTTTTTCCTTGTTTTTACAATAAAACTTCCAAATCCACGCACATACACATTGTTCCCTTCTGCCATCGACTCTTTGATCTCCTTGCAAAAGGCTTCTACAACAACCATTACGTCCACTTTTTCAAGGCCTGTTTTTTCTGTGATGCGGTTAACGATGTCTGCTTTTCTCATAATTACGCCAGTTTAGTTTGATAATCAGCACTTTAAACTACAAAATTCGGCTTTTTATTTTATAAAACAGCCGTTTTTATGAAATTTCAGTTGCATCATTTAAATGTCACTCCTCTCCTTTCCATCAATAATAGTTCCAGATAAAAAAATTCTATGATTTGTAATTACCTTAAAGACCATTCCTCTTCATAAAACATCGTGTTTCCGATGTAGTTTAACAAAAGATAAAATTTAGTTTTGAAAGGTGTCAAACACTAGACCAATATGTTTGTAATATTGCTTTATAAATGAATGTTGAATTCACTAAAAAACTAATGTTGTGGTATAATACCGGCAAACGAACGTTGCCCTGGTCGGAAATTAAAGACCCTTATAAGATCTGGTTAAGCGAAATTATTTTACAACAAACAAGAGTGGAACAAGGCACTCCCTATTATCATCGTTTTATAAAAAAATATCCAACTGTATTTAAACTTGCAGCGGCTTCCCTGGATGATGTATTAAAACTTTGGGAGGGCTTAGGTTATTATTCCAGAGCACGGAATTTACATCATGCAGCAAACGAAATTGTCGAAAAACATAAGGGTATTTTTCCAAATAATTATGCTGCGATAATTGAATTAAAAGGAATAGGAAAATATACTGCAAGCGCAATATTATCTTATGCATATGCCTTACCCTATGCGGCTATTGACAGTAATATGATACGCATTATCACACGTTATTTCGGCATTGAGGAAGATATAGAAAGTAAATCCGGAAAAACTAAAATAGAAACATACGCTCAAAAAATTCTAGATAAAAAACAACCCGGAATATTTAATCAGGCCATGATGGATTTTGGCTCTTTGGTATGTAAACCAAAAAATCCGGAATGTTTGGACTGCCCTTTAAAAAATAATTGTTTTGCCTTTAAAAATGAAATGGTTGAAATACTTCCGGTGAAAGGCAAAAAGTTGATTAAAAAAACACGTTTTTTTAATTATCTTGTTATTATTTCCGGTAAAAATATTCTTATCACAAAAAGAAATGAGCAAGATATCTGGAAAAATTTATATCAATTTCCATTAATTGAAGATAAAAATAATTTATCTCTAATTCAGCTAAAAAGGGAGATGCGCAGCAGAAAAATGATTTCGCAAATTCCCGATAAAATAATTGCTTCTGACATTTTCACCCAACATCTTACACATCAAACCATAAAAACAAGATTTTTTATAATAAATACAGCAAATATTGAAGCATTTGACATAGAATCCTCAATAACAATACCACTATCCGCATTAAAAAAATATGTATTTCCGGGTATAATTCGGGAATTTTTGCTAAAAAATCCTTATTTTTAAAGTCTGAATAGAAATGTGGTATTAAATCTATTTATATGAGTGGCGTAAACAAAGTAATACTTATAGGGAATTTGGGTAAAGACCCTGATCTCCGGAATTTTGAGGGCGGTAATGTTGTCGCAAATTTTACTTTGGCAACAACAGAAGTTTATCGCGACAGAACAGGCAACAAAGTAGAACAAACCGAGTGGCATAATATCGCCATGTGGGGAAAGCTGGCTGAAATTGCCGGCAAAATATTGCGCAAGGGAGCTAAGGTGTATATTGAAGGAAGAATTAAAAACCGCTCCTGGGACGACAGGGATGGGAATAAAAGATACATCACCGAAATTGTGGCCGAAAATTTCACTTTGTTAGGTCCACGTCCGGGCGGAACCACCAATGCCGGCAGCGGAACAGGAACTGATTATGAAATGACCCATACACATCCTGAAAATGAAAAGGATATTTTAACAGATGATGATCTGCCTTTCTGAAAGGCAAATAAATTTCAGGTCTACTTTTAATCGGGTTGTAATCTCTGAATGTATTATTTATTCAGGATTAATTATTTTTATGCGTTATTAAGAAATATGAATAAGAATTTATTGTTGTTTACTCCTCTTCTGTTCTCGCTTGCATTTATTATATCCTGCTCCACAGAAAATACTCCGCGGCCTGATGCTTATCCACGCATTTATTTTCCGGAATTAACGGAATTGGTAACCTATAGCGATGATCAATGTCCATTCACCTTTCAATTACCCGATTATTACAAAATAAATAAAAATGTCACCTTCTTTAATGAAGCACCTGAAAATCCTTGTTGGATGAATATTATTTGCGACGACCTGAATGCCACCATCTATTTAAGTTATAAAGAATTATCGGGTGGCGAATCGCTGCAAAAATTAATTGAAGATGCCTATAAACTCACTTACAAACACAGCAGTCGTGCCGATTTTATTGAACCCCAGGAAATAGAAAATGAATTTGGAGTGCACGGACTAATTTATTTTGTTGGTGGAGATGCTGCGAGCAATTTTCAATTTTTTGTTACAGATACCGTTACAAACTTTGTAAGAGGTGCCTTGTATTTTAACAATCGCCCTAATTCGGATTCGCTAAAACCTGTGGTGCAATTTATGGTGAATGATATTCAGGGGATGCTGAGCAATTGGAAATGGAAATAAAATACTAACCTTTCATTTATTTATCAAAACGTTAAATGTCATGTTTGTGACAATTTAATTTTGGTAATTCTTACATTTACAAAAAATAATATTTATGAAAATTTTTACTCCTTTTGTATTAACATTACTATTTTGCACTACTGCATTTTCGCAGACAGACTCAATTTCAGAAAGAAAAAACACAATAGGATTAGAGGTTACCTATTTATTAGGGCAATTTTTAGGAAGTCCGGGTGATTTTTACGTGTATTATCCCTTAAATGGACCCTATATATTAGGTTATGAAAGAAATTTTAATAAATGTTTTTTCAGAAGTGGCTTTAGTATGATCTACAATTCAAACGATATGGATGGAAATTATCCATATGGAGCAGATTATAGTGATGAGCGGCTGACGGCTTCTTATCGTTTCGGATTCGGTCACGAGAAAATGATCAGTAAAAGATGGAAGTGGGCGTATGGAATTGATCTGATCGGATACAATGAGGATTATAGCAGCATGTATTATGAAGGACTGGATTATGAATATTCGAGTAAGAATAAAACATTTTCTTATGGCGGAGGACCATTTATAAAATTGAGTTTCGACCTGCTCAAAAATTTTAGTTTAGGTACAGAATCAACCATCTATTACAAACAAGGGAAAACAAAAAACAACGTAAACTATGCCAACTATCCCGAACAAGATTATAATAGTTCGAACTTTACCCGATCTGTAAATATTAATTATCCAATGTCCATTTGGGCTTCTTTTAATTTTTGAGATCTTTGAAATAGACAATCGATAATGTCAATTAGATTTTTTTAAGCGGCTAAATCGGGTCTGTGATTTATTGTTCCTATCCTGTTCCCATTTATCTGTTACATCCCCTACCTTTGCCCCTGTGGGATTGCTGAACTTACAAACACCCCTCACCTATTTAAAAGGAGTTGGTGAAGCTCGTGCAGAATTAATGCGCAAGGAATTGCAGATCGACAACTGCAATGACCTGTTACATTTTTTCCCTTATCGTTATATCGACAGAACTGATTTTAAAACGATAAAGGATATTCATAATTCTATTTTAAAAGGGGAAGAGATAAAGGAAGTTCAGTTAAAAGGCAAATTAAAAAATTTACAGGTAGTTGGTGAGAAACGCGGTAAAAGACTAACTGCTACTTTGGATGATGGAACAGGATTTATTGAGTTGGTTTGGTTTAACAGCTTAAGCTGGTTGCAAAAAAATCTGAAAGGTGATACCCAATATCTTGTTTATGGGAAACCTTATTTCTTCAACAGTATTTTAAATATCACACATCCTGAACTGGAACCCGTTGATTCACCGGAATTTCAGTTGGGTGGGAAGATTCAACCAGTTTATTCGAGCACAGAAAAATTAAAGGCTCGTGGAATTACAGGAAAAGCCATTGCAAAATATTCGCATAATTTAATTGAGCAGCTCTCCGAAAATGATCTTTACGAAATTATTCCGGAGTCCATCAAAACAAAATACAAACTGATAAATCGTTTTGATGCTTATAAACAAATTCATTTCCCCGAATCTGAATTGCATTTACAACATGCAATTCGGCGGTTAAAATTTGAAGAATTATTTATTGATCAGATAAAATTACTCCGCATAAAACAATATCGCCACAGTGTTAGCGTAGGTTTTATTTTTAAAAATATAGAAACAACTTTCACTCCATTTTATACTGATCATTTACCATTTCAATTAACAGAAGCACAAAAACGTGTGGTCAAAGAAATTCGCAAGGACCTTATCAGCGGCAGACAGATGAACAGGTTATTGCAGGGGGATGTTGGAAGCGGTAAAACGGTGGTTGCTTTACTCACCATGTTAATGGCGATTGACAATGGTTTTCAGGCATGTTTAATGGCGCCCACGGAAATACTTGCGCAACAACATTTTCAAACAATTAAAGAATTATTATTACCCCTGCCTCTAAAAGTTGAATTATTGACCGGCAGTATTAAAGGCAAAAAAAGAAAAGTAATACTTGAAGATCTTGAGGCAGGAAATATTAATATTCTTCTTGGCACGCATGCATTAATTGAAGATCCTGTAAAATTCAATAATTTAGGTTGTGTGGTAATTGATGAACAACATCGTTTCGGAGTGGAGCAACGCGCAAAACTCTGGACAAAAAATAATCTCGCACCACATATTTTAGTGATGACCGCAACTCCAATTCCGCGAACACTTGCAATGACCTATTATGGTGATCTTGATGTGAGTATCATTGATGAACTTCCTCCGGGCAGAAAACAGATAAAAACCATACACAAAAAAGAAAGTGAACGTCTGGCAGTCTTCGGATTTATTAAAGAACAAATAAGTGAGGGAAGGCAAATATTTATTATATATCCATTAATTGAGGAAAGCGAAAAATTAGATCTCAAAAATTTAATGGAGGGAGTGCAGGTGATGGAAAAAGAATTCCCGCGACCTAAGTATCAGATAAGTATCATGCATGGAAGAATGCGACCTGCAGATAAAGATTTTGAAATGCAGCGATTTGTAAAAAATGAAACGCAGATCATGGTTTCCACAACAGTAATTGAAGTAGGTGTAAATGTTCCAAATGCCACTGTCATGATAATTGAAAATTCGGAGCGATTCGGGTTATCGCAATTACATCAATTAAGGGGCAGAGTTGGAAGAGGAGCACATCAATCATTCTGCATATTAATGACTGGCGATAAATTAAATAATGATGCCCGGACAAGAATTCAAACCATGATACAAACAAATGATGGATTTAAAATTTCGGAAGTGGATATGCAATTAAGAGGGCCGGGAGAAATTGAAGGAACACGTCAAAGTGGCGCACCGCAATTCCGCATAGCAAATATTCAAACCGACGAACATATTATGCGTGAAGCGCGCAATACTGCCGAAGAATTATTAACCAACGATCAAAGTTTGGAAGCGGCAGAAAATCAATCATTGAAAAAATATTTATCACAACTTAGTTGGAAGGTGAAGCAGTGGGGGAAGGTGTCTTAAAAGAAGGAGAAAGGAGAGAGGAGAAAGGAGTTTGCTTCGATTGGGGAAAAAAGACCTTTGACAATGAGTGAGTGGTGAGATTGACTCTTGATGGCCGGATATAAAACACACCGGACTCAAAGTCCACGAATTTATTTTTAGTAAGAAAAACATGTTCCAGTTTATAATCCAAATCTTCAATGGTAAGAGGGTCAAACTCACCCCTCACCATTCACTATTCACACTTTAATGGGTAAAAAAAGCGCTCTGCAAAAATTATTTTCAACTAAATAAATTTCTGTCTTTTCAAAAACAACGCTTTTTACGACAAAAAAGGGCTGAAATCAAGCAAAATCAAGGGTTTTGGAGCTAAAATGTGTATAAAGTGTTGAAAATACAGGGGTTCCCGAGAATTCATGTTTTGAAATGCCCGTAAACACTGTATTTTTGGCAACGTAAAACATATTTAATTAACTAATAAAACAAAGTACAATGAACAAAGGTGAATTAATTGATGCAATGGCAGCCGACACAGGCTTAACCAAAACACAAGCTGCAGCATGTTTAGACAGCATGATGACAAGCATTCGTAAAGTATTAAAAAAAGGTGACAAAGTTACTTTAGTAGGTTTCGGAACTTACTCTGTAAGCAAACGTGCTGCTCGTACCGGTCGTAACCCACAAACAGGTAAAGCAATTAAAATTGCTGCAAAAAATGTTGTGCGTTTCAAAGCAGGTAAAGAATTATCAGCGGCTGTTTAAAAAGAAATTTTCTTTTTTATTTAAGAGCAAAACTTACTGGTTTTGCTCTTTTTTTTTGTCGGAAGACAAGAGTCATTAGACAAGAGTCATTAGTCAGGAGTCATTAGTCAGGTGTAAATACAATCGGCCGACTCGGATTAAACTCATCACTCATAACTCATTACTCATTGAGTCAGGAGTCATTAGTCAGGTGTAAATAAAATCGGCCTACTCGGATCAATCTCACCACTCACCATTCACCACTCACCCTATATGTCAAGAGTCATTAGTCAGGTGTAAATACAATCGGCCTACTCGGATCAATCTCACCACTCACCATTCACCACTCACCCAAGTCAATAGTCATTAGTCAGGTGTAAATACAATCGGCCTACTCGGATCTATCTAACTACTAAATACTACATACTAAATACTAACCGTAACAAATTGCATATCATACAACTTCCTATAATATCCATTGTGCGCTAAAAGCTCTTCGTGCGATCCTATTTCTTTTACTTCTCCTTTATCGAGTACTAATATTTTATCTGCGCGTTGAATGGTAGATAAACGATGCGCAATAATTATGGAAGTTCTGTTTGTGATAAGATTTTCAATTGCGTGCTGAATGATCTGTTCTGTTTCTGTATCAACAGATGATGTTGCCTCATCCAATATTAATATTCCCGGTTCAAAAACCAATGCACGAATAAAAGAAATGAGCTGCCGTTGTCCAAGCGATAATGTTGCACCCCTTTCCATCACATCATAATTATATCCTCCGGGAAGGCGCATAATAAAATCATGTGCACCTAACATTTTTGCTGCATCAATTACTTTTTCTTTTGTTATTGCATCGTTGCGAAGTGTTATATTATCCATGATGGTACCGGAAAATAAGAATACATCCTGTAAAACCAAACCGATTCTTTTTCGCAATGCAGATAATTCATAATCGCGAATGGAAATATCATCAATTTTAATATCGCCTTGCTGAATTTCGTAAAACCTGTTCAAGATGCTGATTATAGATGTTTTCCCTGCACCGGTTGCACCAACAATTGCAAGTGTTTCCCCTTCTTTTATCTGAAAATTTACATCCTTCAGAATCCAATTTTCATCTTTATAAGCAAACCAAACATGTTCAAAATCGATCTTCCCTTTAATATTATCTGTATTAAGTGTTCCCTTATTTTCTATCTTTTCATCGGTATCCAAAATTTTAAAAATACGGTCACTGCTTACAACACCCATTTGTAAGGTGTTGAATTTATCGGCTAACATGCGCAATGGTCGAAATAATATGGATAGATATAAAATAAATGCGTTGATATCACCAATTGTTGCTTTTCCTTCCAAAACACTATGTGCGCCTTTCCACACCATAAGTGCGGTTGCAAAGGCTATAATAATTTCCACTACAGGAAAAAAAATGGAATAATACCAGACTGATCTTATCTGTGCTTTTCGATGTGAACTGTTAATCTCTTTAAACTTTTCGTATTCAGATTCTTCTGCATTAAATATCTGCACTATCTTCATACCGGTAATACGTTCCTGCAAAAAAGAATTTAAATGTGCTACAGCAGTGCGCACTTCCTGAAATGTGCTTTTTATTCCTTCCTTAAAAACATAGGTAGCATAAATTATTAAAGGGAAACTTACCAAACTCACCAGTGTAAGTTGCCAATTAATAAAGAACATAAATATGATAACAAATATAATGGTCAAAAGATCTGCAATGATCTGAATTGCGCCCTCGGTAAAAACACTGTTAATTGTTTCAAGATCGTTGATGGTTCTTGTTGTTGAGACACCAACAGGAGTATTATTAAAATAACTTAATCGCAAACTTAGCAAATGATTAAATACTCTAACCCTTAGATTTTTTACAACACTTTGCCCAAGCCAATTTGTGATGAAAAGAAAAAAATATTTACAAATAGATTCTGCAAAAAGCACCAACAATGAAATAAGTGTAATGATGATCAATCCGGATTGATCATTCTTTAAAATATAACTATCCACTGTTACTCCAACAAGATATGGTCGGAGGGGCACAAGAATGGAAAGCACAATTGCCAACGCCGAAGAAATATAAAATTGTTTTCTAAACGGTCCGGCATAAGACATTAACCTGCGGAAAATTTTATAATCCGATTCAGAAATAAGTTTTGACTTATTAGTTGTCTTAGTTTTCTTTTCAGCGGCCATTCGGGCTACAAAGGTGAGTGATTTTGTGAAATAATAAAATCAAAATCCCATAATTATCACAATTAAATTTGAAGGAATAAACCGGTGTTTGCTGAATTTCCCTCATCCGGAGATCAACTCATTAACTCAGAAACAGCATTAAAAACCATAAACCCAACTCCGGTTTTTATCGCATCCTCATCTATATTGAAAGTTGGAGTATGAATATTTGAAGTAATGCCTTTGTCAGGATTTCCGGTACCTAACCGATAAAAACACGCCGGAATTTCCTGCGAATAAAATGCAAAATCTTCTGCACCCATTCTTGGTGTTGTTGTAATAACATTTTCTTTCCCCAGATAACTTACAGCCCTATCAAAAACCCTGCGAGTTAAAACATCATCATTTTTTAAGACCGGATATCCTTTAACAATATTTAATTCAATTGTTCCACCCAATCCTTCAACCACACCTTTTGCAATTTTTTCAATTTCCTGGTGTGCTTTATTGCGCACATTTTCATCCAGTGCTCTGAAAGTACCTTCAATATACACTGAATCAGGAATAACATTTGTTGCACCATTTGCAATTACCTTTCCAAAGGTGAGCACTGCTGGTTGAAAAGGTGAAATTACTCTGCTCACCACCTGTTGCAATGCAACTAACATTTGCGCTGCCATCATTACCGGATCTTTTGTTTCGTGCGGATAAGCGCCATGTCCCCCTTTACCATTTACGGTAATATATATTTCATCTGTGCTTGCAAGCATTGTCCCAAAACAAAAAGCGAGTTTACCTGCTTCAAAAGGAGTAAAAACATGTTGAGCAATAATTCCTTGCACGTCAGGGTTTTTCAGCACACCTTCCTCTATCATTACTTTTGCTCCGCCGGGTAATTTTTCTTCAGAAGGTTGAAAAATTAATTTAATACTCCCTTCAAATTCATTTTTTAAACCGTTAAGTATTTTCCCGGCGCCCAATAAACAACTGGTATGAACATCATGTCCGCAGGCATGCATTACGCCAGCATTTTGCGACTTGTAATTCACTTCATTTAATTCCTGTATCGGAAGTGCATCTATATCGGCGCGCAATGCAATAATTTTTTTGGAAGGATTTTTTCCTTCAATTAATGCAACTACTCCTGTTTTTGCAATATTATTTTTAAAAGGAATTCCGTATTCCGTTAATTTTTTCTGAATAAATGCAGATGTTTCAAATTCCTGAAAAGAAAGTTCCGGGTGTTGATGTAAGTGTCGACGACAATCGCGAATTTCTTCAAAATTTTCTAAAGCAAGCGATCTGATCTTTTCTGCAAATTGTTCACTCATTGCTCAGCTATATTAATTAGATCTTTCACCACATAGGCATTTGGATATTCGGTAAGAAGTTCTTGTAAGTCGCGATTAGCATCAAAGCGATTGGTATAATTTCCAATGCGCAACTTGTAATTTGGCGCTTCAAATACAATACTTGCATTGTAATCGGCATATCGCTGTAAAAAAAGTGCTTTTGCATCCTTAGCGGTTATCAGACTCGTGCCTGCAAAAACCTGAATCCGGTAGCCCGGTAATTCACCGTGTTCTTTATTAAAAAAGATATGTTTTTCCACTAAAGCCCCAGCACCTGCATTATCCTTAATTGTGATAATGCCAGTTTGCGCATTTGCTGCAAAAACAATAAAGACAGCTATCAATAATAAACCTGATTTCATCTCAAAAAAAATTAATAACGCTAAATTAATATAAATTAATCAGTGTATTGCCAGTCTCCGAATCTAAAACCTACTCCGCCGCTTGTTTTATAACAAAAACCCGAGCTGTCGAATTCAAAATGGTCAAAGGTATTTTCCTGCGACAGTCCTATTCCTCCCTTCATTATGAGGTAAATGTTTTTATAGATATCAGTTGTAAAACCGATACCAATTGTTTCTGTAAAGGTATTAAATGACGAAGGATCTGTATCGTAAAATGTAGTAAAATCCAAACGGTAGTTATCTCTGAATCCGCAATACTGGTAGTTTAGATCAAAAAAGAAAAAAGGTTCTATTTCAGAGGATGAAGGATAAAAAACATAACTGTAATTTAGATTCAAACCAAAATATTCGTTTGCGGCCTCGGGTTTTAAAGGGTATTTTAAACTTTCGGCACCCGCTGCATAACCTTGGTTAATGTTCAACCCTCCTCCTAAACGGTGGTGTAACCAAGTATTGTCTACGCCAAGTGTATAATATAAACCTGGTGTTGACGCGTTAAAACTTCCGGTAACTGCAATTTGTGAAAAGGATATTGATGCGGTAAAGAGGAAAAAACAAAGGATCAAAAATATTTTCATAGTTAGTATTTGGATGAGACCACTAAAATAACGCATTGAGTAACAAATTATTTTGTTTCTTCCATCAATGCTACACCTTTCGAAGTTCCTATTCTATCAGCCCCTGCGTCAATCAGTTCTTCGGCGAATGCCTTGGTTTTAATTCCACCTGAGGCTTTGATCTTAATTTTCGCTTTCAAGGTATCCCGCAAATTTTTGATCGTTTCCACATCCGCTCCGGGGCCATTTACACCGGTAGATGTTTTTACATAATCCACATTAAATTCATTCGCGATCTTGCAGATGAGATCAATTTCTATTTCCGACATTAATCCGGTCTCGATAATTATTTTAATTATTTTATTTTCAGCATGCACCAATTTGGTAATGGTCTCAATTTCGTTTTCAACCGTATCCCAATCATTATTTTTTACTGCTGCAATATTAATTACCATATCTAAATGATCGGCTCCTTTTGCCAGGGCATCTTCTGCTTCTTCAAATTTACTGATCAAAGAAGAATAGCCGTAAGGAAATCCAATTACCGTAATAATATCAATTCCGGTATCTGCAAGAATCGGCACTACATCTCCTAAAAAATAGGTAGGCACACAAACCCCCGCAAAATTATATTGAATTGCTTCCTCACATAATTTCTGCACCTCCGCGATCGTAAGATCAGGTTTAAGTGCGGTGTGTTCTATGTATTTATTTAAATTTTCCATTGATGTATTTTTAGGAAGTAGGACATATGACCTAGGACATATGACCTAGGACATATGACCTAGGAAACAATTTAATGCGTTATAAAAATTTCGCAAGAAATTTAAACTCCTTACTCCTCTCTCCTTACTCCTTTCTCCTTTCTCCTCTTTCCTCTCTCCTTTCTCCTCTCTCCTTTCTCCTCATTCCTCTTTCCCGTGACAATTTTTATATTTTTTCCGCTTCCGCATGGGCAGGTGTCATTTCTTCCTACCTTTTTTTCAACGCGTATCGGTTCCACAGCTTTTCTTTCCTGCTGAGCCGGGCCGCGGTTTCCGGGTGCTGCGCCGCCATCGTCGCGTGTCTCTTTTAAATTGCTCATATCTGTTCTCTTCTGCGGTGCAGCAGTGCGCACATCATCGGCAGTTTTAAGAGGTACATACCCTTTAAATAAAAATGAAACGATCTCCTTATTTAATTCGCTCAGCATTTTTTTGAACATATTAAATGCCTCGAATTTGTATATCAAAAGCGGATCCTTTTGTTCGTAAGTAGCATTTTGTACCGATTGTTTCAGATCATCCATATTGCGAAGATGATCTTTCCAATGATCGTCAATCACAATTAAACTGATCATCCTCTCAATTGCGATATTTATTTCATCGCCATTCGTATCATTTGCCCTTACCAAATTCACCATCACATTTAAACCTTTTCTTCCATCGGTAAATGGCACAATTACATTTTCGAGTGTTTCGCCACGTGATGTATAAAGATCTTTAACCAGAGGATAAACTTTATTTAAAACCGCTTGGCATTTGCGTTTGTAATATTCTTTTGCATTGCCATATAATTTATCTGTAATGCTCTCCGGTTTTTCACTCTCAAATTCCTTTTTTGAAATTTCAGGTTCCATACTGAAATAACGAATTACATCTAAAGTAAAGGCTTCATAATCTTTACTATCAACATGAGTATTTACCAATTCATCACAGAGATCATAAATAGTATTATTTAAATCTATGGTCAATCTTTCTCCGGATAATGCATGATTTCTTTTTTGATAAACAAGTGTGCGTTGATTATTCATTACATCATCATATTCCAATAATCTTTTTCTGATACCAAAGTTATTTTCTTCCACTTTTTTCTGAGCGCGTTCAATGGATTTTGTGATCATCCGGTGCTGAATTACTTCACCTTCTTTATAACCCATGGTATCCATTACTTTCGCAATTCTTTCGCTTCCGAATAAACGCATCAGGTTATCTTCCAATGAAACATAAAATTCGCTGGAACCCGGATCACCCTGGCGTCCTGAACGTCCACGTAACTGCCTGTCAACACGACGTGATTCATGGCGTTCTGTACCAATAATTGCCAATCCACCGGCAGCTACAACTCCAACTCCTAATTTAATATCCGTTCCACGACCCGCCATATTTGTTGCAATAGTAACCGAACCTGCTTTACCTGCATCGGCAACTATTTCCGCCTCACGCTGATGTTGTTTCGCATTTAATACATTGTGTTTAATTCCTTTCATCTGCAACATTCGGGCGAGTAATTCACTTACCTCAACTGAGGTAGTTCCAACCAATACCGGACGACCATCATTCACCAATTGTTGAATACGATCAATAACGGCAAGATATTTTTCTTTACGTGTTTTATATACATAATCTTCAATATCTTTTCTGATGATCGGTTTATTTGTTGGGATCGCTGTAACATCTAATTTATATATTTCCCAAAATTCACCAGCCTCCGTTTCTGCAGTTCCTGTCATGCCGCATAATTTATGAAACATACGGAAATAATTTTGCAGTGTGATAGTTGCATAAGTTTGTGTTAAAGCTTCCACTTTTACATTTTCTTTTGCTTCAATTGCCTGATGCAAACCATCACTATATCTTCTTCCTTCTAATATACGGCCAGTTTGTTCATCAACAATTTTCACCTTGCTGTCCATTACCACATATTCCACATCTTTTTCAAAAACGGTATATGCTTTTAACAACTGTTGAACGGAGTGAATGCGCTCACTTTTAACTGCGAAATCCTGCATTAACTGATCCTTTGCAGCTATCTGTTCTTCTTTCGTTTGTGCGTTGCGATCAATTTCTGCGATCATTGCTCCTACATCCGGAATAATAAAAAATGTTGGATCATCACCACCTTCTGTAATTAATTCAATTCCTTTATCGGTTAAGTCAACAGAATTTTGTTTTTCTTCAATAACAAAAAACAGATCGTTGTCAATTTCCGGCATGCGTTTATTATGCTCAGAAATATATACACCTTCTGTATCACTTAATAATCTTCTAACCCCTTCTTCACTCAATAATTTAATGAGTGCATTATTTTTTGGCAGAGCGCGGTGTGCACGGAAAAGATGAATTCCACCTTCTTTAGTTTTTCCTGCCTCAATTAATTTCCTCGCTTCCGTTAAATTATAGGTAAATACTTTTTTTTGTGCTTCAATTAATTTATGGATACGCGGTTTTAAAACGTTATAAACTTCAGCATCACCGCCTTTAGGTACCGGACCGGAAATTATCAATGGAGTTCTTGCATCATCCACCAAAACTGAATCCACCTCATCCACCATGGCGTAATGATGTTTGCGTTGTACTTTTTCATCAACGGTGCGCACCATATTATCTCTCAGATAATCAAAACCAAATTCATTGTTTGTTCCATAAGTAAGGTCTGCTAAATAGGCATTTCTTCTTTCTGTGGAATTTGGCTGGTATTGATCTATACAATCCACACGCATTCCCAAAAAGTTAAAAATAGGCGCATTCCATTCGGCATCACGACGAGCGAGATAATTATTTACTGTTACAATATGAATTCCCTCTCCGGGCAATGCATTTAAATATGCAGGCAGTGTGGCAACCAAAGTTTTTCCTTCCCCTGTTGCCATCTCCGATATTTTTCCCTGGTGTAAAACAATTCCACCAATAAGTTGCACATCATAATGTACCATATTCCATTTGATCGGAACACCGGCAGCTTCCCATTCATTTTTATAAATAGCTTTATCCCCGTGAATGGTAACAAAATCATTATCAACTGCCAGATCACGATCCAATTGAGTTGCTGTTGATTCAATTTCGGCATATTCGGTAAAACGATGTGCAGTTTCCTTCATTACCGCGAAAGCTTCAGGAAGTATGATCAATAAGATCTCTTCTATCTTATTGTCTCTTTCCTTCATCAACTCATCAATTTCTTTATAGATCTCGTCTTTGCGATCCACATCTTCCAACTGAGGGGAATCCGGTTCCGACTTCAGTGTTTGAATACGTTCATCAATTTCCTTTAAATGGTCCTTTATTCTCCGTCTGAACTCCGGCGTTTTGTTGCGAAGTTCATCATTGGAGATTTTTTCAAGTTTTGCATATTCCACTTTTATCTGCTCAACCAGCGGCATGATCGCCTTTATGTCTTTCTCGTATTTATTACCACCAAATAATTTGGAGAGTACGTTGGATATTAAACTCATAGATGTTTTTACTCAATTTAAGGTTTGCAGGAAGACAAAAGTCGTTCCCCACATGAAGTGCAAAGATAGGGATTGTAAAAAGGTATCCCTTATTTTAACACAAGTAAAGCCAAAAACCCTCCAAAATAGCTATGAATATGCGATTGTATTAGCTTTACAGCGAATTTCAGTCATGAATTATACCGTTGAAGCTATTTGTGAAATACTTGATTGCCGGGGACAAATTGTCAGACCCGATGCAAGAATAGAACATTTATTGACAGATTCGCGCAATGTGATTTTTGGAGAATGGTCGCTGTTTTTTGCCATCAGCGGCAAACAATTGGATGGCCATAAGTATATTGATCAGGCACGGGAATCAGGTGTTAGAAATTTTGTAGTGGAAAAAATTCCCGCTCAAACCTTTTCAGATTGTAACTATTTATTGGTGGAGAATTCAATTAAGGCACTTCAACAATTAGCTGCATATCACAGAAAACAATTTTCGATTCCGGTAGTTGGCATCACCGGAAGTAATGGAAAGACCATAACAAAAGAATGGTTATATCATTTATTAAAAATTGATCTCGATATTGTGAGAAGTCCCAAAAGTTTCAACTCGCAAATAGGAGTTCCACTTAGTGTCTGGACAATGGATGAAAAAAATGAACTGGCCATTTTTGAGGCGGGAATTTCTTTGCCGGATGAAATGCATGTTTTGGAAAATATTATTCGCCCCGATATCGGTATCATTACAAATATCACAAAAACCCACAACGAAGGATTTATTAACGAAATTGAAAAGACCAAAGAAAAATTAAAATTATTTAAAAATACAAAATCAATCATTTATAGAAAAGATCACACAATAATTGATGAATTAATTTCAGATTCTCAAAATACAATAACCTGGAGTACAAATTCAGAATTAAATGCAGATGTTTTTATTAAGGATATAGAAATACTTACTGAGGAAACTTTGTTTACCGTTGCATACAAATCATACATACTACATTTTACAATTCCATTTACTGATCAGGCATCTTTTGAAAATGCAGTACATGCAATCATTACTGCACTTTTTATCCTCGAATACCACATAAAGCTGAACGACAAAAGCATTGAAAACATTACGCTTCAGGCGAAAACCCTTCCTTCGGTAAGTATGCGCCTGGAATTGATAAAAGGGGTAAATAATTGTATTTTAATTAATGATGCTTATAGTGCAGATCTTACTTCTCTTGATATAGCATTACATTTTTTAATACATCATAGTGAAGGCTCGCACAAAACAGTAATTCTAAGTGATTTTGATGAAAGTGGAGAAGAAGCAACAATTTTATATAAAAAAATTGCAGAAATATTAAAAAAACTTGCAATAGAAAAATTTTATGGCATTGGTGAAAATATTTCTTCCAATAAAAATTATTTTAACGATTTAAACAGTTCCTTTTTCCCGGATACCACCTCTTTTATTAAACAATTTAATGCATCTCATTTCGAGAATGAAATTATTTTATTAAAAGGAGCGAGAAGATTTCAGTTGGAAAAAATAAGTTCTTTGCTCGCATTAAAAACGCATGGCACTGTATTGAAAATTCAACTGAATAATTTGGTACATAATTTAAATGTGTATAGGTCATTATTAAAACCCGGTGTAAAGACCATGGTAATGGTAAAGGCTTTTTCTTATGGAAGCGGGCAGGCGGAAATTGCACGTGTTCTTTCCCATAATCGTGTTGATTATTTAGCAGTTGCTTATGCAGATGAAGGGGTAGAACTTCGCCGGCAAGGAATTAAATTACCCATTATGGTAATGAATCCCGAACCGGAAACATTTGATCAGATCATACAATTTCAACTGGAACCTGAATTGTATAGTTTCAGGATCCTGAATAATTTTTTGGAATTGCTCAAGGGAAAACAAAATGCCGGAGATTCGCCGGTTTCAGGACCATTCCCCATTCATATAAAACTCGATACCGGAATGCATAGATTGGGTTTTGAGGAAAAAGATCTGAATTCTCTGGTAGAAACTATTTCCAAAAACCCGCAAATAAGAGTTGCCAGTATATTTTCCCATTTATCGTCCGCTGATGATCCAAAACAGGAAACATTCACTCAGGAACAGATCTTTAAATTTGAAAATTGGTCACAGAAGATCATTAAAACACTTGATTATCCGGTTTTACGACATCTTGTTAATTCGCCGGGAATTACACAATTAGCTGATGCTCAATACGATATGGTTCGACTTGGCATTGGTTTGTATGGAGTTGATCCTTCTGAAACCATGCAGACAGCGTTGCTTCCGGTAAGTATCTTACAAACCACGATTGCTCAAATAAAGGAAATTGGTGTAGGGGAAAGTGTTGGATACGGAAGAGCTTTTATCTCGGATAAAAATATGCGTATTGCAACCATAAATATAGGATATGCCGATGGTTTTTCCAGAAAATTGAGCAATGGTGCCGGAATTGTTTCGGTATCGGGCAAAATTGCACCTGTTGTTGGAAAGGTTTGTATGGATATGACCATGATTGATATTTCGGCTATTCCTGAAGCCCGGGAAGGCGATACAGTTGAGATATTCGGAAATACAATACCTATAACAGAATACGCTTTGCGACAAGACACCATTGCCTATGAGATCATGACGTCCATTTCACAAAGGGTAAGAAGGTTGTATCTGCAGGACTAATTTCAGAAATACGACATTTGTTTACCAGGAATGGCACTTTGCTGAATTGCAATTTTTTGGCAATTTTCCCTTTTCTCCTGAATTTCCCGCATAAATTATTAACTTTATAGTTAGGCAAAGTGGCGGAAAGTGAAATTTACTGTCCTTGCCCGATACAACGGAACAGAGTTTCTTTGTATCATAATTAAAATAACGGGTGTGAAACAAACCCCTAAAACCATAAAACTCCTCTTAGTTTCACTCACTGTATTGGTATTTTCCAGTGCAGCCTGGGCGCAAAATGACCATGTACAACACGGTCAATCCATAAAATTTATTCCGAATCAAAATCAGTGGTTGCCAAATATTTTATATAAGGCTGATATAAGTTCCGGAACAGTTTATCTGGAACAAAATGTTATCACCTTCGATCTGGTTGATCAAAATGATCTGATGAATGCACATCATGCGCATCACACACAGGATGATGGACATGATGGAGAAGATATTATTCACAGACATGCCTATAAAATGTTTTTTGAAGGGGCTAAAACAAATGCTGTGATCAGCAAAAAAAATCCCTCCAAAGAATATTATAATTATTTGCTTGGAAACGACCCTTCAAAATGGGCTTCAAAGGTTTCTGCATTTGGTGAATTAACGTATAACAATTTATACAATGGTATTGATCTCCGAATTTATAGTTCGGGAATTAATATGAAATATGATATTATAGTTGATCCCGGTTCGGATGTGTCACAAATTCAATTTCGATACGAAGGTGTTGATGGTATTCAAATTATAAATGGGGAATTATTTATTCAAACTTCCATCACTACAATTACAGAATTAAAACCTTATGCCTATCAAAAAAGAAAAGGGCAATTAGTTGCAATACCATGCGATTATGTTTTAAACGGAAATATTGTAACATTTAATTTTCCGGAAGGATATAACAAAAATCTCGAATTAATTATTGATCCGGAATTGGTGTTTGCATCTTATTCGGGTTCTTCGGCAGATAATTGGGGATATACCGCTACCTATGATAGTGATGGTAATTTATTTGGCGGAGGCATTGCATTTGGATCGGGATACCCTACAACTGCAGGTGCCTATACTACATCTTATCAAGGTGGCTCTACCGATATTAGTATTTCCCTTTTTAGTGCTGATGGAACTTCACTTATTTACAGTACCTATTTAGGGGGAAACAGTTCTGAGTTACCGCATAGTTTAATTGCAACGGAAGATGGCGAATTAATTATTTATGGAACAACGGGTTCATCCGATTTCCCAATGTTGCCCTCCAGTTACGATGATACTTTTAATGGTGGTGTTGGAGTTACTGTTGATGGAATAATAAATTTTTCATCCGGTATAGATATTTATGTTGCAAAACTTTCAACGGATGGAAGCACTTTAATTGGCTCCACATTTATTGGAGGAACCAATAATGATGGAATGAATTTAAAAGGAGGATTGACCACTCAATATAATTATGCCGATTTTGCACGTGGTGAAGTAATACTCGACAATACAAATAATATATTTGTTGCATCCAGTACAACATCCACTAATTTTCCTGTTACTGCAGGTGTTTTTCAAAGTACATTATCCGGGGATCAGGAGGGAGTTGTTTTTAAATTAAATGATGACCTTTCTTCTCTCATATGGTCTTCATATATCGGCGGAAGTGAAGAAGACGGAGCATATTCCATGAAAATAAATTCACTTGGTGAACCGATAGTTTGCGGTGGAACTGCGAGTAATGATTTTCCTACTACAGCCGGTGTGTGGCATACTACTTACCTTGGTGGAATTACCGACGGATGGGTTGCAAGAATAAGTGATGATGCAACCTCTCTAATTGCCAGTACTTATGTTGGAACAAATAATTACGATCAATGTTTTTTTGTGGAAACAGATGATGCTGATAATATTTATTTCACCGGGCAAACTAAAGGAGCTTATCCTGTTACTCCCGGAGTTTATACTGAGGCAAATGGAAAACAATTTATCACGAAATTAAATCCTGACCTTACCACAGTTGATTACTCTGCAATTTTTGGATCTGGTGGCTCAGCAATAAATATTTCACCGAGTGCATTTTTAGTTGATGAATGTGAAAATGTTTATGTGAGTGGATGGGGCGGTTCGGTGAATGCCGGTTATAATGTTGCAACAGGATATACCACTGGTATGACCATTACGCCGGATGCTATTCAATCAACAACAGATGGTGATGATTTTTATTTTTATGTATTATCTAAAAATGGAGTATCCCTTTTATTTGCGAGTTATTTTGGTGGACCCACCAGTCCGGAACACGTTGATGGTGGAACAAGCAGATTTGATAAGAACGGAGCAATTTATCAGGCTGTTTGCGCGGGATGTTGGGGATTAAGTGATTTCCCTACAACGGCTGGTGCTTATAGTGAAACAAATGGAAGTTTCCTCTGTAATCTTGGTGTTGCAAAAATAGATTTTAATCTTTCCGGTATTTATGCTGCTGCACTTGCAGAACCTTCTTTATCCGGTTGTGTTCCTTTTGATGTTGATTTTACAAATACCAGTATTGGTGCCGTGGATTATATCTGGGATTTTGGTGATGGCACTCCGGGTTCCACTTTATTTGAACCATCCCATACTTATACAACTCCTGGAACCTATGATGTGATGCTCATTGCAATTGATTCCAACAGTTGCAATATTGCTGATACTTCTTATCTTGTTATAAATGTTTTAAATGATAGCATATCTGCAACATTTGAATATTCCGGTGATGAAAATTGTGACAGTTTATTTGCAACATTTACTACGACAGGTATATTGCTACCAACCACAAGTTATGATTGGGATTTTGGTGATGGCACCTCTTCCACATTAACAAATCCAACGCATACTTATTCAGATCCGGGAGAATATATAGTTACTTTGATAATTACCGATCCTGAAAGTTGTAATGGCGTTGATACATTTTCTGTTACTATTAATTATTTATATGAATTTAATACGGGATTTGTATCTGAAGCTTTAGGTTGTATTCCGATAGACGCAACTTTTACGAGTAATTTTACAGATGGTGATACTTATCTGTGGGATTTTGGTGATGGCACTTCCGATTCGGGAGAAAGTGTAATTCATACCTATACAATTCCGGGAGAATATTTAGTGCAACTTATAACGTATAATTGTGGCATTCCGGATACTGTTAGTCAGTTAGTTATTATAGATGGATTACCCACCGCTTTTTTCGATGATGATCCGTATTATATTATCGTAAACACGTTGGTAACCTTTACAAACCTCAGCACCAATGCCGTAACTTACGAATGGACCTTTGGAGATGGCGGAACATCCACCGATAAAAATGCACAACATGTTTTCACCGAATTGGGAACATATAATGTTTGTTTAACAGCTACCAATTCAAACGGATGTTCTGATACCTATTGCAGAACAGTGGAAGCAGAAGCATCCGGTGTTATAGATATTCCTACTGCATTTACACCGAATGGCGATGGAATTAATGACGTTTTATATGTGAAGGGATTTGGCATTCAAAATATGCAGTTATTAATTTTTAATCGCTGGGGTGAACTGGTATTTCAAACACAGGATTATAAAATCGGATGGGATGGAAGTTATCACGGCAAATTGCAGGAGATGGAAGTATATGTTTATTCATTGACGGGCAATTTTGCGGATGGAATTTTATTTGAGAAAAAAGGCAATATCACATTATTAAGGTGAGAAAATTGATATCCATATTATTTGTTGTTTTGGTAGTTTATAAAACTGCTTCAGCACAGGATGTCCATTTCTCTCAGTTTTTTGCTGCACCACTTTTAGTGAATCCGGCAAATACCGGAAATTTTAATGGCTCTGTGCGTCTAGGTTTAAACTATCGCGATCAATGGTCGAGTGTAACTGTTCCTTATCAAACCTTTTCCACTTATTGTGATGTTGCGATTCAACCTAAAAAATCGGTGAACAGATTAGGTCTAGGTCTGGTTGCATTTAACGATCAGGCAGGTGATGGTGCATTAACTACCAATAAAATTTATTTCTCCGGTGCATATCATATTGGTTATACTGAAAAAGATGCATGGAGATTGGCAATAGGATTAACAGGAGGATTGGTACAAAAATCCGTTGACTTAAATAAACTTACTTTCGACAGTCAGTGGAACGATTTTGAATTTGATCCTGCCTTATTAAATAATGAACCAGTATCAACAGAAGTACTTGATTATGTAGATCTTGGTGTAGGAGCGTTGTTAACCTTAATTCCTTACGAAGGTGAACGATATACTTTAGGATTATCAGCCTGGCATATCAACGAACCGGAAGAAACATTTTTTAATAATACAAATACCGTTGGTATAAAATATACACTTACTGCCGGAGGATTTTTTGCCACTTCAGGTATTGCAAGTTTTCAACCGCAAATTTATATCTCCACACAAAAAAATTCATTGGAAATGGTGGCAGGAACAAACGTGAGTATTCCTGTAAATGAAGAAGAAAATATGTACACTTCTATTTTTGTAGGAGGATGGTATCGTTATAATGATGCAATCTGGATGGTTGGCGGAGCACAAATTAATCACCTCACCGTTTCTGCAAGTTACGATCTCAATATTTCAAAACTCCACACCGCCAGTAGTGCAATGGGAGGATTTGAAATTGCACTCGCCTATGTGTTTAACAACAGAGATAAAAAAGATCCGCTGAAGTGCCCGGCTTATGAATAAAATAATGAAGGAATGAAGGAATGAAAGAATGAAGCCCGACGACCTCACAGGTCTGGGAGACCTGTGCAGGTCTGAGGGATGGAGAAAAATGAATGAAGGAATGAAGGAAAGGGGAACGCTGATGACGCAGATTAAGCAGATTTAAAAGGATAAAAAAAAGAATAAAGAAAAAAGGATTAAGAATGCTTTTTTAAATAATTTCAATCCAAATATACTTTTTTAGTATACCGACCTTCATCTGCAATTATTTCTACCAGGTAAATACCTTTTGGTGCACCAAGATTTATTTCAGTAAATTGGTTTTCCAATTCCTCCGAATACATTTCTTTACCCTCTAAATTAAAGACTTGAATACTTGCATTTTTTAATTGTTCATTCACATTAATATAAACAATGCTGCCAAAACCATAAACATTTATATCCAAATTATTTTGCCCCTCAGTTATACCAACATAACTTATCGTATCACCGGCAACAATCGGATGCTCACAGACAATTTCGTAGGCATAATCTTTAATAATAATTCTCTTACTTGTATCTGCAACTGTGCATCGTATCCATCCATAATGAAAACAGTCATCATTGTCGATAAATTTTACGCCTAAATATCGGTTTTCTACATCTGGGTGCCAATTGCCACCAGCTGCAAACAATCCACCGTTTGATCTCCGTGCTTCGGAAGCCATAGTTTGAAAGCCATTATTTTGAAAGCTTAATTCCTCATTTATTAAATTACCTATATTAAGTGCATATGGATTGTAATAAATACTCCCTGCTTCGGATTGCTGAGTGTAGGAACCGGCAATTGCATTTACAGAAGTCCCGTAAGGTCCAACTAAAACTCCCTTTACGAAAACATTAATATCGGAAGATACCCAGAAGGTTGTAAAAGAAAACGAAACCTTTAAAAATGCAAAATCAATTGTTTCATTATTATCCATATCTATACCTGCAGTTTCACCATTAAATTGCAATTCAATATCTGGATCAATATCCGTATATATTACCTGCGCATTCGTATTTGCATTTATAAATAAAAAAGCAGTTGCAAAACCTGAATATGCTTTTAGTGTAAATGATTTAGATCTCATGTTAATCAATTTTAATCAGTTTTTTGGTTAGAGTAATATTGTCAGCAGGGTTTTCTGATATGTTCTGCATTTTAATATTCACCAGATAAATTCCGGAGGGTAGGTTGGAAACATCTATTTCCTCATCTTCCTTTACCTCAGCATGCATGTGATTAACATTGGTAATGGAATAAATATCAACAGCATATATTTCCTCAAAACCATACATTTCCATTTTATTGTTTATCCTGAATTTGCTGCCAGTCGGATTTGGGTAAAGTGACACCAGTTTATCAGAAAAATAACTCACCTTTCTCGGTGTTTCCTGTATAAAAACGGTGAAATATCCAACAGAAAACCCGGGAATGGTTACCCCTATTGCCCCTGATGGCAATCCCTCGTCTACTTCCTGTTCAATATCGATATTATAAGATATTCCCTGTATTTCAAAGGAATGTAAATTAGAGCTATCATTATAACAGGTATTGATATCGTATATAGCGCCTTTTCCTGAATTGGAATACGGTTGCTCTACAGCAATATAAGTAAGTGTTGCATTTTCAAACCACAATGCCAGTGCTTCAGGATACAGGTCAATTAGATTATTCGGATTCAGGATATAACTTTGTGTTTCGTTTTTCAGATTGGTATAATATACATACAGGTAATCTTCATGCGTATCAATAAATAGTAAATGCACTGATAAACAAAACAACAAAAATTTGTAACAAATTTTTGTACGATGTACCTTTTTTTGATGGAAGCAAAAAATTTTGGTTTTTCATAGTTACAGGTTTTAAGTTTGCAAAAATTAAAAACCTAAACCGGAGAGGATTGGCAAAGTGTCAAAAGTCAGAGGTTTGGTGTTTTGAGATGTTAAATGTAGCAGTTATTCTTGAAATTCACAAATTTTGGGGAATTTATTATTCTTGAGAATTGAAAAGTTTGTAACTGGCAATCCCAGACTCACGATTCACGGAATGTTTAAAAAGTTTTATTTAAATTAACACCATTAAAAAATACTTATTCAACTAAATTATTACTCTTATTCGAAGGAAAATTTTACAATGATTCGACCCATTGTCAATTATCAATTGTCAATTGTCAATTAACTCACCGCGCTCATCAAATTTTTCGCAATCGACAAATGAAAAGCTGTTCCTTTTCCAGGTTTCGAGTCAACCCAAATTTCTCCGCCGTGGCGTTCTATAATTTTTTTGCAGATGGCGAGACCTATTCCGGTTCCGGTGTATTCTTCGTGGGTGTGAAGGCGTTGGAAGATAACAAATATGCGCTGAAAATATTCCTGACTAATTCCGATTCCGTTGTCTTTAAAAATTAATTCCCATTTATCACCGAGATCATTAACGGAAATTATTATTTCGGGTTTGCGTTTTTTGGCTTTGAATTTTATGGCGTTGTCTACGAGATTTTGAAATACTTGTGTTAGTTGTAATCTGTTTCCATAAACAACAGGCAAATTTTCCGATAAAACCAGTGCATCATGCGATTCAATTTTATCTTTTAATACGCGATTAATGGTATTAAATATTTCGTTGAGATCAATTTTTTCGTAGCCGGTATTAAATCGGTTGATGCGGCTATATTCCAAAAGATCGTGAATAAGTGTTTGCATACGTTTGGCACCTTCCACAACAAATCCCATAAATTGTTGAGCATCTTCATCAAGCTTATGAATATACCGTTTATCTAAGATCTGGATAAAACTGGTAATGGTGCGGAGTGGTTCCTGTAAATCGTGTGATGCAACATAAGCGAAATGCTCCAACTCCTGATTTATTTGTGTGAGTTCCCGGTTTTTTTGTTCAAGTGCATCTTCGGTCTTCTTTTTCTTTTCAATATTTTCTATGATCGCAACCGTAACAATTTCATCGGTAATATCATTCATGGTGGAAACCACTGCCTTAGCCCAAAAAGCAGTTCCATCCTTACGCACATATTTTTTTTCGGTGATATAGGTTTGAATTTCCCTGTTAAATATTTTTTCCAGCCATTTTTTAGTTTTTTGATAATCGGATGCATGAGTAATATCAAGGAGATTTTTTCCTTTTAACTCTTCTTCATTATAACCCATCATTTCCGCAAATGCCGGATTCAGGTCATAAATAATTCCCGGGCTTTTTGTGATGAGAATTCCCATTGGAGAACTTTCATATACAGCTCTGAATTTTTCCTCACTTTCAATTAATGCCTTTTCACTTTTTTTCTGTGAATCAAGATCTTCTACCAATCCAAAAACGATATTTTCGGAAGCAGAAATTTTCATGATGTTTAAAGTGATCCTAACCCAGGTGATCTTCTTATCTTTTTTTACAAATCTTTTTTCTTTATAAATTTTATTTACAGAACCATTTACCAATAATTTCCAGTACTCAAGCGCAATTTCTCTATCTTCCTCATAAATAATATCAAGGATATTCATTGACTTAATTTCCTTCTGAGAATATCCTAAACGATCTAAAATAGAAATATTAGCATCCACAAAATTGCCATCAAAGTCAAGCAACATTATTCCCAGAGAAGAATTTTTAAAAACAGATTCAAACCGCGCTTCACTTTCATCAATTTTAGCCTGTGTATTTTTGCGTTCTTCAAGATCACGTAAAACAAATATCCTTAATTCCTGATTTTGAAATGGTATAGTTTGGCCGGTTGCTTCCACATTTCGAAATGTTCCGTCATTCCTGATTATGGGCGAAGTATACAACTGGTTCGAATTACTGATAATTATTTCATTTACTTTTTCGCGAAAATCAGGGTGAATAAAATCTATAAATTCTTTTCCGATTATTTCCTTGTCGGAGTCAAATCCTAATATATTTACTATCGCTTTATTTACCAATTGAAATTTACCATCAACCACAATACCCATACCATCAAGCACATTATCAAAAAAGAATTGCAAACGCATTTCGTTTTGCTCGAGTAGCTTAAGTTTGTTTTTTGCATCAGTAATATCGCGGCCAATACAATAGATCAACCTTTTTACTTTATCCATCCCGGCATCATAAGAAAGTGTTTTAATGATTCCGTTTTTACACCTGATGCGAAGTTCGTAATTGATTATTTCCTGATTACCGGTTCTAATTAATTCCACCTGACCAAGTGCATTTACAATATCCTCTTTTATTACAATATCCCATCCTCCATTTAATGCAAATAATTCTTCTCTCGAATAGCCTGAAATTTTTTCATAAGCCTGGTTAAAATCGATTATTTTCCCATCGAGGTCTGCTATAACCATAATATCAAGCGACATTCGAAAAAATAATTCAAAATCGATGGAAACGTCCTGTTTTATGATGGTTGCCTTTTCAGCCATTACTTCAAAATAAATTTATTACACAGAGAAATGCAATAAACTGCACTGTAAATTTATGGCTAATTTTTGATTTTTCCCTAAATTTATCATTCTCCTATCACCAAAGGTGGTTTGGGGGTTGGGCCAAATTTTCGCTGTATAAAAGGATTAATAAAAACAACCAACAAGATGAGTATTGTACCTACATAAAATCCGGGTTGCAGGTACTCATTTTCATTGAAAAAAAAGATCGCCATTAAAATTCCATAAACCGGTTCAAGATTTAATGTAATAGAAGCGGTAAATACGCTGATATATTTTAAACAAAATAAAGACAAGGTGAATGGAACTACGGTGCATAACCCAGATAATAAAACCAAATAAAGAATGTCGTTTGCAGATGGTTTTAATACAAGTTCAGGATGTGCATCTATATAAAAAGGCATTAAAATACACATCAATAAAAATCCAATTCCAATTTCTACAAAAGCAATATTTAAAGGTGCAGCTTTTTCGATCACTTTTTTATTGAACAAAGAAAAAATTGTTGCGAATAAGGCAGATATCAAACCCAAAATTATTCCTTCTCTATAATCTCCTGAAAATTTAAAAACAAGATAAATTGCCGGAATAACAATTATTGCGAGCAACAATTCATACCAAATAAATTTCTTTTTAAATAATATGGGTTCTAAAATGGAAACCATAAAAGAAGACGTTGCCAAACACGTTAAAGCAACTGATATATTTGCCGCCTTTATAGAACCGTAAAATGTGATCCAATGTATGGTTACCAAAGCTCCAATGCCTGCTAATTGCATCACAACTTTAAAACTTAATCCCCTGAAACCTTTCCACAAAGCTGGAATCGCCAATAATATCACTACCGTAATTCCCATGCGGTACCACACCAATAGTGTTTCTTCCAATTGGATTATTTTACCAAATACAGCAGTAAATCCCCAAAGAAAAACACAAACATGATATAAGAGATATGCTTTTTTATGTTCTGCGTTCATTCCTATTATTTAGATAATGCCATTATCGGCAAAACTATAATAATTTTTATCACCAATTATTAAATGATCCAAAACAGTTATCTCCAATAATTTTGCAGCTTCCTTCAGTTTTTTTGTAATAGAAATATCAGCATCACTAGGTTGTAAATTACCGGAAGGATGGTTGTGCACAAAAATGATCCCTGAAGACAATTTTTGTAAGGCATTGCGCAAGATTATTTTTACATCCACCACAGTTCCGGATAAGCCTCCGGTACTTATTTTTTCCTTCTCAATTATTTTATTTGCCTTATTTAAATAAAGGACCCAAAATTCTTCGTAATGCAGATCGGATATCAGAGGATAGATCAATTCATAAATATCTCTGCTGCTTTTTATCTGTAATTTTTTTTCCGCATCCGACAATTGCCTTCGTCGACCTAACTCCAAAGCCGCAATAATGGAAATTGCCTTGGCCGTTCCAATACCTCTGAATTTTTTAAGGTCTTCCACTGCCAATTTTCCAAGTTCGTTCAGGTCGTTATTAAATTGCAGCAAAATGCGCCGCCCCAATTCAACCGCGGTCTCCTTGTTGTTTCCGCTGCCGATCAAAATTGCGATCAATTCGGCATTGGATAAACTTTGTCTGCCTTTCAGCACGAGTTTTTCCCTGGGCCTGTCTTCTTCGGCAAGCTGAGGAATGGTTACGTTTTTATTTTCGGGATAAATCATAACGCCAAAAATAAAAGATAAACCAATATCACCCGATTTTAAATAATTACACGGCAAAAAAAAGCCTGACAAGTAAACCTGTCAGGCTGAAATATATTGAAAACGGCTATTAAGCTGCTGCTACAACGGCTTTTTTCATAAGAGCTGATTTTAAATTGGCAGCCTTATTTTTATGAATAACGTTTCTTTTTGCTAATTTGTCTATCATGGAAATAACATCAGGAAGCAATTTGTCTGCTTCAGTTTTATCCGCTGCATTTCTGAATTTTTTGATCGCATTACGCGTGGTTTTACCATAGTAACGATTCTTCTCATTGCGTTTTTCAGCCTGGCGAATTGATTTTTTAGCCGCTTTATGATGTGCCATTGTATCTCTTGATTTTTATTTGGAGTGCAAATATACGGTGGGTTGTTGATAAATCCAAGAATTGAAGACTTTTAAAGAATTGAAGGGAGAAGGGAGAAGATTCGAAGGGTAAGGATCTAAGGAAAAGAAGGAAGAAAGGGTGGGGAAAGGGTTGGAAGGGTTGTCTATCCGATTAATGTTCTTTAT
>JBGAWP010000109.1:0-9237 GCA_044227505.1 Chitinophagales bacterium | reverse complement strand
CTTACACCGAAAATTGGAGAGCAGGTAAATTTGAAGGATAGGGAACAGGTTTTTTCTGAGTGGTGGAAGAATATAAACTAGATATTATGGAACTTCGAATATTCTACCTGTTTTTATTTTCAACTTTAATATTAGGTTGTAACTCAAATAATGAAAAACAAAAAATTAATCTCAACTATGAGAACTCCCAAAAGGTAGAACGACTTTATATTAATTTAGATATCGAAAATTACACAATTTCAAAAGACTCTTTAATTTCTGAGTTGCGTAATATGCAAACTGACACTTTAGATTGTTCAGCGGATGTTTATTGGAAAATAATTAAAAGAGGGAAAGAATATATCCCTTTACTAATTGAAGGTCTTACTGATACCACAACGACAAATATATATAACTATTGTAAAAAAGGCAAATTAAATACCGGGGAAGTTTGTTATTTTGCCTTGGAAGAAATTGCTGAATTTCCGGCGTATGTTGTTACTCACATTGAATTTGATCTGATCACAGATGGTTGTTGGAATTTTTACGAATATCTTTACGACAATAAATGTAAACCGGAATATCAAAATATGGTAAAATCTTTTTATAGTAACAACACCTACCAATTCGAAAAATATACACCGGCAGAGTTAACTGATTGCTACAGGAAATATAATATCACGGGAAAATATAGATGGGTTGTTAAATGGCCGTGATGTGACATAGAAGTTATCTGAAAGTAACATACCGGGCATTCTTTATATCCAATTCAAGAAAAATCTCCTCAAAAATTTGCGTAAGTAAAAACTTACATATACCTTTGTGTAAGTAAATACTTACATATATGAGCTTAAACCCCAACAGAGACGTGTTTCACGCTATTGCCGACCCTACCAGAAGGGAGATAATAGGCCTTATTGCGGAAAAACCGCTGAACCTTAACGCCATTGCGGGCAATTTTGACATGACCCGATCAGCCGTCTCTCAACATGTAAAGATCTTATCGGAATGTGGTTTGGTGATAATCACACAAAAGGGAAGGGAAAGATATTGTGAAGCTAAATTTGAGAAATTGAACGATGTTACAGATTGGGTGGATCAATATCGAAAAATTTGGGAGACCAGATTTGATGCAATTGATAATCTGCTGCTGGAAATTCAAAAGAAAAATCCAATTAAACGCAAAAAAAAATAATTATTCAACAATAAAAATAAAAGCATGAAAAATAAACTGGAAATTACACGGGTGTTCAACGCACCTGTCGCACTATTTTGGGATCTTTGGACAAAAACGGAAAATATTGTCAACTGGTGGGGACCAAAAGGATACACCACCAAGGTAATTCAAAATGATTTTAGACCCGGTGGTAAATGGGAATTTATTATGGTTGGCCCAGATGGCGCAGAATATCCTGCTATTGGAATATATCAGGAAATTGAATTGCACAAAAAAATAACATCCACCGACGAATTTGGTGATGATTTTAAAGTTACAACAGATCTTGATCTCCCAAAAATATTATTGTTTACAGGATTGTTTGAAGAAGTTGATGGTAAAACTAAACTCACATTAATTTACGAACATCCAACTCCTGAAGACAGAGATAAACATATTGCTATGGGTGTTGATCAGGGATGGAATTCAAGTCTGGATAAATTAGAGGAATATATCGCAACTAAAAATTAATTTTAAATTAAAAATTTACAAATGAAAAACAACATGTATCCATGTTTATGGTTTAATGGCAATGCCAAAAGCGCTGCAGATTATTATTGTTCTATTTTTAAAAATTCGAAAATATTATCTGAAAATCCGATAGTTGTAAATTTCGAATTAAATGATTTTAAATTTATGGCACTGAATGGTGGTCCGGAATTTAAATTTTCTCCCGCAACTTCCTTTGTAATTGAATGTGAAACACAGGAAGAAATTGATCATTATTGGGAAAAATTAGGAGAAGGCGGTGTTTATAGTCAATGTGGTTGGCTTGATGATAAATTTGGAATATCGTGGCAGATAGTTCCTGCTGTTTTAGGAAAATTAATGTCAGATCCGGATAAAGCACCACGCGTGGTTGCCGCCTTTATGAAAATGACCAAGTTTGATATTCAGGCGTTGCTTGACGCAGGAGATAGGACGTAGGACACGGGACACAGGACACAGGACATAGGACACGGGACACGGGACACAGGACACGGGACACGGGATGGACATAGGACATGGGAAAGTGGACATAGGACAACAGAGGATGTCAATGCCTAACTCGGAGCAAGTGAGGCTTTCGCTCAAAGCGAAGGTCTCACTAATGCACTTGGGTATCAAGTATCAGGTATCAAGTATCAGGTATCAGGAAACAAACGGTGAGATCAAGCAAAATTTCGCAAGAAATTTAAACTCCTTACTCCTCTCTCCTCTCTCCTTTCTCCTCTCTCCTCTTTCAAATATTTTTTTAATTTTATCAATAAATAATTAAGAAGATGAAAGTAGAAACAAAGAGTACAAGAATGGAATCGCTGATTGCATTATATGATATCCAATCAAAATATTTTTTGCGTGCCATCGAAGGGATATCGGATGCTGATGCGCACAACAGGCTGAGTACAAAAGCAAATCATATTGCATGGTTGGCAGGTTCACTTGTAGAGCAGCGGTATTATAGCGCCAAACAATCGGGAAAAGAATTAAAACATACAGGATCAGAATTATTTGAAAATTATAAGGGCATTGTGGCCGATGCAATTTATCCAAAGCTATCAGAATATAAAAAGGATTGGGAAAACATAACCCCGGTTTTACGGGAGTTGTTTATAAACATTACAGATGATCAACTGGATGTGATAATTGATATGGGTGAATTTAAAATGAGTAACTATGAATTGATCACCTTTACCATTTATCGCGAAGCAAGTATTATTGGACAGATCGCACTGTGGCGCAGGTTATTGGGTTATGATGCTATGAAATATGATTGATGAACCTGTAATCAAATACAATTATATTTACAGGTGAAAATAAAATAATAATTATGAGTGAAACACTTGAAAACTCCAGAGCAGAAGGACATCATGCTCAATTAAAAAAATTAGTTGGCGAATGGCAGGGTATTGCAAATACATGGTTTGAACCCAATACGGTTGCCGATGCATCACCTGTGAGAGCTACTATGAAATTGATACTTGATGGGAGATTTATATTGCATGAATACAAGGGCAGTTTTGGCGGTAAACCTTTGGAAGGTGTTGCAATATTCGGGTATGACCTGAATATGAAAAGGTATCAATCCGCGTGGATAGATAGTTATCATAATGGTACAGCAATTATGTTTTCTGATGGAAAAAGGGGTGAAAATGATTTTTCTATGCAAGGAAGTTACACTTATATTTCACCGGAGGATGAACAAACCTGGGGTTGGCGAACAACAATTGATATTATGGATGATGATACTATCAAATTAACTGCATTTAATGTATTTCCTGATGGCACTGAAGTAAAGGCTACAGAAGTAATTTACACAAGAGTTAAATAATTCTTTATAAAAATATATCATTTTATTATGCGTCTTTCAGAGCTCTCTCCATTACCTGAATATTTTGACCGGTACATTTTAAAGTGTGATGATGTTGAATTAATAGAAGCAATTAAAATTTCCATTAACGAACTGGATAATGCACCCATTGAAAAGTGGAAACAACTGGGGGACAGAACTTATGCACCGGGAAAATGGACAGTAAAGGAAATATTGCAACATCTGATAGACACAGAACGAATTTTTTGTTATCGCGCGTTAACATATGCACGGGGAGAGAAGAATGCGGTTTTAAGTTTTGAGGAAGATGATTATGCAAAGGCTTCTGAGGCAAATAACAGATCGCTGGAAAGTTTAATGGAGGAGTTGCGATCCACGCATGTTTCAGCACTCACATTATTTCAATCATTTACTCCATCCATGCTTGAAAAAATGTGTATTGGGTTTAAAGGAAAATATTCCGTTGCGTCGGTGGGTTTTATTTTGCCGGGACATCAACGCTGGCACTTTGGAATTTTAGAGGAACGATATTATGGTATTATCTGAGCATTTTTATCGCCGGTAAGATTTATTTTACCTCTGAAACTTGCGTATTAAATTCCCCAATTTTGTAGAATTATTATTGTTTTAATATCCCAATTTTGGCTTAATATTCTATTATAGTCCAATCACAATTCGTTTGGATCATAATTATCATATATGGCATAATTCTTTCCTCGGTTGTATTAGAAGATATACAGGAAAGTAATTTATGGCACTTTATATTCAACTGATCTGGCTTTTTGTATTGGCTATTCCTGTAGCTTGTGTTTCATGGACCGTTACACATGAGGAGTTATTCAGAGAACCACATGAATTTTGTGTACAAAAAAGTAAAGAGTGTAAAACCATCTTCTGGCGAAAATTCTTTTTTTTATTTACATGCGAATATTGTTTCAGTCATTACGTAGTTATATTGACCATTATTTTAACTGATTTCACTTTGCTATTTACCGATTGGAGGGGGTTTTTAATTAGTGGATTTTCTATGGTTTGGATCGCAAATGTGTATATGAGTTTATTTGCTCTTTTACGCCAGAATATAAAAAAGGAAAAAGTGGAGATTGAAGTAATGGAGAAGAATGTGAAGGAGGAGTGAAAATACGATTTGTTTAAGTTCATGTCAATGACTATTTAATAAGACTAATGTTAAATGGGATCAAAATTTTGATGTACAGGAATATTTTTCATAACTTTATATTTAAATAATTACTTTAAAAAAAGCAATTTAAAATTAATTATGAAAACAATGACCTGTAAACAACTCGGTGGAGCATGTGATCAACAATTTCGTGCAAATACTTTCGAAGAAATTGCTGTTATGAGCAAAAATCACGGTATGGAAATGATGCAGAAAATGGATCAGGATCATCTTCGCGCCATGGGTGAAATGAGAGCGCTTATGCAAACCCCGGATGCTATGAATAATTGGTTTGAAGCTAAAAGAAAAGAATTTGAAGCTTTACCGGAAAACGATTAAGACAGAGCGCTTACACAATTTTATAAGTTAAAGTTGTAATATGACTTTAAAAGAACAGATAGCAAAACATTTCAGTGATGTGTTTTTTGGAGGTAACTGGACTTCCGTAAATCTTAGAGATACATTAGCGGATATAAATTGGGAGGAAGCAACAACCAGGGTATTTGATTTAAATACGATCGCTACCTTGGTTTTTCACATGAATTATTATGTTGAAAATGTATTAAAAGTATTAAAAGGCGCACCACTAAATGCAAGTGATAAATTAAGTTTTAATGTTCCGGCAATTAATAATGGGATCGATTGGCAAAAATTAGTTGATAAAACGTTTGTGGATGCGAAGTTATTTGCGGAGGAAATAAAGAGCATGGAGGAAGATAAGTTTTTCAAAATCTTTATTGATCCCAAATACGGAGATTACTATAGAAATTTGCATGGAATTGTAGAACATACACATTATCATTTGGGGCAAATTGTGTTATTGAAAAAGATACTTCGTCAAAAAAATATTAAGGAGGAAGAATAGTAATTTAACACTGGTTTATAGTACTTCTCAACACTATTTCAAATTCATTTACATCCACGCCAACATAAAATCCCTTAGTTTTTTCCACTTCTTTGAGGGCAGTTTGCAAATTAAATTGCTCTTGGTCTACTCCGTAAATCATTTTCTTATTATGTAATTCTTCTACAAGATATTCCTGTTCTGTCTGACCAGGGGTTGGAACAAAAATGCACTTTTTATTTAAAACCGCAAGATCCATTAATGTGCTATATCCCCCTCTTGAAATAATTATTTCGGAAGTTAGGGTCAATTGAAATAATTCCTCACCAGGTAGGTGTGATATTATTCTGATATTTTCCGTTAATTGAACATCTGTATTTTTTTCGGAGGTGCCACTTACTATCACGTATTTTTTATTGGTTTGTTTAGCCTGTGCTATAATCATTTCTTCAAAAATGCTGCGTTGCGGTTCCGGGCCCGATATTATTGCAAGTACGTTGTATATTATTTTCGGTTGTATTTCCGGTTTTCTGAAACGCGTGAGCACTCCGATAAAATGAGCGTGATTGGGCAATTTATATTTATGCGAGAGGTCTCCCGAGATATTCGGTTCATTTTTTACATCGGGAATCCAAATTGCATCAAATTTTCTATGCTGATATTGCAACCATAAATGAACAAAAGGTTCGGCAATTTTAAATTTCGGAATTTTCACCATCATCTGGTGGCTGATTATGACACTGTAAATACTTTTACTATAAATTCCATAACGATTGTCGGAAATAATAAGATCAATATTGTGCTCTTTAATTATTTGCTGAGTTAAAAGATTTTCCCTTTTTATTCCGCGAAACACCTTACCTAGCTGACTAATTATCTTAAAAATAAAACTTCCTTTTTTTTGATATTGAATATCATAAGCCGGTACGTCGATGGCAATGAGTTGGGGGAATTCTTTTTTCAGCAATTGTAGTGACCGGCCAGTAGATGCAATTATAACTTCATGCCCCAAACCTAAACAGGCCCGAATAATGGGGATGCATCGGGTGGCGTGTCCCAAACCCCAGTCTAAAGGGGCGATCATAATTTTTTTCTTATTGGAGGAGCTCAAAAATATTGGTTTAATTATTGCCGTTTAAGGGTTATTCTAAATTATTGCCTAAATTAGTGCCGCAAAGCTATGAAAATCAGAAAAACATTATTGCTCCTTGGGTTAATATTACCACTTGTATTTTCTTCCTGTGGGTTATTTGACGGAACAAAAGGCTGTGACTGCCCAAAATTCGGGCAGGAAACCGACCAAAACAGCGTCGAACCTTCCGATGTTGCCACTGCTTCTAGTTTAGAATAATTATAAATTCCAGTTAATTCGAACTACTAATGAGTGCTATTGTTTAACATTGTAATTAAAATATTCAGTTATGCTCACTAAAAAAGTAGAAACCGCCTTAAACCGCCAAATAGAAATGGAAGCCTACGCTTCCAATTATTATCTATCCGCAGCTTCCTGGTGCGATGCCAAAGGACTGCAGGGTGCTGCGATATTCTTATATGGTCATGCAGATGAAGAACGCATGCATATGATGAAAATATTCAATTATGTGAATGATGCAGGGGGACATGCACTTGCTCCATCCATAAAACAACCTCCAACAAAATTTAAATCGCTTAAAGAACTTTTTGAAGCGGTTTTTGATCATGAAATTGAGGTAACTAAATCAATAAATGCATTGGTTGATCTGTGTATGCACGAAAAAGATCACTCTTCTTATAATTTCCTTCAATGGTATGTTGCAGAACAACACGAAGAAGAAAAATTATTCCGTGGAGTGCTCGAAAAGATCAACCTTTTAGGTCCGGACGATTCCCGAGGTCTCTATTGGATCGATCGCGAACTTGCAGGAATGACTGCTGCAGGTGGAGGAAAGTGAAGAGAAAGGAGAGAGGAGAAAGCCGCCTTCGCTAAAACTACGGTGGCTAAAAAGAGTTTAAATTTCTTGCGAATTTTTATTGACAGTATTATTTGATTTCCTGATACTTGATACAACTTTAAGAGAGAGGAGAGAGCCACCTTCGCTAAAGCTACGGTGGCTAAAAAGAGTTTAAATTTCTTTTTATATTTTGTGAGATTCCATAGTTTGTTTTCCTGATACCTGATATTAGATACCAAAATAGTCGCTTTACGGCAATTTTGGCTATCCATACTCACGTCTCCGCAATTAAGTGGACTCTGCGTGAGAAAAGGCAAACTACCGGCATAACACCTTTGCGGCTTTGCGCCTTTGCGTGAAAACAAACACAATTGACTTTGCGTGAAATGTTTTTTATTTTTGTTGCATGAACACAGCTCAGGTTAATTATTTAAATATCGGATTAATGTTGATTTCGGCGATTGCCGCATTTATTATTCCATTTGAATTATTTTTGTTTTCATACGCTTTTTTAGGTCCTCTGCATTACCTTACCGAAATTTCCTGGTTGCATAAACGAAATTATTTCACCAAAGGGAAAAAGGATTTTATTTTTTTATTGGTGCTCTGTTTTTTAATACTCCTATTTTCTTATATAAGTCCCATACTATCCTGGTTTTTTCCTGTGGATGCAGAAGGAAATTTTGTTGATGTTGGAATAACAAACATCGCCGAACGCGCAGGATCGCTTACTCCTACTTTGATATTTTTATCCTTTGGAGCGGGTTTAATTATGATACTTGTAAAAAGTAATACCTTTAAAATTATCAGTTATTCCCTTTTATTCCTTCTTGGACTAGCAATGCATTCCAGTGAATTTTATCTGGTTTTATTTGCCGTTTTTCTCCCCACATTAATTCACGTTTTTATTTTTACAGGTGCCTTTATTTTAGTAGGTGCATTAAAAGGAAAAAGCGTTTCGGGATATTTTTCTATTTTAATATTTTTATTGTGCGCCGTGAGCTTTTTTGTCTTATTCAGACAGCCTGGGTATGTTATTTCAGATTATGCAAAATCGGCATATAATGAATCATTTTTCTCCTTAAATTATACAGTATTCGAGTGGCTTATGCCGCATATGCTGGAAGGGGTGAGAAGTATGGATGGATTGCGCGATATTATTTATAACACCAGCTCAGGAATTCTGATCACTCGCTTTATAGCATATGCATACACTTATCATTATTTAAATTGGTTCTCCAAAACATCTATCATAAAATGGCATGAAATTTCTAGACCTGGTTTAGCTATAATTGTCGTTTTATGGGTTGCTGCGGTTGTATTATATTCGTTCGATTACAGAACTGGTTTAACTGCCTTATATTTCCTCAGCTTCTTGCACGTGTTACTCGAATTCCCACTCAATTTTCAATCCTTCAAACAAATTGGAGAACAGATAAAATTGCGCTTTAGATCAGCGATTTGAGGGGAGCGGGAAATAGGAAGTAGGACACAGGACTTGACATAGGACATGGGAAAGGGACAAATGACCTAGGATATAGGACATACGACCTATGACGAGAAAATTTCGCAGGAAATTTAAACTCCTTGTCCTCCGTAGCTTTAGCGTAGGAGGACTTCTCCTCTCTCCTCTCTCCTTTCTCCTTTCTCCTTTTTGGTATCAGGTATCAAGTATCAGGAAAACAAAGGGTGGGATTTGCATTAAATTCGGAGGAAGTGAGGCTTTCGCTCTTAGCGAAGGTCTCACTTACGTTAAAACCCAAAAAAATTTCGCAG
>JBGAWP010000108.1:0-10063 GCA_044227505.1 Chitinophagales bacterium | reverse complement strand
TTATCGATTTAATACATTCAAAATCAAATTTTAACAGATATGACAGGGAATTTACGTGAATCAGCTATTGCAGGGCATAAAAAAAGGATGTCGCATTCACGACATCCTTTAAATAATGTATTAAGATAATTTTAGTGGTTATGTTGCATTTTCATATAACGATCATTCCCCATATCCATCGTCATCATCATTTTATGTGTAAACGATTTCTCAGGAGTTGACTGGAATTCGAATACATTAAATGTCAATGTTTCAAACTGGTTGTTTCCTTCTGTTACTTTAATATGCTGATTCATTGCAAGGTCTTTAAACACTTGTTTCTCACCGGTTGTTGGCCATGTAATTTCCACTTGTTTAATGGCAGTAGCTTTACCGAGACCGATTTCTTGTCTTAAACTATTTGCACCAAAACTGGAACCGCTTGTAACCCATTCGTAAATGTCGCGATCAGCACCGTTTTCTGTTACTGTTACTCTTAAACGCGCACCTCTTGCAATTTTATTTGATTTAGTTCCTACCAGATCAATAGAGATCCAATTGTTGCCAAAAGAAGCAGGATTTGCAAATAAACAATCGTAAAATCCGGATGCCTCATAAGCTCCACCCATTTGTGCAAAAATTTCAGGATATCCATCGTTGTTTAAATCGGCAAAAGAAATTTCGTGTCCTTTTTGTAACACTCCAACACCGGCGGCTGTTGAAACTTCCTGCCATCCTTTGCCTTCATTATTTCTAAACATTCTGTTTGGGGTTAAACTACGCATGTCGGGTTTTCCTGTTCCAACATAAAAGTCGATATAACCATCCATGTCAAAATCACCATAACTGCTTCCCATAACTAGGAATGAACGTTTTCCTAAACCAAGTTCATCTGCTTTATCAGTGAAAGTACCGTTCTTATTATTGATGTATATTGCAGCTTTATCACCTTTTTTTGGTTTATTTAAATATTCTGCCGGAATATCATCATCACTCACGTTTGCACTGTAACTAAAGTTCATGATATCCAACCATCCATCGTTGTTGTAATCGAAGAACCAGCAAGGGAAACTTTGAATAGGACCAGAAATTCCTGCTTCCTCTGAAACATCAGTGAATTTCAATTTCATGCTGCCCTTTTTAGTATCGTTGCGGAATAAATGATTTGCTGCGCTGTTTACAGAAACATAAATATCTGCATCGCCATCATTATCATAATCTCCTGACGTTACGCCTTTCACAAACCCGTTTAAATTGGTTTTAGATTCTTTTGCTACATCTTTGAATTTTCCTTTATCATTTAAAAATAAAATACAATCGTTCTTTTTATCACCTTTACGGGAAGCTTCATTACCGATATAAAGATCTAACCATCCATCATTATTAAAATCAGCCCAGGTAGATGCCTGAGACGGATGTGTGCTCCACAATCCAATTTCATAAGTTACATCTGTAAAAGTACTATCGCCATTATTTCTCAACATTGAACTTGGTAAAATTCCGAATTCGCTGTACCATGCACCACGAGATATCCAAACGTCAAGATTACCATCGTTGTTGTAATCTGTTTGCTGAATCATTAATCCTCCGGGATATTTATCAATGCCTGCTTTTGCAGAAATATCATCAAATGACCCATCACCTTTATTCAACAACAAGAAACTTCTTTCTTTTAATCCCCAACCACAGGTAAATATATCGATCAAACCATCTTTATTAAAATCATCTAAAATAACTCCTCCGCACATATTCGGATTATCAACTCCAAGATCAATTGCGATATTTTTAAATTTTGGAACATCATATTCTGATTGGAAAGATGCTTCCGGAACCAACCATTGCGAAGGAACCTCATTTGGATATCCCCCCGTTTGCATGTAGGCAATATTTAATAACCACATTGCAGAAAGATTATTCGGTTCGTATTTTAAACATTGGGTATATGCTTCAATTGCACCATTCGGACCATCTTTTAACTGACTTTGAGCGGCTTTTGATAAAGGCCATATACAAGATTCCGCATTGTGCATACCAATACAATTTTCTACTTCACCGTGACGCAGATAAACCAACCCTTTTCCATAGTACCATTTTCCAAGTTGTTCAGGTGAAAGTTTTTTGAAATCAGGATCTGCTTCAAAAGCTTTTACTTTTTCTATTGATTCCTTCACTTTCCCGCAATTCAACATTTGAGCGCAAACATCGAAGTACCAGGTAAATTTACCATCTATGTCGGAAGGAATAGGTTGAGCCAATAAACTTTCCACGATTGCAGTATTCATAAAACGCAACCCCGGTTTGTTCACACGATCATATACTTTGTGTAAATAGGCTGTCATTGCATCATTTCCGCTTTGTGAAGGATCCCAGGCTATGGGTTCAATTTTGGCAGATTGCTGAGCAGCAACTCTTTTATTATCACCACCTTTAACAAATTTCATGATCTTACTTTTCATTGCATAGGAAGAAACTCCTACAACAACTAATAAAATTCCGGCGATGATAAGTATACGTTTTCCTTTCTTTGACATATTTATGATTTTAGTTTTGCAAAATTCTTGTATTAATTGATTTTATTATAAAAAGCTGCTTTTCAGAGATTAAATTTTTCTTATCTGCAGTCTAAATGTTTTGTAAATGATTTTGGTTCAAATTACATGTGATGGTGCATCATCATGGAATCTGCAGGCATAGTTTGAAATTTATAGGTGTTTGAAGGAAGTATCTCAAAGTCCGCCTGGCCCTCTGTTAACCTAACAAATCCATTCATAGGAACATCGGTAAAAACTTGTTTACTGTTTGGTCCTTGCCAGGTAACCTCAATTTGTTTGATTGCAATCGCTTTGCCCAGGCCGGTCTCTAATTGAACACTGTTTACGCCAAAACTGCCTCCATTGCTTACAACGAGATAAATATCGCGAGTGCTGTTATCGGGATTTTGTAGGGTTAATTTAACCTTAGAGCCCAAAGCGGCCTTATTTGCCAAATTGCCCACCAGTTTTAGCGTAATCCAGTTATTTTCCGTATGACCGGGATTTTCATAAAAAGCGCCTTGAAAACCGTCGCCTTCATAACCACCGCCCATATCTTCATAAACATCCTGATCGCCATCATTATCTACATCTCCAAAACCAATTCCGTGACCTTTTTGTAAGTGCCCGAACCCACCGGAAGTTGTTACATCCTGAAACGATTTTCCGCCATTATTTCTGAACATTATTTTAGGGACCAGGGATGTATAATTTGGAGTTCCGGTACCGCAATAAATATCCAACCAACCATCGTTATCCAGATCACCGTAATTAAAACCCATAACGGTCATTGCTCTTTGAAGATTTAATTCTTTAGTGATGTCGGTAAATGTTCCATCTCCATTGTTTTTATATAAAATGGAATATTCTCCTTTGGGAGTTTTATCAAAATATTCCGCAGCATTATCATAATCACAATTATCTGCATCGTAGGTAAGTATCATCAGATCTTCCCATCCATCATTATTATAATCCAAAAATCCTATTGGAAAACTTTTTATAGGACCAACAATTCCTGCTGCTTTTGAAACATCCGTAAATTTAATTTTACCACCGCTAGTTCCTGTTTCATTTTTAAACAGGAAATTTTCGGTGCCTTGTGATGATATTGCAATATCCATCCAACCATCATTATTATAATCACCGGCAGTTACTCCTTTTGCAAAACATAAAACATCGATGCCTGCCTCTTTCGCCATATTGGTGAATTTACCTTTTCCATCGCTGATAAATAATTCGCAAGGATATTTTTCTGTATCTCTTCTTGTTTCATTTCCGAAAAATATATCTAACCAACCATCATTATTAAAATCGGCGAATACTGCGGATTGGGTAGGATATAAATGCGCAAACAATCCTGATTCATAAGTCACATCAGTAAATGTTCCGTCGCCATTATTGCGCAATAAACTTGCAGGTAATTTTCCAAAATCGTTCCACCATGCACCGCGTGGAATTAAAATATCCATCCATCCATCGTTATTATAATCCGCAGCTTTCAGATCCAGTCCGCCTGTAATGCCTGTTAATGTTGATTCTGCTGTTTTATCCGTAAAAGTTCCATCGCCATTGTTGATCATTATTTTTAATTGTTCGTCGAGAAACCAACCTGATGCAACGATATCAAGATTGCCATCATTATTAAAATCCTCCACACAAACTCCACCAGATTTTGTTATAAAATCAACTCCGATATTTGCCGCAATATTTGGAAATTTTCCTATCTCATAATCCGATTTAAATGCTTCCGGTTTAATTACATATTCAGCAGGAACGCCCTGAGGATATTGTCCCAAATTCATATATGCAACATTTAATAAAAACATGGAGGTAAGATCTTCCGGATTTTCGGCCAAAATTTCTTTCCAAAGTTTTACCGCTTCAATAGTTGGATCTTTTACAACATACCATGCGCTTTCCTGAATTGGAAGTATACAAGATTCTGCCGTATGATTTGCAATACAATTTTTTTGTTCTCCTAATCGCATGTAAGCAACTGCTTTCATAAAAGTGATTTCTTTTATCAGATCACCTTTTACTTTTTCTTCAGCAGCTTTATTTAAAGCTTCATCATAACTTGCAATTGATTTTTCAGTTGCTCCTGCAAATAACCATTCGTCGCCAATCGCTTTTTTCCATTCCACAAATTTTTTAGCCTCTTTAGGTGCCGGTTTACTCAACATATCTTCAGCCCTTGTTGAACTTGCGAATCTGTTTTTAGGATGTTTGAAATAATTCGCATTACAATCGGCAAGATACTTTGCCATTGCCTGATTTCCCGGAAGTGATGCATCATAAACTATGGTGTTTTGAGCGAAAATGCGTTGTTTTTTTTCTTTTTTACAACCCGAAATCACCATAAGAAAAAGAACAGGTAAAAGGGAATAAAGGATAGTTTTTTTCATAATAATGTGCAGTTTGCTAACGCGCTGCAAAGGTACCGCGAATTTGGGTGAATAGGGAGGATTATAAAAAGTTTTACAGACTCGGCATTTACGTACTTTCAAAGCCGTTATACAATCAAACTATTGATTTTATTACAATTATCGTTGAATTCATTCAAAATTCCTTGATTTTCAAATTGGAGTTAAGACCTCACAGGTTTCCCAAACCTGTGAGGTCATCGGTTTCCAAAACCTGGAAGGTCGAAGCCAAGCCGGCTGTTAATCGGTACATTATTTTTGGCTGTTCATCGGTACATTGGTACATTTTCCGCTATCTTTCGCCCTTCAAACCAATCATTATGTCATCAGCAAAACCCGATTTCAGTAAAGTAAAACGCGTAACTGTCCACACTTTGCAGGAAATGAAAGAGCAGGGAGTTAAAATTTCGATGCTCACCGCTTACGATTATTCTATGGCAACTATTTTAGATGATGCCGGAATTGATGTTATCCTGGTTGGCGATAGCGCCAGTAATGTGATGGCCGGACATGAAACAACCTTGCCTATAACCCTCGAGCAAATGATCTATCACGCATCCAGTGTGGTGCGTGCCATTGAAAGATGTTTGGTTGTTGTAGATCTTCCATTTGGATCCTATCAGGGAAATTCGAAGGTGGCTCTGGATTCCACGATAAGAATAATGAAAGAATCGGGTGCGCATGCGGTAAAATTGGAAGGGGGAAGAGAAGTGAAAGAATCGGTGGAAAGAATATTATCGGCAGGAATTCCGGTTATGGGCCACCTGGGTTTAACTCCGCAGTCGATTTACAAATTCGGTACCTATACTGTTAGAGCAACAGAAGAAGAAGAGGCTAATAAATTAGTAGAAGATGCTCAATTACTGCAACAATTAGGATGTTTTGCCTTAGTGTTGGAAAAAATTCCTGCTTCACTTGGTGAAAAAGTTGCGTCCTCATTACACATTCCGGTAATTGGAATTGGTGCCGGCGGAAAAGTAGATGGACAAGTTTTGGTGATGCACGATATGATGGGAATTACCAAAGAATTTAAACCGCGTTTTTTAAGAAGATATTTGAATTTGTATGATGATATTAAAAAAGGGGTTGGTGCTTATATTAATGATGTAAAAACGGGAGATTTTCCTAACGATATGGAAGAGTACTGAAGAATCGAACCCGCCTGCTGACCGCGTCGGGCAGGGGGAGAAGATTCGAAGGATTAAGGAAGGAAGAAGATAGAAGAGGAAAAAAGGGAAGGAAGGAAGGGTGGGGAAAGGTTGAAAAAGGGGACTCAGATTACAGATCAACGCCGTGGCAAGGTGTTTTTCACCTGCCACAGGTTTCGGAATTATAGCTTTTGGGAAATTTAGGTAACATTGGGGAGATTGCTTCGAAATTACTGCGTAATTTCTCGCAATGACTTTCACGTCAAAATGTTTAATGAAACATTTAAGTACTAATCAGAAATTAAATTAATATTTTAATACGAGGTAGTCCTGTGTCCCGTATCCTCTTGGGTTACCGTTAGTGAGACTCGCTAAGCGAGAGACTCACTTGCTCCAAATTACTACAATTCCCATCCCGTGCCCTGCATCACGCTTCGTTATTCAATTATCAATTTATGTAATTGTTCCGTTTCATTTAATTCTGAAATTGAAATAAAATAAATTCCTGATGTCAAATTTTTAATATCTAATTCAATTGAATTTGTACCAGAAATTGCGATTGTTTCTAATATTATTGTTCCAAGTGAATTTAATATTTTAATCTGATTATCATTAGTTAATTGATTTTCCCAATTCAATTTGAAAAAATTTTCTGCAGGGTTTGGAAATAAATTTACTTTGTTATTTTGTACTGATGAATTTATTGATGTATTAAATGGATTAAGGTTTATAGTAAAGGTTTCTTCAAAATAACAGGAGTCTACAATTAAAGGACTTAAATTACTCACCCAAACTTCGAAGGTTACTTCATAATTCAACGGAATATTTTCTTCCACCTTATAAAATATATAAACAGGCATGGTTACTCCCGGATTCCAGGAAGATGCAAATACACTCCAGGGCTGATTATTTACAGATAAACTCATACCTGCAGGTAATGGAGTTAATGGAACCAATTTAGCCAAGGGATATGCAAAACCCTGAGTGGGGTGCTGATTGGTGATATGAAATGTGATCATAGAATCACCGAAACTAATAGGATCTGCGACAGAAAATGTCATGGAATCAGTCGTATATTCCAAGGCAATATCATGACATAAAATTATTTGTGCTTGGATACGAATTGAAATTAAAAAGGGTAAAATAAAGAGGAGTGACAATTTTCGCATAAAAATTATTTAAATGGCTTCAAATTTAATCATAAATCCCTGTTAATAAGACCTTACCAAATGAATATCTGCACACTTCCAATCTCCGGTTTTCTGGCGGGTATATCCCAATAACCATTGTATTGCACAAATGTTGGCACCTGATATCCATTTACAATGGATAATTTCACATCCATGGAAACATCAAAATCAAAAAGGGAAGTAAAATAACTCAGACTATATTTTCGGGAAACTATTTGCATGGTCTTTTTATCGAACCAGGTTGTCAATTCATTAATTACAACATCTTCTCCTTTTTGCACACCTGCTTTTTTCTTTATACTGAATACATAACAATCAACTCCGGTAGCATATCTCTGCGATGAAATGGAATAATCATAAAAGGGAATCATTTCATCACTGAATATTTCCATTTTATTTTTAATTAAAGGAATATCATCAACAGGTTCTCCCGGATTAAAGATCATGGTTTTTAATTGCTCTTTGCGCAGTTCGAGTTTTGAATCGGTTCCTGCATTATTATCCGTGTCAACAATATTATTGCAAATTGTATCCTTATATAAAAAAATATAGGAAAAAACCCTCGCTGTGTAATATTCCATTTCGTTTTTTTTATCAAAAAAATTGCCGGTGGAAACCTCAAATGGAAAATCCATCCATCTGCAGTTATTTTCGATATGCTGATAGGTTCTGTTGCTGTAAGATGCAATATTTAAATGTTCCTCATCAAACATGCGCACCGTTGTGCCAGAATTATAATTTATACGCCTCAAATTGCGAAATGCCTCGTAAAAAGAGCTGTCATTTTGCGTAAAGGTGATAAAATCCTCTACACTAAAGCCATCCCTCACTTCAATAAGTATAAACGAATCGAGGGTTATAATGCCCGGCAGATACAGACTGTCCTCGTTCTGAGAAAAAACGCTCGTCGCAAACAACATTAACAAAGCTGTAACAAATATTTGCCTAATTTTACCAACCATTAAGACGTAAAAATAACAAATCTATGCGTTCAGCAATTTTGAGGAATTTAATTTTGATCGTGTTAACAGCGGGATTTTTGAATGCCCGTTCCGCAACTCCAACGATAAGCGATTCAATCGATATTAAAAAGTTTACCATTCGTTTGGATATTACGGATTATGCCGGTCATACCATTAAAGGCAATACCGAAATACATTTAAAGGCATTGGTAGATAATATAACGCAAATACCGCTTGATCTTAAAGGATTAACAGTAGATTCAGTTAAAAATTTAAGTGATGAACATTTAATATATGAGCACACGGGAGAATTATTATTAATATATTTTATATCCATCCTAAATACCAATGATTCAACGGATATTATTATCTATTACAATGGAGTTCCCGATGCAGATGGAAGCTGGGGAGGATGGTATTGGAGTGGCGATTATTCTTATCAGTTAGGGGTTGGATTTGATGCAATTCCGCATAATTTCGGAAGAATCTGGTTTCCTTGTTTTGATAATTTTATTGAGCGCTCCACTTACCGATATGAAATAATAACGGAAGATGATAAAAAAGCATATTGCGGAGGTTTATTGGAAAGTGAAACAAATAATGGTGATGGAACAATTACCTGGATCTGGAATTGTAACCAAACCATTCCAAGTTACCTCGCAAGTGTGGCAGTTTCCACTTATACTTCTGTAAATAAAATATACGAGGGAATTGAGGCGGATATTCCAATTGAGATCGCTGTTAAACCGGAAGATAGTACCGACCTGAATAATTCATTTATTAATTTAGAAAATGCATTAAATACTTTTGAAACGCATTATGGTGCATATGCATGGGACAGGGTGGGTTATGCTGTTGTTCCTTTCAGCGGAGGAGCTATGGAACATGCGATGAATATTGCTTATCCCTTATTTGCCGTTAATGGAACCACTACATGGGAAAATTTATATGTACATGAATTATCACATCATTGGTGGGGCGATCTAATTACCACATCAAAGGCAGAAGAAATGTGGATCAATGAAGGATGGGCAGTTTATTCCGAACATTTATTTAATGAATTGCGATATGGTGATGCAGCATATAAAGACATGGTGCAATTAAATCATACCGAAGTATTACATTACGCAGCGGCGCAGGATGGCAATAATTATTTTCCAATTTCAGATGTTCCACAAACTTATACCTATGGATCTACCACCTATAAAAAAGGTGCTGATGTTGTGCATTCTTTAAGAGGATATTTAGGAGATGATCTGTTCTTTGAATGCATTACTTCTTTTTTAGATACATTTAAATTCCAGTCTGTAACTGCTGCAGATCTCAGGGATCATTTAAGCTCTTGCAGCGGTATCGACATGAATGATTTTTTTGATGGATGGGTTTATCAATCAGGATTTCCCGGTTTTGAAATTGAAGATTTCGGATATACCGATTACGGAACTTTTATGAGTATTTGTATAGAGCAAAAATTACATCACGCAACAAATTATTGCAATAATGTTCCTATAACAATATCATTTTTTGATGCCGATTGGCAAAAGGTAAATACCTATTCTGCATATGTGAGTGGAGAACACACACAAATAGATCTTCCTGATATTGAAGCATTTTATGCCGTAATTGATTATGATGAAAAAATAAATGACGCTGTTACGGAAGATGAGATCATTATCAAGACACCGGATACCTATGAGCTCGACAATGCATTTATTGACATCACAGTTAATACCGTGGACGATTCCGTTTACATTTATGCACAGCATTATTGGCTGCCTGCCGACAACTTTAAAACTGCACATCCGGGTATACACCTGAGTCCTGATAGAT
>JBGAWP010000107.1:0-10176 GCA_044227505.1 Chitinophagales bacterium | reverse complement strand
GACAAAGTAATTTCCATAGAAATGATAGAAGCTGTAGGCGCTAAATATTTGAAAACGTATTTTGATAAGATACATGGATTATTAAAACCGGATGGCGTGCTTGCGCTGCAGGCAATTGTTTGCCCTGATTCCCGTTTCGATTCCTTTAAAAAAAATGTCGATTTTATTCAGAAACATATTTTTCCCGGTACATTATTGCCTTCTATTGCTGCAATTAATAATGCAGTAAATGAAACAGGTGATATGTTCATGTTCGGATTAAAAGATCTGGGCAAAAGTTACGTGAAAACTCTGGCTGAATGGCGTTCCCGTTTTAATCTCAACACTGAAAAAATAAAATTACTCGGATTCGATGATGAATTCATCCGCAAATGGAATTATTATTTTTCCTATTGCGAGGCAGCATTTAATATGCGCAATATTAATGTGGTGCAAATGGTGTATACAAGGCCGAATAATTATGCGTTCTGAGAGGAATTCCTGATTGTTAAAATTTGCCTCAAATGTAGATGCGCAAAATTTTGCGCATCTACATTTGAGGCGAATTTTGACGCGGATGCATAACCTATATCCCGATAATTTTTATTATTTTTGGACTTCAAAATGAAAAATTTTCTATCCATTTTAATTCTGTTTTTATCATTTCAGTTAAGTTTTACGCAAATAACAACTGCCGAAAACTGGACCAAAACCGATTGCGAAGGAACAGATCATACGCTATTTACCGAACTCGATGCAGGAAATGTGGTGATCATGGAATTAGTGATGTTGGATGGATGTGTACCTTGTATCAATGCAGCTCATCTGATGCAACCTGTTATTGATCAATACAATGTTAATTTTGAGAACAGGGTGAAATGGTATACCATGGGTTATAATGATACCTACAGCTGTGATGCACTGATCGGATGGAAGGCTGACAATGAAATTAATTGTGCTGCACAATTTGAAGAAGGAGCTGATCAGATAGAATATTATGGTGGAATGGGAATGCCAACCATTGTAATTGTTGGTAGAAATACGCACACTGTTTATTACAATCACTTCGGATTTATTCCTGCCGATACCGTTGACTTTGCCGATGCAATCGAATATGCTCTCGGAATTGCAGAACCGGTTTCCATTCCTGAAAACCAAATTCCTGAGCTGAATATTTTTCCCAATCCATCAGGTGATCACATTAAAATTTCAGGTATATCTGAAACTTACAATGCAATAGAGATATATAATACAAGTGGATCAATTGTATTTTCCTCCCAAAGTGAAAACACAGATATTAATATTCGCGACTTTGCGCCGGGCTTGTATTTCGTAAAGATTTCCTCTCCTGATACCCTGTATACTGGTACATTCCTTAAAAATTGAGAAAATTTTACTTTCCGACATCTTTTTTGTCCTAATTATCAACAATATTACTGTTTAACTGTTTCCCTCCTTAGTTAAACAAATTTTATCTTTACAAAATTGGCAGCTATCTATTCCATACGTGATCTGGAAACGCTTTCCGGCATTAAAGCCCATACAATACGTATATGGGAGCAACGGTATCATATTTTAAAAGCACACAGAACTGAAACGAACATTCGTTTTTATAGTGAAGCGGAGCTAAAATATCTGATGAGCCTGGCATTGCTGAACCGCAACGGGTTTAAGATCTCAAAACTTGCCAAGCTTACTGCAGCAGAAATCTCGTCGCTTGTGGAACAAATGGTGAATGAACCTATCGAATTTCATAATCAGATAGAGAGCCTTACCATAGCTGCAATTGAATACAATGAAGAAAAATTCGACCGTATTCTCAATACCTGTATTTTGCAGATGGGATTTGAAGATACTGTTAAGAGGATCATTTTTCCTTTTTTAGAAAAGGTGGGATTACTATGGGTCTCTGGCACTGTAATAGCTGCACAGGAACACTTTGTGACCAATTTGTTGCGACAGAAATTCATGGTTGCTATTGATGGAAATCCTCTGCAACTCAATTCCGCCTCTAAAACTTTTTTACTTTTTCTGCCGAATTCCGAATGGCATGAATTATCGCTGTTGTTCCTGAATTACCTCCTACGATCCGCCAACCATAAGGTTATTTATTTAGGCCCCAGTGTTCCAATTGATGATGTAATTAACGCGGGAGAAGCTATTAAGCCGGATGGGTTTTATACCATACTCACAGGCCAACCAAATGGATATTTGATCGGTGATTACCTTAACAAACTTGCAAACCACTTTCCGAAATCCAATGTATTTGTGAGTGGCCCTCAGGTTGTGCATCCAATTAAAGGCTTAAAACCTAATGTATTCATTCTCAATAACTTAAATACTGTGATACCTCAAGTGGAAGTTTTGTGTGAAGAGAATTAATAATTTTGTTTAAGAAATTATAAAAATAGTTAAACAAAAATTTGGATTATTCAATTTTCTGCCCCAACTTTGTTTAAAATTAGAACGGATATGAAGAACTCGGAATTTCAATCGCATATAATCCAACTTAAAACCCCACTCAGAACTTTTGCAATGAGTTTAACCAGAGATCGGGATAATGCACTCGACCTGGTGCAGGAAACCTATATGCGCGCATTGACGAACGAAGATAAATTTCACGAGGGTACCAACCTTAAAGCCTGGTTACTCACCATCATGAAAAATATTTTCATCAATAATTATCGCAAATCCTCCAAAAGAAATACGATAGTGGATATATCCGAAAATCTTTTTTTAATAAATTCATCAGAGGCGATCACAGGTAATCAGGCGGAAAATGATTTTGTGATGAAGGATATCGCGCTGGCTATAAATAGCCTCGATGCAGAATATAAAAAACCATTCATTATGCATTACAATGGTTTTAAATATGAAGAAATTGCAGAAGACATGGATCTACCCCTCGGCACCGTTAAAAGCCGCATCTTTTTCGCCCGCAAACAAATGAAAGATTTTTTGAAAAGCAGGGGATTCGAACGTAATTGACAATTGATAATTGATAATTGACAATTGTTGACGGCATGATAATTTACGTTTCAGGGGCTAGAAAACAGTGGGCAGTCAACAGTGGGCAGTCTGTAAGACTGATGATTATTGCTTCGAAATATAAATTTTCTTTATTGATAACTTAATAAAGTTTACAGTTCGAAAGTAATTTTTCTTCAGAAATCAAAATTCTCCTATTTCCTATGTCCTATGTCCTACGTCCTACGTCCTACGTGATAAATAGCACCACATAGGTAACAATTTTTATCGTAGCACCACATAGGTAACACTTTTCTTCATTTTTAGATATAAAATGCTGATACTCATCAAAAAATAGATGAATCAGTATCAGCAGCGACAATTAGCCATTGCAAAATTTCTGGCAGGGGAAAAAGTAACTCAAATCGCACTTCAATTCAAGAAGAGTCGCAAATGGGTGCATCATTGGATACTTCAATTTAACAATAGAACAAATGATCATGATTGGTTTAAAGATCGAAGTAAGGCACCAAAAAAAAATGCTACGACTTTATCTTCGGAAGTGGCGCGACAAATCTTACAGATAAGAAAGGAATTGGAAAATGAAAAGATGGCTCAGTTCGGGGCAATTTCTATTCAATATCAATGCGATTTACGCGGGATCAATCCAATTCCTTCGGTATGGGCAATAAATCGATTACTTAAAAAACATGGTTTAAACAAAAAGTCCTTAGGATATAAAACACCAAAAGAATATCCGGAGCTATTTCTCCATACCCATCAATTAGACCTTGTTGGGCCAAGATTTATTAAAGGTGATGGAAGATATTATAGTGTTAATATTTTAGATATAACATCTCATACCTGCTTTGTTAAAGCCACTCGTACTAAATCGTCACAAAATATCCTTGAGGCCATTGCCTTATTCTGGGAAACACACGGTATACCGGATGCATTACAAATGGATAATGAATTAGCATTCCGGGGAAGTAATCGATTCCCCAGAAGCTACGGCAGAGTTGTACGCTTTGCCCTCAGTCTGGGAGTAGCGGTTGTTTTTATCCCCTTGGGAGAACCCTGGAGAAATGGAAAAATCGAACAGTTTAATAATACTTATCAGAAGAAGTTTTTGAAAACACATACATTTAAAAATCTAGGAGATCTATCCATCCAGGAACAAAAATTTATCCAGTTCCATAACAGCCATCATCGCTATAGTGCACACGGACAAAAAACACCCGATCAGGTGAGATCAATTCAACTATCTCCAACATATTACAAGGGCACATTGCATCTGCCCAATCTTAAATCAAGGATTATGATACCTCTAACGGAAGGAAATATTTATTATATCAGATTTATTCGAAGCGATTTAAAACTTCATCTGGCAAACGAGATATTTATTATGAAGCCTGAATTGATTTACAGTTACGTTGTAGCAATTATAAATATCGAAAATCAGTTGCTAATTATCCGCCAACAAAACGAAATAAAACAGATCATACGATATACTCTTACAATAAAAACTTATTAACGGTTTTACTAAAAGCTTTAGAACAAAAAATACAACTGTTACCTATGTAGTGCTACAGAAAACACCCCTAAGCGCCCTTAAGGGCAAACCCAAAATACCTTCGTTCTTAGGGATAAAGCAAAAGTGTTACCTATGTGATGCTATACAACACCTACGTCCTATGTCCTACGTCCTACGTCCTACGTCCTATGTCCTACGTCCTACGTCCTCCCTCATATAATTCGATCGGCAGCCCATCCGGATCACTAAAAAAAACAAAACGTTGTTTAGTGTATTCGTCAATTCGAATTTCTTGAAATACAATTCCTTTTAGAGATAATGTTTTAATTGTTTCGTCAAGATCATCTACTGCAAAACAGAGGTGTCGTAATCCGCAGGCTTCGGGGTATGAATTTCGGGGTGGTGCATCAGGGAAAGAAAATAATTCGATAGCGGTTTTTTCATCTACTTTCAGGTCGAGTTTGTAGGAATTTCTGTCCTCGCGAAAATTTTCAGCCAGTATCCCGAATCCTAATTTTTCAGTATAAAAGGCTTTCGATCTGACATAATCAGAACAAATTATTGCAATATGGTGTATCCCTTTTATCATCCGTAAAGAAAAAATGCATCCTCAAAATGTTTAAAAAACCACTTTTCGTCCTTCGATCTGAAAATAGCTATGATATCAAACCGCACTTCTTTTTCCAGATTTTTTTCATATAAGTAGTTTCCTGCCGCCCTCACCATGAGTTTTTGTTTGGCACTGGTAACCGATTCCTCCGGGTAACCAAACACATAGCTGCTGCGGGTCTTCACCTCTATAAAAACAATAATATCTTTAAAACCGGCAATAATATCCACTTCCGCCCTGCCACTTCTATAGTTTTTTTCCAGGATCACATATCCTTTCTCCTGTAAAAAGGCAACTGCTTTTTCCTCTCCCTCCTTCCCCAATTCGTTGTGCCTGCCCATAAAATCGTATTTTTGTAGGTGACGATGGACAAATATATTGATAGATTTCCGGAACAACTGATTGAAGCACTCGCAATAGGGGAACAGATATCTGAAATTAATGCGGAAAGACCTATAACCAATATCCTCATTTCAGGTATGGGTGGATCGGGAATTGGGGGAGCGATAGTGCAGGAATTTGTAGCTGATAAGTTGAATATTCCGGTATTAATTGTAAATGATTATGATCTCCCGGTTTTTGCGGCAGAAAACACCTTGTTTATTTGTTGTAGTTATTCGGGAAACACGGAAGAAACACTTTCTACCTTTCATCAGGCTCTTGAAAAAAAATGTTTCGTGGTATGTATCACTACAGGTGGTAAATTAAAAGAACTTGCAGAAATAAATAAATTTCCGACAGTAATTATTCCCGGAGGAATGCCCCCGAGAACATGTTTGGGATATTCTCTTGTTGCACAACTTTATGTTTTGTATAAAATGAGTTTAATTGGGGATGATTTTATTACTCAAATTAAAAGAGCTGCCGATCTTCTTTTGAAATTGGAAGAAGAAATTAAAATTACAGCAAAATCAACTGCAGAGAAAATAAAAGATACAATCCCGATAATTTATTCCTCCACACCTCTGCAAAACGTTGGATTGCGTTTAAAACAACAAATAAACGAAAATGCAAAAATGCACTGTTTTGCAAACGTTATTCCGGAAATGAATCACAACGAGTTGGTCGCTTATTATGAAAGAAACACAAATTTGTCGGTAATATACCTCCGTGATAAAAGCGCATCAAAACAAATAAATAAACGATTCGACCTTTGTGCCGAATTAATTCGACCCAAGGTTTTAGTAATGGAAGAATTTTATGCTGAAGGAACTACGCACTTTGAAAAATTGTTATACCTCGTTCATATTGGCGATTGGCTGAGTTATTATTTATCGGAATTGAATTTGGTTGATGCGATAAAAATACAAAGCCTCGATTGGCTTAAAACAGAATTGGAGAATTAAATGCAATTAGTAAAATACCGCGATCTGGGAAGGATGGAATATGATTTTGCATGGAAACTGCAACAGGGTATTTTTGATGATATTGTTGCAAAAAAATTACAGAACAGAACCCTGATGCCGGATGAACAATTACATTATCAGCATCATTTATTATTTGTGGAGCATGATCCGGTAATTACCCTGGGAAAAAATGCTGATGAAAAAAATTTATTGCTGAATGAAGATTTTCTGCAACAAAAAGGAGTGCAATTATTTCATATCAACAGGGGAGGAGATATTACCTATCACGGCCCGGGACAAGTGGTTGGATATCCGATTTTGGATCTCGATCTCTTTTTTACGGATCTGGGAAAATATCTTAGAAGTATTGAAGAAGTAATTATAAAAACTCTGGCAGAATATGATATCAAAGGCGAACGCTTAAAAGGAGCAACCGGTGTTTGGCTGGATGCCGATAAACCAACGGCAAGAAAAATTTGTGCCATTGGCATAAGAAGCAGCAGATGGGTCACCATGCACGGATTTGCTTTTAATGTGAATACTGATCTGAGTTATTTTGATTTTATTATTCCTTGTGGTATTTCTGACAAAGCAGTTACCTCAATGAAAAAAGAATTGGGAAGAGAAATGGATATGCAAGAGGTTAAAAATAAATTGAAAAAGAATTTTGAGATCGTATTTAATTGTAAATTAATATAATGGCTGAGCAAGAAGAAGATATAGAAATAAATGAAATTCCCGGTGATTCGGAAGAGGAATTGTATGAACATTATCGCGTTACCACCGATAAAAAACAAGAACCTCTGCGTATCGATAAATTTTTATTTAATCGCATTGAAAATATTTCGCGCACGAGAATTCAAAACGCTGCGCTAGCGGGGTGTATTCTTGTGAACGATGTTCCAGTTCGCTCCAGCTACAAAATAAAACCGGGTGATACTATTGTTGTTGTTTTACCGCAAAAACCTGCAAAGTACGATGTTCGTCCTGAAAATATTCCGCTGAATATTATGTATGAGGATGATGATATCATCGTAATTAATAAACCAGCGGGAATGGTTGTACATCCCGGATTGGGAAATTTCAGCGGTACTTTGGTAAATGCATTATTATACCATTTTCAAGGATTACCGCAACGGGAAGATGAACCATTTCGTCCCGGTCTAGCACATAGAATTGATAAAAACACCACGGGAATTATTATCGCCGCAAAAAATGAATTTTCGTTAGCGCATCTCGCAAAACAATTTTTCGATCACTCCATTCAGAGAAAATATATTGCTTTGGTATGGGGAGAGTTTGAAGAAAAAGAGGGAACTATAGTTGGAAATATTGCGCGACACCTTAGGTTCAGAAAGATATTCACCGTTTATCCTCCCGGAGGAGAAATTGGAAAACACGCCATAACCCATTATAAGGTTTTGGAAAGTTTTGGATATACCAGTCTTGTGGAATGTCAGCTTGAAACAGGCAGAACACATCAGATCCGTGTGCATATGCAACATATCAATCATCCTGTATTTGCAGATAATACTTATGGTGGCGACAGAATTGTTAAGGGTACAATATATTCCAAATACAAACAGTTTATTGATAATTGTTTCGAGATAATCCAAAGGCAATCGCTGCATGCGAAGTCGCTTGGATTCATCCACCCAAAAACAAACGAACCCATGTTTTTCGAAAGTGAGCTACCGGCCGACATGCAACAGGTTATTGAAAAATGGCGGCATTATGCTAAATTTCTAAAACTTTAAAAATATTACTATCTTTCGTCTGTATGAAAAGTCAGTTCAAGTCACTTTTAACGATTTTTTTCCTGCTTATAAACGTTGTTGTTTTCGCGCAAACACAAAAATGTTATACAGAAGGATTCTTACAATCCTTGCAACAAACCGATCCGCTTGCTTATGAAAAAATGAGGTTGGCACGAAATGATCTGTTGTTCACCAATGCAAAAATTACGGATGATATTTATATGATACCCGTTGTGGTACATGTCGTTTACAAAACGGAGGCACAAAACATCAGCGACATTGAAATTTTTGAACAGATCAATATTCTCAATGAAGATTTCAGAAGACTAAATCCGGATTCTATAAATACCTTGCCGGGGTTTCAGGATGTTGCTGCGGACTGCGGAATTGAATTTTGCCTTGCACAATTTGATCCGGAAGGAAATCCCACTTCAGGAATTGTGAGAACTTACACGGACACTACCGAATGGCTTTTGCCTTTTTCTGAAAGAGTAAAATATACCGACCAAGGCGGCGATGATGCCTGGCCCGCAATCAGTTATTTAAATATATGGGTGTGTAATTTGCAGGATGGAATTTTAGGATATGCCTATGGTCCGCCAACGGGAACACCTGATAGCGGAGATGGAATTGTAGTTGATTATAAAAATTTTGGACACGGAGATGTTTCCTCCAAACCTTATGATCTTGGAAGAACTGCAACCCATGAAATTGGGCATTGGTTTGGTTTAACGCATATTTGGGGCGATGACGGTGGATCTTGCGATGGTTCTGATAATATAGAGGATACTCCAAATCAAGCAGGTCCAACCTATGGTTGTCCTGAGGGTGAAGTGTATGATATATGTAGCCCCGATCCCCCAGGGATTATGTATCAAAATTACCTCGATTACACTGATGATGCCTGTATGAATTTATTTACTGAAGGCCAAAAAAATAAAATGCGTTCTGTAATTGAAACCAAACGTGCATCCTTGTTATTTTCTTCTGCAGGTTGCAACGAAATTCCACCACTTCCGGGCGATATTGCTGAATTAATTATATATCCTGTGCCTACAAGTGGGGAATTCACTATTGTGATCAAAAACTTTCTTGCCCTGCAGGAAAATATGGAAATTAATATTTATGACGCTTTGGGACAGTTGGTTTCAACCGCAAATCCGGCATCGGCAAATACAGTTGCGCAGTATTTCGACCTGAGCCATCTGGCTACAGGCTGTTATTTTGTTCGGGTGTTCAATGGCACTTACTTTTTGACAGACCAGTTTTTGCTCTATTGATTTGTGATAAATATCAACACAAATTATATTGTTTACACACGCAAATATTCCCTCGCACTTCTTAACTTTGTGTAACAATTTTACCACCTAACCTATATCAAGAATGAAAAAAATGTTACTCTCAGGGTTGATCCTGATGTCCGCTTTTACTGTGTTTGGTCAAACCATCCGTTGCGGATACGATACCTATCTCAAACAACTTAAACAGGACTTTCCCGAAGAATACACTAAAGTGTTGGAAGCAGAGGTGGAAGCAAAAGCTTACAATAATGCTACTACCACGTATAAAACGAACGGTGGAATTTATACCATCCCGGTAGTAGTGCATATTGTATATTCAAGTACCGGCCAAAATATTGACGATGAATTTGTGTTTTCACAACTGGAGGTATTAAATGAAGATTTTCGCAGGTTAAATCCTGATGCGGATGAGACTCCTGCTGCATTTGAAGGTGATGCTGGTGATGCTCAGATTGAATTTTGTCTTGCTCAGCAGGATCCAAATGGCGTAATTCATTCCGGAATTACCCGCACAGAAACGGATATCACAAGCTGGAGTTTATTTGTAGCTACAGGTGCTGATAATTATGCCGACAATGTGAAATTTACAGATAAAGGCGGAGAAGATGCCTGGCCACGTGCTGAATACCTTAATATTTGGGTATGTAATATGACCGGTGGAATTTTAGGTTACGCAACCCCT
>JBGAWP010000106.1:0-10490 GCA_044227505.1 Chitinophagales bacterium | reverse complement strand
AATAGTTAGATGGCCGACAATTCCAACCTGTCCGCCTATCACACAATTTTTACCAATCTTTGTGCTTCCTGAAATTCCTGATTGAGCAGCAATTACAGTATTTTCACCAATTTCAACATTGTGGGCAATCTGAATTAGATTATCCAATTTTGCGCCTTTGCGAATAATGGTGGAACCCATGGTTGCCCTGTCAATAGTTGAATTTGCGCCCACTTCCACATGGTCTTCCAATACTACATTACCTGTTTGCGCCACTTTTTTATAGGTGCCATCTTCCTGCGGAGCAAATCCAAAGCCATCGCTGCCAATAATAGTGCCTGAACCGATAATACAGTGATTTCCGATCACACAATCTTCCAAAATGACCGCACCTGGAAAAATAATGGAGTGTTCACCAATTTTTACGTTTTTACCTAAAAATACCTGAGGATGAATATAAGATTCAGCCCCGATCTCAACACCATCGCTTATTGCTGCAAAGATGCCAATAAATACATTTTCTCCTATCTTCGCTGAATCTGAAACAAATGCCATTTTATCCACCTGTTTTTGGTGTGCGGCATTCCCATTCATGATCTTGTATTGATCTAAAACTTTTGCAATACTGGTATAGGCATTTTTTACGCGGATGATAGTTGCCCTAACCTCCTGTTCAAACTCCTGGTCTTCGTTTACAATGAGTATGGAAGCTCCGGTTGTGTAGGCATATGCAAGGTATTTGGGATTAGCAAGAAAACACACATCACCCTCCACTCCTTCCTCAATCTTAGCAGGTTTACGCACCTTTACTGTTGGATCTCCCTCCAGTGTACCCTCTAAAAAATCACATAATTCTTGTGCAGTAAACTCCATTCAATCAGTTTTCTTTCGGGTAGCAAATATAGTGCTTTACAACGGTATCCGCTAAAGCAGCTAGGTTGAGATGATCGCTCGCATTGGTAACATCCACAATTTTTCCACTTCTGAATTTGATATTGATATTGTTCGCCTCCAGATTGTATGCGCTGTTGGTTGTTACATCGTTCAATACATAGTATTGAAGGTCAAATTCATCTTGCACATTATACTTTTTTCGCACTTTTTCCCTGATTTTATTGATCGCAGCGGCACTGAATGGTTCATTTTCCAATTCAATCTTAAATAGTTCTCTGTTAATTATTGCGGCACTTAAGAAAGACAAAACAGTATCTGAACTATGTTGCCATTGTTTAAGCGAAGCATAAATATCAATATCATCAAGATTGGAATACCTGTGGATAATTTTCGCATCATCATAAAAATGCTGCAATTCCACATCGTGGTATAAAAAATACTGCAAGGCAGGTGTTGCGAATAATTCTACTCCGCTTTGTGCGAGATATTTTGCTCTTTTTAGTGTTTTGATCAACATTTGTTCTGCGCAGATCACGGTTTTGTGCAAATAAACTTGCCAATACATGACGCGTCGCGCAATAATGAATTTTTCAACTGAATAAATTCCCTTTTGTTCAATTACGAGATCGTCATTTTCCACGTCCATCATTTCAATGAGTCGGTCGTACCCAATCACTCCTTCATGAACCCCTGTAAAATAGCTGTCGCGGGTGAGATAATCTAGCCTGTCGACATCCAACTGGCTCGAAACCAATTGATGCAGAAATTTTTTGTGGTATTGATTGGAAAAGATCGCTATTGCCAAACTCAATCTGCCTCCGAATTCTTTATTGAGATTATCCATGAACAAATGCGATAATTGCTCGTGGTGCACATTGGAAATAATAGTTCTTTCCAAAGCATGTGAAAATGGTCCATGACCAATATCGTGTAATAAAATCGCAATCGTAGCCGCTTCCGCTTCTTTGTCGGTAATTTCCTTTCCCTTGGAACGGAGCGTATTTATTGCCTTACCCATGAGGTGCATTGCCCCAAGTGCGTGATTAAATCGGGTATGAATTGCCCCCGGATACACAAGGTTGCTTAATCCCAATTGCTGAATTCTCCTTAATCTTTGGAACCAGGGATGTTCTATTATATCAAAAACTATTTCGTAAGGGATGGTAATAAAACCGTAGACAGGGTCGTTTATAATTTTTCTTTTATTCAATGCACGCCGGTTTAATTAGCTTTTAATCAATGAGATACAAATGCATAGTTTTTTTTGGCGGTATCTTTGCACCTGAGTTTAGAATCACAAAATTACGGTATTTATGAAAAACGATATAACCATTTTATGGGCGGATGATGAGATTGACATGTTGAAACCACAAATTCTCTTTTTAGAGGAAAAAGGCTACCATGTAGAGGGTGTGAGTAACGGACAAGATGCCGTAGAAAAATGCACCGACCCGGATATTGATGTAATATTTTTAGATGAGGGGATGCCGGGATTATCCGGCTTGGAGACACTTTCATTGATTAAAGATAAACGTCCATCAGTCCCTATCGTGATGATCACAAAAAATGAAACGGAGGGTTTGATGGAAGAGGCAATCGGTTCGCAGATAAGTGATTATCTGATCAAACCGGTAAAATCGCAACAAATTTTATTGACCTTAAAAAAAATAATTGATAATAAACGTTTGGTATCTGAAAAAACCGACAGCAATTATCAAAAAGATTTTCAGAAAATATTTTTTACACTGCAGGATAATCTGGATCATGAACAGTGGTTCGATATTTATAAGAAGTTGGTGCATTGGGAAATTCAGTTGGATAAAACCGGTGCTACCAATATGAAAGAAGTGCTCACTTCGCAAAAAGCAGAAGCGAATGTGGAATTCGGCAAATTTATCGACAGAAATTATCTGAATTGGCTGAGCGGAAAAACTTCTGCTCCTGTTATGTCGCATACTGTGATGAAGGAAAAAGTATTTCCACTTTTAAGTGATACAATTCCTACATTTTTTATTTTAATTGATAATTTACGTTTTGATCAGTGGAAAATAATTGAACCTTTAATTTCTGAATCCTTTAAATTAAAATCGGAAGATCATTTTTATAGTATTCTTCCCACTGCAACACAATATGCCCGAAATGCAATTTTTGCAGGATTATTACCCAGTGAAATTGAAAAACGTTTGCCAAATCTATGGTTGAACGATGAGGATGAGGGTGGAAAAAATTTACAGGAACCTGAATTTTTAAAGGATAATATTGTTAGAAATCGTTTGAGCATTAAATACAGTTACCACAAAATATTAAATCACTCCGAAGGAAAAAATTTGGAGGATAATATTTTGAATTTAATGACAAACGATCTGAATGTAATCGTATATAATTTCGTGGATATGCTTTCGCATGCGCGTACAGAGATGGAAGTATTAAAAGAATTAGCGAGTGACGAAACAGCTTACCGTTCATTAACACGTTCCTGGTTCGATCATTCACCACTATACAATGCATTAAAAAAATTGGCGGATAAAAAAATTCGCCTTATCATAACAACCGATCACGGAACAATAAGAGTAAATACTCCGAGCAAAGTTTTAGCCGACAGAAATGCAACAACAAACCTGCGTTACAAAAGCGGAAAAAATCTGCAATACAATAAAAAAGATGTATTTGAAGTAAAGGTTCCGGTAGATGCAGGTTTACCAAAACAACATATCAGCAGCACCTTTATTTTTGCGAAAGAAGATTGTTTTTTTGCATACCCAAATAATTATAATCACTATGTGAATTATTTTAAAAATACGTTTCAACATGGTGGGGTGAGTTTGGAGGAGATGGTTGTGCCGTTTGCGGTGTTCGAAAGCTTTTGAGGTGAGTGGGGAGTAGGGAATGGTGAGGGAGTGAGTAGGGTGGTAAAAGGAGTGAGTGGGGATGGTATTGTGACAGCCTAGGCAGTGTCTTCACGCCTATAAAATAAATATTCAGTGAGACGCTGCCGACCTCAAGCAGGTTTATAAATTTAAAAGTGCTATGAAATATTTATTTGCATTCATTTTAACCTTATCACCTTTTATTGCATATTGCCAACCAACTGGAGTAATAAATTTTATTGCATTTGAACTTTCAGACAACTCTCAGGAGGTATTAATTAGAGAGAATACTGCAATTACAAAATCATCGTTCACTACTAAGCGTGAAGTAAGGTCAGAACCAGTAAACAATTTCATCTCCACTGATTCATCATTTATCTCAACAAATAATTTATATTATATTTATTCTTTTTATGAAGGGTATCGAATACCTACTTTGAAAATTTATCATGAGAATGATTCTATGATTATACATTTTGCTTATAAGTTTTGCGTTGCAAATACTATAATAGAAGATCTAAAATTTGAAAAAGGAGAATTTTTTTTTACGATTCCCTGCGAAGCAAAATATGAAGGAGTAAATGGAAATTTCTGGTATTTTATTAAAAATCCAGAGTTTGATAGAATATATAAATTTTAGAAAAGTGATATTTATATTGAGTTTTTAATAAAACGATTTTATTTATGATTTTTTCCATCATTGGAGCAAAGGCAGTGTCTTCAATCCTATTAAAATATACTAGCTGTGAGACGCTGCCGAACCTATGGGTGCAGCAGCGTCTCACCATAACGAAATGCAAAGGCAGTGTCTTCATGCCTATTAAATAAACTAGCTCATGAGACGCTGCCGATCATATAGGTGCAGCAGCGTCTCACCATTCTGCTTGAATTGGAAGTCTATTCATTCCAAGTAAATTAATTTTTGATCGAACATACATTATTTCCGGTGAAGACACTGCTGGGGCATAATGCGGATTGCTGACGATCACATGGATGGGGCAGGGTCTCGCCGTTCTGATTACATGAAAGTAAATTCATCTCTTGATAATTAATGTTATTCGATAAATTATTTATTCCCTTGTGAAGAAACTGCTGCGGAACTTATCTTTGCCCCATGAGCATCCAATGGGAAGTTAAAGATCTATCAGAACTACAAGATATTGCAAAGGCAATTATTACTTACACCTCCCCCAACAAAAAGATCGCATTTTATGGTGAAATGGGTGCAGGAAAAACTACATTGATAAAAGAGATCTGTTTGTATTTGGGTGTGGAAGAAAATACCTCCTCCCCCACTTTTGCCATTGTGAATGAATATAACGGAAAGGAAAAAATTTATCATTTTGATCTGTATCGCATCAAAAACATAGAGGAATTGCTCGGGATAGGGATTGAAGAATATCTTGACACTTCAAATTATATGTTCGTTGAATGGCCGGAGTTGTTGGAACCATTGATGGATAAAGAGTTATGGGCCAGTGTCCGAATTGAATCTGACTCAAATCAAAAAAGAATCATTACCTTAGGATCATGAGTGAGCAAACACATAAATCGTTATTAAGCGAGTTGGCTGCGGCTGCGGGCTTGCAAACATTGGAAAAGTATGCGGATATAGAAGTTAAAAAGCAGCGATTATATATCGGAATTCCCAAGGAAAATGCCTTTCAGGAAAACCGCGTTCCGCTTACTCCTGATAGTGTGGAGACATTAATTGCCCAGGGCCATCGAATTGTTATTGAAAGCAAGGCCGGCGAAGGTGCCCGGTTCAGCGATAAGGATTACAGCGATGCGGGTGCGCAGGTTGTTTACGACAGAAAACAGGTATACGACGCTGATATCATTTTAAAAGTAGCTCCGCCTGCACTGGATGAAATGGAATTGATAAAACACAATCAAACCATCATTACTCCATTGCATCTGCCAACATTAAAACGGGAGGTGATAAACGAATTAATGAAAAAGCAAGTTACGGCACTCGCTTTTGAATATATTAAAGATGAAAGTAATACTTACGCATTTGTGCGTTGCATGAGTGAAATTGCAGGAAGCAGTTCCATATTAATTGCAAGTGAATTATTGGCGGATGCTAAAAACGGAAGAGGATATTTATTGGGTGGATTATCAGGAATTCCTCCGACACAAGTTTTAATTCTGGGAGCAGGAGTTGTTGGTGAATTTGCAACACGTGCAGCATTAGGTTTAGGTGCCGCAGTAAAAATTTACGATAATAACGTATATAAATTATCGCGTTTACAAAATAATATCGGCGAACGTTTTTATACTTCCGTAATTAATAACAGAAGATTATTAAATGATATACGACATGCTGATGTTGTAGTGGGTGCAATTCATTCAGAAGGCGGAAGAACTCCGGTAATTGTAACAGAAAGTATGGTAATGGAAATGAAACCCGGATCTGTTATTATTGATGTTAGTATTGATCAGGGAGGATGTATTGAAACAAGTGAAGTAACAACACATAATAACCCAACATTTATTAAACACGACGTAATTCATTATTGCGTTCCCAATATTGCATCACGCGTTCCGAGCACTGCTAGTTATGCGATCAGCAATATCGCTTCCAGTACCTTAATGCAATTTAATGAGTATGGAGGATTAGATAATCTCATCCGAATTCTCGAAGGCGTTCGACACGGAGTATATGTTTACAAAGGATATCTCACCAATCAATATATCGCGCAGAAAATGGAATTGAAGTTTACGGATATTAATTTGTTGATGACCAGCGTAATGTAGGGCGCGAGGCGCGCGAAGAGGGACACGGGATACGGGATACGGGACTGGACATAGGACAAGGGAAAGGGGATATAGGGCTGGATACTGACTAATAAATTGACTTCTCTATACAGACTAAGTCGTTAATTAAATTAAATAAATACTTTAAGCGGTTATAAACGATTATATTCGGATATAATCGACTAATATAAAAATAAGATTATTACTCAATATTAATTTTGCTGATACTTAATTTATTATATTGAATAAAATAATATCTATTCAAATAGTTATTTAAAAGCAGAATTAATATATGTCCCACAATTATAGAGAATTAGAGATTTGGAAAGATGGTATTGAGCTGGCTAAATTGGTTTATCAACTTACTAAAGACTTTCCCATGGAAGAAATTTATGGATTAACAGATCAAATAAGAAGGTCTGCTATATCAATTCCGGCAAATATAGCAGAAGGATGCGGTAGAGATACGGATAAAGATTTTAATTATTTTCTGGCCATTGCAAAAGGATCATCAAATGAATTGGAAACACATTTAATTTTAGCCAAAGAACTCGGATACATCTCCGAAGAAAATTTATCGCCAATCCTAAATAAACTCCATATTCTCCAAAGAAAAATATTCCGTTTCAAACAAAAAATATATGTTACAAAATAAAACGATACAACTTTTTCCTAACTATTACATTTTGTTGAAATTCAAACCTCAATGCCACCTTTAGGCTCAGTCCTATCTCTGTTCTTCATTGTCCTATGTCCAGTCCTGTGTCCTGTGTCCTGTGTCCCGTGTCCTGTGTCCCGTGTCCTGTGTCCCGTGTCCCGTGTCCTGTGTCCCGTGTCCCGTGTCCTGTGTCCCGTGTCCCGCGCCCTACTTCCATTTTATTGTGCAGCCAATAGCCTTGGTAAAACTAACCACCGGTTGCTCCCCTTTTTTGAGAGAGGCGATCGCGTCTTCTACAAATTTATTTTCTGCTTTGGATGCGTCGTCGGTATTGTCGTCGATGGAGCCGATGTAGGCAACTTTGAATTTACCATCTACTTTTTGTAATAAAAATACATGCGGAGTTCTTGTTGCACCAAAATCTTTTGCAACCTGTTGTGTTGCGTCAAATAAATATGGGAAAGTGTATTTCATTTCTTCTGCACGTTTTTTCATATTTTCAGGAGAATCATCAGGTTCCTTTACCGGATCATTGGGATTAATTGCAATTACAGGATAATTTAATGATTTGTATTTGGCATCCAATTCCATAATTCTTGTTTCGTATGCTTTAGCATAAGGACAATGATTACAGGTAAATACAACAATTACACCTTCTTCCTCTTTATAATCGTTTAAGGAAACATTTTTGCCGTCGACATTCATCAACGTAAAATCATTTACAACATCACCCACTGCATAACCAATTGGAGCAGGAGTTGCGGCAGGATCATTGTTTAGCAGACCCAGCGTCAAAATTGCAGAAAATAATATATTCATAATTGCAAATTTATTTGTTTGATATTTTAATTAATGTTAAAAAGAATTAATTTTTGTAATTAGTTCTTCGTATGTAAATGGTTGCTCTTGAAACTCGCTGATATTCTTTGCATTGTTAAAAATATATGTTGCAGGAATACTTCCCTGCCATGCAGGATTAATTTTATCGATCCAATCGATTGGTTTTTTATCCGGCATTACCCAAATTTCACTTTTCAGACCATTTCTCTCCAGAAAGGGTTCCAAACTTCTTTTTCGATTAGTTTCAGAATCAAGAGAAATGAGAATTACTTTAATATTTCTGTCTGCACTTAAAGTATTTACTTTTTCAAAACCCGGCAACTCTTCAATGCATGGTTTACACCATGTTGCCCAAAAATTGATAATATATAAAGTATCGTTGGTATTATTAAGAAAGGAATCCACTTCACCAAATGATTTAATACTGTAACTCTGCGCACTAATTCGGAGCGTAAATAAAATAATGATAAAGCAGATGAAGAATTTCACTTTCATTTTTGCAGATAAACCATCAATAAGCAAAAAGCGTTCCCTTTATCTTGTGTAGGAAATTTTACACCCGGCCGCAATTCCATATTGATCACAAAAACCGCCATTCACTTCCACTACATATATTGCAGGACGTCCGGATGGCAGCGATTTTTCAGAGAAAGGTTCTGTATTTGCTGCAATGGAAACGATCTCCTTATTGGAATTAACATAGATAATATCGAGAGGGATGATTGTATTCTTCATCCAAAATGCCTGTGGTTCTTCTTTATCAAAAATAAACAACATGGCCTGACTATTATTCATAAAGGAGCGATTCATCAAACCCATTTGTCGTTCTGCATCATTGTCAGCGATCTCAATATTAACCTTCACAATGGAACTTCCATCGGGCTTCAAAAAGATCAATTCCCCTTCCTTTGTAAATTTAGGTTGAGTATTGTGTTGTATTGGAACTTCAGGTTCTTCCTTATTATTGCAAGAAATAATTACAAACGCAGGCAGCATAACCAAACCCACGATCAATAGTTTTTTTAGGAGCTTCATAATTACTGTCAAAGATATTTATAATTCTTTTATGGAGTGGTACTTTTTCATCGTTCAAAAGCCTCTGTTCATCGAAAAAACGGGCATTCTCGTGTATGTATTGTTCTGAAACCTACATTATCATAATACTTTTGTTTAAAAGAATAGAAAATGAATATCATCAACGACCCCGACAATCCGAATACTACACCGGTAAAGGAAACTCCGAAGCGATTTTATCTGACAGGTTGTGCCCTGGTAGCAGCCGGCATTATATATTTTCTCGACCGTAATGGGAATATTAATCTCAATTTTGATTTTTTCGGGTTTGAATTAATTCTTGTCCTGGTTGGGATCTTTGTAGGAGAAAGGAGCAATTTTACAGGATTTAGCTGGTTGATCCTCATAGGGATCGGAGTATACTTTAAACTCGATGAATTTTTTCCGCACTATAACTTACGTTTATATTACGGTCCTTTAGCGTTTATTCTTCTTGGAGCCTATTTTCTATTTGTTCCGAAGTTTCATTCACGTAAAGCACGTAATAAAAGAGATTACAGAGAATCCATAGAGAGAGGTTTTGCTGCCGATAACGCACTTGCGGATGACTATATTGATGTTGTTTCCATTTTCGGAGGAGTAAATAAAAATGTGATCTCCAAACAATTTAAAGGTGGTGATGCAACGAGTATCTTTGGTGGCACAGAATTAAATTTAATGCAATCTGATTTTGAAGGAAGCGTTAAGTTAGAACTCACGCAAATTTTTGGAGGATGTACATTAATTATTCCTCCACACTGGGATCTTAAAACGGAATTTGTAAATATTTTTGGAGGAGTGGAAGATAACAGACCTACCCATAATGTTACCGTAGATACAAACAAAGTACTTTTATTAAAGGGCACATCTGTTTTTGGGGGGATAGAGATCAAGAGTTATTAAATGATCAAGTGTATTTTGACACAAATCATCAAACAAAATTCAAATAAATTTGTCAATGGCCAGTAATTTACTGTCATCCGGAAAATTTTTATGGCCATTTCTTTTGAGTTGGTTGGTGTGGATAGGTTTCCACGCAGGATTCATTTATTGGATGGAATTTAACTGGATCATCTCCATTATTGATAGCCTTATTTTTAATGTAACACTTGCACTTATATGCTTTTTTCAATTGTATATCATGCAATTTTATTTACCTAAAAAAGATAAGGCAGCCTATATTATTTTGACAGGTGGATTAATGGCAGTAGTAGTAACATTTACCAGTAGTTTTGTTTTAAGGTCAATTTATCACGACAATGAAGATTATTTAAATTTTATTACCAGATCAATTCCGGTTCGGATTGGAATTGCCTTTTTATTATCTGCCTGCACAAGTATGGTAAATATATTAATTTCCACACTGGAGACTCAAAAAGAAAACGTTCTGCGCAAACACGAAGCAGAGAAATTAACGAGGGAAGCAGAATTGTATGACC
>JBGAWP010000105.1:0-10536 GCA_044227505.1 Chitinophagales bacterium | reverse complement strand
TCCAATAACAATCAAAAAATAAAAAACATTAATCGGATAGACCACCCGTCAGATATTCCTCCGTATTGAACCCAGAAATAATATCCAATAACAATCAAAAAATAAAAAACATTAATCGGATAGACCACCCGTCAGATATTCCTCCGTATTGAACCCAGAACCCAGAACTCAGAACTCAGAACCCAGAACTGAAACATATAGTGATCGAGGAACGAGATCTACTGCATATCAGAACATTTTTTTTACCTTCGTAACCTATGCAAACAAAATTTCCAATCGGCGTCTTCGATTCCGGTTACGGCGGACTTACAGTATTAAAGGAATTCGTAAAAGAATTACCGGAATACGATTTTATTTATTTGGGAGATAATGGTCGCGCACCTTATGGAAACCGTTCCTTTGAAACTGTGTATGAATATACATTAGAGTGCGTGCAGAAGTTATTTGATATGGGATGCAAATTGGTAATTCTCGCTTGTAACACAGCAAGTGCAAAAGCGTTGAGAACCATTCAGCAACAAGATCTTCCTTTGATAGATCCTGACAGAAGAGTTTTAGGTGTGATAAGACCAACTTCTGAACTAGCGGGAAAATACACTAAAACAAAACATATTGGAATTTTTGCAACAACAGGAACTGTATTATCAGGTTCATATGTGATGGAAATAAATAAATTTTTTCCCGATGTGCATGTTTATCAGGAGGCTTGTCCGATGTGGGTGCCATTAATTGAAAATAATGAACATAATAAAGATATTGCAGATCCTTTTGTGCAACAGCACGTAAATAATTTGCTCGAACATTCTGATGAAATTGATACCATTATTTTAGGATGTACACACTATCCTTTGTTAATACCCAAGATCAAAAAATATTTGCCTACGCATATTCAGGTTATTTCTCAGGGAGAGATCGTTGCAAAGGGTTTGGTAGATTATTTACATCGCCATCCGGAAATAGAGGTAATGTGCAGTAAAAATTCTAAACTGGAATTTTATACCACCGACTCCACCGAAAATTTTGATCAACATGCAGGAGTGTTTTTTGGGAGGGAGGTAAAGTCGAAGTATTTGCATATTTGAGTAATAATTGCGTATAATATTATGAAAATTATTTCTAAAATTAGGAAAACATAATTAAATTAGGATATATTTGGTAAGTCAAAAATAGAAATACTTAAAGTAGTTGATAATAATGATGAAATTTTATTGATAGCAAGAATATTGAATCTTAAGGTTTATTAATTCAAATTTTATATGCCAAAACTAGCTAAATCAACAAAATCAAGTGGACCAAAGAGACCTTCTAAGAGTACCTCAGTCAAAAAAAAAGTTGGAAAGGCGACTGCTAAAAAAGCCGCTAAAAAGACAGTTAGAAAAAAGAAAATAAGTAAGGCAGTTGTAAAAAAAACTTCGCGAGTTGCACCTGCCAAAAAGGTATCCAAAAAGGCTAAGGTAAAAAAATCTACCCCAAAACGAATCCCTAAAAAATCATCAAATAAATGTTATTTTACATCTGCTTGTACTAATTATTTTGGGTTGCCAGATAATTGTTCCCAACTTCAAATATTGAGAAATTTTAGAGATGTCCATCTCATGAAAACTGAAAATGGAAAATATCTAATTGCCCTTTATTATAAAGTTGCTCCAAAAATTGTTGATAAAATCGAGCAGTCTAAGAATAAAAATGTAATATATAAACATATTTTTAATCATATTAATATTGTTTGTCATTTAATTAGTTCAAATAAATTTGAAGCAGCAATAACTGAATATTCTAAAATGGTAAATTTTCTTATTAAAAAGTACAAATAGAAAAGCCATATGTCTGTCAGCGCAAATACTTTATTTCATTTTACTGATTTTGAAACTTTAAAAAATATATTGAGATCAAAATGTTTTTGGCCACAATATTCATTTGAACATTTTGATAAAGCACTTCCAACTGGTAGTAGATATCATTCTGCCTATATCCCAATGGTTTGTTTCTGTGATTTGAAGCTTACACAGTTAGCAGATATCTCTATAAGTGATCACACTAAACATTTTGGAAATTATGGGCTAGGATTCAATAAGGATTGGGGGATAAGTATGAAAATAAGCCCAGTTTCATATGTTCATGAAAAATCAGTCGCCTCTACTACAATTGAAAGAGTTATTTCAACAGTTAATAGTTCAAACTTGCCCGCTGATAAAAAATTCATTAATAATCTTGGCGAAATTGTAAAGTTTTTAAAACCTTTTACTGGTAATTATCAAAAAGGTAAAAAACTTAAAAAAAATATCACATATTATGATGAAAGGGAATGGAGATACATTCCAAAAGAAAAAAAATATGAAGTTTTCCCTTCACATACCACAAAGGTAAGAGAAAAGATAAAGAAATTGAATTTGGAGTTACAATCTAATCCATTAAACTTTAAATTGAGAGATATTAGATATATAATTATTAAGAATGAGAGTGAAAAATCTTTGTTAATTGCATCATTCTCTACAAGTAAAACTAGGAAAAGAGATAGAGATTACCTAATTTCGCGAATTATTTCACTCGAGGAAATAAGAAACAATTTTTAAATAATACATCTTAACCGTTTACAAAGATTTTTGCTATTTGCACTTATTTTTCTAATGCGGATTAAGACAAAGAAATGAAACAACCTTATTCCATAAAAACAAAAGAAGAATATACCCAAACCTTAGAAAGACTTGAAGTAGTTTTTGAATCTAAACAAGGCACACCCGAAGACGACGAATTGGAAATATTGGGAAGATTAATTGAAGAATGTGAAAATGAACATTTCCCAATAGATTTTCCTGAAACAATTGATCCAAAGTAAATCGATATATATTTAATGCAACATCATAAAATTAAATTTATGATGTTGCATTATCTTTAAATTATAAGACTTCCATTGATTTATTCAAACTTCTCCACCCTACCAATATACACATCCTCCCCAAGAATCATTTTCACCATGTAAATCCCTGCAGATAAGTCAGAAATATTTACATACACGGAATTTTCATTTACTATTTGATTTTCAAGTGCTGAATTTACTTGTTCTCCCTTCATGTTATACATCTCTAAAACCATTTCTCGCCCACTTAAATTATCAAGCTCAACAATTAAAAATTCATTTGCAGGATTGGGAAATAATTTAATGGATTGATTTGCAGTATTTGAAATACCGGTAAACTGAATGGTAATTACCATATTGTATTCAGATATTCCGCATGCATTTTCCACTATCAGTGTTACCGAATAATCACCTTCGGATGTGTAGGTATGAGAAGGATTTGTTTCAGTGGAACCATCTCCATCGCCAAAAACCCAAAAATATGTTCCTGTGCCCGGAGTAGTATTTTCAAAAAATACGGTGAGTCCTGATGTGGTGTATATAAAGGATGCCTCAGGTGCAAATTCAATGGTTACATTTGCTGTATCACTGATCTCACATTCTGAGACAGGATCAATGATTATTACAGAATATATCCCGGAATTTGTAACGGTAATAGTTTGCGTATTTTCTCCATTGCTCCACAAATATTCTTTTCCCGGATTTCCTGCATCAAGAATTACTGAATCACATGCAGTTATATTATCTTCTAATATCGCAATAGGAGAGGCATAAGAATTAATGGTTAATTGAAATGTATCGTTGCTGATATCAATATCATCGGGAAGCAAAGTATATATTTCAAAAACATACTCACCAGGAACAGAAAGATCGGCAGTAGTTGCAAAAATATAATCAGCTTCTGAACCGGGAGCAATGCTAATATCTGCAGTTTCCATTACTTCCGCACCCCCATTAATTGTATAAGCAACGGGAATGGAACTTATTGTTGTTCCACCAAAATTATGAATGGTTATTTTTATTTCCTCCTCGTCCGTTTTATTACAGGAGGAAAATAATTCCGGTAAATTGACAGCACCTGCATCGTTGGGAATAACAAATGCGCAGTCGCTCAAATACACCAGAATATTCTGTCGCAGATTCATGTTTTTATCCTCCGGATCCAGTAACTGACTCGGTGCCCAGGCACTCATGATCACTTTGCCAATTCCCCACTCTTTTTCTATCATGCACGGGATATCATTATGCGGTGCACCTATAAGAACTCCATCCAGATTTTCATGTGCAAGTGTATCGTAATTTTTCCCGTAGATAACAGCATTGCTCGCATAAAAGCCACTGAAAGTAGTTCCAACAGGGGTATAAGGACCATCATATATTGGATGAGAAATTCCAGTTTTCTTTTTAATATCCGTTACCTGATAACTCATTGCAATTTTAGTTCCGTCGAATCCGTAGTCCATATAAAAATGTTCCCCTTCATATTCCGATCCGCTGCTGTTCAAATATAATTTTCCTCCCGCAGCAACCCAGTTTTCTATTAATTGTCGGTTTTCGTTTAAGAAAATATCCATTGCAACAATATGGTTATAACTTCCATCCAAAAAAATAAAACAAGAGGAATCAGAAAACAAAATTTCGGGATCAACGGTCTCAAAATATTCCTGAGTCCAGTTATCTTCCCCAAAAACCGTATTCATACAGGTAGTATTAGTGGTATTAAAAAATGGTGTGCCGCCAAGTGCCTCTGCTCCTCCATCTATATTGGAGTGTATCAGCCATTTTTTAGGACCGTTTACATAATTCAGATTGCAAATATTTATTTCGAGGTTATCATTTAATGCAAATCCATCATCCGGATGTTGCACTTCCAATATGATGGAGTAACATCCCGAAGCAGAAAGATCTGCTGTTTCAGAAAAACTATATATAAAATTGCTGTTGGCGGCAATTTCCGGAATTAATTCTAATACCGGCGATGCACCGTCGATAGAATAAGAAACATTTACATCTGAAAGATCTGTATCGCCATGATTGGAAATTTCTATTGTTATGATCTCTTCATTTAATCCAATTGCTGAAACCGGAGATACCAGTTTATTCAAACTCAGATCATTTTCCACTCCTCCGGAAATAAGAACGGTATAATCTTCTGTATCACCTTGTAAAAACGGCAAACAAGGATCGTTGGAATTTATCCAGGGACCAAAGGGTTCGTGCACAGCCCGGACACGCATTCTTGTTTCTCCATTGATCGCATCTTCAGGAAGAGTAAATGTGATATCACCCGATTGTACTCCGGTTAAAACTATGGTTCCAAGTTTTTCTGTTTCTTCAAACTCCAAATTCTGATCATAATCTATCCAAACCGAATAATTATACTGCCACGATTTATTGTCGAGATAAATTGTGTAACTGGCCCCGGCAATAAGTTCGGTGGAGAGCGCAGTATAATCGCTGTAACCAATATCTTCCTCTGCAACCCCGCTGCCGGTATTTATGATATCGCCCAGTTCCACTCCGTCAATTATCACATCGAGCATGGGCCAGGAATGTTGCGGAATACAATATTGCGCTGAAATGTTGAGTGTGAGTATTTGTAAACAAACAAAAAATATCCATGTGGAAGGATGTAGGTAGTTTATTTTATTCATATTATTTTTTTAATGCAAATATTCTCCTTGCCGAATTCATTAGCGTCCTGAATTATAAAATCAGACCCAAATTATTTGTACATGACTTAATTGTGACAAAACATCTGTTAGTGCATGTTAAAGCAAGTTAAAATTGGAACAGTTCGCTGATTATTATTATTTTTAATGAATAAAAACTACATCATGTTACCTGAACCTTCCTTTACCATAGGGTCGTTTATATTTCTGATCATTGCGGCGCAGGGATTATTTCTTGCGGTATTGCTTGGCGTTTACAATAGATCCAATATCATGGCAAACAGAATTATGGCAATATTTGTCGCTGCATTTTCGCTGATACTGTGTTATTATGTGTTGTTCTGGACAGGTTACAGCTGCAATTTTATGTGGACCAAAGGTTGGTGTTCTGCCTTGCCGTTTTTGTTGGGACCTTTAATGTATTTATATATTATTATTATAAAAAACGGAGAGCTTCCATCAAAATATAAAAAACATTTTATTCCTTTTGCAGTGCACCTCACCTATATGTTGCCCTTTATTTATTGGTTCACCATGGGTCCCGAGGTAATTGCAACATCTCAACAACCATTGAATCTTTTTCTGCAACAATATATTTATCGACACCTGAGTTTTGTAATTACATCCTTTCAGGTATTCAATGCGCTGCAGTTTTTGAGTCTTTTTATATATAGCTTTTTATTGCTGCGTTTATTATATAAACAAAAAAAGGAAAGCAGTGGCAGCGAACATCAGCAAATAAAATACCGCTGGTTTGTGCGCAATATTTCATTTTATGTATTGTTCGCTTTTTGTTTCAGCAGCTATTGGATATCGCTTTGGTTAGGCATTTCACCCGACGGATTAGATTATGTTGTTTCCGGTATAATGTCGCTGTGCATTTATCTGATCGGTTACGGAGCATTCCGGCAACCCATTTCTTTATTTGAACAAAAAAATAACAACACCAGAAAAAAAATCGCTCCTGCAGATCTTATTTTGCAATCGCAAAAACTCACTACTTACCTGGAAACTCATAAACCCTGGCTGGACTCCGAATTAAATTTGAACAAACTCGCCGAATTATTACAAATGCCCTTACATGAATTATCCTTTTTAATTAATTCCACCCTCCACAAAAATTTCTCCGATCTCCTTCACGACTACCGCATTAAAGAAGCTTGTCGTCTTCTTCTGGAAGAGTCTTACTCTGACTCTAAAATTCTCAGCATAGCCTTTGATGTTGGTTATACCAATAAAGCGACCTTTAACGCTGCATTTAAGAATAAAATGGGCGTTTCGCCAAGTACATATAAATTGCTGGCGAAAGGGAATGGGATGAAGGGGGTTTTGAATTAACGAGTTTTTTTTCTGTTTTGCGGCTAATAACCGGAATTTCGGCATGGAAAAAGTGCATGAATTGAAAGGGATATCACGTTGTAAAATTGGCAAGTATGAGGTGATTTGATAAAATTTTGTTAGAAAATTAGTAAATGATGGTTAATATGAAGGAAATGGATTATTTATTATCAAGAGATGTAGGATTATATAAATCGCGAAATTTCAAAAGGTTAAATTTTGTTTTCATTGGAAAAATTTAATAGAGAGAATATTATAAAATCAGAGCATATCGAAAATTTGTTTTCATTAGTGAGACTGTATTTGCTTTGAACAATTTAAAAAATAGAGATTATATTCAGGCAGATCTACAGGATAAGGGAAGTTGATGAATTGATGGAAATTAAACACAGCACTATTGTATAAAGGCTCCGCAAACTTAGTTCATTCCAAATTTATTGTTTAAAAATTTACTCTACTGAGGATAACAATTCCCATTTTTTAAAACGAAACTGGAGCAATACTGCTTTCGCACTCTTGGCATATGCTTTGACAATTTTTGATGATTGTAGCTGGCGACATTGAGATTTTTCATTTTACAAAAACCGGCTGCAATTTCATTAATTATTTCAACTTTAAAATTAAAATAATGTTTCATCATGTAAAAGAATTACAATTTAATGCAAGGGTCTCTAAACCCGATCCCCGTTTTGCCCGATTGTTGTTAGAACAATTCGGAGGACCCAACGGCGAATTAAAAGCAGCTATGCAATATTTTGTGCAGGCATTTGGTTGCAGAAAACCCCATCCTGATGTATATGATATGCTGATGGATATTGCAACCGAGGAATTCAGTCATCTCGAAATTGTAGGAGCCACAATACAAATGTTACTCACCGGGGTGAACGGAGAATTAAAGAATGCCGCAGATGAGTCAGACCTCAGCAAATTATTGGATGGTAAACCTGCAAAAGAAAATTATATTCATGATGCACTTGTTAATCCGCATTTTTTTCTTGTAAGTGGCGGAACGCCAACGTTAACAGATAGCGTAGGTAATCCTTGGAACGCAACTTATATAATGGGTATGGGTGATCTTACTGTTGATATGCGTTTAAATATTGCCGCGGAAAGCACAGCCAAGTTAGTGTATGAAAATCTTATGAAATTTACTGACGATGTTTTGGTAAAAGAGTCGTTGCGATTTTTAATGACAAGAGAAGTTGCGCATTTTCAAATGTTTCAGGCTGCATTAGACAGCATACAACCCAATTTCCCTCCGGGAATTTTACAGAGTGATCCTAAATTCAGCAACAAGTATTTTAATATGTCGAAGGGTGAGGACTTTAAAGGAGGTTGGAATGAAGGCAAAAGTCCTCTTATGCAAGAGGAATGGGAAATTATTGAAGACCCGATTCAGCATATTAGAGATACAAACGGTTTATTAAATGAGGAAGCTATTGGCACAAAACGCACCGATAAAACCGTTCAGCAGGATAATAAAAAATTGAGTAAGGAACGGAAAACATTGATCGACAGATCCAATCTTCCGGTAGATGGTATTTTAAGTTGGGTTGACTATAATAACGAAACTGAAGTTAAACCGATAAATAAAAATGAGAATAAAAAGAAAAATGACGTGAGCAAGAAAAAACGTTAAAAAATTGCCTCCATTATAATAATTCTCTAATAATATTACACATCAAGTATATGAGTCTGTTCCGTTTTTTGAAACGGGGCAGACTTTTTTTAAAATATTTTATCTAATACGTTTTTTATTAGTTGCCTTTACGCATTTGGATTTATTGCACTCAGGACAAATATATTTGGTGGACGATTTTAATTTTTCAGTGTAACCACAAAAGATACATGCATAATGATCAGTGTCAATAATTACTTCAGTTGATGATTCCAGAGAATCAGGCATAATGGGTAGTCCATATTTTACTTCTTCGTCAGGAAAATAAAATATGCTGATATTGCCCGAGCTTTCCACAATGGCTTCTTCAATTTGTCCCAATTGTGAAACCCCTTGCATACGCAGCTCCGCAAAAAACTCATCGGCACCCAAGGCTTCTTTTGAAAAATTATCTATGGAAAATACACCATTTTTAATTAGACAAATCGGTTTCCCTTCCATTATTTTTTCAAATAATGGATTTTTTCCAATCAAAAAGGTGATAAAACTATAAAGGGCAACCACAATTGTAAAAACAATTACAGCAGGTAAAATACCCACATCCTTGTAAAGCATTGGATCACCAGCTGCAGATCCTAAACTGATAATTACTACAAGTTCAAATATAGAAAGTTGTTTAACTCCGCGTTTCCCCAATATGCGCAGACTTACCAATATCACAATAAACATTATTAATGTTCGCAGAATTGTTTCAAGCAGAAAGGACCAATTTTCGGCTCCTAACATTAACTCTTTCCAATTAAACGCGGATAAAATCTGAAATAAAAACATATAAAACATTTTAATAGAGATTAAATATAACATAAAAACTGGTAAGATGGGTGATTCAGGATGAATTAGTAGTGAATTTGTTTTGCGCAGGTCAAATTTGGATATTCGGTTCGATATTGACTCGAAAAATGGATTAGGAAGTATAATTTTGTACGAATATAGTTACCAAGTTAAAAAAGATCGTAACAAAAGACTAATATCATGTATATCGCAATTATAATCCTATTCTTATTAACAATATCAGTGCTTATTATTTTAAACCACCCAAAATTTGGCAAACTCCCCTCGGGTGAACGATTAAAAAAAATCCAGAACGCTCAAAATTATTCCAATGGCACTTTCCGGAATCAAAGTATAACACCTGACTTAACAGAAGGAGCAAATTACTTTTCAGTAATGAGGGATTTTTTCTTTAATCAAAATAAACGGGTTACACCTAAAGACATTATTCCCTCTGAAAAAGCAGATCTTTTTGATCTGGATATAAATAAAGATGTTTTGGTCTGGTTTGGGCATTCTTCTTATTTTATGCAAATTGATGGTAAACGAATTTTAGTTGATCCTGTATTATGTGGACATGCTTCTCCGTTTTCATTTACAACCAAAGCATTTAAAGGTACAAACAATTATTCTGCCGACGATATTCCGGAGATTGACATTCTTTTTATTTCTCACGACCATTGGGATCATCTTGATTATAACACGGTAAAAAAACTACAACCTAAAATAAAACAAGTTATTTGTGGTCTGGGAACTGGTGAACATTTGGAATATTGGGGTTATGATCCAAAACAAATAATTGAAAAAAATTGGAATGAGGAATATGTTCCGGAAAATGGCTTCAAAGTAAATACTGTTCCTACAAGGCATTTTTCGGGAAGAGGATTAAAAAGAAATAAGGCACTTTGGACATCCTTTGTTCTGCAAACGCCTTCCATGAAAATATTTATTGGTGGCGACAGTGGATACGATACACACTTTGCAGAAATTGGAAAAACCTTCGGCGAGTTTGATCTGGTGATATTGGAAAACGGACAATATGATAAAAGCTGGAAACATATTCACCTGATGCCTGATGAACTATTAAGAGCAACAAAAGATCTAAATGCCAAACAATTATTGGCAGTACATAATTCAAAATTTGCCATTGCGCTTCATGCGTGGGATGACCCAATGATACAAGTAGCAGAAAAATGCAAAACACAGGACATTCGTTTACT
>JBGAWP010000104.1:0-11376 GCA_044227505.1 Chitinophagales bacterium | reverse complement strand
AGTCCTGATAGATATTGGAAAATAAATGGAATAATACCAACTGATTTTGACGCAACCGCAAAAATTTTATACAACGGTCAGTTGAATTTAGGAGGAGGTTATCTGGACAATAATTTAATGACCAATGTGGAAGATAGTCTTTTGTTATTTTATAAAAGTTTTTCAGGCAGCGACTGGGAAATTTATCCTTATTATACCTTAAATGACTGGGGAAATAATAACGATAAACGCGGAGCATTTGAATTAAGTAAATTACAAGCCGGTGAATATGCATTTGGTATTTACAACGCAGCATTGCCTGATGCTCCCTTGGATGTAACAATGAATTGTCCCGACTTTCTGGAAATAAAAATAACAGATAATAATCTCTTGAAAATTTTTCCAAATCCGGCAGACAATATTATTTCCATTCAGTTAAATGAACGCACGAACGGTCTTACCATTAAAATAATTAATTCAACGGGCGATACCGTAAAAACAATTCCGATAAATTACCTCACTCAAAGTGTTTCTGTAAAAGACCTCCCTTCAGGAACTTATCAACTCTATGTTGAAAACAGCGGTTTTGAAAGAATTGCGTCCCAAATGCTTATGATTATTCATTAATATTGCGCAAATTAATTTTGCGATGAATAATATTACCGTGATAGGCGCCGGTACCATGGGGAACGGGATAGCACATGTATTTGCCATGAAAGGTTTTACAGTAAACCTTGTAGATGTTTCTGAATCCGCACTTGAAAAAGCAGTGCAAACCATCACCACTAATCTGGATCGGATGGTGGCAAAGGAGAAAATAACAGAGGCTGATAAGGAGAATACACTTTCCAATCTTTCCACTTATACTTCCCTTGACCATTCTGCAAATTCTGATCTTGTTGTGGAAGCTGCAACAGAACGTGTTGATCTTAAATTAAAAATATTTTCAGAACTGGATCTCATTTGTAATGAGAATACCATTTTAGCTTCCAATACCTCTTCCATTTCCATTACTAAGATCGCGTCTGTTACAAATCGTCCGGATAAAGTGATCGGAATGCATTTTATGAATCCTGTGCCTTTAATGAAATTAGTGGAGGTAATAAGGGGATATGCAACCAGCAATGCAACCACAGAATTGATCATGAACCTCAGCAAACAACTTGACAAAACCCCAGTTGAAGTAAATGATTATCCCGGATTTATAGCCAATAGAATATTAATGCCAATGATCAATGAAGCAATATATTCTTTATATGAAAATGTTGCCGGTGTTTATGAAATAGATACGGTTATGAAATTAGGAATGGCCCATCCGATGGGGCCTCTCCAACTTGCCGATTTTATTGGATTGGATGTTTGTTTAAGTATACTTAATGTATTGCATACCGGTTTTGGAAATCCTAAATATGCACCTTGTCCTTTGTTAGTAAATATGGTTACTGCCGGATATCTCGGTGTGAAATCAGGTGAAGGATTTTATAAATATGAAGCCGGAAATAAAGAATTAATAATATCAAACAGATTCACAAAATAAATATTACGTATAAAATTATTCAATTAATACGTATAACTAAATTATTAAATTAACAAATTAACAAACTGAAAATAAAATGACTCCAGTATTTGCAAAGGCATATGGCACCAATGAAGTGCATTTCCAATTAGAAGATTGTGACGCGAGAGTGGAACCGAGGAAAATTTTGATGTGTACACCTGACTATTATTCGATAGTAGATGTAAAAAATGTACACATGCAAAATCAAAAGGGAAATGTAAACCCTGAAAAGGCAAATATTCAGTGGGATAATTTGCGCAATACCTATTTGGGATTTAAAACACAAAAATATCTTGATGAAGTACACGTAATTGATGGAGTGGAAGGACTAGAAGATATGGTATTTTGTGCGAATCAAAGTTTTCCATGGGTGATGTGGAATGGCGAAAAGATCGCATTGATGAGCAGAATGCGATATGAGAATCGTCAGAATGAAATTCCCTATATAGAAGATTTTTATAAGGATCACGGATATAAGATCGTAGATCTGCAAAGCAAATATCATTTTGAAGGCATGGGAGATATGATAGCTCATCCCGGAAAAAGATTATTATATGGCGGATACGGATTCAGAAGCGATAAAAATGTTTACGAAGAAATTGCGCGAACATTAGATGCTCCAATTATAACATTAGAGCTCATTAATGAACATTTTTATCATCTCGATACCTGCTTTCTTCCCTTAAATCACGCTGAAGTATTGATAGCGCCTGATGCTTTTTCACCGGAATCGCTTGCAATTATCAGAAAAATGTTTGAAGGTGTGTATGAAATTCCGGAGCAGGAAGCTTTAGAGGGATTTGCGTGCAATGCACATATTATTTATGGAACTAATAAAATGGGTTCTGCAGCAATAATTCAACGCAATAATCCTGTATCACTCAACATCGTTCAACAAAGTGCGCATTCCGTTATGGAAGTAGAAACAGGAGAATTTATGAAAAGCGGAGGCAGTGTATTTTGCATGAAAATGATGGTGTATTGATCTAAAATGAGAATCAACTAAAATGAATTACTTTGTAACCGGAATAGGTACTGATGTTGGAAAAACAATTGTTTCGGCAGTTTTAGTGGAAGCAATTCAGGCTGATTATTGGAAACCGGTGCAATGTGGTGGATTGGATTACACCGATACACAACGCGTTAAAAATCTCATCTCCAACCAGAAGACCCGGTTTTTTGATGAGGTGTATTCTTTTAAACATCCGCTTTCCCCACATGCCGCGGCCAAAATGGAAAACGCGGAGATCAACATTGATAATATTATTTTACCGGAAACGCAAAACAATCTCATTGTGGAAGGTGCCGGTGGATTAATGGTGCCATTGAACGATAAATATTTAATGCTTGATCTGATAAAAAAATTCAATCTGACGGTAATATTAGTATCTAAAAATTACCTCGGAAGCATTAATCATACATTGCTCACTGCAGAAGTGCTAAAATTAAATAATATACCTGTAGCAGGAATAATATTTAATGGCATAGAAAATAAGGAATCGGAAAGTTTTATAAAAAATTATACGGGACTAAAAATTTACGGCCGGGTAGATTACGAGGATGTGATTGACAAAGGATTTATTAAAAGGAATGCAGAGAAATTAAAATCCAGCTCTAATTCTTACTAAAAGTGCATTTTTGAAACATACTGAATATATCTGGTATCCGTTTACCCAAATGAAACTTGCTTCAGAACCCATTAAAATTGTTCGGGGAGAAGGTGCATTGATCTACGACGATAATAATAAAAGTTATATTGATGCAATTTCAAGTTGGTGGACCAATATTCACGGTCACTCGCATCCCTATATTGCACAAAAAATTTACGAACAACACAAAATCCTGGAGCATGTAATATTTGCCGGATTTACACATGATCCTGCTTTAAACCTTGCTAAAAGATTAGTGGAGAATCATTTGCCAAAAAATATTTCTAAAATATTTTATTCTGATAATGGTTCTACCAGTGTTGAGGTGGCAATAAAAATGGCTTTGCAATACTGGTTCAACATCGGAATCCCGAAAACAAATATCATCGCCTTCGAAAACGCGTATCACGGTGATACATTTGGAAGCATGAGTGTGAGTGAACGCGGTGCATTTACAAAACCATTTCACAGTCAATTGTTTGATGTGATGTTTATTCCGCTGCCGGCAAAAGGGGAAGAAGAAAAATGTTATCAGGCATTTGAAAAAGCAATTTCCAATAACGATATCGCAGCATTTATTTATGAACCTTTAATTTTAGGAGCAGGTGGCATGTTGATGTATGAACCTGAGGTCTTAAATAATTTAGTGCGAACAGCAAAAGAAAAAAATATCCTTTGCATTGCAGATGAAGTGATGACGGGTTTTTACAGAACAGGGAAAATGTTCGCCTCCGAATATTGCACTATCCAACCCGACATCATTTGTATGAGCAAAGGCATTACCGGTGGAACAATGGCCTTTGGAGTTACTGCATGTGCTTCATTTATTTATGATGCGTTTTATGATGAAGATAAAATGAAAGCGTTTTATCACGGACATTCCTATACTGCAAATCCACTGGCTTGCACTGCCGCTTTGGCGAGTCTTGATCTTTTAGGAAAGGGAACATTTATTGATGCAATAAAAACTATTCAATTACAACATACTGAATTTGCAGAAATGCTGTCACAACACCCTCGATTTGAAAACATAAGACAACGCGGAACAATAATAGCTTTTGATCTTAAAACAAGTTCACAAACAAGTTATTTTAATTCAGAACGCGACTCTTTATACCAATACTTTATTGAAAAGGGAATTTTATTACGACCTCTCGGAAACACATTGTACATAATGCCACCTTATTGTATCAGCGAAGAACAATTAAATTCTGTGTATACTGCCATATTGAATTATAATTAAAGCATTGCAATTATAAAATATACATAATCCCTGAAATCCCGAAATCCCAATAATCCGTGATCCAAAACCACAATCTGTGATCTCTATTCCCACTGTGGTCTCTTTTTCGCAAGGAAAGTTTCAATACCATATTTACAATCCTCAGAACCCCGCGCTTTTGCGTTTACTTCTGCGGCATAATTCAATGCATCTTCCAGCTTCATTTCCTGCACTGCAGCGATCATTTGTTTTGTAGCTTTTAAAGATTCTCTGCTACAATTCGCGATAAGATTATTTGCGAATTCGATCACATGTTGGTTGATATTTTCCTTTCCAACTACTCCATTTATCAAGCCTGCAACTAAAGCCTGTGATGCGCTGATGAGTTTGCCACTCAACAATAATTCCTTAGCGGATCGCTCATTTATTTTCCGAAGTAAAAATACCATTACAATTGCAGGAACAAATCCGATCTTCACTTCCGTATAACCAAATTGAGCTTCCGGGACAGAGAATCCAAAATCACAAACAGTCACCAATCCACAACCACCTGCTATGGCATGTCCTTCCACCTGAGCTATTACAGGTTTTGAAAGGGTATATATCAATTGATATAATTCCATTAAATTTTTCGAATCAGCTAAATTCTCTTCGTACGAATTTTTTTGTAAAGACTGCAAATACGCGAGATCAGCTCCGGCACTAAAAACCTCCCCCTCTCCTTTCAGAATAATAATTTTGATCTGATCATCACTCTCCGCATCAGAGAATGCGACTTTCAATTCATTTACCAACTGGGCGTTAAATGCATTGCGTTTGTCTGGTCTGTTCAATTTTATTGAACAAATTTTATTGTCGACAGTATATAATATTGTTTCGTACATGAAAATTATTTATTTATTCAAGGGAACATCGAAAATTTAAAAATCAATTTTATAATAAAACAAAGGTAAAAAACCCAGTTGATATTCTTCCTTAACCGGACTAGCTGTTGGATCGGCGGGATTAGGTGCATAGGTTAAACCCAATACATTTTGAATCCCGAAAACATTAACCAGGTCAATTGCAATTTCATGGGTAATATTATTTTTCTTGCTGTTCAACCGATAGGCCAGTTTCAGATCAACTCTGAAATAATCTTTTAATTTTGAGGTATTGGTAAGTGAATCGATAAATATCAATTCTTTAGCTGCAATAGTGGCCGCCTCATCAACAGGCGTTGTGAGTTTCCCTCCGGCGTATGTTAATTTTATACCACCCGTGAGCACATCTTTTTTATTTATCGTAAGTTCGTATCCTCCCAACAAATTTCCTGCATAACCTCCGTTAAAGTCGGTTTTGCGTTCTATTCCATCACTTCCGGTATACAAGGAGTTATAAACAGATCCCGTTATTAAAAAGAAAAAGTTGTTGGAATAAAATTTTTCCAGAGTTAATTCCAGACCATAATTTTTTCCTGTTCCCGTGTTTTGTAACGAATCGGGAAAAAATCTTGAAAATCCACTACCTTCATTTGCCAGAGAAAATGCCGAGGATCTAATTTCAACGGGAACATCGAATAAATATTGATAATAAACTTCTGCCTTAAGTCTGAAATTTTCTGTTAAGGTTTTGTCGTAACCAATAACCGAATGAAAACTCCGAATAAATCCAACATCTTTATTGATCGTTAAAAAACTTCCATCAATTTGTTTTTGCTGATAACTGTATTGGTAACTCGGCAACATCTGACTGTGCAAGCCTGTGCCAAAACTTATAGCAGACCTTTTATTCAGATTATATTTTAATCCAACACGAGGTTCAATTGATTTTGAATTGGCATTTAAGGTAAATATCTGACCATGCAAACCGCCATTTACCACCAGTTTTTCATTCACTTTGTATTTCCATTGAAAATAACCCTGCACAAAAAATGCATTCTCCTTAAAGTTGTATCTATTATCAAATTGCCAGGTAAATAAATTTAAATTGGAATCAAGATGATCGTATAAATAATTTTCTGCGCTTAAACCTGTTTTAAAACTATTTTTATTATTTATTTTTTTATTGAGATTATAAATTGCAGAAATTTTCTGATCATTAAAATAATATCCCATATTCGAAACTATAGAATCAATATTAAATTCCGCATCGCGATAAACCAAAGCGTGGTCTGCGTGATTTTCCTGCCAGGAGTAAGCAATTACGGCCTTTCCATAAGTTGTGGCATTTATTTGATGTGCAAATGAAACGCCGGATGTAGCCATACTTGTGCCGAAGTATTGATCTCTGTCGCTATCGCCATACAATTCTGTTTCCGATTTTGTATAATCACTCACCACAATATCGATATCACTTTTTCCACCCACACCAAATAAACTTATTGCTCCTTTTTTATTCGGGAACGTTAATTTGAAAGCGCCGTCGAAATAATTTGGAACAGCACTGGTACCGATCTCTAAATTCATGAATTGAAATAACTTCAAAGTAGAATATCTGAAGCTGGCTAAATAAGAAGAATGTTTATCCTTATTGAGCGGTCCCTCTGCAAATAGTTCAGTCCCCAAAAATCCCAACTGGCCGCTGAATTCCGATTTTTCATCATTTCCTTTACGCATATTCAGATCAAAAACACCTGCTATGGAATTTCCATATTCGGCAGGAAATGCACCGGTGAAAAAATCAGAATTACTGAGATATTTATTATTAATGATAGAAACAGGCCCACCTGTTGTTCCGGCAATTGCAAAATGATTTGGATTAGGGATATCCACTCCTTCCAATCGCCATAAAACACCGATTGGAGAATTTCCCCGCACTACGATATCATTTCTCGAATCATCTGCTCCCTGCACCCCTGCAAAATTACTTGCCATTCTCGCAGGATCGCCTCTGCTTCCTGCATATCGATCCGTTTCTTCCACGCTGAAAGTTCGCACACTTACAACGGCCATTTCATTATTTACTTCTCCATTATTTTTATCTGCAGAAATTGTCACCACATCCAGTTTCTCCGCATTTTCCTCCATCTCCACATTTAATATTACTTCCTTTCCAGTGGTGACTACCAGGTTATTAATAAATATATCGTTATATCCAATAAATGTAAACCTGATATCTACCCTGCCTATCGGTGCGTTTTCAAAACGATAATTTCCGTTCTCATCAGAAAAATTTCCCTGTAACAAAACAGAATCTTTAAATAAAACAGCCGTGGCTCCCATGAGAGGCACTTTTGATTCTTTATCAATAATATTTCCTCTTATAGTTTGGGTAATATCTTGGGAAAAGGAATAAAAAGGGATTAAAAATATGATCAACAACTTTCCAATTCTCATGTGTGTCTAATTTAACCCAAAAGTAAGAAAATAGAAAATGGGACAACATAAAGCCATTTTCATGAAACTCAAGTAATTTCAAGGCATAAAAAAAGCAGCCCGAAAGCTGCTTTAAAATATGTTGATGAAATCAATTACATAGGCATACCTAAATGCATCATAGCATCACAAGTAGTTTTGCAAGCACCTTGCATGCTGGTCAATTGCTCATTCCAACCTGTCATTGTTTCATTCCAGGTTGCTAATTTAGCATTCCATTCAGTTAAACCAGCCGTTGCAGCTGCGTCGTCCATTTTTTCATCATGGCCTTTTTTCTTCCAATCAGCATAAGCCTGAGTGTCCGCTTTCCACTGTTCCATTGCTGCAGCATAAGCAGTTTTCATTCCTTCAATACCGGTTTTAATTGTTCCGCACATTGCGATCATGGAGTCACAGCTCGCTTTATCAGCAGGTTTCATTTTGCTCATATCCATTGCCATGCTCTCATCCATCATTTTATTCATTTCGCCTGTAGTGGTAGTGAAAGTTGTTCCAAAAGCTGTCATTTGAGTTTCTGCTGCTTTCCAGCTGGTTTCAAATGTAGTCATAGCTGTTTTTGTTTCTTCACTTAAGCCGCCTTTTTTACCGCATGAAGTAATAAATAAAGTAGTAGATAATGCCAAAACGGCAATAATTCCCTTTTTCATAATAGTTTGGTTTTTGGTTATTTTGTTAGAAGTTAATTTTAAGGGTGCAAAGGTAGATGAAAGAATTGAGAATTTATAATGGGCGGGTCGTAATTGATACCCTAAAAACCTGCCAAAACCTGTAAGGCCATTCTCCGATGAAAAACCTAGGAATAATCTGTTTTTTACTGATCCGCCTTTCCTTGTATAATTTCCTCCAAACTTCAGGGGCAGGATTAGCGGGTTTATTATAGAAAATACAGCCCCGACCAAAAAAGTGAATCCTTACTCCCGGTGCGCTTGAAACTGGATTCAAAATAAGTTTCCCTGCGAAAATTTGCCACTTAAAAAAGCTGATTGCCGTTATTGACCGACCGGCACACGCCATAACTCTACAGTTTTTATATTGCTTAAAAATGCTATATCTGATCACTCATTTTTGAATATATTGTAACCATAAATAATAATTAAGGGCCAACACAATATTTTTATCCAAATTTTAAATCCCAATGGCATAACTCTTCTTGTTTTGGCCTCTTTTTGAAATTTAAATACTTTTTCATGTCTAAATTCATTCCCACCCATTGAATGGTTAACGTAAAAATCCTCGTTATTCTGTATTTTATTTTTAATTTCATCAAAATTGATATTTAAAAATTTACCAAGTCTGTCTAATTCATGCGCGGGGTTATTTAATAAGTTTTCAAATTTGATACGAATCGTTCTCTTAGGCGCGAATAATTTTAAAAATTCTGCCAGCAAATTTCCCATAGACCATGCAATTGCTTCGAAACTTATGGGCAAAAATTTATATTTTGGATAATATTCTTTCCTTAAGAACTTCAAAGGAAGACCTTTATTTAAACGATAATACAGTGAAGAAATCTGCCCTTCCGGTCTTCTTATTACGTGGATAAATTTAACACGATTATCCAATCTTGCTAAAAACAAACCACGCGTTATTTCCTTTGATGAGTCAAGCACCCAATTACGACCATTAACGGATGCAATTGCTTCATACATAATCCGATTTGATGCGGCCAGACCACGATATTTTTGAATATTAAATAACGTAGAAAAATAATTTTTAACATTTGCCTGATCAATGGATTGTTTTGCAAATGCTGTGAATGAATTATCACCATTCCGTAAATTAAATTCTTTTTTTATAGTTTGCCAAAATATGCAATCCTCAGTCAATTTTCCACAAGAACATAATTCTATATCATATCTGGATAAGCCCGAAACCAATTCACCAACACTTTCAATTTGCCCCGAATTACCCAAAAGAGCATCCAACATTGTTGTGCCGCTAAAACCACGGCCAACTATATAAATAAACTTTACTTCCTTTTCCATTCTTTAAATTTTCATCAATGGTCCTTCCGTAAAATTAACTTCTTCGTTCTGGAATACAGCGGTCAGCCGGGATGCTACTTCCTCAATATTCCAAATTGCATTTATCTCGGCATTCTTTTTTCTGAATTTTTCACGGAGTTCGGCGTTTTCACACAAAATTTTTAAATAATAAATCATTTCTGCTTTGTCTTTAAACAGAAACCCGTTTTCCCCGTGCTTCACTAAATTATTTTTACCTGAACGCACTGACTCATTTATTAATAAAGGCAAACCGTAATGAACAGCCTGATTTACAACAACACCCCATCCTTCATAATTAGATGCCAGAACGAAAATAGATGCATTTAGGTACAACTTATGCAAATCAATTTTATCACAATGGCCGTGAAAAAAGGTCTTACCTGCAATGTTCAATTCCTCTGCTTTCTGTTTTAGTTTCTCCATTAATTCTCCACTCCCTGCAATATGTAACTCTACTTGTTGAGCACCATTATATTCAGATAATGCTTCCAGCTGCATTTCCACCTGCTTGTATGCAATTAAGCGGGAAACCGTTAGAATACGGATTATTTCATTTTTTTTTGACGATACATCTATTTCCGGAAAAAGCATTGGGTATTCTTCCGCAAAACAAAATTTTCTGTAAGCCCAGCGGTTTAATCCCATATTATAATAATCATCCTTCGCCTTGTTACCAATTGCAAGGTAACAAATGGAATTTCTATTCAATAAAGTTTTAAAAATATATTTTTTAAGGGAACTATAGGAGTGCTTTAAACCTTCCCCACTTAAATAAACTCTTTTTTTTATTAAGGATGCCAGGATCAGAGAAATAAACTGAAAAGGGAATGCCTGATATGCGCCATGAAAAAGCACAATATCATAATTTCGGATAATAAATGGCAACCTAAATAGATCTTTTATAGACAGATAAGAAACATTTTCGGGAATTTTCCAATCAAGTGGTGCCCTCCAGTCAGGAACTTTATCCCAACACATTATTGTAGTCTGATAATGAGAACGCACATTGTTGTGATTTACAATTGCAATCAAATGCATATTTGGCGTTGGCATTATACATAATAGCTTTTTCATATTCAATATTGTATATAGTTGAATAGAAAAAAACTCTTAATTAAGTCAAAATCGCATATGTCATTCTCTCTCATAATGATAAATTCCAGGTCCCTAAAAGCTAATTACCAGGAGAAATATTATCAAAGGAAACGGGTATGGTGAAGCTAAACCTAATTCAACTTCTCAAGCGAAAGTTCCAGCATCCGGATTTTTTCCTCTGCGTCTGATTTCTTTTTCTTCTCCGCTGCAACAACTGCTTCCGGAGCACCGGAAATAAAATTTTTGTTGTTTAACTTCTGTTCAACGCTATTTAAAAATCCTCTTTGATAATTTATTTGTTCAATCAATCTCGATTTCTCCTGCTCCACATCCATCTTTTTATTTACAGGTAAGTAAAAAGTTTGATTAGCCGAAATAAAAGAAACTGCGTTTGTGATATCGGATGTAGTTTCCTCAAAAGTGGAAATATTCCCCAATTTACCAATGATATGGTCAATCAGAGCAAATTGGTTTTTTTCTCCCATTATAAATAATTCCAATCTCTCTTTTG
>JBGAWP010000103.1:0-11411 GCA_044227505.1 Chitinophagales bacterium | reverse complement strand
ATATCTACGGACCATCGGTTCCTTTGATGTTAAACCTCAGCAAGGCCAAACCGAAGGTAGTTGATCAAAACGGCAAGGCGATGATGATTCCGTTGGAGCAATATGGCATAAAATCGCTTTCTATAGGATATTTGGTTGACCCAGAACAGGCAGTAGTATGGCGCGGACCGATGGTGAGCAGCGCTTTAAAACAATTTGTTACCGATTGTATTTGGGGGGAATTAGATTATCTTATCATTGATATGCCTCCCGGAACAGGAGATATTCACCTTACATTGGTGCAGACAGTTCCTGTTACTGGTGCAATTATAGTTACTACGCCTCAGGAGGTTGCTTTGGCTGATGCACGCAAGGCAGCTGGAATGTTTAAAATTTCCAATATTAATGTGCCGATAATCGGGGTGGTGGAAAATATGGCGTACTTCACTCCTGCCGAATTGCCGGAAAACAAATATTATATTTTTGGAAAAGGGGGCGGAAATACGCTGGCGAGAGAATTAATGGTCCCTTTACTCGGACAAATTCCGCTCGTTCAGGGAATTCGCGAAGGTGGTGATAGTGGGAAACCATTTATGTTGAGGGATGATGATGCAATAACTTCCACAGCTTTTGAAGAAGTAATTAATAATACCGCGCGATTTATTTCCATCAGAAATGATGAAAAGGCTGCAACGAAAGTTGTGGAAATGATTCGATGATGATTTAAATCCGTAACTTTGTACTATTATAAAATAATATGTCGATCAGTAAAGAAATTTATAGCCAGGTAGAAACATCCCTCGATACCATTCGTCCTTATCTCAATAAAGACGGTGGTGATATAGAAGTTGTAGAAATAACAGACGACATGATCGTGCGCGTGAAATTGCTTGGTGCCTGCGAAAGTTGTCCGATGAGTTTTATGACCATGAAGGCGGGTGTGGAACAAAGTATCAGAAATGCCATCCCATCTATCAGAGGAATAGAAACCGTAGCATAATATATTTCCAATCGGAATGAATAAACAAGAGATCCTCCAACAGATCAAAAAGAAAAGGTCTTATCTCTGCGTTGGATTGGATACCGATATTGAAAAGATACCCGCGCATTTAAAACATTACAACGATCCGATATTCGAATTTAATAAACAAATTATTGACGCCACACGCGATCTCTGTATTGCATATAAACCCAACATCGCTTTTTACGAAGCGAGCGGAAGCAAGGGTTGGGAAAGTTTAGAAAAAACAATTGAATATATCGGCACAGATCATTTTACCATTGCGGATGCAAAACGTGGTGATATTGGAAATACTTCTGCGCGATATGCAGAAGCATTTTTTAAGACCATGCCCTTTGATGCAATAACGGTTGCTCCTTATATGGGAAAAGATTCCGTTCTTCCCTTTTTACAATTTGAAAATAAGTGGGTGATATTATTGGCATTAACCTCTAATTCCGGAAGTGAAGATTTTCAATTAATGGAAGAAAATGGCGAACAACTATTTGAGCGTGTAATTCGCACCGCAAATACCTGGGGAAATGCAAATAATTTAATGTTCGTTATCGGCGCCACACACCCCGAATATTTTAACCGAATAAGAAAAATTGCACCCGATAATTTCTTTTTGGTTCCCGGTGTTGGCGCCCAAGGTGGTGATCTCCAAGCCATTTCACGCAACGGGATGAATTCCGAATGCGGATTAATCGTAAATTCTACACGAGACATCATATACGCCTCCAACGACGAAAACTTCGCCGAAAAAGCAAGAGAAAAAGCATTGATTGTGCAAAAGGAAATGGAAATTATTTTGGAGGAAAAAAGTATTATTTAAGGTGATTTTTTGAATAAAGAAATTTGCAAGATTTGATTTAGCTTAGAACGTAAATCTACGTTACCCTTGAAATTTTATATCTCCAAGAGCATTTTTATATGCCATCCCTACGGGATTTGGGTTTTCTTTCCTTTCATCATGTTACCGATATTTCGTCCCTAACGGGACTTGGGTTTTCTAGCTTTGCATAATGCTTCCGATATTTCATTAAACTTGGTAGACGAGATTTGGGTTTTTTATGTATTAGTAATTATACCAATATTTTATCCGTGCCGGACAAAAGTGCCGTAGGCATGACATATCGGTAACAACAAAACCAAAGGAGAAACCCAGTGCCGTAGGCATGACATATAAAAATGCATCGTGGCATAGATAATTTATAAACCTATGATATTCCCAGGGACTAAATCAATTCTTTAAAAATATATTCTTCCTTATATTCAATTTCAAATTCAGTTAATAAATTTCTATACTCCGTTAAAAACGATTCCTTTTGATGATGTTGTTTTTGATTCTGAATATATTTGATGAGATTTGACACCTGCGATTTTGCATAGGAGAATCCTCCATAACCTCCTTGCCATTCAAATCGTGATTTTGTTAATTTTTTGTCATTTATCCATTTTGAACTTCCGGATTTCACATCTTGCATAAAATCAGCAACAGATTGTGTAGTGTGGAATCCAACGAGAAAATGTAAATGATCAGGCATACCATTTATACATAACATTTTATGTTTATTGTTTTGTACAATACCAGTTATGTATTTGTACAATTCCACTTCCCATTCAGGTTGGATTACTGCTGCTCGATATTTGGGTGCAAATACATATTGATGATGCAATTGGGTGTAAGTGTTTGACATTGTTTTTAAGGTTTAAAGGTTAAATAAAGGATAATTGTCGACTAAGGTAGGAAATATTTTATTTTACAATGCCAAAATTGTTTAAAATTAGTTGCTTGATAATAATGCGGAAATCTATAATAGCCTTTAAGTTTTTACACGCCATTGAACTTTTTTATATTTCATCCCTACGGGATTTGGGAATTCTGGCACTTCTTGGTGTTACCGATATGTCGTCCCTAACGGGACTTGGGTTTGATGTATAAATATATTAACAATTCTACTCCTATCTGGCTTCCTCGGTATAAACAAGGAGAACGAAAGTGCCGTAGGCATGGCATATCGGTAACATCCAAAACAAAATAGAACCTTAGTGCCGTAGGCATGACATATTAAAATGCTTTGGGCATGGAGAATTTATAAATCGAACATCAAATTTCCTTGGGACGAAACCGATTCTTTCAGCCTAATTTTGAATTGATGCGGAGATAGAGCGAATAATTATTTGAGCGGATAATTTCAACAAAAAAACCATCTCCACAGAAAATTCAATCTTGTAAAAAAGAAACAAAAATTCTTTTGAAAGAATAAAATATTGTTTAATTTTATTTATTGAATTCAAAAATTAGCTTGATTTGATTTAACAACATCGAATTAATACATTTTTGTATTCATAATTGTTTATCCTATAAAAACCCTTTATGAACGAAGCATTTATCCAGTATATCTGGAAGATGAAGTTGTTCAATACCACCGATTTAAAAACAACGGATGGTGAACCACTTCTTATTATTCACAGCGGTGAACACAATTTCCACTCGGGTCCTGATTTTACCAATGCGCGCATTAAACTTTCGGATACTATCTGGGCGGGCAATGTAGAAATACATATACGATCCGGCGATTGGAAAATTCACAAACATGTTTCTGATCGCGCGTATGATAATGTGATCTTGCATGTAGTGTATGAACACGACGATGCGGAAAATAAATTACCGACATTAATTCTCAAAGACAGAATTGACGCAAAATTAATTTCACAATATAATTTCATGATGCAAACGAGCGCATGGATTCCCTGTGAAAAAAATATACGGTTTACGGAGGAGATCATCATCAAAAATCAGCTCAACAGATTACTCACAGAACGCATTGAAAAAAAAGCATTAAATTTTGAGCAGCGTTTATTATTAAACACCAACGATTGGGAGGAAACCTGTTATCAATTAATTGCGCGAAATCTCGGCACCAATGTAAATGCAGAACCCTTCGAGCGCGTTGCGAGAAGTTTGCCGTATAAAACGATATTGAAACACATTAATAATCCCATGCAGGTGGAGGCATTATTATTCGGACAAGCAGGATTTTTAGAAGGAAATTTTCGCGAATTATATCCCAATCAATTGCAATCGGAATATCAATTTTTAAAAAAGAAATATCAATTGGAAGGAATTCGTACTCTCGAGTGGAAATTTCTGCGTATGCGACCGGCTAATTTTCCGACGATACGGATGAGTCAGTTTGCAAATTTTATTGCCGCAAAAGAAAAAATATTTTCCACCATTCTCGAATTAAATGATATCAAAAAAATAAAAAAAATATTTGAGGTGAATGCCGGCGATTATTGGAAGGAACACTATCATTTTAAAAAAGCCGTAGCAATAAAATCGGCAGCACTTGGAGATGATATGATCAATTTGGTCCTGATAAATACCATCTCTCCCCTCTTGTTCCTATATGGCCAGAAAACCGGGGAAACACAGTTTATTACCCGGGCAGTTGATCTTTTGGAGAATCTGGAGGCAGAAAACAATAATATTATCCACAAGTGGGTCTCCCTTGGCTTAAAGCCCAAACATGCCGCCGAAAGCCAGGCGTTGCTTGAATTGAAGAAAAGTTATTGCGATTATAAACGTTGTCTGGAATGTGCAATCGGTCACAAAATTTTGAAATCTGAGAAAGATTTATAAATTTTGTATACAGAAATGTTGTACCGACTCAAACATCTTATCGAAACCGGCGCCTTTGGCGTTTGCTCTTGGCTAGGAGATAAAATGGGCATTGCCTCTAGTCGTGTGCGCCTATTCTTCGTGTATGTCACATTTCTCACCTTCGCCTCTCCTGTCATCATTTACATGATCCTCGCCTTTTGGATCAATTTGAAAAATTATGTGAGGGATAAGATTGACCCGGTGAGGGATTTGTAATGTTGATATCCAACGAGATTTTATACCCCATGAAATATTTTACTCTCCTAATACTATTGCATTTTGTTCAAAATAATTGTTTCTCTCAAAAGGTCATGACCTTTAATGAATCGAAGGAAAATAACATGAGGACATCTGAACTCGATAGCATTTACAAAAGTGCAATTCATAGCGATACTTCTCTGGCGGTTTTTAAAACCAATGAGGAGGTTTTTATTAAGGCTTATCAGCAACTTCTTTTTGATCTGGGAAAATATCTCAAATCGCAAAATTTTGAATGGGAAAAAACAACCAAAGGTTTTAACAGAATTTATTTTAATCAGGATGGAAATATTGATTATTTTATTTATAGTTTTCGTCCCGAGCAACTTACAGCAGAACAGGAAAAACAATTTGATGCATTACTGAAACAATTTGTTACAACATATAAGTTTCCATTGACGGCACCTTGCAAATTTGCTCAGTGTAGTCCGGTGACTTATACACCTGCATCAGAATGAACTTTAAAATAAATGGACATTATTAATGCTTCAGGATTTTCCTGAATAGTATTATTAAAATTCCAGCGGATAGAGTGAGCATATGTATTCATTAATGAATACAAACGGAGAGTTAGAACCAATATTTACTTTTGAATCTTTGTCCCATCATCATTAAAATAAATCCAATCATTAAGTTTAATAAAATTATATTCTGTTCCGTCGTCAGTGTAACCCCAGCCTTCCTCTTTTATTTGACCATTAGGATAAAAATAGGTAAAGAACGCTATGTAGTTGAAAATATGTATTTTACTACTGTCCTGTGGATTTATAAATTTTTCCGTATTTTTTTGAAACTTGGTAGTAGTTGATAAAAGCTCACCTTTATTTCCAAATTCGTACCACATACCGCCAGGCTCACCGAAAATGTAAAATTTAGATGAAACTATTCTATTGTTATTTGATAACGTTATTTCAAATCCATTAATTAATCCACTTTCAAAATTAATTAAATGTTTATAGCCTGAAGAACTTTCAATCAACCACAGCCCGGTTTTGTTCCCGTTTGAATCAAAAGCTTTTATTGTATCTGATAAATTTGCATCATTTCCACTAAAATGTACTGTGCTAAAGCCTAAAATTGGACATGTGAGTAGGATAAAAATGATTAAAATTCTGCATTTAACTTTCATATAATTAATTTAAAATTAAATTTTTAGCTTCTTGATAAGAATATACTTTGGTTGATTTCTATTTATTTACCACCTCATGTTATATTTATTTTTAATAGTTCGTTTATACCACCAATTATCTATTCTTGTAAAACGCTCAGCATCGGGATTTACAGGAATGGATAAATAATTCATTGCACATCTGAAACCTATATCACATCTATATTCATCTTCTCTCATTTTGATTCTTGAATTAAGATCCGGTTCTTTCCAGGTGCCTCCTTTAACTACGCGATATCGATAATTGGAAGTATCAGGAAAATATTTACGCAGTTTTAAATAGTCAGCACCTGTTCCCATATCGAAAAACATATAATTAAGGTGACCGTAACTACCCATCAATGGATAATTATCCTCATCATAATCCGTTCTGAATGGATAATTAAATCCACTGCGCAAAAAGACTTCTAATGTACTTTCGGGATTAGTATCGCGCTCTTGCTGAAACTCATCTATCACCCATTCCCTTACATTTCCCTGCATATTTGCTACGCCATTCCATTTAAATTCGTAATCATTAATATCAGTCATTCTGTTCGGCAAATTGAATGTATTTAATTCTGAAGGATGATTATCAGAGTATTCATCCAACTGATAGTTATCAGGACGCATTCCTTTTGAACGTGCAATTTCCAAAATAAAATAATCTTCTCCATAAGGATAATTATCTATATCTCCCTTATTATTTATTGATTTAAATGGCAACTGATATGCATTATGTGCTGCATATTCCCATTCTTCTTCAGTCGGCAAACGATATTGAGGAAGTAAAAGTCCATCGGATGCAATAGGTTGTCTGCCCATTCTAGGATCGGAGGCATAAACCGAAAAATCTCTTACCCCGCGGTGAATACCTGTTGTGTACATACTTGCCAGATAAGTTTCTGTAGTAAAATGATCCTTTCCCGTTCCCATAGTGTTTATGGAACCCATACCTCTGTCCCACAAAATATATTCATTCAACCTGTCTGTTTTCCATCTTAAATAATCCTGAATCTGTAACCATGAAAGTCCGATAACCGGATAATAGGAAAAGGCAGGATGCAAAAAATTATTCGAAATGTACGGATCATTATATGTTAGATCATCAGTACAAATCTTATCCGGTGGTAAACAATTTTTATATACTTCCGGAAAATCGGAGAATTGTTGCTCTATCCAATACACATAAACACGATAGTTATAGTTATTTTCTTCGGACGGTGCTAACCAAAATGTACGCATAGTTTCGTTGCCTTTTATAAAGGACATATCAGGCGGAACCATGCCAATCACTTCATCCATCACCTTCGATCTCTTTTCGCGAACATTATCAACTGCGATAAAGGAGGTTAAACATAATATAATTATTATCAAGAAAATAAATCGGGGCTTTTTATTATACTTTCTCATTAGTTATTTTTCTATATTTAATATTGGTAAAAATTATTAATGCGTTTCAAGATAATTCCTTCATTAGCCAATTTTACGGGCTTATAGGATTGATAATTCCACCTCCTAATTTTGAATATTTCAGGGTTATAATAAAATGCGATGTAATTGCCTGGTAAATTATACCGGCCTATTACAACTTCCGGACAGCTGTAGGTATCTGCAAAAATGGTCCCCAAATGATCAAATCGAATTTTGATATCTAAACTATCGCTTGCTTTACTTAACAACGAAATAATTTTTTGGTTGTCTGAGATATGAAGGAAAAATGTTTTTCCGGCAGTTTCAAAATAAATTCCAGGTTCTTCGATCGGAACTCCTGATAAATTTGTTCTGACCTCTGTTTTTTCAGAAACATTTATCTGGACCTTATTATTTTTATTTGACATTGTTGCAGTCCCTGTTAAAATACCGTACCGATATTCATACTGATCACCTACTTTAAAATCATCATAATAGTTATAATTTTCGAAATATGGATTATATTTTATGCTATTGTAAATCGGCAGTTGTTCCATGAGATTATTATAGCTATAAATTGGATACATCATATCCTTATAACCAATAAATTTTCCATGTGGAATAAGCTTGTAATTTTTTTGCAGCTTTAAATAATGAATAGAATTTACACTTAGAACTTCAAGTGTGGTATCTATGCAATATCCATCAATGAGATAATTTGATTCAAATACGGGATTCATAATTCCGCCTTTAAATTGTGCATTAAATACCTTTTTATTTATTATTCCTTCTCCAATGATCTCAGTCACTTCACTTAATTTTTGAGGATTATGAGCGTCTCTACTATTAATTACCCATTTAAATGGTTTACCCATTTTATAAAAAGAGGTGTCCGGATACGTAGTTGAAACGAATCCATTTCCATTGAAAAGAGTGTAAGCGCCATATATTGCCTTCCAACTTAGCAAATATATTTCTCCATTCTTAAATGTGTATGTTTGAATATATTTAAAAGGCCAGTAAGGTCCTTCAGAGATAAATTGGGTCCATACGCTATCCATTATACCATTTGTAAAATACCCGTGCAGCACTCTTAACAAAGTATCTCCGGATATTTCATATTTGGAAAACTGGCCATTTGGCCATCCTTTTTCCATTTCAATTTCAAGATCTGGAATTGTATCTCCCCGATATAGAGTAAAAAGACCATCCATTAATCCATTTTTCCAATGAGTAATAGAGTATGGAAAGTCATAAGGGAAATTATAGACAATATCTTTTCCGTTTAATTTATGATCGTCAACATCAAATTCCCGCACCAGGATAGATTCAATATACCTTGAATAGATCATATAGTGAGCAGCTTCTGCTGTGTCTTTCAATACATATTGTTCATTTACAAACTCAAAATAGTCAACATTACCATCCACTATCCTGATCGTATCCTGGCCTAAAGCAACATGGTTTTGAAGAACACAAAAAAGTAATATTTGTATTGCTCGAGACATTAGTGGGGTTAAAAAATATAGTTTAAATTATAGTTATTGGAATAGCATTTTTTCATGGTACTTAATTTAGAGTAACTCAAAATTAAACAAACAATCATGTTAATGGTTGTCACATCATAACTATTTTCTGAAATGGGATATAATGCCACCCCTGACCGGGGTTAACTTCTTTCATAATTAATTGTAGTACTATTATAATGCCACCCCTGTCCGGGGTTAAACTCACACTATTTACGACATGATGAGATCAAAAAAAAACACGTTTCAAAATTTATTAAGTCAATTTTAGGAATTTCTTCATTCAAAAAAAATGTGAAACTCCAAGTGTCACCACTCAAAATTTCACACTAAAAGGTTTAGGACCAGTGCCCGGGACAAGATTCGAACTTGCACACCCTTGCGGGCGCCAGCCCCTCAAGCTGGTATGTCTACCAATTTCACCACCCGGGCAGAACGCAAAGGTAATTGACAATTGATAATTGACAATTGATAATGAGGAAAATATTTACAGCCCTAAGTTTTTTGGTCCTATTTGAAACCTAAATATTACTGTGAAGGATACTTTTTAGGTTTACTCCCTTTGCCCTTTTTGATCTTCAATCAAGCTAAAAATGAAGCGAAGGACTTTCCCCAGGTTGACTCCCATTGTCAATTATCAATTGTCAATTATCAATTCCTACTTAAACCTTGGATGAAACTGTATTAGCGTCGCCCTCAAAAACTCCCTGTCAAGATGCGTATAAATCTCCGTAGTGGTGATGGATTCGTGGCCGAGCATTACCTGGACGGCGCGGAGATCGGCGCCGCCTTCTATGAGATGGGTGGCGAAACTGTGGCGGAAAGTGTGGGGGGAGATGGATTTTTTTATTCCGGCCTTCTCGGCTAAAACCCGCAATAACATAAAAATATAGACCCGGGTGAGCTTTTTGCCCCTTCGGTTTAGAAAAACATGATCCTCAAAACCCTTTTGAACATTTATGTGATTTCTGACCGTGGTTTTATAGATGTCGATGTATTTTAAGGCGCTGTCGCCAATAGGCACCAATCGTTCCTTATCCCCTTTGCCGCGCACTTTAATATATCCGCCATCCGAAAAAATATCGGATACTTTGAGTTCTACCAATTCGGTAACACGCAATCCGCAGCTGTATAAAGTTTCATAAATTGCTTTGTTGCGCTGCCCTTCCGGGGTGCTCAGGTCTATGGCGTTTATTATTGCAGTAATATCTTCATAACTCAGCGTGTCGGGTAATTTTCTTTTTAATTTGGGCAATTCCAACAATTGTGACGGATCATTGTTGATATGATCTTCCATCAACAAAAATTTAAAAAATGCGCGAATTCCGGAAACAATACGTGCCTGCGATTTATCATTCAAACCCATTTCATATAAAAAAAGCAGAAATCCCTCCAGATGTTTTCTTTCAATTAATTCGGGAGCGGTGGTATTATTTTGTGTGGAAAGAAATTGCACCAACTTATTGATATCACGCAAATAAGCCTCCACAGAATTCGGCGACAAGGACCTTTCCAATTGCAGATACGTTTTAAATTCCTTTATTGCCGACTCCCAATTCACGGTGAAAAGTTAATGCCAATTAAAAGAACGCTTGTTTTGTTTATGCTATTTCGTTTTGTGAATAATCGTAAATTTGTCCACTTATGAAAATCTGCATCATCAATGGTCCCAACCTCAATCTTTTGGGAACTAGAGAGCCTGAAATATATGGCAGCACCACATTTGAGGATTATATGATCACCCTGAAACAAAAATTTCCCAATGTGGAATTATCGTATTTTCAAAGTAATTGGGAAGGGGGAATTGTAGATAAATTGCATGAGGTTGGTTTTAGTTTTGATGGAATTATTATAAATGCCGGGGCATATTCGCATACTTCTATTGCGATTGCAGATGCAATTTCCGCAATTAAAACGCCAGTTGTGGAAGTGCATATTTCGAATACTTTTGCTAGGGAGGAATTTCGGCATAATGATGTGTTGACGGGAAAATGTAAGGGGTTGATTGTGGGGTTGGGGCTGGAAGGGTATGCGCTTGCGCTGAGGTATTTTCTGAATCTATGATCTTTTATAGTCACATCCATAATCGATGATCAACAATTTTCTAATTCATTAATATTTTAAATAAAAATTACGCTTCGGGTTATAAATTCAATTTACATCGTATTTGCCACCTTTTTCTTAACAAAAAGTTGGCGCCAAAAGTCAAGGGCTTCACCATGAAGCTTTATGTCCCTAATGCTTGCCACCCGGAGCGAAAAAGGCGCCACTCCAACTGGTAATTTATCCTTCGATTTAAAATCTGATTTAAGATCAAAATTTTCCCTTTCATGATAGTGGCGCTTATTTTCGCTCAAATCCTGCCAACACTGGAGCTTTTGTTTTGCTGTGGCTACGCAAAAGGGACATTAAAGCTAC
>JBGAWP010000102.1:0-11917 GCA_044227505.1 Chitinophagales bacterium | reverse complement strand
AAACTACCGGATGAGACTTTGGAGGATTATATAGTAAGAATAGCGAGGACGGTTAAATAGGCAGAGGGGAGTCAACAGTAAACAGTGGGCAGTCCTCCTTCGCTAAAGCTACGGAGGATAAATGGGCAGTTTGTAACATTGGTGATTATGGCTTCGGGTTGAAAATTTTATTTAAATGTGCGAGAGGAAGATTAGGCACAGTCGCATTCGCAGTGGCCAGTTTGTATTATTGAAATAAAATCCTCCGACTTAAACTCTTTCAACCATTTAAACAACAACGAATCTTAAAATCAGCTAGGATACATTCTATTAAATTATTATTAATTTATTTCCAATATTAAAACCTTAAATTATTAATAAAATGTTTATCGAAAATTAACGTCTCTTTTTTATCCCTTACAACTCCTTCCTTCCTTCATTTCCTTAGAACCTTTCCCTTCTCCCTTCGAATCTTCTCCCTTCGATTCTTCAAGACCCCTTCGATTCTTACAATACCTTACCCTTCATCGCCTTACTTATCGCCATATCCATCAACCTCTCGGCAAAAGGTCTGGTGTATTCATTTAAATCATCTATTAACTTATGAATTTCATCTTTATCTTCAGAATTTAATTTTGATTTTAATTGGGAGATTAATTCATTGGTGCCGTTAATTTCTTCCTCCGATAAAAGTGTTGCATTTTTCGTAATAAATCTTTCGCAAGTATCGATCATTGTTGCAGCTTCAACTTTAGCTTCCACCAGTGCGCGGGTTTCCATATCGGTTTTTGCATTTTTGATAGAATCTATCAACATTAAACTCATTTCCTCTTCCGTTAATCCGTATTGAGGAATTATTTCAATACTCTGTTGTACACCACTTCTCAATTCCGTTGCTTTCACAGTTAAAATTCCATCCGCATTTAATTGAAAAACAATTTCAATTTTTGGCAATCCTGCAGGCATTCCGGGAATATTTTTTAAAACAAATTCTCCTAATTTTCTATTGTCGCGCACAAGATCCCGTTCGCCTTGAAATACACTGATCTTTAAACTTCCCTGACCATCCATACTTGTAGTGTATTGTCTTCCTGCCGAAGTCGGAATTTTAGAATTACGAGGAATAATCACATCCATCAATCCACCCATAGTTTCAATTCCCAAACTCAGTGGTGTAATATCCAACAACAACATGTCCTTTTGATTTCCTGCTAGTATATCCGCCTGTATGGCAGCACCCAAAGCAACAACTTCATCGGGATCGAGTGTATCGTTCACTTGTTTATTAAAAAAACCGGATACAGTTCTTTTTACATAGGGTGTTCTCGTACTTCCTCCCACCATAATAACAGCGTCCATATTTTCTATGGATAATTTTGCATCCTTTAATGCACTTTTGCATGCATGAATTGTTTTTTCTACTAAAGGAGATATCAATAATTCGAAGGTGGCAATATCGAGATCACAATTTATATTATTGATAACCCCTGTATATACTTCGTTGGCAGTTAAATATTTTTTTGCTTCCTCTGCTTTTAATCTCAATTCCTGTAATTGATTTATATTCAGATCAGCAGCAGTAATATTATTTTGAGAAAACCAATATTCTACTATCAGTCTGTCAAAATCATCTCCCCCTAAAAAAGTATCTCCATGTGTAGATAATACTTCAAAAATTCCGTTCTGTATTTTCAGAATGGAAATATCAAATGTTCCTCCACCAAGATCGTAAACTGCAATGGTATGATCTTCTTCCTGTTTTAATCCCAATCCATATGCAAGACTTGCTGCGGTAGGTTCATTTATAATTCGGAGCACATCCAATCCTGCAAGTTTTCCGGCATCACGTGTTGCTTGTCGCTGCGCATCATTAAAATATGCCGGCACAGTAATAACTGCTTTTGTAATTTGTTGATGCAATAATTTTTCAGCTCGTGATTTTAATTCTTTAAGAATAAAGGATGATAATTCTATAGGGGAATAAAATTTTTCATCCACTTTGATTTTCACTAATCGTTCGGTATCATCATTTATTATTTTATATCCGAGATGCGATTGAATATCAACAACATCGGTATACGATTTCCCCATTAATCTTTTTACGGAATATACAGTGCGTTCCGGATTGTCAATAAGGTGTTTTTTTGCTTCGTTTCCTACAATAATTTCTCCATTTTCACCAAAATAAATAATAGAGGGAACTATACTCGTTTTTTCCTCGTCTTTTAATGCCAGAGGTTTACCGTTTTCCTTTTGAATGATGGCTACCAGGCTGTTTGTGGTGCCCAGATCTATGCCTACAATAATTTCTTCTCTGCGCAGTGTCCCTTCCTTTATATTGATCGCTATTTGTGCCATTTTTTTAAATTAATTGCAAAGATACGTGTTTATGGGTATGTGCTTAAAACAAAAAGAACCGATAGCATTCACTATCAGTTCTTTTAAAGCTATTTATTAACTAATTTATTTGCCTCCTAACCACAATTTCTTCTCATATCTGTTTTCTCCGACAATTAATTGCGTAAAATAAATTCCCTCCGCAATATCACCAATGGAAAATTGTTGCTCCTTCGCCGTAATTCCGGAAGAAAATACGAGTTTGCCGGTGGCATCCATAAGTTGCAAAGTGCTTCCATCTATTGGGGTATTTGTAAAGGAAACATAAATAATATTTTCAGCACTATAAATATCAATTCCGGCTTCTGCTAAATTATGAATGGAAAGTTGATCATCGTCCAGGATCGTAAATTCCATTTGTTCACTTGAAATATCTGTAATACAATCGCCGGTAACATTGGTAAGTTCTAAAAGAATTACTTCATCTCCCTCCACAGCCAGATCTTCATTAATCAGAATGGTAAATTCTGCAGTGGTAGATCCACCGGAAGTGAAGACCAGAGTTTGAGGACTATCAAAAGTATAATCCGTTCCATTATCTGCAGTGCTCAGTCCGGTATTTACCTGTGCGTCAACGGTACAATCGTTTGCAACATCAATGCTCACACCAATTGTAACGGCATCTGTTTCTTCTATTATGGCATCTGTAATTGTAACGTAGGAAATAACCGAAGGATCAGGGACAGGTGCATCATTTTCGAGAATATGCAGTGTTGTTTGATCAGGTAATCCTAAAATACAACCCGTTGGAGCAGATAGATTAAATACAATATCTTCTTCTGCCTCGGTATCTATATCGTCAATAATACTCACATTAAAGGTTTGTGAGGTAAGTCCACCTGCCACGAAAGTAACAGGTGAAGGTGCTGAAAATGTAAAATCAGAGCCTTCTGTTGCCGTTGTTAAAACATCATTTAAAGTTACCTCCACAGTGCAATCATAAGAATCACTCAAGTGAATTGTAATAGGAAAATCGGTGCCAATTTCAGCAGTTTCTTCTTCTGCATTAACAAAGGATACTGCCGGTGGCGCGTCATTATCATTAATGGTTAAAGTATGCGTTGGAACAGCACCCATTATACAAGATCCTGTAATATCTATCAAATTAAAGACAATGGTCTCCGGGATTTCGAAATCCACATCGTCAAAAATGGATACATCAAAAGTGGCAGTTGTTGGGCCGCCTGCTGTAAAAGTGATAGGTGAAGGGTCGGTAAAATTAAAATCGCCGCCCTCTGATGCTGTGGTTAGCCCTCCATCAATTTCAATACCTACCGTACAATCATTTGGATCGGAAATTTCCACTTCAACGGTTACAGTTCCCACACCTTCATCCTCGGTTACTGCTGCATCATTAAATGTAATTTCTGAATCACCACCACCAATATCTCCGGCAATGATCATTTCATTTGGAGTGGAATTATAAGCCCAATCTTTAATTGTAAGCGAAACCGGTCCCACTGTAACATCCAGTCGTATCCAACCATAATGCAATTCACCATCTATTTCAAATTGTAATCCTAGATATTTATCAGTTTCATCAGCCCATGGGCCGTAAGTTATACCAGAATAAATAGAGGCAAAAAATGCATAATTCAGCGAATTTGTGATAAAATCATCAGCAGCATCTATCGCGGTACCGCTTTCTAATGCACTTGCATAGGGAAATATTGATCCATCGTATCCTACCATTGCATTGTTTGGTCCTCCAGCACTTAAAGTAGATAAATTTCCAAATCCATTCACAAATGTCCAGTTTCCTGCTGTGTTGGAAGATACCTGAAGAATAAAATCATCTGCTCCACCAAGGTCAAGATCCAAGGGGATATAAAAACCGAGATCAAGGGTTACATCTGTAATATCAACATATACAATTTGTGCATCTGCTGCAGTTCCGCAGGCCATGAAACCTGCTGCCATTGCAGAATATCCGGCAAGTTTTTTATTGTTCAATAGTGTATTTTTTTTCATAAAACCGTTTAAATTATGTATAACAATATTGGGCACTAAAATAATTAAATATTAAATTGATTGTTGCATTAAATGAAAAAATATAGAAAAAATTTAAAAATCAAATTTCCAACAATTAGCGATAGGTGTACTGTTCACCGAATTTCCGGAATGAGGGATCTTGTAAATATCTTCCAATGTTCTGAGTATACTGTGATGATCTATATATTCGGAATAAATACCTTGTTTAACATTTCTGCCTGTTATAAAAGTGGTAATTAAATTGTTTCCTGAAGAGTAGCTACTCTCATCAAAAGTGAGAATAAATAAACTGTTGTTTCTTTTTGCCCAATTGATATAATCTTGAAAATGTGTTTTTAACCAATCATCTCCTGTTTTAATTGTACCGTCATGCATGCTGTTGACCAGATCGGGAATTACATAACAAACAGTTGGAAGATCATCGAAATTTTCTGGAAAATGGGTAAAAGGTTGATTCACACTCGAATCCACCTGATTTTCACCAAAACCCATCCAGTTTGCAACAGGATTATGTTTTCTCACATATAACCCGTTAATGTCACCGTCGTAACCTGTATGCGGGAGGCCTTCTGAATAGGTGACAAATGTTAAACCATTGCTGATGAGTGAATATGCCAGATTTGGGGTAGTAAATGAAGCTGGTGGACGGTCGTTTGTTGTAATTCCCTGGTTGGAGCCTGAAAATATTTCAAAATAATTTGGCTGACTCGGATGTCCAAATGCATTAGAATTCGTAAACAATGCGCTGTGTTTGCCGTATGCAATACTTTGAATAAATGGCGCTTCAGTGGAATCCATTATTTGATGAAACGAATAATTTTCAAAAAAAACGATCACCACATGATCCGGTGATGGTAATTTCCCATCGGAGGGAGGTGGAATTTCCTCTTTACAGGAAACCAGGATGATCATACCTACCAAAAGAATCCACGTCTTATACATCACTCTTTCTGTCTTAATTATTTGATGTTTAACATTCGGGCTTTTCAACTTAACAACAAATGTAAACACAATATCTATTTTTCTTTAATTTTACAGTATGTGTTCAAGTTATACCTCGAAATCGAAAATGAAAAAGGAGGAGTATGAATTGGCCTATGGTGCTGAATGGGATAAGGATGATATAAATGCTAAAGACACCTATACCGACGAAAGTGGAAAAAATACCATAGGTTATCCCGGAATTACCATGCCGGTAATTACAATTGATAAACCAAAAATAATACAGGATTATCGTTTCGGATTTATTGCGCATTGGGTAAATGCGGATAAATTAAGTGAGGTGCGAAATACATTTAATGCGCGCATTGAAACTATTTCCGAACTCGCAACCTGGCGCGATGCATGGAAAAATAAACAGCGATGCGTAGTATTAACAAATGGATTTTTTGAACACGATAAAAAAAGAAAAATAAAAGTATTTTTTCATTTAAAAGAAACAGAAAATTTTTATTACGCAGGTATCTACAACGATTATATCAATAAAAAAACCGGCGAAATAATTAAAACAATGGCAATTGTTACTACCACTGCCAATGAATTAATTTCTGAAGTGCATACGCGCATGCCGGTAATGCTTCGTCCCGGTGATGAAAAATTGTGGATGGATAAAGACGCAGATCTAAATCATTTATTAATTCAATACGGACAGTCATTGAATGCATCTTACGTTACCATGGAAGATGAGGAACCGAAAGAAAAAAAGGTAGGGCAGGGGAGTTTGTTTTAATTACTTTCTCACAGAGTCCGCTGCGTGGATCCCAACCCTGGAACTTTTGGAAGCCCAAAAAAAAGTCAACAGTCAACAGTCAACAGTGGGCAGTCAACAGTTTGTAACATTGGAGATTAATACTCCGAATTAAATTTTACTTAAATTAAAACGTGAACTAAAACTCCCCTATAGGGCTGGGGGCCAATAACAATCAAAAAATAAAAAACATTAATCGGATTCCAACCCTGAAACTTTTGCAAACCATGCAAACCGGGATTAATAAAAAATAACAATCAAAAAATAAAAAACATTAACAATCAAAAAATAAAAAACATTAATCGGATTCCAACCCTAAAACTTTTGCAAACCATGCTAACCGGGATTAATAAAAAATAACAATCAAAAAATAAAAAACATTAATCGGATTCCAACCCTAAAACTTTTGCAAACCATGCTTACTTTTGTTAAACCAGAACCCAAAAAATAATATCGAATAAAGAACAAGGAATAAAGAACATTAAACAATCCACGCCCAAGTGAATATCCTCCGTATCGAACTCAGAACTCAGAACTTAGAACTCAGAACTCAGAACCCAGAACCCAGAACTCAGAACCCAGAACTCAGAACCCAGAACCCAGAACTCAGAACCCAGAACCCAGAACTCAGAACCCAGAACTCAGAACCCAGAACTCTGAACTCAGAACTGTGAATTATTCACGCATATTCCCCCATCCACAACTTCAAACAATACATCTCCGAAACAATTAAAGTAAATGCATTAAAACTTTCCTGAACACGACCTTTCAGGAGGTAACAATTTTTTCCTTTAAAACGATATTGTTTTGCCGAGGCAGGAAAATGTGCTGTGTCGAGCCAGTTTCCTTCCGCATCAATAAAGGTTCCGAGATACATGGGTTCGCCGCTTTTTGTGCTGGTTGATTTTGTGGTGATGAGATATCCTGTGATCTCAACATTGCGTCCCACTAGTTTCGGAAAATCTTTTACCAATACCTGTTTTGCAGGATCGTGTAAATCGGCATCGATCATGGTAAAAGGGCTGCACAAAGGAAATCCCATCAATTTAATTTCATCCCAGGCATCCTCGCGTTTTTCGAAATGTAGTTCGGGAAACTGATAGGGCTCCGGTTTTTCTTTTTCAAAAAGTTCTTTTACCGGATTTGTTTTTTTTGTTTTATTTAAACGGCAATACGCTTCAATTAATAATTCGCGTTTCGAAATTCCGGTAAAACGCAGGGCATTTATCGTGATTAATATTTCCAGTTGTTCGAGGTTGATGGAGATGCGTTTTAAAAGATCATCCATATCTGTATAATGGCCATTTTTTTCCCTTTCTAGAATTAAATTTTCCACTAAAGCAGATTCCATTCCCTTTACATGAATAAATCCCAGATAAATTGTTTTATCATACAAACTTGTATGCATAAAACTTTTATTGATACAAGGTCCCTCAATAAATGCACCCGATCGCCTCGCTTCATGTACATACAGATCGGTGCTGTAATATCCCCCGAAATTATTAATTACCGCAACCATGAATTCGATTGGATAATATGTTTTTAGAAACAAACTCTGATAACTTTCCACTGCATAGGATGCAGAATGTCCTTTTGCAAACGAATATCCGGCAAAACTTTCTATCTGATGCCAAACATCATTTGTAAGTTTTTCATCGTAACCCATTTCTTTGCAATTGGAGAAATATTTTTCTTTAATTAACTGAAATTCATTTTTGCTGCGCGATTTTCCGCTCATTCCACGGCGCAGCACATCGGCCTCCGACAAAGTGAGTTTTGCAAAATAATGCGCCACTTTAATTACATCTTCCTGATAAACCATCACACCATAAGTATCGGGCATAATTTCACCCATAACGGGATGTATATCTTTTCGGTGTTCCGGAAACCGATGTCGTTTGATATAGGCATCCATCATTCCCGATTGTGCAACGCCGGGGCGAATAATGGAACTCGCCGCAACCAAGGTAAGATAATCATCGCATAATAATTTATTTAACAAACTGCGCATTGCAGGCGATTCGATATAAAAACATCCTATCGTATTCCCCGATTTTAATTGGTGATTGAGATTTGCATCCTGTTTAAATTTTTTGGTCTGATGTATATCAATATCAATTCCGCGGTTGCTTTTTACTAATTCAACGGCTTCTTTAATATGTCCCAAACCCCGCTGACTCAAAATATCAAATTTATATAATCCGATATCCTCCGCTACGTGCATGTCGAATTGTGTTGTTGGAAATCCTTTGGGGGGAAGATGTGTTGCCGTATAATAATAAATAGGTTTCTCCGAAATTAAAATTCCACCTGCGTGTATACTTAAATGATTGGGATGTCCGTGCAGATATCCTCCGAAGGAATAAATACTGCGCGCAATTTTATCGGGAATACGCACATCATCACCAAATCTCCTTTCTCCATAATTTTTTACCATTGCCGCAATTTCGTGATCCGGTAAGCCGAATGTTTTTGCCACCTCGCGAATAAAGGAGCGATCTTTAAAGGTGGTATAAGTTGCGAGCAGACTGGTATGTTCTTCTCCGTATTTATTAAAAATATAATGGGTAACATCATCGCGATCTTTCCACGAAAAATCGAGATCGAAATCAGGTGGTGTTTCGCGGAATAAATTAATAAAGCGTTCAAAATACAGATCCAGTTCCAACGGATCCACATCGGTAATGCGCAGGCAATACGCAATTAAACTATTTGCCCCGCTGCCTCTGCCAATGGTGTAAAATCCCTGGTTGCGGGCATATAACACGATATCGCGGTTAATTAAAAAATAGGAAACAAATCCTTTCTGAATTACAATATCGAGTTCTTTGTTGATGCGATCCTGTATTTCTTTGGTAATTTTTCCGTAGCGATAGGTAACCCCTTCGTAGGTGAGTTGCAGTAATAAATTAATATCTTCTTTTGTGCTGCCGGTAAATAACTGAATATTTTTATTGGTATGAAAAGTGAAATCAAAACTGCATTGATCTATTAATTTTTGGGCATTGTGTAATAAATAGGCATGGTCATCATAGGCCTTGATCAATTCATCATAGGTTTCAAATTGTTCATTTTGTTTTGCGAGATCTTCATCGGTCAATTTTGTGATGATGCTCAGTTTGTCCATCGCCCGCAAAATGCGGTGTGCATTATAATCTTTTTTATTTGCAAAGGTGACGGTTTGCAAAGCAACCATTTTATCTTTTAATTGCCGTTTTTTTGGGAAACGCAATTTTGTGAGATCATTTTTATTTACGCCGATATATTCATTTTCATTTAACTGATATGTTTTTTCTGCATTGTAGGGATATATAATAAATACATTTTCAAACGTGGGTGCTTCAGTAGGAATATCGAGTTTATTTTTTAAATAATAGGAGAGATAGCGATTTAACTCCGCAAAACCATCCGCATTTTTTGCGATACCGAGAAATAATTTTGTATTGCCATTTCTGAATTCAATGCCCGCCTTCACATCAATATTCACCTTTCGCGCTTCCTCCAACAATTCATACCATCCCGAAGTATTATTGATATCTGTCAGCACAAATGAGTGTATATTTTTCTTCTGCGCTTCTTCCAATAAACGTTCTATGGAAAGAATTCCGTAGCGAAGACTGTAGTATGAGCGAACGTTTAAATACAATTAGCAAATGGGGGGAATGATGTACCAATGTACCGATGAGAAAATGTACCAATGGGCGATCTCGACCTAACAGGTTTTTTTTTAACCTGTGAGGTCTTTTTCGGGATGAGAAGATGTAACAATGAAATGATGTACCAATGTACCGATGTGAAAATGTACCAATTGGCGAAAACTCGACCTACCAGGTTTTTTTTTAACCTGGTAGGTCTTTTTGGGGATGAGAAGATGTACCAATGGGAAGATGTACCAATTTGCAGTTCGGTAAAGTCAAATTTCTTTTTTTGCATGATGCTTTGTTTTAATGATCGACAAATTATTCGCTGCCGCTTTGCATTCGAGGTGCAATTTATTAATGCGTGTGTATCGGAGGATTTATTTTAAGGCTACGTAAATTAATAAACTAACAAATTAATAAATTAACAAATTATGTAATGAACAAGTACACCAAAAACTTATAAAACACAAACGGCCACCAGCGCAAATTAGCAAATGTGGTAATTAGCCAATTAGCAAATGTGCGATCCTGATCAAAGAAAATTTTCACACGTGAAAAAATAATAACGGGGTCATAAATTAACAAATTACCCAATTGAAAATTAACAAATGAATTAATTTCCTCCATATATTTTTTCATAAGTATCAATTTTTCTATAACTTTCATTCGCAACCTATATCATCATTCTGCGTTGGGTTCCATTTGCTAATTTGCTAATTGGCTAATTTGCTAATTAGTTTTTTTCCCGTTAAACGGATTAAACTGTTTAAACTCATACCCCATTGCCGAAACGCGTTGCACTGCTTTATCACCGTATCTTTTTCGCACGAGATCCATTTCCTGATAGAGCTGAATGATACTTTCCGAATCCTCCAATAAATTGATCTGATATCCACCGCTCACCAATCCCGAAAAACGCACACCAACCAATCGTATTAAAACCCTGCGTTCAAATAATTTATCGAATAATTCTTTTACTACTTTCATTAAAGTATGATCGGTGGAGGTGTAGGGAATGCGCATTTGTTTTGTATGTGTATCAAAATCGGAATAACGGATCTTTACCGACACATTCGAAGTCAATTTATTTTCCTTGCGCAATTGAAATGCTAATTTTTCCGTCATTGCCATCAGTATCGTTTTTATTTTTTTAATATCAATTGTATCCGTTGAAAATGTTTCTTCACTGGAAATGGATTTTCTTTCGGTATAAGGTTCCACCGGAGAAGTATCAATACCGTTTGCTTTTCGCCAAATGGTTTTGCCATTTTCTCCCAAAATATTATCCATTACCTGCAATGGCATTTCCTGCACGGTCTTAATTTTTACGATGCCCATTTTTCGCAATAACTGCGAAGTAACTTCTCCCACCATCGGAATTTTTCTCACCGGTAATGGCGCAAGAAATTGTTTTTCAATACCGAGATCAATTTTTAAATGATTATTCGGTTTTGCTTCGCCTGTTGCAACTTTGGAGACCGTTTTATTTTCCGACAATCCGAAAGAAATGGGCAAACCTGTTTCTTTAATGATCTTATTGCGCACATCCTTCATATAATTATAGGTGCCGAAAAATTTATCCATGCCACTCATATCAATATAAAATTCATCTATCGACGACTTCTCATATAACGGCACTTTTTCCTCCACAATTTCCGTCACCATATTGGAGTAATAGGAGTAATGTTCATAATCGCCGCGAACTACTATCACTTCGGGGCACAACATTCTGGCCTGGCGCATCGGCATGGCCGAATGCACCCCAAAAGCCCTCGCTTCATAGCTACAACTCGCAACCACCCCTCTGTCGCCGGTTCCGCCTACCACAACCGGTTTATTGATCAGGCGGGCATCTTTGAGCCTCTCCACCGACACAAAAAATGTATCCAGATCCATGTGCACTATCAATCGCTCCCTCTCCATTTGCTGACAATTTTCGTTCTAAAAGTCAAATATACTGACTATTTGTTGACATTTGCAAGGGTTTTTGACAAATTTTGACAATTTAATTGACAAATGGTGAGTGGGGAGTGGTGAGTGGTGAGTCCTCCTCGCTTGCGCTTCGGAGGACGAGTGAGTGGGTTGGGAAGGGGTGAGTGGGTGGAGGGGAAATGGGTGGATGGGGGGTTGGGAGGGTAGTGGCAGATGGACTCACGATTCA
>JBGAWP010000101.1:0-12178 GCA_044227505.1 Chitinophagales bacterium | reverse complement strand
AATTTTATTTCTCCTCCCTCAGACCTCACAGGTTTCCAAAACCTGTGAGGTCGAGGGCATTTCATTCCTTCATTCCTTCATTATTAATTTTCCACCTCCTTCCCTCAGACCTACCAGGTTAAAAAAAACCTGGTAGGTCGAGGGCTCTTTATTCCTTCATTTTTTCCCTTCCAATCCCTTCCTTCCTTCCACTTCGAATCTTCTCCCTTCGAATCTTCAATCCCCCTCCCTCAGACCTGCACAGGTTTCCCAAACCTGTGAGGTCGAGGGCATTTCATCCCTTCATTCAATTGTTTCCTCCATATTATGAAACACATTCACCACATCATCATCTTCCATTAATTTATCGATAAGATTATTGATGAGTAATTCATTATCCGCATTTAATTTTATTTTATCGTGTGGAATGCGCAATAATTCGGCGCCGGTAATTTCGATGTGCAGGTCATCCAATTTTTTTTGCATGGTGCCAAAATCGTTGAAGGAGGTTTCGAGGTAAACTATACCATCTTCCTCATAAATATCTTCCGCTCCGGCATCAATAAGGTCTAGTTCCACTTCGTCCAATTTTATTTTTGATGACTCTATTTTGAAGATCCCTTTGCGATCGAATAAATATGCAACCGATCCAAAGGTTCCTAAATTTCCGCCTCCGCGACTGAATAATAGTCTAACATTCGCAACAGTTCTTGTAGTATTATCAGTTGCACATTCCACCATCAGGGCAACACCACCGGCTCCGATGCCTTCGTATACCACTTCCTCAAAATTGCCTTCTTCTTTACTAGATGCACGTTTTATTGCAGCATCCACCCGATCTTTTGGCATGGAAACAGCTTTGGCATTTTGAATTGCCAAACGCAATTTAGGATTGGTGTCAGGGCTGGCACCTCCGTTTTTTACGGCAATGGCAATTTCACGACCAATTCGTGTGAAGTTTTTTGCCATGGCATCCCAACGTTTAAATTTCTTCTCTTTTCGGTATTCAAATGCACGTCCCATTGTATAATTTGTATTTGAGGTTGCAAATTTAACCCAAATAATTAATTGGAGTCCGTTCATAATGTCCGATTTCTGCGTTATTCTCGCCCTAAAACTCAGTCATTTACTTTCGTAAACTCCTGACTTTACGGCTTCGAAAGCCTTGAACTCGAACGTTATGAATCAAACTCCTGAGTCTCTTGGCAGAATTTAAATAGAAAATGATTTGCATGTAATCTCGAAGTGTAATCCTATAACTCAATGAATTTGTAGTAGAATGCCTCGCCATTTTTTTCAAGACGGATAAAATACATCCCACTGCTTAAAAAAGCGGAATGGAGTGTGTAATTATGTTTTCCTGCCTCTAAATATCCATTTTCAACTCTTTCAATTAATTGGCCATTCAGCGCTATAACATCTATAACAATAGTGGAAGATTCTGTAATATCAAGTGTGATCATCCCATTGCCAAAAGAGGGATTTCCCAGGATGGTAAATAGAAATTCCAACGTAGAATCAATTGGCAACACCGATTCGTTATTTGCTCCGGGAGAAGGACTTGGTAATATCACGAAATTTCCGCTTCCATTTGGTAATCTTCCTGTAGAAATATCTGCAATCTGATCGCTGAATGAAACTGTATCTATTACGGCAAAATAATAGTCAGGGCCATAAAATAATCCGATTTCATCACCGGAGGCGTCCAGATTAAAATTGGTATGAACATTTCCTTCTTCCGTATCATCATCAGCCCAGATAAGAATGTAAGTATAAGGTAACATCAATCGATCGGGTAAAGGCCATTTGGAAGGTTCATTAAAATCATCGCTTAAATATTTGCCTGTTAAAAATATATTTTCCGGTCCGGGATTAAAGAGTTCAATATAATCTGCATAACTGCCAAAATCATCCGTTATGGTAGCTTCGTTTTTTGCCATGAATTCGTTGATCACTAAATTTTGGACAGGTGCACCTATATGCATATTTATTGTTTCACATATGGGATATCTTTTTAAATTTCCCATGTTGTCTGTTGCTTCAAAATAATAATACAATTCCGTGTCGTCAGGACCTGAGCTTATCAAAGCGCCAAAAATATCATCTCCAGGTAGTGAATCATTATGTGCCCCATCGTCAAATAAATTAATTTGCGTAAAAGCGATATTGTCGGCACTGTAAAAAACAGAACAATTATTTACGGAAATATTATCTTTAGCAAATAACCTGACAACAATTTCTTCACCGGGTTGAGGTAATTGTGAGATATGTGTTTCATTTTCCAAAATTGGAGCAATATCATTTAATTCGACCTGTGAAATAGTATTATCAACTCTCGCATCGATAAAGTTTTCAATTCCGTATGGAGTATGACCAATTATTCCATTAGTGGTAAATCCATCATAAAAATCGTCGTAGGTGAATCCGTAATCATAGGTGCGGAATTCATCTTCAAAAGCCGCGGGAGCAATAAGTTCGCGAATGGAATCAATATGTGGAAAAATGGTTTCAGGAACTAAAATTGTGGTTGACAGTAAATTTATATAGTAGCTGAAAAGATCTACATACTCAGGAATTTGGAATAATCTTTCCACTAAAGGCCTGTCATCAAAATTCCATTCGTAAATATCGCGTTCAGTCCAATCTATTCCGAACCAATCAACACCCAGAACATTATCGCAATCGTAACTTAAAAATTCGAACTTTCCGCTAGCCTGGTTGTGATATAAATAATAATTATTTTGGTTTGCACCATAATTATCCCAATGTCCGGTGGAAATATCCAAAGCGTAGATCTTTAAAAATCCTTCCACATTAAATATTTTTTCTAATTCGCAGGAAAGATCGGCTATAGGTGTATTATTTAAAACATCAGCAAGATGGATCAGATCGCTTTTATCATTTTGTTGTTCATTGGTCAACAATTCGTAGGTGTTGTAGGAATTCTGATTTACACCGTTATATTCCAGCGTACTTCCATATAAACACTTATATAAATTTCCACCGCTTTCGCCGAATCTATCCTGCAAAAAGATATCATCATATTCTTCCGTTAAACTATAAAGACCATAATAAATATCATTAATATAAAATTTTGCGAATGATACTCTTCTGGTAGGTAAACCGAAATCATTGTAGATATCAAAATATATTTTTTCACGACTCATTGTAGGGTCGTTATGGTTGCCAATAAGATTTAGTTTTTTTGCTCCCTCAAAACGTCTGCCGGGAGCATAAGTATTAAATGAAATTTTAAATGATTTTTTTGCGGAGTATAAAGAAGTATTTCCCCGGAGTCGTATTCCAACATTTTCCACGGTATCGAAAAGGGTACCATTTTGATAAACAAATAGTACGGCATATTCGTGTTCATTTTCCAATTCCGCATACAATTCTTCCAGCGAATCAGTATCCATGGTGATGTAGATCGAGTTCACCAAAGTATCATCATACAATACAGAATAGGGAATATTTTGGGCCTGACCAATTGCAGAAATGGTTAACAATAAAAACAAAAATCTACATTTCAATTTACCTTTAATTTCAATCATTTTCACAATTTTGCCAAAGCCCGTAATCGCCAAAACGGCAATTTTTCCGTAAAATAACAATAAATAAATCCAAAAAATTTAATTAAGCAATTTTTTCAACATGGATATTTGTCCGAAATGATAATTATCATGGTGCAATATGCCATGTATCACTTCGTAATTTGTCCATTCATTTTTAGAAGGTGCATAACCCTTATCTAAATTATCATCTGATAATTTTTCTAAATAATCTTCCCAGTCTGATTCCGATCTTTTTAATCTGTCAAGAAGTGTTTGCCATGCTTTTTCGGAAGTATCTGCAGGTACGGATAAATAGTTATCTTCCGGTGATTTAAACATTTCACCCTGTAATTTTCTGAGCACATTTTCCCTCCAGCCAACACAATGCTGAACAAGCTGCCAAATAGTATTGGCATTCGGAATTGGACGCATAGCGGCCTGATTTGCATTTATATCCACGAGTATGTCGGTAAGTTTAATTACCGTCCATGGATTTCCATTGTACAGATCGGAAAACAATTTGCTTATTCGGGCGGATTCGTTCATTATTCGGAAATTTGTGGTGTATATAAATTTACGATTGTTTGATGATGATGTTGAATATGAAATGTTGTAAAATATAACATTTCGCGAAGCGTGATTTTTCCTAACAGTGGGTGAGGTAACAAATAGGAATCCAGGTCACCATCCTTCCATCTGTCAATTTTGCTTATAAACCTGTCGTGAAGTATCATAAATTTTTTCAACTCCGTTTCTTTTGTGACATTGTCTTTTTGTGTATTCGGCACATAAGGTTTAGATGCTTTTCCCCCGGCTTCAAGTTTGCCGATATATTTAGCTAATAAATCATCAAAACTTCTGCTTTGTCTATTTGGTTTTCCAAAGAATAATCTCAGAATAAATTTAGGCAAACTGAAGGCTAAAATTACAGGACTTACTGCCAGCATAAGATGTCTTGTATTTTCTGAAACACTCCACTTTTCGCCAAACGCTCTGAAATAATCGCCTTCATCCATATTCAAACAGAGTTTTCCATAATCTGCAACAACATCTTTTAACTTTGAAGTGACTTCAATTTTTGTCATAAACCAACTTTTTGTTAATAAATATCATCTTCATAATGAGGTCAAAATACGGGATTTTATTGCAATTTTGCGGGAAATACTTATCTTCGTAAAAAAATCACACGCACCCATTTACATTATGCCTAGAATTTCTTTGTTTTTAAGTGCTGTGTTGCTCCTTAACTTTTGTGGCTTAAAGGCCCAAACAAGTATTTCCGGAGTAATCAATAATTATTATGAAGTTACCGGAATAGATATTTGCAATAATAGCCTGACGCTTGATAACACTCCCTTAGGTCTTTCGATCGGAGATAATGTATTACTCATTCAAATGCGTGGGGTGGATGCCGAAGCGGATAATCTGCCAACTTATGGTTCAATTTTGAATTATGCCAAAAGTGGTGATTACGAGATGTTTACTGTTCAGAACATTGTTTTTAATGTTGTGACACTTAACGAAATTATTAATCGCCCGTATGAACTTGCCGGCAGATGCCAATTGGTTCGGGTTCCGGAATATGGAGATGTGGATATTGTTGGAACGGTAACCGGTCTTCCATGGAATGGTACAACCGGTGGAATTATTTCTTTGATTTCCACTGGAACAATTTCCTTTAGTGCTGATATTGATGCAACCGGGATTGGATTCCGCGGTGCGGCAGTTGTTATAAATACACCTTGTATAACTGGCGGACCAACTGGATTCGACGGGTATGTAATACTTCCCGGAGAAGACAAGGCAGGATTCAAAGGAGAGGGAATTTCCGAAAACGGAGATAATTTAGCAGCGAGAGGAGCGCCCGCAAATGGCGGTGGTGGTGGAAATGATCGTCAAACCGGTGGCGGTGGTGGAAGTAATAATGTGAATGGCGGTATGGGAGGACAACTATTAAACCCTGCAGCAGGATTATGTGGTGGAACCTATCCTGGTTTGGGTGGATGGTCACTTGATTATAATAATGTGAGCAATAAGATATTTATGGGCGGTGGTGGAGGAGCGGGTAGTTCCAATCTGGGAACCGGCACGCAAGGTGGAAATGGTGGTGGAATTGTAATGATCATCGCAAATAATATAGAAGGAAATGGATTTTTTATCAGATCAAATGGTGAAAGCGTTACAGATGTTGCATTTGATGACGGTGCAGGTGGTGGTGGTGGTGCCGGAACTGTTGCAATTGAGTTAAATAATGTTTCCACTACGCTTAATGTTCAGGTTGTTGGAGGCGACGGCGGAAATACAGATAATTCCTTTGATGGAATAAATTGTGTTGGACCAGGTGGTGGTGGATCCGGAGGATTATTGTGGGTAAATGGACCAACTATGCCGGGTAGTATTAATCTGGATGCTGCAGGTGGCAGTCCCGGAACAACTGTTGGCGAAGGTGCAGGTTCTCCTTGTTTTAATTCCTCCAACAATGCAACTTCCGGTGCAAATGGGTTTTATTTGGGTGATCTGGATATTCCTCAACCAAATGTTATTTATGTTGAACTTACTGTGGATATGATCCCCGATGATGCTGTTGTTTGTGCAGGGAACGAATTATATATGTCGTCAATCGCTACCGGTACCGGAACTTTAGCATATGACTGGAATGATCCCGCAACTACAAATACTCCTGATCTTACTATAATTCCTCCATACGATTTTACTTATACCTTGATCGTTACCGATGATCTTGGTTGTCAGATAATTGGTTTTGTTGAAGTGGATGTAATTGATAGTGTTGCTATTACTGCTTTCCCTGATACTACTTTGGAACTTGGAAATTATATGACATTGTATTCCAACCTTGATGATACTTATACTTATCTCTGGACACCAAATTATAATATCTCTGATGTAACAGCAGCTAACCCGTTGATCAATCCTTACGAAACAACTACATATTGTGTAACTGCAACACATCCAACAGGTTGTACCTCCACCGATTGTATTACCATTTTAGTTGCAGCAGCAGTTGCCTTCCCGAATGTATTTACGCCAAATGAAGATGGCTTGAATGATTTGTTTAGAGTTCCGCCTACCACTAATTTATGTGAAGAAGTTACCTATTTCACTATATATAGTCGTTGGGGACAGAAAGTTTATGATTATTTCGCTACAGCCGACAGCGGTGGATGGGATGGAAATGACATTAATGGAAGACCACAAGAGATAGGTACCTACGTTTATGTCGTAAAAATGATGTGCGATGGTGTTGAACAAACATTTTCCGGAGCACTTATTTTGTTGCGATAAGATTTTTGATTTTCTCTACATTTCTTTTTAAAGAAAAATGATACTTTTTCTTGCAGAAAAAATGCATCCATTTATTTTTAAAATTGCTGTTAGTACATAATTTCAAATAGCCGGTAAGAAAGAAAGTGCGGGAAGGAGACGGTAAGAAATTATCCACAAAGTAAATCCTGATACCTGATACCCGATACCTGATACCCGATACCCAACGATACCTTATTTTACCAATAACCCATCATTTTTTAGTAGTGTATTTATTTCGGCCGGAGTTAATTTACCTACTTCGCGTTCGGCATCTATGTAATCAATTTCTCCGTTGTATTTAAATTGTATTCGTCTTTCACGTCCCCCAAATTCTTCGCAATTTATGTTCTGGTAATTTTTGATTTTTCCGGTATCGTAATATTCTTTACGCATCAGCATTAATCCATCCTTGTTATAATATTTTACAATGTTGGGTTTATCTTTTGTATAATAAGATTTCCAGAATCCGGTTTCATGCCCGTTGGTATACGTTCCTTCAATTTGAATAACACCGCTCGGATAATAAAATTTCCATTCTCCTGATAATATTCCGTTTTTAAGATAACCCTCCAACATTAATTTTTCTTTGTTATAAGATGCTATTTTTCCTGTATAAGGTTCATCTTCGAATTTATAAACAACAGGGGTGTAATTTAAAACATCTGCACTATCGCTTGCCGACATAGGCACGAAGTTGAAACCGCCCTCCATTGATGTTAAGTTTTCTACCAGTAAACTTCCATTTTTATCAAATGCCTTAGAATTTTGAGAGCAGGAGGAGATCACAATTGTTAAGGATAATACTATAATTAGACTTTTCATATGTTATTATATTGGAAATGAGTTTACAATATTAATTAGAATTAATTTGTTTTCCTTCTTAACGTAATTTTCGTGATCTCAGGCCAAATACCGATTCTCCCGGGATATCCAACGGTGCCAAGACCTCTGTTCACATATAAATGATGTTTGCCTGTGTTGTATAATCCAGCCCATTCCTTATAAACAAGTTGTGATGGAGAAATTCTGAAAGCCGGAGTTTCTAATCCCATTTGAAAGCCATGTGTATGACCGCTCAAGGTGAGTTGAGGTGGATTTTCTTCTTCCAACACTTTTAATCTCCAATGTGACGGGTCGTGGGATAATAAAATTTTAAAGGCATTCGATTCTATTCCGGAGCCTGCAAGTTTAAGATCTCCGATTTTTGGAAAATCACCCTTCCCCCAATTTTCAACGCCGATGATATGGATTCTTTCGCCGTTTTTTTCGATAAAGGTATTTTCGTTCAATAATAATTTAAATCCTAATTGGGGGTGAATATTTTTTACATTAAGTAAATTTTGATTCCGGTCTTCCTCTGTTTTCCATTTCACATAATCACCATAATCGTGATTACCTAAAATGGAATAAACTCCGAATGGTGCAGTTAAAGGTTTGAAGGTACCTAACCAGCCATCCATTTCATTGGCATTGCTATTCACGATATCGCCGGTAAAAAACAAGACCTCTGATTTTAGGGAATTAACAAGTTCCACTAAATACTCCAGTTTGTGTTTGGAAGTTTTATCCCAGGAACCGATGTGAAGATCGCTTATCTGGGTGATTGTAAATCCATCGAATGCAGTAGGAAGATCATCGAAAAATATTTCTTCACTGCGGACTGTAAAATTATATCTACCCTTAAAAATTCCGTATAAAAATCCTGAAAACGGTAGTATTCCTACAATCAGGGCAGATTTAGCAATAAAATTTCGGCGATTGATCAATACAGCTGATTCACTTTTCGCTTTTTTTCTTTTGCGATAGGTATAAATACTGTAGGGAATTCTATAAAAATCTTCTGTTATAAATAAAATTATTGCAACTATCAGTTTAGAGAATAAAAGGGAAACAAAAATCCCCATGAAATAGGAATTTATTCTTGCAATTTCAGGATCCATATATTTTACAAGTAGAAATCCTATACTCGAAATCAAGAATATTAAAATATTGATTATCCAGTAAATCCGAACAGATCTGGTCGGATTTTTATTGAATGTGGATCTTATGGCAGAATGGATAAAAAGATCGGAAACGAAATAAAACCCTCCTGTAAATAACAAACGCATTAACAATGCCTGAACATCCATAAATTGAAATTATTTCATTTAAACAACGCTTTCGGCAGAAGAGTTTACTAATTTAACATTTACTTCCGGTGGAACTCCCAGTTCTATATCTATTTCACTGAATTTAAAACTTCCCAGGGTGAGTTTTTTTTGAAATTCATCGGCTGAAACAAGCGTGGTGACGATCACTTTTAACATTGTTTTATCCTCATGCTCTTTTAACAGGGCCTCAATTTCTTCTTTGCTCACATTTGCAAATTTTTCGAAATGAAATATAATGCGAGGCGGTACACCCACGCCTATATTGATCTCTTTGGTTCTGAAACCCGTTTTTTCTATCAAGGGCGAAAGTGCTATCAGGTCGTTGGTGATGCCTGTAAGTTTTTCTTTTGTGAGATTTTTAACATCGTAAAACTTATCAAGCGTATCTTTTAAGAGGTTGCTTGCCTCGTCGAATCCAATACCCAGCAACGAAGAAGTATCTGTTAATACATTCTTCAGTGTATTTTTGATATCCATACTGCAAAATTAATCTTCTGCCAATACAATTATTTTATCTCCGGCAGAAAAATTGATCATGTCCGATTTTCGTGGATTGGTTTTAACGCCGTAGGACATATTTGCATCGTGTTCATATTGCATTGATCTGTAACCAATGGCGGTCTCGTTTTTGAGCCTGGCAGATTCTAAAACGGTATAAAAATTCACTTCAGTGCCTATATTGATATAATCGCTAATTGGTTTCATGTAGATCTCACTGCCTTCCTCATCCAAAATATCTTCAAACACACGCATCAATCCTTTATTTTCTGAAACCTGTGTAATGAGTAAACTCAACATTTTATCACTTACTATAAAATCATCTGCATTGGTAACTTCTGCCAGTTCTCTGTTTTTGAGGTCGAGCATTTCGCTTACGATATTCAGATCTTTATTTTCGCGTTCGCTCATATCACGTAAATGAAGCAGCGTTATCAGCGTAATAGAATCTGATTTCTGCATACTTTCATTTTTATAACTGAATAACATTACGTAATCAAATTGAAATACGTTTAACGATTCCAAAAGATCGCGATCAGTGGTATCTGCTTCCCGATATAAAACTTTAAGATTGTCAAAAACATTTTCTTTTTCTAATTCTGAAGGTTTTTTATGATTTGCAATTACGGTGATCTCAGAATTTTTTCCGACATAATTGTTGAGTTCTTTTATTACTCTTATCACACGATTATTCCAACCAAGTAATAATATTTTTTCTTGTTTGGGTGTTGCTTTTAAGGGATTATTATTTATTGCAGATTTATTTATTTGAAGGTCCGACTTGTTAGATAAATTAATGGTATCATCATCCTCACTCATCACTATTATCTGATCCCCGTCTTCGATTAATGTGTCCATTGCGGGATTAATATTGGAGATTCCATTTTTGCTTAAACCCATGATGCAGCTTGTTTCGTATAATGAAAGCGCATCTCCGTATTTTTTACCAACAAGAGCCTTTTCCTCCTTAAAATAGATCTCATCTCCGCCAAAATCCATTAACTCGGTGTAGACTATACTTAATCCGCTTTGACGGGATGTTTGCACCATAATTCGTGCAACAATATCGTCGGTGAGAATTAATTCCACCTCCTCTTTTCCCACCATTTTTGCAACATTGTAATTTTGCACATCATTCATTTCTGCCACAATATGATATTTCCCTTCCTTGCGTTGAGGATTATTTGTGATTGCCAAAATTGTTTTAATAGTTTCAAAATCTCCTGCCTCATCATCATTACTTAAAATAATAATGGATTTTGCTTTGGCAGGATTAACTATAAAAAGATCGGTCGGATTTGTTACGTCTCCGTTTCTACAAATAACTTTTGTATTTTTTGTATCTGGTATATTATTTTTTATGGCATCTTCCATATCTACTTTATCGATATTGGAGAGAATAACAATGCGCGGTTTTTTTTGATTTTCGTTTGCAATAGTCAGTTCCGAAATAATAGTAAAAATTTTAGAACTCCATCCCAGAATAAGTACATAATCATTTTCCATCACTTCACTTTTACCTTTCCTCAATTCATCTAATTTGCCTTCAATTCCACTTGATAAAACACCAATTAAAATGCTCACAATAAAAATACCTCCGAGTGTTACAATAAGCATTATTATTCTAAAACCCCAGCCGGCATCTCCACCCATTGTTCCGGCATCCAGAGTGCGCATTAAACTCTGCCAGGCAGCTTCTATAAAATTCAATCCTTCCTCTTCAGGTTGGGCTATACCGGTTACAGCGAGTATTATAGATGCAAAAATGATGAGTATAAGAGATATAATTCCCAGCCAGATGATGAGGGCAACAGGGCCTTTGCTCATGGTATTATCAAATGCGTAACGCATTTTCTTGGTAAATGTGCTCATTGTGGTTTGTTTGGGTTAAATATAAAAGAAAACCTACAACTATGAAATTGTAGGTTACATTATTACATAAGTGTAATTATTTATTTAGCATTCGGATCCATTTGCATCATTCCATGGATCACTCCGTCCGGATCTTTGAAATAACATAAATGTCCCATTGTTGGAATACTGGATTTAGGAACCACAATTATTCCGCCATTTGCTTCCACACTTAAAATTGCTGCATCTATATCAGCAACATCGATGGTATTTACAACCGGCATAGTTGGATCGCGGCGTTTTAATATTGCACCATTAATTCCGGGATTGGTATTATCCCCTGTTGTTACCAGCCAATATTCCTCTTCTCCCCAACGGCTGAATGTCCAGCCAAAGGTTTTAGAATAAAAATCAATGGACTGCTCCGGGTTTGTTGCAGGGATCTCGAAATGAACTATTCTTGACATAATTTTTTTTTTCGAAGATATGGTATCTGCTTTGATCTGCAAAATTTGGTATACTCCAATCGATGAAAATAAACCATTCATTCAATGGGTTGTAGTCAGGAGTCATTAGTCATGGGTCACTAGTCATTAGTCAGGAGTAAAACTATACGGCAAACTGTTAGTAAGCTCACCACTCACCATTCACCACTCACCCAAAAGTCAAGAGTCATAAGTCAGGAGTAAAACTTTTCGGCTCACCCGGATCAAACTCATTACTCATAACTCATTACTCATTTTCGTGAACCTGCCTACCGGCAGCTACTGTGTACCCACATCTTTTATAATTCTTACCGCAATTAGTAATTTATTAAATTGTTCA
>JBGAWP010000100.1:0-12183 GCA_044227505.1 Chitinophagales bacterium | reverse complement strand
AATGGAACAATTGCAGCAGCTGATCTAAGTGCTATGGGCGCAATTTCAGGACAGGTAATGCAATGGAATGGCACTTCATGGGTTGCAACTACGCCTACAGCAGGTGCAGAATCTGATCCTCAGGTAGGTGCCATCACTACCGATAAAGTTCCTCGTTGGGATGGAACTGCATTAATTAATTCTGGTATTACAGATAATGGCGATAACATGGCAGTTGGTTGGGATATTGTTGATGCAAATGCCTCGGGTGTTTTTTATAATGCGGAAGGAATTTTTGCTGAAGAAGATATTGCACTAAAAGGTGTTGACCATACAGTATCTGCAGGCGGCGTTTCCACTGTAAATGCATATGCTAATATTGGATATAATACTACAGGTATGATCTTTCTTGAATCTCCTGTTTCGCATGTTGGAGTTTGGTCAACAGTGCCTTCAACTTCCACTGGAAATGGTGCAGCTCTTTATGCACAAAATACAAGTGCCAATACCAGCAATTATGCTATGGTTGCAAAATCAACTGGTGCCGGCACTACTAATTTTGGTCTTTGGGCAAAAGCAAGTGGAGCCACAAATAATTATGCATTAATAGTTCCCTCAGATGGTGGTAATTCAGGTTTCGGTACCGAAAGTCCAAATGTTCGTTTGCATGTTAACGGTTTATTAGGTGCCGATGCTTTCAGAGTACAGGTGTCGGGTTCAACAAAATTTTTAGTGCAGAGCAACGGTGGAGCATCTGTTGGTTCACTAACAACAGCTCCAACTAATGGATTATATGTAAGCGGCGATGTTAGGATTGGATCTGCAACAGCTGCTACAGGATATAAAGTGTCGGTTGATGGAAAAGTAATGTGTGAAGAATTAAAAGTGCAATTAAGTCCATGGCCTGATTATGTTTTTGGAGAAACTTATTCCTTAAGATCATTAGAAGAGGTAGAATCTTTTATAAAATTAAATAAACATTTACCAAATGTTCCTCCTGCTACTCAAATTGAATCTGAAGGATTAAATGTTGGTGAAATGCAAGGACGTATGATGGAAAAAATTGAAGAACTTACACTTTATGTTATCGAATTAAATAAAATAAATAGGGAACTTCAATCACGTATCGAAACACTTGAATCAAAATAATTTCTTTTCACAAAAAAAATAATTTTAAATGAAAACGAAATTGATAATTTACATTTTGGTATGTTTTATAATGTTTGATAATATTAACGAAGTATCCGGACAGGAAAATACAGAAATAAAACAATTGAAATGTGTAACGGAAGCTGATTATCAAAAACATATAGCTCCGTTATTGAAGGAAAGTTACTCCAAACTGATGCAGGAAGGTAAACTCCGGGATAAAAAAAATGACCCTGAATTAAACGCAAAAGTAACCGGTGTTGGCGATCTGCAATGGCCTTTGCGTATGGCTGCTCACTATGTAACCAAACCTGGCGTTTACGATTATTTTCAGATTTTTAATTATGCCGATTTAAATACTGCTGAAGGTCCGCGAGAAGACTGGATGTGTAATACAGGAGTAAATTCGAGAAATTATGATAATCACAATGGTGTAGATATTGTTCCTTTGCCTTTTCGTTGGGAAATGATGGATAACGAAAATGTTGATGTTATTGCTGCAGCTGACGGAGAAGTTTTGTACTTGGACGATGGAAATTTTGATCGCAATTGTGGTGATGAGGGGCATATTCTTGGAGATCTTATACCATTTGAAGGATATGGAAATTTTGTAGCTCTATTGCATGATGATAATTCGGTAACATTATATGGCCATATGAAAAATGGAACTGTGGCAACCCTCTCCCCGGGTGATGAAGTAGTTGCAGGTCAATATCTAGGTAAAATTGGTAGTTCAGGAAATTCATCAGATCCACATTTGCATTTTGAAGTAAGAAATTGTGAAGAATGTAGTTTTTTTGAACCATGGTTTGATGCTGCCGGATGTAATACAGATGTTGTAGCAAGTTGGTGGGCTGATCAAAGGCCTTATTATGAACCACAAATTTTGCGGTTAATGACCGCCTGGTCTTTACCTCTGGATAAAACCTGTGTTTTGTATGAATCGGGTGAAAATGAAAACGTATACGATAGAAATCACTTTAATTCCGGAGATAATGTTTTAGCTAGTGTAGCAATCCGCGATTTCCTAGTTGGCGATGTTATGGATATTGCAATACTTAATTCTTCCGGTGTAATTCAAGAGAGTTGGAATATTGTTGGGGTTGAAGATAATATCTACGGTTGGGTATTTAATGATATGGAAGCTATGACAGGTGACCCTAATGGAACCTATCGTTTAAGAGTTATTCATGATGGTAAAACATATAATCATTATTTTACCATTGGATGTACACCTACCTATACATTAAGTGGAGCAACCACCGGTAATAAAGGATGGATCGCAGGAGATAATATTAATTCCACAGCAACTATTTCAGGAATCAGTACCAATGATGTTTTTTATGAAGCAGAAAATTATGTTCTATTGAATCCCGGTTTTACAGCTTCCTCCAACTCAAAATTGCATGTCAGAATTGACGATTGCACGGTGCCTGGAATTCGGCAAGATGAACCGATAATAAAAGAGGATGATTTTGCTCAAATGAATATTTACCCGAACCCGAATTTCGGCAATTTTGATTTGCAATATTATTCAGAGGTAGCATCAGACAAATATTTTGTTATGCGTAACCTATTCGGTGAAATTATTTATACTTCCGCTAAATTAAATGGCGTAAATGAATTTTTTGAAAATATCTCCTTGACTGAAGAACCTAAAGGAATGTATTTTATTGAATTTCACAACGGCGAACAAATAGAAATTGAAAAAGTTGTAATTCAGTAAACATCTGATCAGCATCTAGTTCTACAATTTTTTTGTAGAGCTATTTTTATTTTTCAATATGAAGTTTTTTTGTAGTTACGCCAGTGGCCCAATTGAATACGAAAACCGAACTTCGCAAGGTTAATAATGATCCTTTTCTCCCCTTATTGTGGTATATTACACCTCTCTCACCCGCGATACCTTTGGGTTTAATAATTTAATTTTTTACCTAAAAATAATAATATGAAAAAACTGATTACAATCATGTTTATTTTATTTGTTATCACACAAATAAAATTATCCGCACAAACAAACACATTTCCTTTAACAGGAAGTGCAGGTGTTGGAACCATTACCCCCAACGCATCCTCCATTGTGGAAATGCAATCAACAACGCAGGGTTTGTTGGCACCGCGAATGACCAAAGCACAGCGCGATGCAATTGCAGCACCTGCAACGGGATTACTTATTTTTCAAACAAATTCAACTCCGGGATTTTATTACTTTACAGGAGCAGGTTGGACAGCAATTTCAACAAAAGGAGCAAACACAAGTTTGTCGAATTTAGGTGCAGGAGGTACAGCAATTAATCAAAATTTAACACCAAATGCAAACAATACATTGGACCTCGGTTCATCACTTTTAAACTGGAACGAGGTTTATGTGAATGCAATTAAATTTATGGATGGTTCAACTCAAACTACTGCAGGTGGAGGTGGTGGAACTTATACTGCAGGAACCGGAATTAATATCACAGGAACTGTTATCTCTAATACAGGTGATGTAAATGCTGCAGATGATATAACAACAGCAACTAATCATGCAGGAGATGTTACAGGATTGTATAATAATTTGCAGATTGGAAGTGGCGCAGTGGGATCAACAGAAATTGCTGATGGAACAGTATCTTCCACCGATATTTTAAATGGAACAATTGCAGCAGCTGATCTAAGTGCTATGGGCGCAATTTCAGGACAGGTAATGCAATGGAATGGCACTTCGTGGGTTGCAACCACACCTACTGCAGGTGCAGAAACTGATCCTCAGGTAGGAGTTAATACATTAAATAAAATTTCGAAATGGGATGGTTCCGCTTTAATTACAGGTTCTATTGGTGATGAAAGTGGAAGAATTGCAATGGGAGATTTTAATACAAATGCAAAAGCAACTTTCAGAAATCGATTATCAGCATTTAGTTCAGAAGATATCGCAGTGTATGGTGTTGATCAAACAATTTCAGGTGCCACCACAACAATACATGCAAATGGAAATTTAGGATATAATACCACAGGATTAATATTTTTAGATGCACCGGTTTCACATTCAGGAGTTTGGGGTAATGCATCTACCACCGTAAGTTCTGCCGGGGTATATGCAAATAATAGTTCTACCGGAATAAGTAATTATGGTGTCGTTGCAAAAAGTGTAGGCGCTGGAACAACAAATTATGGTATCTGGGCGAAAGCTAGTGGTGCTTCAACAAATTATGCAGGTTTTTTTGATGGAGATCTGGTAGTGGAAGGAAATGACCAGACACTAACAGTCCAAGGAACTGATCCTTATATTCAAATGGTAAGTGGTGGCGAAGATGTTGGTTATGTTAGAGCTGATGGTGAGGATATTATGCTTGCATTGAATGCCGCCAACGACGATGGAAAAGTTATTTTGCGCACGAATGGTGTAAACAGAATGTATATTAATGATAATGGCGATATTGTTATGGGAAGCACAACTGTTGTTCCAAAAGCAGGATATAAATTAAGTGTGGATGGTAAAGTTGTTTGCGAAGAATTGCTTGTTCAATTAAGCCCTTGGCCTGATTATGTTTTTAAACCTGATTATAAATTAGCATCTCTTCTGGAAGTAGAACAATTTATTCTGAAAAATAATCATCTTCCTGGTATTCCTACAGCAGCTGAAGTTGAATCTGAAGGTTTGAATGTTGGACAAATGCAACAGCTTATGATGGAAAAAATTGAAGAGTTAACACTTTATATGATTGACCTGAAAAAGGAAAATGAAATATTGAAATCAGAGCTGGAAGCATTAAAAAAATAATTGTTCACTATTCTTAAATACAAGAAAATGAAACGAATTGAACATAAAATAAAATGGTTGCTTTGCACCGTTTTATTAATAGGAACATACAATGCTTTTGCCCAAACTGTGCAGGTATTAGGTGGCGATAAGCCACATCTTGAATGTGTTACAGAACAAAATTATCAGGAATATATGAAGCCGGCAATTGAAAAAAATATTGCAAAACTTCGCAGTGAAGGTAAATTACATGCAGATTTTGCTGCGAAAATGGGTGGAGAAGTAAAATTTGCCTGGCCATTAAGAATGACTCCGGAATATCAGGCTATAGAAGGTGTGAATTCCTATTTCTACATCGGAAATTTTGCCGATTTAGATCATGATGAATATGAACGTCTTGATTGGCAATGCAATACCGCATTTTTTGATGATTACTATTTTGGAGGCGCCAAAAATTATGATGGACACAATGGCGCCGATATCGTGCCTTATCCCTTCCCTTGGCAAATGATGGATGACGAAAGTGTGGACATTATTGCTGCAGCTGATGGACAGGTAATTCATATGTATGAAGGAAATACTGTTGACAGAAATTGCGATGAGCCTCATGAATTTAATTACGAACCATTTAATGGCGGGTATTATGGAAATTTTATTGCACTCTTACATGATGATATGTCTATCACTGTATATGCACATATGAAAACCGGAACGGTTGCTAACCTGGAAGTGGATGATTATGTTGTGGCAGGTCAATACCTCGGTAAAATGGGGAGTTCCGGAAATTCATCCGCACCGCATATTCACTTCGAATTCCGACCCACTGAAGGCAGTCAATACGATGAGCCCTGGTACGATCCGGAAGGATGTAATGATGATCTTACAGAAAGCAGATGGATAGATCAAATACCCTATTATGAACCTGAAGTATTAAGAGTTTCAACACATAATGCATTGCCTGTATTTAAAACCTGTGCTGAATATGAAGCGGGAAGTAATGAAACAGTTAATTTTTCTAACCACTTTACAACTGCAGAAGTTTTGATCATAACAGTAGCAATGCGCGATTTTTTTGTAGGTGATGATCTTGATGTTGATATTATAAGCAGTGCTGGAATAATCCTCGAGGATATGGACTGGATAGCAGCTTCAAATTATTATAAGGAAATATTCGCATTTACAGAATCTCTTACGGGATATGCAACAGGTACTTATAAAATTAGAGTAACACATCAGGGAAAATTTTATTATCATTATTTTACTGTGAATTGTCCTGCTGCTGCAACTCTGTCTGGCTCACACGTTGGTGTTAAAGGATATTTAAACGGTGATTATATCGCATCAACAGCCACAATTTCAGGTGTAAGCACAAATGATGTTCTTTATGAAGCGGAAAATTATGTTAAACTTAACGTAGGTTTTCAGGCTGCGGCGAACTGTGCATTTAAAGCACAAGTGGATCCTTGTACCATCGGTGGATTAAAAGATGTGCCAATAACATTAGAAAATAATGTGATATCTGTTTATCCAAATCCGAATTTAGGAAATTTTGAAGTGTATTATCATACCAATGAAATTTCAGATAAATATTTTCTTATCCGCAACCTTGTTGGAGAAGTAATTTACTCTTCTGCCAAATTAAAAGATGTGGATCTTTTTACCGAACATGTTGATCTTTCAGATCAGGCAAAAGGAATTTATTTAATTGAATTTTATAATGGCAAATTTGTTGAAACCGCAAAAGTTGTTGTACAATAATAATAATAAATTTATCTCCAAAGACCCTGTAAATTAATTACAGGGTCTTTGGTATTTTTAATTACCTCTCCATATTTATCCCCTCTTTAAAATTGTTGCTAAATTATTTAAAGATCTCTTTGGAATGCCCTTAATATTTAATTTTTAAACCCCGGGGACCGATAATCGTGCATAAATTGTTGGTTCACCTATATACTTTGTAAAAAAGTTTCTTATTTTAGATGCTTATTTCGGTTAACCTAAGCCCCAGGAAAAACCAACTATAATGCACACACTACGAAAATTTATATTGATCATCATTGCCATTGTGAGCTCCTATAGCGGGTTTTCGCAAGCAACTGAAGCTTGGTACATCCGCAGAACAGCCCCTGAACCATGGACCTGGTGCCCTGTATTGAATACCAATATCACCGAAATGGATAATGTTTTTGGTGTTGGGGGATGGAATTCGGGGTATTTTACAACCGTGGATCCGGCAGTTGCATTTGGTCCAACTTCAAAATTTGTTTTTTTGGAAGGAGGAGATAACCATGCTATTGACCTCAAAGATTTCCTTCTGGTTAATATGACAGCCATCGAAAACTGGGTTTATAACGGAGGCTCCCTTTTTCTTAATGCCGCTCCAAACGAGGGTGGTGATATAAATTTTGGATTTGATGGAACTCTATTGGATTACACACCCGGTGTGTACATGTCGAATTGTGTTGCAGCAATAGTTACACACCCAATCTTTTTAGGTCCATACACTCCTGCCGGCACTTCCTGGACAGGAACCTCTTTCACACACGCAAAGATCACCGGAACCTGTTTAACTACTTTAATAAAGGATGCATTTTCAACCAATATTGCCGCAGCAGAAAAACATTGGGGTGCGGGTTGTGTGATATTTGGAAGTATGACTGTAACAGGATGGCATTCTCCTTTTACAAATGCCCGTAACATGCGGCAAAATATATTTGATTATCTCTATAATTATGTTGGTGTAATTGCCGGCGATTTTTCCTATCCGGATTCCATTTATTGTCAGGATGAACCAAACCCATTTCCAATTATTGACCCCGGTGCAGATACCGGTGTTTTCACTGCCACTCCGACTGGTCTTATTATTGATGATGTTACCGGTGAAATTGATCTGAGTCTTTCTGAACCCGGAACCTATACTATTACCAATGGAGCAGTGATTGATTGTGTACCATCTTCATTTATCTTAATTGTGGGTGAAGATCCGGTTGCAAATTTCGCTTATCTCGGCTCTCCTTATTGTGTGGATGAACCGGATAAATCTCCTCTATTTCCAGGAGGAGGAACACCCGGTACATTTACTTCGTCACCCCCGGGATTGTCAATCAATCCAGCCACCGGCACTATATTCGTCAGTGCTTCAGCTCCGGGTACCTATACAGTTACCAATACTGTCACAAGTTTATATTGCGGTGTATCAACCTATGATGTAACTGTTGTTATTAATCCTACTTATGATATTGTTATTGATGCAGATATTTGTGATGATATAACCTATACACTTCCTGATGGAACTGTTGTTACAACTTCCGGAATCTATGTAAATAATTTTCTTACAGCTGCCGGTTGCGATTCTGTAATCACAACAAATTTAGCTGTGCACACTGCATCTTCAACCACAATAAATGCGTCAATATGCGACGGTGACACCTATATTTTACCCGACGGAAGTGTTGCAGGAGTTTCAGGAACCTATGTATTGAATTTTCCAACTCCTTATGGTTGCGATTCAATTATTACAACTATTCTGGATGTTAACGACGTTTATACCGGAATACAAAATGAATCAATTTGTACAGGCGAAACTTTTGTTTTACCTGATGGAACCGTTACAGGAATTACAGGCACCTACGTTTCTAATTTAATTACTGCCGCAGGATGCGATTCCATTATCACAACACATCTAATGGTATTTCCAATTTATGCTGTTCCTATTTCCGTATCCATTTGTTCCGGGGAAATATATACTTTGCCCGATGGAACTACAACAGGTGCAGCCGGTGTATATGTTACCACACTTCCTACTATACACGATTGCGATTCTGTTATTACCACAACAATTACTGTTGATCCCGTTTATTTTCCTGTTGTTAATGCTCAAATATGCGAGGGAGAAATATATACACTTCCAGGTGGAATTAATGTGAGCACAAGCGGAACTTACCTAAGTAATTATATTACTGTAGATGGATGTGATTCAATTATTACAACTAATCTCATTGTTAATCCATTGCCGGTAATTAATTTCCCAATTGACGATATTGTTTGTTTGGAAGATATTCCATTTACTTTATATGCCTCTCCATACGGCGGTGTATATACAGGGACCGGAATCACCGGAACAACCTTCGATCCGGCAGCTGCAGGAGTAGGCGGCCCATATCCTATTGATTATACCTATACCGATGCAAATGGATGTACATCTTCAGCAACGGTATTTATTAGTGTTGATCAAAATTTTGCTGATGCATGGGGTGATACAACAATTTATTCCGGAGAACCTGCAGTATTATACAGTGAATCCGGCGGCGATTATTTATGGACACCTCCAACACAGATAATTTGTGATTATTGTCCAACAACAAATGCATATCCACTGGAGTCCATTACATATACAATTAATTCAGTGAATGTAAATGGTTGTATCGCAAGTGATAATATGTTTGTAACGGTATTGCCAAATCCGGGAAATGGTGTATTTATTCCAAATACATTCACTCCAAATGGAGATAATATAAATGATTATTTCTTTGCTTATGGATATAATCTTACCATGGTAAAAAAATTGATGATATTTGACCGTTGGGGCGAATTAATTTTTTATAAAGAAAACATACCGGAAGGATCAGAAAGTGAAGGATGGGATGGAACTATGGCTGGCAAAGAAATAAACGAAGGGGTGTATGCATTTGTTACGGAACTTACTTTTACAAATGGAGTTACAACAACTTTTAAAGGGAATATAACACTGATAAAATAAATTGAATAAAGATAAAACCCACAACAATTGTATGAATTTTCATACAATTGTTGTGGGTTTTTTTATTCCTTGTATGGATGAAACCGGAGGCAAATCAGAAACTGCCAGTTGTAACTTAATTTCTGCTTTATTTTAAAAGATTAACAAAAGTTTTCGAAATATCATATAATTATGACAATTGGTCGGCAATAACAGGCTTTGTGGCTTCGTTTATTATTTTTTTAATTCACAAAAACCACGCATATGAATAAGTTACTGCTCTGTCTTTTTGTAGTATCATTAACTACATCTGTTTTTGCTCAATACAATTCTACTAATCTTAAAGCAGAATACGGCTCCGAAAATGCCTATACCTACGGAAATTTGAGATTGTATCCTGTTAGGGCTAACGATGTATTTTTAGCTCTGCACGAGAATATTGGTGATTATACCGTTTTGGAAGATGCCGTTGAGGAGAAAAAAATCGTAGTAACCGAAGTGAGCGGCTCAGGAACGGTAAATACCTTATTTGCTGAAAATTTGTCGACCGATTCAATATATGTTATGGCGGGAGAAATTGTTAAAGGTGGAAAACAGGATCGTATCATAGCGCAGGATTTTATTCTGGCTCCCGGCGAAAAGGTTGATGTAGGTGCATTTTGTGTGGAACATGGAAGATGGTCGGCGGGATTTGCAGGAAGCAATAGAGAAGGGGTTAATGATTTTTCACAGGAAAATGGTATGGTGTTAGAATATTCGACTAAGGCCCCGGTATTTGAAGAAACTGCCAAAGTTGTAAGCACTGATGTAAGGGAAGCAGCCATTGTTAAAAAAAATCAGAGCGAAGTATGGGATGAAGTTGCGATTGTAACCTCACAAAACGGAGCATCAAGTGGAACAGGAACTTACAATCAACTGGAAAACACTACAGTATTTCAAGATACTTTAAAAAAATATCTTGATCATTTTAATACTTTGTTTAAAAATGATAAAACGATAATTGGAGTTGTTGCGGTAACAGGAAATGAGATAATCGCAACAGATCTTTTTGCAACTAATCATTTATTTATTAATCAATATGAAAATTTGTTACATTCATACATAACATCTGCAATCAGTGATGGAAAGCCTATAACAATAGGTTCCGAAGCGGTCCAAAAATATTTAGATGAATTTCTATCTGACGAATCACTTCAAAAATCACTTTTGGATAAAGAAGGTTCGCAATTCGAATTCAAAGGTAAAGTTGTGCATTGCACCAGATTTTAATGAGCAAATGGGAAAAATTAATTGGGCAGGTATTTATTTAATTGCCTCAATGTCACATTATACAGGCCTGTTAATAGTAAACCTTAATTCAAAATTTCTCAAGACTTCAATTAGGTAATTATCAATTGTCAGTTTCCTGTTTATTTTTGTTAAAATTTATCCAATGGGCCTCAAAAGAATAACGGAACACCTATATCAGATTCCCCTCGGACCTGTTAATGCATTTTTTTTAATCGATGAAGACCAGGTGATTTTAATTGATACCGGTTTTAAAAATGATCACACCAAAATATTAACGGCGCTCCAACAAATAAATAAGCAGGTTTCTGATATTAAACATATCATCCTTACACATAGTCATCCCGACCACGCAGGAGCGCTTGCCGATCTTGTAAAAATTACCGGAGCAAAAACATATATGCATTTTGAAGATGCTGCACTCATTCGACAAGGATTGGCAGGGAGATTGCCACATGAGGTATCTCCCGAAATTTTAAATAAAATTTTATACCATTTATTCATCAAAAGATCAGCAAATAAAAACGATGTGGTAGATATTGATGTAGAATTAAAACATAATTTTAATTTGCCTTTAGCAGGCGGTATTGAAATTATTCATACTCCCGGGCATTCACTCGGTCATGTGTGTTTATATATAAAAAGTATGGATCTTTTATTTGCTGGTGATATCTGCTCTAATATGATGGGTTTAAAATTGAGCACCGTTTATGAAAGTAGAAAAGTTGGTATTGAATCTATCCATAAAGTTGCAGCACTTCCTTTTAATATTGCTGTTTTTGGTCATGGGAACGCAGTCATGCAAAATGCAAATGTTGTGTTGACGAATAAATTCGGTAAGTTGAGTTAATTCACCTTTTTTAATAATTCGATAAATGGAACCCCTGATATTCTTGAGTTAAACCACCTTATTAAATTGAGATTTGCAAATGCAACTCGCTCTTTATCATTTTCTTTAAATAATCGTTCAAGACCATCACGCAGTTCAGTAAGCAAAATCAATTTTTCAGATTTGTTTACAGCATTGATCAACTTATTAAAATATTTAATAAATATACGTTCGGTTTCGAAATAGAATTCATTACTTTGAAGATACCTCTTCACTGATCGTGTTAAACTGTCAAGTAATAAATTATTCTCCAGCTCGAAGTGCAATATCAAATATACGATCCTAACGTTTGCCTGTATATCTTTACGAAGGTCAATATCCTTGGTATCAATAAGCTCATCAATGATCTCCAGACTTTTATCAAATTTGTTTTCCATCATAAACATCAAAGCATTTTCA